>JAWWCT010000005.1:0-116286 GCA_033720315.1 Woeseiaceae bacterium | reverse complement strand
TGTTCCAGGACTACGTGTACCAGGTCGCGCTGTCGCTCGCGAAACAGGGTGCGCAACGCATCGTGTTCCTGAACACCGGCATTGCCAATGCGACCGGGCTGCCGATCTCGATCGCCGCACGGGAAATTCGCGTTCAGACCGGGGTGCCGACCCTGGTCGTTTCCTGGAACGACCTGGAGACCGAGGAGATCGACGCGCTCGCCGAGCAGGAAATGGGTGGCCACGGCGACGAGATGGAGACCTCGATCAACCTGTACCTGCAACCGGAACTCATCGACATGGAGCTGGCGGTAACGGATTACGGTGACCGAGCGCCGCGGGATTACGGCGGCTACCAGCCTGGCCGGCTGGCGCGCGATCCGACGGATCCGCTGTATTCGGCGTCGGGCATTTTCGGCGACGCAACGCTCGCGACGCCCGAAAAAGGCAAAGCGGCGCTCGACGTGCTGACGCGCGAATGGCTGAGAGCGCTGGACGGCTTCGCCCAGGTGCCGCTCAGGCGCGAGCCGTAGAGCGAGTTTCAGGTATTAGGCGTCCGATAATGACCATTCTGCGTCTGTCGGTTGGCTAGGATATTGCGGCCGCGGCGAAACCGCGCAGTTGACGACGATGGTTGCAGCGATCAGGAAACCCGACAGCTCTTCGATCCAGGAGCAACTGGACGGGCGTGGCTATGCCCGGCTCGGGCGATTACTGACGGATCGTCAAGCGGACAGTCTCAGATCGCAGTTCGCAAATGATCAGAAGTTTCGCAGCCACATCGTTATGCGTCGCCACGGCTACGGCGAGGGCGAATACAAGTACTTCGATTACCCGTTGCCGAACAAGGTCGCGTCTTTGCGCGACGAGCTGTATGCGCTGCTGGTGCCGGTCGCCAACGAATGGCAGGAGAATCTTCGCAGCGAAATGCGTTTCCCCGCAACGCACGCCGAGTTTCTCGCACGTTGTCACAGGGATGGCCAGCTGCGGCCGACCCCGCTGATCCTCAGGTACAAGAGCGGAGACTACAATCGCCTGCACCAGGACCTGTACGGTGCACACGTGTTCCCGTTACAGGTTGTCGTACTGCTGAGCGACGAGTCGGACTTCACGGGTGGCGAGTTCGTGCTGACCGAACAACGACCGCGCATGCAGTCCAGGGTTGAGGTCGTTGGACTGAAAAAAGGTCACGGCGTGGCGTTTGCAGTCAACGAACGTCCGCAGAGCGGAGCACGTGGCTACTATCGCGTAAAAATGCGCCACGGTGTCAGCGAATTGCGATCGGGTGAGCGCTATACGCTCGGCATCATATTTCACGACGCGGCCTGAACGACGGTGCTATGGAATAGCGCCGTAGACGAGCAGAGCGCCCAAGGCGATCCCGAAAATCAACAATGCGCGAATCCACGCCGGTCGCATATCCTTGAACCAGAGTACAAATTGCCGCATCCGGGCACGCCCCATCAGCATGATGCCGATTGCGGCAATGATCGCGATCCAGCCAAGCGTCTCGAAAAACAACGAAAAACGTGATGCCGGGGAGGCAACGATCAGGGCTGCACCCAGCAAAAGCCGCAGGACGACAGCCAGGTAAATGCCCCATGACCTGGTCGCCGTGGTGTACACGATGTGCATCAGTTTCGCAGGCAGGACAAGGCCCAGGACGGCACCCGCGAATACGGCGATGCCGAAAACGATGACGGTAAGCTGTGAGATTTCTTCAAGCACGTTGCGATTATTCGCAATGCCTGCCAAATGGCAATAGAGAGTAGCGCAGAAGCGACTAGATTGTTGGCGGCGGCAGGTGCCCCAGCAGCGCTTCGATCGCGAGACCCACGGCCAGCAGCTGCCGGTCATTGCCAGCGGGTCCGTCCAGCTCCAGCGAAACCGGTAAACCGGCATTCGTCAGACCGGCAGGGATGACAATGCCGGGAATGCCCGAGGTGCTGCCCGGAGAAATGTTACGGCTGATCACCGGCGCGAACTGCACGGTTTCGCCGTTCAACGTCGTTTCGACATCGTCGCCGATCGGCGGCGCCGCAATCTGCGTTGTCGGGAAGATCATCGCGGCAATATCGTTGGACCGGAAGTAATCGGCAATCGACTGTCGCAAGGCGGGCAGATGCACGTCTCTTGCGGCGGCGAATTGTTTTTCGTTCGCAGTTAACGGCCCACCGAGGACGTAGTCAGCAAAAGCAGCCTGAATGTCCGGGCTTGCTTTGTCGACCAGTTCGGCGAACGAGACGCCGGTTTCGTAGACCTTCAGATACTCGATGAGTTTCGGTTTGGCATGGAAGCTCTGTACGGGGTCTGTGGTCAGGCCGATGAGCGTGCTCAGTTGCGGCACCTCGGCTTCAACCAGCACTGCGCCTGCATCGGAGAGATTTTGCAGTGCCTCCTCGGTTATTCGCTGCACTTCGCTGTCCAGCATTTCGTAGAAGTACCTGCGCGGTACGCCAAGCCGCAGTCCCGACAGCGAAGCGGGTGTATCGACGATCGGATCACCGGTGATGACGTGATCGAACAACGCGAGATCGGCGACGTTTCGCGCGTGCGGGCCGACCTGGTCGAATATCGGGGTGATCGGGATGACACCTTCGTTCGGATAGCGATTCTGCGTCGGCCGGAACCCGAAGATCCCGCACAGTGCCGCAGGCACGCGAATCGAGCCCTGGGTGTCCTCGGCGATGCCGAGCGGCGACATGCCGGCGGCAACTGCCGCGGCCGTACCTCCGCTGCTGCCGCCCGGGATTCGCGACGGGTCGTAGGGATTGCGCACTGCGCCGAATGCCTGGTTGTTGCTGGTCCAGCCGAACGACAGCTCGTGGATATTGGTCTTGCCCAGAACGATCGCGCCGGCCTCCTTGAGCATCGTGACCAGCGGCGCGTCTTCTGCCGGGACGAAGTCCCTGAGAGCCAGCGTGCCGCCGGTCGTCGGGTAGTCACGCGTATTGACGCTGTCCTTGACGGGGATCGGCAGGCCGTGCAACGGGCCGGGAGTGGCTCCCGACGCGCGTTTCGAATCCGCATTTCTGGCAGCTTCGAGAACGCGGTCCGGTTGCAGCGTGATGAACGCGTTTAAATGACGACTCGCCGCGCAACGCTCCAACAGGGCAGTGGCGTAAGCCTCTGCCGTCATGTTCCCGCGCTGCATTGCGGCGATCGCCTCGGTCGCGGACAGGTCGGTTAATGGTCTGCTCATCGATACACCCGAATCCTCGTTCAACCGGCCGCAAGCCGCGGCTCCCGAAGCAAGTGCGATTCCCCAGGCAATGACATCGCGCCGTGAAGCCGTGCGATCGTCACTCATGCGTTGTCTTCCCGGATCTCGCTGAGTTCGGCCGCCAGCGCCTCCCAGCTGGTCACGGGTAGTGAGCACTGACTGCCAATACAACGGTAGGCGACGGTATCGTCCGCGACGGGCTTACGCTCTGCAAGGCTTCCCGGCAAGCCCTCGACGTCCGCGCCGATGGCGAAGGTCAGCCGGCGTGGCGCATAGATTCTTGCGGCGCTGTCGCGCCAGTGGTGCATGTCCTCGTCATGGCCACGAATGATGATGATCTCGGGATGTTCGAGGTATTCCTCGAGAGCATGCAACAGCGTGACGTGGCCGTGCGGGTACTCGTCCATCGCGCGCCACGCGCTTCGCAGGGTCTTTTCCGCGGCGTCGAGGTAACGGGTTTCGCCGAGCAAAAAGCCCAGTCGCTGCAGTGCGAATGCGGCGACGCCGTTACCCGAGGGAACCGCTTCGTCTGCAAACGGTTTCGGGCGATGCATCAGGGTTTCGTGATCGTCGGCGGTAAAGAAAAAGCCACCGCCTTGCTCGTCGTAGAAATGCTCGAGAAGCTGGTTGGCGAGTTCAATCGCGAAGTCGAGGTGTCGATTGTTCCAGTTTGCCTGCAACAGCATGAGTAACGCATCGACGAGAAACGCGTAGTCGTCGAGATAGGCCGGGAATCGCGCCTGCCCGTCCTTGAAGCTCGCGAGCAGACGACCCTCAACGACGAGGTGTTGTTGAATGAAATCAGCCGCCTTGTTCGCTGCTTCGACCAGTTCGTCGCGACCCAGCGCAAGCCCGGCAACCGACAATCCGCGAATGGCGAGCGCATTCCAGGATGTGAGTTGTTTTTCGTCACGCCCCGGCGGAATCCGTTGGCTCCTCGCCTCGAGCAGTGTCGAGCGCGCGGCGTCGATGAGCGTGACGATTTCCTGTTTTTCCCTGCCAAGATCCGCCGCAATGGCCTGTTCCGTCTCGCGCACGGTCAGGTGCCACTTGCCTTCGAAATTCGCGTCCTTGTCGAGGCCGAAGCGGCGCGCGAATACCTCGTACTGCTCTTTGCTCAACAAGGCCCGGACTTCATCAGGTGTCCAGACGTAATACTTGCCTTCCTCGCCTTCCGAGTCGGCATCGCGTGTCGAATAGAAGCCGCCGTTCGGCGCCTGCATGTCCGCCAGCATCCAGTCGGCCGTCTCGTTGGCGATCCGCCCGTACAAGTCGTCGCCGGTGGCGAGATAGCCTTCCGCATACAGTGCGAGCAGCGGCCCGTTGTCGTACAGCATCTTCTCGAAGTGCGGGATCTGCCAGTAACGGTCGACCGAGTAGCGGCAAAAGCCGCCGGCCAACTGGTCGTAGATGCCGCCGTCCGCCATGCGCGTCAGCGTCAGCGCCACCATGCCGAGCGCCTCGATATCCGGTTCGCCGCTGTGGGCACTGGCGCGCCAATGGCGCAACATGCGCTCGATCGTGCTCGGGTGCGGAAATTTCGGCGCATTGCCGATGCCGCCGAACTCCCGGTCGGATACCTGCAGTATTTTCTCCCGCGCCGACTGAAGCGGTGCCGCGCTCAGCTTGAGGGTTTCATCGGCGCCCTGCGGCTCGAGTTGCGAAAAGATGTCGGCGAGTTGCCTGCCCTGGGCTTTGATCTCGTCGCGGTTTTCCTTGTAGTAGTCGGCAACTCGCGTAATCACCTCGGCAAACGACGGCATGCCGTAGCGCGCGGTCTTCGGAAAATAGGTGCCGCCAAAAAACGGCCGCTGGTCCTCCGGGTTGATGAACATCGTCAGCGGCCAGCCGCCGGCACGCTGCGTCAGCAATTGATGCGCGGTCTGGTAAATCTTGTCGATGTCCGGCCGTTCCTCGCGGTCCACCTTGATATTGACGAACCGCTCGTTCATCAGGGTCGCGGTGGCTTCGTCCTCGAACGACTCGTGCGCCATGACATGACACCAGTGGCAGGCCGAGTAGCCGACCGACAGCAGGATCGGTTTCCCCGAACGTCTCGCGAGTTCCAGCGCTTCCGGCCCCCATGGGTACCAGTCGACGGGGTTGTCGGCGTGTTGCAACAGGTAGGGACTCGTCTCCTGCGCAAGCCGGTTTGCTTCGTTAGTGCTCATCTGAGGGCTTGTCGTTACTGATCGAGACTATAACCGATCATCCCTCGCGGATGACGGCGGGCTTGATATAGACTTGCGGCATGCTGACCTATCCCGATTTCGATCCGATCATTTTCTCGATCGGTCCGCTCGCGATTCGCTGGTACGGTCTGATGTACGTGATCGGCTTCGTTGCCGGCTGGCTGCTCGCACGGCGACGGGCGCAGAAGAGCTGGTCGGTGGTCAAGCCGGAGCAGGTCGACGACCTGATTTTCTATTGCATGCTGGGCGTCATTGCCGGCGGCCGGCTGGGCTACAGCCTTTTCTACGGTTTCGAGTACTGGCTCGACGACCCCCTGTATGTCTTCAAGATCACCCAGGGTGGCATGTCGTTTCATGGCGGTCTCCTCGGCGTGATGTTCGCGATGTGGCTCTACGGTCGCCGGGTTCTCAAGAAAAGCATGCTGCAAGTCACTGATTTCGTGGCGCCACTGGTACCCATCGGCCTCGGTACCGGGCGTATCGGCAACTTCATCAACGGCGAGCTGTGGGGCAAACCCACTGACCTGCCGTGGGCATTCAATATCAACGGCGTCGGCCTGCACCCGTCGCAGCTCTACGAGGCATTCTTCGAGGGCCTCGTCCTGTTCGTCATTCTGTGGCTCTATTCCGCGAAACCGCGGCCGACGATGGCCGTTTCCGGCATGTTCCTCTTGTGTTACGGCATGATGCGCTTCGGCATCGAGTTCGTACGCGTGCCGGACAGCGACTTCGGCTATCTCGCCTTCGGCTGGGTTACGATGGGGCAGTTGCTGACCGCGCCGATGATCGTCGGCGGGATTATTCTCTTATACCTGGCCTACAGGAACCGGCACACACAGGAGGCAATGGCCTGACATGCAACAGTACCTGGCAATGATGCGCCACGTTCGCGATCACGGGGCGCGCAAGGAAGACCGGACGGGCACAGGCACGCTGAGTGTCTTCGGCTACCAGATGCGTTTTGACCTGAGCCAGGGGTTCCCGCTGGTTACCACCAAGAAACTCCACCTCAGATCCATCATCCACGAGCTTTTGTGGTTCCTCAAAGGCGAATCCAACATTCGTTATCTAAAGGACAACGGTGTCTCGATCTGGGACGAGTGGGCCGACGAGGACGGCGAGCTGGGTCCAATTTACGGCGTGCAGTGGCGAAACTGGCCGACGCCCTCCGGAGAGGCCGTGGACCAGATCAGCGAGGTCGTCGAACGCCTGAAAAAGGATCCCGATTCACGCCGCCTGCTGGTCAGCGCCTGGAACGCGGCCGACATCGACAGGATGGCGATCCCGCCCTGTCACACGATGTTCCAGTTTTACGTTGCCGATGGAAAGCTTTCCTGCCAGCTTTACCAGCGCAGTGCCGACATTTTTCTCGGGGTACCGTTCAACATCGCATCGTATGCGTTGCTGACGCACATGCTGGCTCAGCAATGCGATTACAAGGTCGGCGATTTCGTCTGGACCGGCGGCGACTGTCATCTTTACCTCAACCATCTTGAACAGGTAGAAGAACAGCTGTCACGCAAGCCGTTGCCCTTGCCGCGACTGGCCATCAAGCGCCGGCCGGAATCGATCTTCGATTACCGTTTCGAAGATTTCGAGATCCTCAATTACGAATTCCATCCGCACATCAAAGCCAAAGTCGCGGTCTGATTTCGCCGGGAAAATTCCAATGAGAGTGTCAATGATTGTCGCCGCCTCGGCGAACAACGTCATTGGTGCAAACGGCGGTCTGCCATGGTACTTGCCGGAGGACCTGAAGCGCTTCAAGGAAATCACCATGGGCAAGCCCATGATCATGGGCCGCGCGACCTGGGAATCGATTGGCAAAGCCCTCCCCGGGCGCCGCAGCATCGTATTGACCCGTCAAAATGCCTTCGTTGCCGAAGGCGCGGAGGTCGCCAGCACGCCCGAAGCGGCCCTGCAACTTGCCGGCGATGCCGACGAAGTCATGATCATTGGCGGCGGCAAGGTTTACGAACAGTTCCTGCCGATGACCAGGCGCATCTATTTGACGCGGGTGGATGCCGACATCGCCGGCGATACGTTTTTTCCCGATTTGAACCCATGCGATTGGCGGGTATTGTCGAGCGAGCACCTGCCGACAGACGAGGAGCGGCCGTATTCGGTCAGTTTTCAGGTGCTGGAGCGACGCTGAGGCGGTGTAGCCTGCGGGAGCGGCTTCAGCCGCGATCAGCCATCAAATTCGGAGTTTTCAGATGCAAAGTCCAACCGCCGTATTGCTGGTGAAATTCAAGTCATCCCTGTCCATGGAGCAAATCCAGGACGTGGTCGACAGCCGAATTGACCAGTTCCGGGCGCTCGAGGGCCTCACCCAGAAGTACTACCTGGAGGAATCGGCAACGGGTGAAGTTGCCGGCCTTTATTTGTGGAAGTCACCTGAAGCGCTGGCCGAATTTCGTGAGTCGGAGTTGAGAAAGACCATTGCTAGAGCCTACCGGACCGTCGGTGAACCCCGCGTGGAGGTGTTCCGGATATTCGAAACGCTGAGAGACTAATTCCGCGGGCTGCCCGGAATACCCGTCGCAGCGTGCGGTGTCGGTGGTATATTCTGCAGCACACTGGCACTTGCCAGTGATAAATAGGAGTGCATAAAAATGCGTAGCAAAACAATAATTCCGGGACTGATTCTGGCAATGATTTCAGCCGTGGTACTGGCCGACCTGGATCCGTGGAAGGATTACGAGCTGAGTGAATCGGTTTATTCGGTAACGACCGTGCGAGTCGATCCGAACATGGACGATGCCTATCTCGAGGGTATCGCGCGCACCTGGGCGACGTCCAACGAAGTTGCAAAGAAGCTGGGGCAGATCGTCGATTATTCGATTTTCAGAAGCGACCTGCCGCAAAGCGGCGACTTCAACCTGATCCTCGTGGTGGAGTTCGAGAATTCGGCGGCGTTTGCACCGAACAAAGCGCGGTACGATGCCTTTATGGCCGAAATGGGCAAGGCGAATGCCGATGCATCGACCGAGTATGCGCAGAAAAATTACCCGGCGATGCGCACGATTACCGGTGAGTACCTGATGCGCGAAGTCACCTTGAAATAATCGCTGGTCAATGCGAGTTCAGAGCCCCGCTTCGGCGGGGCTCTTCATATGCAAAGGTGGCAATTGTTTTTCGGCTTCGGACTCGGCGAAGTCCAGGTCGATTTCTTTTATTGAGCGGGCTTTTGCTGTGAGCGCACGCAGTAATCTCTCCTGGATCTCGCCACGTGCCTGCGCAACTGCGTATGGAATCTCGTCGTGGAACATCACCATCGAGTACCGCGGAATGAACCGGTTCGGTAACCGGCGTTCCAGTTCGAACGACAGTTTCTTGCGCACGACGTAGCCCGGGTCCCTGACGGTATCACGCATCTCGACATAGTTTTCCAGTGCCATGTCGGCGATGGCGTTTGCATTCGCGATCTGTTCCTCCTGGAATACCGAGAAGACGGTTTGCCAATCGGCCTTAGGGTTGTCGAGCACCTGGTCGATGATGACACAGTCCTCGAAGGCAAGATTCATGCCCTGGCCGTGAAACGGCACCACCGCGTGTGCTGCGTCGCCGATGAGCAGTACTTTGTCTTTATCGTGCCATCGGCCGCAGCGAACCGTGCCGAGGATACCGACCGGATTCCTGACGTAACTCCGGGTGAGGTCGGAGATGAGTTCTGCCGCGTCTGTAAAGTATTGTGCGAAAAAAGCTTCTGCCTCGTCTTCGGTTTTGACAGCAGCGAAGCTGGACGGCCCTTCGTTCGGCATGAACAAGGTCAGGGTGAAGTCGCCGCCGGGATTGGGGAGGGCGATCAGCATGAATTCGCCGCGCGGCCAGATGTGCAGCGCATCCGGTTCGAGCTGGAACTCGCCTTGCGGCCCCGGCGGAATCGCGAGTTCCTTGTAGCTGTGGCCGAGCAGCTCTTCGTGAGGCGCGATCCTGTCATTGCCGTTGTAAGCGCGGCGGATCACCGAACCCGCGCCGTCGGCGGCGATCAGGGGTTTGCCTTTGAGGTCGTAATCCTGATCGTGCTCGTGGTCGCGGATGCGCAATACCGATTCTTCCGGGTAATAGGAAACGGCCTCCTGTTGAAATCGAACTTTGACATTGTATTTGTCTATTGCGGTGTCGATCAGGGCGCGGTTGAGTCCGGCACGCGACACGGAGTGGATTATTTCGTGTTTCCTCTGGCCGTAGGACTGCAATTCGGTCGAGCCGTCTTCGTGGTGGATCATGCGGCCTTTCATCGGCACCAGCAGCGGCTCGACCTGCTCGAAGGCGCCGGCCAGTTTCAGGCCGCGGATGCCGCGTGCGGACAGCACGAGGTTGATGGAGCGGCCGGCGTCGGTCTCCGAACTGCGCGGATCGCTGCGTCGTTCATAAACGCTGGCGTTGATGCCGCGCCGCGAAAGGATGATCGACAGCAGGCTGCCGCAAAGCCCGGCGCCGACGATGTTCACACTGCTCCTGCTCATGTGCCCGTGGCGGATCGCAGTCTCTCGGTAAACTCATAGACGTCTTCGAAGCTGTTGTAAAGTGGCACCGGGGCGACGCGAATGACATTCGGTTCGCGCCAGTCGGCGGTCACGTTCAGCTCCTCGAGCACCGTGAGAACCGAGCGGGCATGCAACCCTTCATCGCGCACGACCAGCGACATCTGGCAGCCGCGGGCGTGTGGCGGCGTAATCGATTCCACGCGTCCCGCGAAGCCCTGCTGCAACAGGAAATCGAGGAATCCCGTGAGCCTGATAGACTTCTGGCGCAACTTGTCGATGCCGGCTTCGAGGAATATTTCCAGCGATGCAATTTGCGGCGCGAGGGAAAGGATTGCGGGATTGCTCACCTGCCACAGGCTTGCACCGGTTTCCGGCACGAAAGTCTTGTCCATTTTCAGGCGTGTCGCTTCGTCGTGGCTCCACCAGCCGAGCAGTTGCTCGCTGCCGTCGGCATCGAGATGGTTTGCGTGCACGAATGCGCCGCCGACTGCACCCGGGCCACTGTTCAGGTATTTGTAGGTACACCAGACCGCGAAATCGGGTGCCCAATCGTGCAATTGCATCGGCACATTACCGATTGCGTGTGCCAGGTCGAGTCCAATGACACAGGCCTTTTCCCTGGCGAGTCGGCACAGGCCTTCCATGTCCATCACCTGCCCGTTGTAGTACTGCACGCCAGGCAACAACAACAACGCGATTTGCTCGCCTTCGGCCTCCAGGATGCTTTCGAGATCCTCGATATGCAGTTGCTCATCCTCACGCGGGTGCCATTCGATGAGCGCGTCCTGCGGGTCGAAACCACGCTGGCGAATCTGCGAAATTACCGCAAAGCGGTCCGAGGGAAAGGCCGTCGATTCGATTACGATCTTGTAGCGATCTTTGGTGGGCCGATAGAAGGTCACCATCATCAGGTGCAGGTTGACGGTCAGCGAATTCATGGCAATGACTTCGTTGTCCTGCGCACCGGTGAGATAGGCAAGACCCTTGATTGCTTCGCGATGGTAAGGCATCCACGGGCGCCGGCCGGCAAAATGCCCATGAACGCCGCGCTGCGCCCATTCCTCGAGTTCTTCCTCTACATACTGCACTGCCAGTTTCGACTGCAGGCCAAGCGAGTTACCGCATAAATAAATATTGCGCCGCCCGTCCTTGTCGGCCGGAAAATTGAAATAGTCGCGGAAGCGACTCAGCTTGTCCGCCCGATCGAGCGCGCGTGCATACCTGAGACTGCTTTCGAATTTGCTCATTCGAAATCCTTGCGTTTTAGCGCCAGCCACTCCAGGGCGCTGTTGGCCAGTAGATTGGCGGTGGTCTCCTCGTCCAGTTGCATGTCCTCGATCATTTTGCCCGGATGGTGCTCGCCGAGCGGGAAAGGATAGTCGCTGCCGAGGGCGATGCGTTCCGAGCCGAACAGTTCGATCATGTACCTGAGCATGCCCGGTTCGTGAACCAGTGAATCAACGAAAAACTCGCCGATGTATTCTCGCGGGTTACGATCGTTGGCTGTCGCGACGATGTCCGGACGCACGTTGAAACCGTGTTCCAGGCGACCGATGAGTCCCGGGAACGCCCCGCCGCCGTGCGCAAACGCGACTCTCAGGTTCGGCAATTTTTCGAATACGCCACCAAACACCATCGAGCATATCGACAGTGCCGTCTCTGCTGGCATGCCGACGAGCCACGGCATCCAGTACAGGCCCATGCGCTCCTTACCCAGCATCTGCCAGGGATGGACGAATACCGCCGTGCCCAGCTCGGCGGCGGCTTGCAGGATCGGAAATATTCGATCGTCGTCGAGGTTCCAGCCGTTGACGTGCGAGCCGATCTCGACGCCGGCAAGGCCGAGCGACTGCTGGCAGCGTTCGAGTTCCCTGATGGCGAGCGTTTCGTCCTGCATCGGCAACGTACCCAGGCCGATAAAGCGCTTCGGATACTCGCTAACCAGTTGTGCGATGTGATCGTTTAACAGGCGAGCCAGGTCGGCGGTGTCTTGCGGCTTCGCCCAGTAGCTGAACATCACCGGCACTGTGGACAGTACCTGCACACTGACGTCGGTCCGATCGCAGTCGTCGAGGCGCACCTTGGGATCCCAGCAGTCGGCACCGATCTCGCGGAACAGTTTGCCGTCCTGCATCATGCGCGCGCAGCCCGGGCCGTGGTGTTCGAGCTGTATGAATCCGCCGTAGCCGTAGCGCTCTTTCAGGTCTGGCCATTTCTCCGGCAGGATGTGCGTGTGGATGTCGATCTTGAGCATAAAACTCAGGAATCGGGTTTCGGCATGACAGTGCCGCATTGATCACAGGTGCGATTTTCTTCCGAGCCGTAGAAGCGATCGAATATTGGCGGCAACTGACCGACGATGTCGCTGACGTAGAGATACTCTTCGTACAACTTGTTATTGCAGTTATCGCAAAACCACATGAAGCCGTCGAGTTCCTTCGGTAATCGCTTGCGCTCGACCACCAATCCTACGGTATTCGCGAAACGTTGCGGCGAGTGCGGGACTTTCGGCGGCAACAACAGAATCTCGCCTTCGCGAATCGGAATGTCAACGCGCTTACCATCCTGAATCGTCTTTAGCAGCATGTCGCCTTCCAGCTGATAGAAGAATTCCGGCCCCTCGTCGTAGTGATAATCCTTCCGCGAATTCGGCCCCCCGACCACCATGACGATGAAATCGTTTTCGTCAAACACCTGCTGGTTGCAAACCGGAGGTTTCAGAAGGTGACGATGCTCGTCGATCCACTGCTGGAAATTGAATGCCGTTAATGACTGCATGACCTAGCTCCCGCTGTCTGTGGCATCCGCGATGCATTTCAATTCTATGGCGATGGGTGTCGGCAGCCGGGTTACCTCGACGGTCGTTCGGCACGGCCCGTCCGCCGAAAAATATTCTGCATAGATGCGGTTGAAGGTTGCGAAATCACGTTCGATATCCGTCAAAAAGACGGTAATGTCCACCAGCGCGCTACAGGTCAAGCCCGCGCTCTCGAGCACGCTTTGTACGTTGGCAAAAACGGCGTGGCACTGGGCCGAAATGTCATAGGAATCCACGTCACCGGCCGCATCCAGCTTCACTCCCGGGACTGGTCCACCGTCAGCCGGCCTGGGGCCGATACCTGAGAGGAACAGGAGGTTGCCGACTTTCTTAGCGTGCGGATAAGCGCCGACCGGTTTCGGGGCTTTTTCGGATTCGATGCTCTGGCCGTTTGTCATATGTTGCTGTCAGTGACCCGCAGTTGCATATTATTTCCTGCACCGAACCTGCACAACCGTTGGCCCCTTGTCGAGGCGCACTGCTGTCAACTGCCTGCCCCAGACACAACCGGTGTCAACGGCAATGACCTTCTTGTTGACGATCAAGCCGAGGGCGCTCCAGTGGCCGAAAGCGATGCGCGTGCCTCGCCATTTGGCATCTTCTACAGCGAACCAGGGTGTGAGCTTCGCGGGCGCTTTTTCAGGTGGCCCCGTATAGGTCAGTTCAATTGCGCCGTTCTCTTTGACCATTCGCAAACGGGTGAGGCAATTGACGATATAGCGAAGTCTCTTGTTGCCCTTTAGTTTCGGAGACCATTTGCGTGGCTTGTCGCCGTACATTTTTTCCAGGAAATCGACGTAGGAATCGCTTCTCAGGACTTCTTCGAGTTCAGCTGCGCAGGCAAGCGCGGTTTTGACCGTCCACTGCGGCGGCAAACCGGCATGAACCATCAGTGTGTCGAACTTGCGGCTGTAATAAGCAAGAGGGCGAAATCGCAACCAGTCGATCAGATCGCCGCAATCGTCCTTGGCCAGAATCTTTTGCAGCGACTGATAGTTGCTGTTTGCGAGCCTGATGCCGTTGGCAAGGGCAATAAGATGCAGATCGTGATTGCCGAGTACCGAAATTGCAGAATCGCCCAGGCTTTTAACAAAGCGCAATGTCTTGCGAGATTTCGGGCCGCGGTTAACCAGATCTCCGGTCAGCCACAAACGGTCTTTGTCAGGATCGAAGCCGATTCGGTCGAGCAGGCGGCGAAAATGATCGTAGCATCCCTGCAAGTCACCTATGACGTATTGAGCCAATTGGTTTGTCCGTCAAACCACGGCGGGAAGCTATTGAATGACACCGGGTACTGCAAGCGTGAATACCGGAATGGGCGCTTCGAAGTTGATGCCGTCATCAGCCTCCATGTGATAGCTGCCTTCCATCGCACCAACCGGGGTTTCAAGGACCGCACCACTCGAATAGCGAAACGACTCGCCGGGATGCAAATGAGGTTGCTCGCCGACGACGCCATCGCCGGATACTTCCTGAACCTTGCCGTTTGCGTCGGTGATTACCCAGCGGCGACTGAGAAGTTTGGCGGGCATAGCGCCAAGATTTTCTATGGTAATGGTGTAGGCGAACACGTACCTTCCGTCGTCCGGCTCGGACTGTTCACGGATGTAATTGGTGGCAACGTCGATTCCGATTTCGTATCTATTATTATCCATGCGTTGATATTGCGTCATCGGCCGCCGCTATTTTAGCTGGATATGGTCAGGGTTGCTGTCTTATTTCGCGCCCGCGAGCTGGTTCGCGAGCGAAACCCAGCCAGCAACGGGGATCTGCTCGGGTCGTGCGCCGGCCTCGAGTCCGGCAGCGGCGAAATCGGCATCGCTTACCAGCCCTTTGACGGCGTTACGTAAAGTCTTGCGGCGATGGGAAAATGCCAGGCGAACCAGCTTTGACAACATTTTCGGGTCGCGAATATCGAAGGTATCCGCTGGCAAATGCCGCATTCGGATGACTGACGACGTCACTTTTGGAGGTGGCGTAAAGGCCGTCGGAGGCACATCGAACAGTGGCAAGACCTGCATACGCGCGCCGAGCATGACGGTCAGTCTTCCGTAATTCTTGCCCCCGGGATTCGCGGACATTCGATCGACGACCTCCTTTTGCAACATGAAATGCATGTCGCAGGTAATCCTGTCGAACGTAAGCAAGTGGAATAGCAGCGGCGTGGAAATGTTGTACGGCAGGTTGCCGACGAATCTCAGGTTGTTTCCGAGCGTCGAAAAGTCGAAGTGAAGCGCGTCGGCTTCGTGAATCGTGACGTTTCTCTTGTCGTGAAATTTGTCCCTGAGTCGCTTGCAGAGGTCACGATCGAGTTCGATGGCGTGCAAAGTAACCTCATGCTCTGCCAACGGCGCGGTGATCGCTGCGCGTCCCGGGCCAATTTCGACGATTGTCTCGCCCGGAAGCGGGTTTACCGCCGACACGATCTGCTCGACGGCGTCGCTCGATGTGAGAAAGTGCTGGCCGAATCTTTTTCTGGCCTTGACGCTCACCGCTTGTTGGCCAGTTGTGCGGCCATGTCGACCGCGGACAGCATGCTGCCGGCATCGGCCGTACCTTTCCCCGCAATGTCGAGTGCGGTTCCGTGATCCACGGATGTGCGAATGATCGGCAAACCGAGTGTCACGTTGACCGCTCTACCGAAGCCTGCGTACTTGAGGACCGGCAGCCCCTGGTCGTGGTACATCGCGACGATAGCATCTGCGGGGCCAGCGACCGGCGTGAACACGGTATCGGCAGGCAACGGGCCGACGATGTCCATGTTCCGGGCACGCAGTCTCTCTAATGCGGGTTCGATGACATCGCGTTCCTCGGTTCCCAGGTGTCCGCCCTCGCCGGCATGGGGGTTCAGACCGCAGACCAGGATCCTGGGATTCGATATGTCGAACTTGTGGTGCAGATCGTCATGCAGGACCCCGATAACCTCGGTGATGCGCTCAACCGTAAGGTAAGCGGGAACCTTACTCAGTGGCAGGTGGGTAGTGACGAGCGCGACTCGCAGCCCGCCGGCCACCAGCAACATGACCGGTGTCTGCGCGCCGGTCAGGCTGGCGAGGTACTCGGTGTGTCCGGAAAATTTGATGCCGGCGTCGTTGATCACGCTTTTCTGCAGCGGTGCCGTCACCATTCCGGAAAACTCTCCCGAGAGGCAGCCTTTGACGGCGCGTTCTAGACCATCGAGCAATGAGCGGGCATTTGCCGGATCCAGCCTGCCGCAGACAGCCGGATTGCTGAGCGGTTGCGACAGTACCTGCAGTCCGGCATCGTCCCGCGGCGCCTTGCCATCATAGTCACGGACAGCGATGTCGACCCCGAGCAACTTTGCCCTTTCAGCGAGCATGCCGGGGTCGCCGATGACCACAATTTTGTTCTTCCAGGGCGACGCGGCAAGCGCGAGGCACAAGTCCGGGCCGATGCCCGCTGGTTCACCGGATGTAACGACAAGCGGCCTGATTTTTTCGGTCATTTATCGCGGCGCAATGCAGTGGCGGATGGCCCACGTGCTCTAGTCCGAATGTTGCATCAGTTGGCGCGTAAGTTCAGTTAAGGATTTGATTGGCTGACAGATTTTCTGACGGAGCGGAATGGCAATGTCTATTTCCGACAGAGGAAAATCTGTCAGGCGATCAAAGAGTAAACGAGAGCGCGTCATACTGATGCATTATTCGGGCTAGATGCGCGATTGAACGAACGCCTCGTCCCTGATTCTGCGTACCCAGAGTTCCGACTCGTTAGCGAGTTTACCGTTGCGCACCCGCTGCACGCAGGATTGCCGCTTGAGATCTTCAGTATTGTCATAGGTACGGCGCCCGAGAACCTCCAGGACGTGCCAGCCAAAGCGACTGCGAAACGGTTCGGAAATGACTCCGGGTTGCAGGCTGTTCGCTACCTCCTCGAATTCGGGGACGAATGTACCTGGCCCGGCCCAGTCCATTTCACCGCCGGAGTTCGCCGAGCCCGCATCGTCCGACAGCAGCTTGGCAACCTCACCGAAGTTCTCGCCGCCTTTGATTCGTTCCACTGCATCTTCGAGGCGTTGTTTTGCTGTCTGATCGTCGATGATTTCGTTCGGCGTCACGAGAATGTGCCGAATCTTGACTTGCTCGATTTCACTTTTCTGGTTCACGCCGCGTACGTCGAGCAACTTCACGAGGTGGAAGCCGCTGACAGAACGAATCGGCCGGGAATAATCACCTTTTTGCATGTCGCCAACGACATTTGAAAACAGTGTCGGCAACTGGCTGCCCTCTCGCCACCCCAGCTCGCCGCCCTGCAGACCGGTTTGGCTATCCGAGTATTGAATGGCGAGTTGCGCGAAATCAGCGCCGTTCTCGAGTTCTGACCAGACCCGGTTTGCTTCCGCTTCCGCCTCGGCAATCTGTTCCGCGGTGGCCGCTTCGGGAATCGAAATCAGAATGTGACCCAGGTTATACGCTGAGTTGACCACGACATTGTCTTCGATATCGGCGAGGCAAATTTCGATTTCCCGTGGTGCAACGGAAATGCGACTGGTGACCTCGATTTGCCGGAGTTGTTCGAGAATCATCTGTTTGCGTGTGTCGCGACGATATTCGCCGTAGTCGACGCCGTCAGCGGCAAGAATTTCCGGCATTTGCTCGAAACTCAAGCCGGCGTTCTCTGCGATTTCCTGTATTGCCGAATTCAGCATCTGGTCGGATATCTGAATACCGATCCTGTCTGCACGCTGCATCTGGATTTCCTCGACAATCAGTTTTTCGAGGACCTGCTCTTTGAGAATATGCGCTGGGGGCAATTGCATGCCCTGCGCCGTGGCACGGGCAATGATCAGGTTGAGTTCGCGGTTCAGTTCGCTTTTCAGTACAACGCCCTCGTTGACGATGGCGGCAACGCCGTCCAGGAACTCGCCGGTTTCCGAAAGCTCCTCGGCCTGCACCGGCGCCAGCGCCAGGAGCAGCGGGAGGCTTCTATATAAGTATTTGAAAATTAACATATTATCGATTGCATCGTCGGGCCGCACAACGCCTCACTGGAGGCCCGGCGAATAGCCAAGAATACCACGTTCCAGTAAACGGTCTGCCGCCACGCCGACGTTGGTCAGGCCTTTCAGTACCAGTTGCAGACCAAATGAAGAGTCCCGGGTTCCATCGCGCGTCGAAATGTGCTGACGGTAAACGAGCCGCAGGCCCCAACAACAACTCTCGTATTCGAGGCCATAAAACTGCTCGAGCACCTTGTCATCGCGCAGCGAGAAATTGTAGCGGCCGACGAAATCCCAGCTCCTGCTGACCGGCCACGCCCACGACACGTCGATCTGCTCGAGCGACTGGCTCCGGAAGCGATAGGCGAGGTTCAATATCTTGTTCGCGGCGGGGCGGTATTGCAGCCGGGCTTCCGACTTTGTCGTTCCCTGGTTGTCGGGACTCCACTGGTGTCCAAAGTCGAAATTTAAAGATTCGAACAACGGGAAGCGCAGTTCGGCAATGTAGTCGGATGATTCCGCCGTCAACGGCGCCTCGCCCGGTAATGACACCCCTTGCTCGCTGAGATATATCGCCTGACCGATCGTTGCCGACATCAGTTCCCGGCCGCTGTCAATATCGATGATTCTCGACGTGACGCCGACACTCAGCTGATCGGTGTCGGCAATGCGGTCGACACCCAGAAAGCGGTTCTTACGGTACAGCTGCACCAGGTTCAGGTCGGGTGTAATGGTGTCGAAGACCGGCAGGTCGGACTGATCGCGAAACGGCGCGTGTACGTATAACAGACGCGGTTCCAGCGTTTGAATTCGCGGCGAGTCACCGTTCATCGGGCGTTCGAGAATCAAACCCATATCGAAACTCGCAATGGGCACGCTGCGACTCGGACTGTCTTCCTGTCCCGGCACTATGTTGCTGAGGTCGTAACGCGTGTAATCGATCATGACAGACGGGGTCATGAACCATCCGGGATTCTCGACCGGGAAAGATATCTCCGGCGCCGCATTGAAACGCGAACCGGTCACCCCGGTATCCCGGTCGAAATAGACGTATTCCGCATCCAGCGCATAGCTCAGGCCAAGCAAACTGTCCGGCCAGAAACCGCGGGCAAAAATCTGCGGCAACCTGCGATACGGTTCTTCGTCCGGCAGAATTGCGGAATCGATCGTCTGGTATTCCTGTACTTGCCCGAACAGCCACCAGTGATCGCTAAAGGAATCGAATGCAATGCTCCGGTTGAGGTGCGTGATACTGGCGGTACTCAGTGAACCGCCGAGATCCTCAAAATACTGGGTATCGGAAACGTCACGAATGTCGATCAGATTGCGCCAGCCCCTTGCAAACAGGGTCTGGTTCCTGAACCGGAGCTGGTGACGGTTTTCGCCGAACTTGTTGTCGTCCGGCAGGTATTCGGCTTCGAGAATTCCGTCACTGTTCGTTAACAGGTAGCGGAATTCGGCGCCGATCTGCACGCCACGGTCGGTCAACAGCCGGGGATAAAAAGTGGCATCATAATTTTCAGCAATGTTCCAGTAGTATGGAACACTCACTTCGTTACCGCTTCTGCCGGTACTGCCGATCTCCGGCGTCAGTATGCCGGACTTACGTGCATCGGTTATCGGGAATGACATGTAGGGCGTGTAAAGAATCGGCACACCCTGGAACCTGAGGCGCACATTGCGGGCCGTACCGACACCGGTTTGTGAGTCGAGTTGAATGTCACCCGCTTCGATCAACCAGTCGTTGGAGTCGGGCGGGCAGGTGGTATAACTTACCTCGGCGAGCTGCAGTCGGCCTTCCTGATTTATTTCCAGGACTTGCGCCGCGCCTCTTGCATTGTCGCGGCCCACTTCGAATTGCGCACCTTCGAAGCGAATACGCCCGGTTTCGTATGCAAACTCGGCCGCGTCGCTCAATACCAGTGAATCCGGATCCTCGTAACGCACATTGCCTGTGAGGTTCAGGGCGCGTCGCTCCGGGTCGTAGCTGGCTGACTCCGCCCCGGCAAGCCGATTGCCGCGCCGCAACACTACGCCACCGGTCATCGACGCATTCGACAGGTCGCCGAGCCGGGCCTCGAATTCGCCGGCCTGGAGCTCGATGACGTCCTCGTCGCCAACGCCGTATCGCTGCATCAGGGATTCCGATGACGATTCGCGAGCCGACGGCGTTTCGCAGGCTCCACGGTCCTGGGCCACCGCCGGAGCGACGACCAGCAATACGAGGGCGCCTAGGAATATACGTGGTAGTGCGGACACCATTTCGGATGAACTTTCAGACTGATGCTCGGGGATCGGAATTTTCTGAGAAAGGATGTTATCCGCTATCGCGATTTGCTACCTTCGCACATGATTTTACCTGCTTCAACGAGTCCTGGAGAAAAACCATCGTAGCGCCGGACCCTAACGAATCCAGCCGTCACGACCATTTGTTGACCTGGTTGGCACAATTTGAGGGTTTCGCCCATGTCGAACTCGAGCCGGCCTCCATCGACGCAAGTTTTCGACGCTATTTTCGAGTCCAAAAGGACGCCGAAAGTTTCATCGTTATGGATGCGCCGCCGCCGCAGGAAGATTGCCGGCCATTCGTTCAAATCGCCGGTTACCTCGAGGCGATGGGATTGAATTGTCCACGCGTGCTCGGCGCGGACCTGGAAAACGGTTTCGTGCTGATGAGCGATCTCGGAGCTATCCGGTACATCGATCAATTGCAACAAGACGCCGATCGGGCAAATGCACTCTACAGTGATGCGATAGATGCGTTGTTGACTCTGCAACGGAAAGGCGACGCATACCAGCAGCAATTGCCGACCTACGATTACGATTTTATTTCGCTTGAGCTGTCCATATTCAGGGACTGGCTTTGTGGCCGTCACCTGGGAATCGATTTTACGAACGAGGAAGAAAAACACTGGCAGGACTGTTGTGAATTTCTGATCGACAATGCGCTGCGCCAGAAGCAGGTCTTCATGCATCGTGATTTCCACTCCAGGAACCTGATGGTGATGCCTGAGAACAACCCGGGCATTCTTGATTTTCAGGATGCCGTCGAAGGACCGATCAGCTACGACGTCGTATCGCTGTTCAAGGACTGTTATATCAAGTGGCCGGCGGACCAGATCGAAACCTGGGCGCTCGAGTACTATGCCCGGCTGGATGCCGAATTGAAAAACGGCATTAGCGATCGTGAGTTTCTGGATCGATTTCACCTGATGGGTGTGCAGCGGCACCTGAAGGCGGCCGGAATATTCGCCAGGCTGAACCACAGGGATGATAAACCCGGGTACCTGGCCGATATCCCACGAACGCTCGAATACATCTGCGACACCGCTCCGCAATATCCCGAACTGAATTTCCTGACAGACCTGGTAAGCAAACGCGTCGTGACGGCGATACGCGAAGACAGCTAATGCCCGCGATGATCCTTGCCGCGGGCAGGGGCGAGCGCCTCCGGCCGATTACCGATACGACGCCCAAAGCCCTGGTCGAAGTCGGCGGTAGCAGCCTGATCGAGCAGCAGCTCGAACGCCTCGCACGGGCCGGTATCACATCGGTGGTGATCAACCTCGGGTGGCTCGGCGAGCAAATTGCCCAGCGCATCGGGTCCGGCGAAAAATACGGGGTAGAGGTCGTTTTTAGCCCGGAGTATGCGCAGATTCTCGATACCGGCGGCGGAATTTATCGCGCATTGCCATTGCTCGGCAGCGCACCGTTTTGGGTGTTGAACGCGGATATTCACTCCGATATCGAGTTGCCGGATATCCGTCTGCGCCCGCAAAGCCTGGCCCACCTGGTGCTGGTTCCCAGGCCAGCGCACCGGCAATCCGGCGACTTCTCGCTCACAGACGGCCTGGTCGGCAATTCCGGTGAGCGGAATTTGACCTTCAGTGGCCTGGCATTCTATCGCCCTGAATTCTTTGCCGACGCCGCCGGGGGCCGCTTTTCCGTGGTGCCGTTGATGCGCGCCGCCGCCGACGGCGGGCAACTGGAAGGCAGTGTCTATCGCGGCGTGTGGCAGGACGTCGGCACACCGGAGCGCCTGGCGGCGCTCACACAGTGCAGTCGCTAGACTAGCGGCAGGCCGCTGGCAAGTGCTTGTCGGCGATGCCGGCGCCGTCACAGGTCCAGACAAAGCTGCCCTCGGCATCGGTTGCGGTCAGCGTGACATTCTGCCCGCTGATCTTGGCGTGCGCCTTGTTGCCGTAGGTGACGGTGATCACCGGCCCCGCGACTTTGACCGAGGTCACGTATCGCCCGACGATCTTGCCTGCATCAGACAGCCCGACTTCCGTATTGTCGAGCGGCCACGCGCCACGGTCCGTATAGAACTCGCCGAGAGACGCTTTGGCCGAGTTCGAAAGGGACAGGCCTTCCGCGACTTGCGCTCGAATCGTGTAATCCTGGTATGCCGGGATCGCAATCGAAGCCAGGATGCCGATGATCGTAATCACGATCATCAGTTCAATCAGCGTGAAACCTTGATTGTTGGTTTTCATTGCAGGCTCCTCGATTCTGCTGGTGGTTCGATCGGTCGGCTCTTGTTTTTGTTGATCGACGAGGAATCGGACCGCGAACCTCAGTGATTCGCGATCCTGTTTGTTAATTATAGTCTGCAAGGCGCGAATTTGGCGCTATTTTTTGACTGAGACGCGGGTCCAGGGAACGTTAAACGCGAGCCACATACCGTTCGCTTATGTCAAAATTCACCTTGATGTTTATCCAGACGGCGAACGCAGTGCGTTTTTCTCAGGTAAAAAAATTCGCGGAATTGAGCTCGCCCAGGAAGCAATTCCACGACGGGGAAAATTCATGACTATCAGGAAAATACTGCCATGCGGTGGTCTGCTGGCGATAGCGTTATCGGTGTCGGCGCCCGCCGTTGCGGACGAAGCCGATGAATCGTCGCTGGCCCGCGGCCGCTATCTTGTAGAGCTTGGCGGGTGCAACGATTGCCATACCGCTGGTTATGCCGTCTTGGGTGGCACCACGCCGGAATCCGAATGGCTGCTCGGCGACGGCCTTGGCTACCGCGGGCCCTGGGGTACGACGTACCCGCCGAACCTGCGGACTTACGTGGAAAAGTTAACGGAAGACACGTGGGTCGCCGTCGCCAAATCGCTCAGGACGCGGCCGCCAATGCCGTGGTGGGCGCTCAATGGCCTGACGGAAGTGGACTCGCGAGCGATGTATCGATTCATCAAGAGCCTGGGGGCGGTCGCCACCGAGGTCCCGGCGTACGTTCCGCCCGGCCAGGAACCCGCGACGCCATTTATCCGCTGGCCGGATCCACCGGAGTAAACGTCTTCGGTCGGATCGTCACGCATTCGTTCAACGACGTTACGATCGCCCCGGACAGTCGCCGGACCTAAATGTCGCTGACGACCTGGCGGTCGTCCATTCGCAGGTGCCTCAACAGGTGGCGCTGTACCTGTGACTGTATGTCCGGTCGCGGCGCTGCAATTTTGAGCGTCGTCAGGTCGATGACCTCGAGATCGCTGTAGCCGCAGGGATTGATGCGGGAAAACGGCTCCAGGTCGACGTCGATATTCAGCGCCATACCGTGATAGCTTGCGCCGCGTTTGACCCGCAGACCCACGCTGGCGATCTTGCGTTCATCGACGTAAACGCCCGGTGCATCCTTGCGGCAGATCGCTCGGATCCCGTAGTCCGCGACAAAGTCGATCACGCTGCGCTCGAGGGCAGTGACCAGGTCGCGGACGCCCAGCCTGGCGCGCTTCAGGTCGATCAGCGGGTAGATCATGAGCTGGCCGGGTCCGTGATACGTGACCTGCCCGCCGCGATCGACCTGGACGACCGGAATGTTTCCCGGCGCCAGCAGGTGCTCGCGAGACGCGTTAAGGCCGAGCGTGAACACCGGCGGGTGTTCGGTAAACCAGATCTCGTCCGTGGTTTGCGGCGAGCGCGTTTGCGTGAATTGCTGCATGCCGCGCCATAACGGCAGGTAGTCCTGCATGCCGAGATCGCGAATAACGATAACGCGGGTGTCGGGCAATGATGCGGCGGGCAACGTCACGAGTGCGTCAATCGATCCAGAGTTTGACGCTGTCCCGGGTCCGCTGCCAGAACGAGCCACTCGGATTGTCATCGAGCGCTCGCAGCGATCGACTGGCGAGATCGTTACCATTCAGGCTGATGCGGATTTCCGCCAGTGGCTGGCCGCTCGCGACCGGCGCCATCAACACCGAAGGAATGTTGAGCACAGTTTGAATATCGTCGTAACTTCCGCGCGGAATAGTCACATACAGGTCCTGGTCCAGGCCGAGCGCAGAAAACTCATTCGCAGCCTTCCAGATTTTTGCCTCCGTAACGGTTTCGCCTGCGCGATACAACAGGCGAGTTTCAAAAAACCGAAAGCCGTAGTTCAGTAACGCCTGACTGCCGTCGATGCGTGCCTTGTCGCTGGCCGTGCCGAGTACAACGGAAATGATCCGCATGTCATCGCGTTGTGCGGAAGAAATCAGGCAATAGCCTGCGTCGTCAGTGCGGCCGGTCTTCATGCCATCGACACTGTCGTCTCGCCAGAGCAAGCGATTCCTGTTTGGTTGCTTGATGTCGTTGTATTCGTACTCCCTGACCGAATACCACTTGTAGTACTGCGGAAACTCCGAAATGATTTGCCTGGCGAGGAATGCCAGGTCGCGAGCAGTGGCATAGTGTTCGTCTTCCGGCAGGCCGGTAGAGTTCTGAAACTTTGACGCCGTTAGCCCCAGGCGAGCTGCGTGCTGATTCATGAGTTCGGCAAACACCTCTTCCGAGCCGGCAACATGCTCCGCGAGGGCAACGCTCGCATCGTTGCCGGATTGAACGATCATGCCGAGCAGCAAGTCTTCGACCGATACCCGCGAGCCGACCTCGATGAACATTCGCGAGCCTTCGGTACGCCAGGCTTTTTCACTGACGGTCACCTGGTCGTCAAGCTTGATGTTGCCGTCTGCCAGTGCGCGAAACACGACATAGGCGGTCATCAACTTGGTGAGGCTGGCCGGAGCGAGACGCATGTCCGCTTCCAGCGATGCGAGTTCCGCGCCGGTTTCGCCGTCGATCAGAATGAAGCTTTTCGCACCGACGATGGGTGGCGCGGGTACCGGTGAGTTCGTCGCAGCCAGCAGGTTGGCGGATGCCAGCAGTAGCGTTGCGACTAAGGTAAGAATGGATCTGAATTGCATGCTGTGTGCCATGAGCGAAGAAAGCTGCCTGCAAGGGCGCGTATTTTATCGCCTGAGGTAAAAAATGGAACTCGTCTAATCTGTAACCAGGTGAGTGTCTGAAATCCCTACATTTTGCAATCGTTCGACGATCGAATCGTACTGCAATACGTCGGCGATGGGCCCGATTCTCACCCGGTAGAGGGCGCTGCTCTGGTCCAGGTGCACGAAAGCCTCCTCGAAACCGAGATCGTGCAGCATGATAAAGCGGCGCCGGGCATTCTCGGCATCGCCGAAAGCGCCAACCTGCACATAAATATGCTCTGCGGGGATCGTCGGGGGACTTGTCACATCAGGCATCCGTTGCGCGTTCGCGGGCGGCTCATCGAAGCTGATGGCCGTGACCTCGACCAGACCGGTCCCGGTCTCGATCAGGTCGAGCTTGACGGCCGCCGCGTAGGACAGGTCGATCAGCCGGTTGTCGACGAACGGCCCGCGATCGTTGACACGGACGATGATGCTTTTGCCATTCTGCAGATTTCGCACCCGGACATAACTGGGAATCGGCAGGGACTTGTGTGCGGCAGTCATCGCATACATGTCGTAGGTTTCCTGGCTCGATGTCGGTTGGCCATGAAACTTGCTGCCGTACCACGATGCAACGCCGCGCTCCTGGTAGCCGAAATTCGTGTCGAGCACCTTGTAGGTCTTGCCGAAAACCTGGTAGTAGGGCCCGTTGCCGAATTTGCTGCGTGGTTCGTCGCGCGGTTCAGGATCGGGCGGCAGATTGCGCGTGGTCTGCACGCCGCCCGCTGGCGCAGGACCGTCGCGAACCGGCTGATAGGCGCAAGCCGACAGTGCGCTCAACAAACCGGCCATTAAGGAGAGTCGCAGGTATTCAGGTCTTGCCACGATCTGCCTCAATCGCAATTTCCTGTCCGAGCTGCAGTACCGCCAACGCATACATCACGCTGCGGTTGTAGCGCGTGATGACGAAAAAATTGTGAAAACCGACCCAGTGTTCCTCGCCGTCATCGCCCAACAGTGTCAGCAGCTGAGCTTTGTCGTCACCGGGAAGATCGGTTGCAAACAAGACGCCCTGGTGACTGAGCGAGGTGACGGTTTCACTGGGTGTCAGGGAATTACCGGGCGTTTCGCCACGCCATTGGTTGCCGAGCACAGCCTGTGCGGCAACCTGGTTATCGCGTCGCCAGCCGTGACGCACGAAATAGTTGGCGATGCTGCCCATGACGTCAGACCAGTTGCTCCAGATATCGCGCTTGCCGTCGGCACTCGAATCGACCGCGTAGGCGCGAAAGCTCGAAGGCATGAACTGCGGCCTGCCCATGGCACCGGCGTAGGAGCCGGTGGCTTCCGTGGCCGCCATCTCTTCTTCGCGGACCAGCAGCAGAAATTGTTCCAGTTCGCTGCGAAAGAAGGCCGAGCGCGGCGGATATTCGAAAGCCAGTGTCGCCAGTGCGTCGAGCACGCGGTAATTACCAGTGATGCGTCCGAAGTAAGTCTCGACGCCGATGATGCCGAGCAGTATTTCGGGCGGCACACCGGTTTCCGAACTGATGCGCTCGAGTTCTTCCTCGTGCTCACGCCAGAATGCGACGCCGGCTTCGATACGCTCGTCAGTCAGGAAAATGTCACGATACTCGTGCCATTCCTTGGTGCTCTCGGCCGGCCTGGCAATGGCATCCAGAATCGATTGTTGTACCTCCGCCTGCTCCAAGACGTCTTCCAGGACTGCACGGTCGTAATCGTAGGTCGAGACCATCGAGTCAATAAAGCTCTTGACCTGTGCATCGTCGATGTCGATCGCGTGCGCGGCAGATCCACCGAACACGGCCACGAGCAGAAGCAGGCGAGCAAAAATCAGGCGTAAGCGCGTCATACAGGTGCGATACCAGGGTTCAATGCGGCAACAATTTCCGGTGGCTGTGAATGGACATCAGAATACCGAAGCCGGCCATCAGGGTCACCATGGAGGTACCGCCATAGCTGACCAGCGGTAACGGGATACCAACGACCGGTACCAGCCCCGTCACCATTGCGGTATTCACAAAAACATAGACAAAAAAAGTCAGGCTAATACTCCCGGCCAGCAGCCGTGAAAACGTGTCGCGTGCCTGCGTGGCGATGTACAGGCCGCGCCCGATGACGAATACATAAAGTCCCAAAAGGCTCAGGACACCCAGGAGCCCAAGCTCTTCGCCCATCACGGCGAAAATGAAGTCAGTGTCCCGTTCCGGCAGAAATTCCAGTTGTGCCTGGCTGCCGTTGGTCCACCCCTTGCCAAACAAGCCGCCGGAACCGATGGCGATCTTCGACTGGATGATGTTGTAGCCGGCACCGAGTGGATCGGAATCCGGGTTAAGCAAGGTCAGCACGCGTTGCTTTTGATAGTCCTGCATGTAATTCCAGAGCACCATTGCACCGGGAATGGATGCAATGCCCAGCAGCAGCATGATGCGCATCGATAGCCCGGCAAGGACGACAACGAAAATGCCGGCGGCGGCGACCAGCAATGCGGTGCCCAGGTCCGGCTGCACGCCGATGAGCAGGGTGGGCACAACGATCACCACGCCAATGACCAAAAGGTCGAGCAGTTTCGGCGGTAATTGTCGTTTGTGTAAAAACCATGCTGCCATCATCGGCACCATGAGTTTCATGATTTCTGATGGCTGAAAACGAATTCCGAGATTGAGCCAACGACGCGCGCCCTGTCCGACTTCGCCAAAGCCGAGTACGAGCAGCAACAACACGAGTCCGACGAGGAATCCCCAGGGCGTCCAGCGCCGCATCAGGTCGGGTTCGAGTTGCGCAATCATCAACATCCCGACCAGGGCAACGGCCAGGCGCACGACTTGCTGCAGCCACAGGTCTATATTTTCGCTGACGGCGCTGTAAAGCACGAAAAGACCGAATGCGCAGATGAACAACAGGCCGGCGAGCAACGGACCGTCGAGATTCAAGCGACGCAGGATGCGGGCCAGGTCACTGAGCGGCGCCGCTTTGGCTTCTACCAATCGGGATGTGTCGCTAAATTGCATCGTCGCCGTATCCGAGGTACTGGTCCATCAATGCGCGCGCAATGGGTGCGGCGACGCGACTGCCGCTCGAGCCGTTCTCCACGATCACCGCCACCGCGATGCGTGGATACTCGAGCGGCGCGAAGGCAATAAAAAGCGCGTGATCACGAAGCCGTTCATCCAGTTCTTCTTCGTCGTACTCCTCGTCCTGCGACAGTGAGAACACCTGTGCCGTACCGCTCTTGCCTGCCATGTCGTAGGGTGCGCCGAGACCGGCAGCTCGCGCCGTCCCGGTTTCGCTTTGCATGACTGCATGCATGCCGTCGATCACGCTGTCCCAGAAGTAGTCGTTCTCGATGTCGACTGACGGCATCGGTTCGGGCGCGATCAAGGTGCGCCTGCCGGAGATCGGGTCCTCGAACGCTGCGACCAGCCGCGGTTTGAAACGTTGGCCGCGCATGCCGAGCGCCGCGGCCGCGTTTGCCAATTGCAGCGGCGACGCCAGCATGTAGCCCTGGCCGATGGAAGCGATGACCGTTTCGCCGGGAAACCACACCTGGTCGGCACGTTCGCGGAAAGCCTGGCGTTTCCAGGCTCTCGAGGGAATCAATCCGGCCGCTTCGCCGACGACGTCCAACCCGCTCGGTTGGCCGAGCCCGAAGCGATCGAGATAGTCGTGCATGCGGTCAATGCCGATGTCGCGACTGATCTGGTAGAAGTACACGTCGCAGGACTGTGCGATCGCGTCATGCAAATCGACCTCGCCGTGGCCTTCCGGCCGCCAGTCGCGATAGCGGTGAGTGCTTCCCGGCAGGCTGTAGTGCCCGATGCAGACGATGCGGCGAGTCAGGTTAGTCGCGCCGGTCTCGAGCGCCGCCAGCGCCAGCATCGGCTTGATCGTCGAGCCGGGCGGATAGGAACCGCGTACGGCGCGATTGAAGAGCGGCCGGTCCTCGTTGTTCTGCAACGCCTGGAACTGGCTGGGGCTCATGCCGGTCGCGAAGGCGTTGGGGTCGAAGGTCGGTGCGCTGACCAGCGCCAGGATATCGCCGTTGTTCGGGTCAATAGCGACGATGGCGCCTCGTCTGTCGCCCATCGCCTCGACCGCGACGCGTTGCAGATCGAGATCCAGGCTGACGAAAATGTTGTGCCCCGGTGTCGGCGTGCTGTTCTCCAGCAACGACGTGTCGATTTCCAGGGTATCGGCGGGCAACTGCCGGCCGCGTGCATTGGTGACCACCTGGCGGAAGCCGACCTTGCCATGCAACAGTGATTCGTTGAAGTGCTCGACTTCGGTCTTGCCGGTGTGCGCAGTTCCCGCATACGCCGATGGATCGAGCCGCTCCAGGTCGGCCGTGCTCAAGGCGCCGACGTAGCCGATCGCGTGTGCCGTCAACTCGCCTTCGGGGTAATGGCGTATCAGCCTGGGCTGAAAGTCGACCCCCGGGAAGCGCGGCCGCTGGTTGGCGAATGTCGCGATTTCGTCATCGCTCAATCGAAAGCGCAGGGTTACCGGCTTGAAGCGCGGACCGGTCTGGCTCAAGCCATTGAAGCGTGGGATGTCCTCGCGGCGGATTAATCCGAGGTCCGCCAGCCTGGCAAGCGTTTCCTTGAGGTCCGGCACCTGCTCGGGAATCAACTCGAGCTGGTATGCGGGCAGGTTTTCCGCGAGCACCCGGCCCTTGCGGTCGAGAATCAGGCCACGCGTCGGTGCGACCGCTTCCAGCCGGACCCGGTTGCCCTGTGACTTTGCCGCGAACAATTCGTAATCGCGAACCTGTAGCTGCACCAATCGCGCGACCACCGTGCCAAGCAACAGCACGCAGATGACCACCGCAAGAATTACCCGCGAGACAAAAATCCTTTTCTCGAAAAAAGGGTCCTTGATGGGCTCGAGCAGACTCATGGCTGCGCTCCTGACCCGCAAGCGTCCGGAACAGCCATAGCCTTTTGCGCCGCGTAAGCCATCAGGTGCGAGCCCGGTATCGGGCGCCGCCGAACAGCATCGTCATCAATGGCCACAGCAGCGAACCGCTGATCACCGGGCCCCAGTAGGTGATTGCAGCCGTGTTGACGCCGGCGACGCCGTTGATCCAGAACAAGATGAACTGGTACAGCGCGAGCAGCGCACAGACGGTCAGGGACAATTGCAGCGTCGGGAATTGACGCATTTGCAGGTGAAATGTAACGGTGACGTAAATGACCAGTGACAGTGCCAGTGCATGCTGACCGAGCAGGGTTCCCTGGGCCACGTCAAGGATGAGGCCGATGATCCATGCCCAGCCGATGCTGTAGTAGCGCGGCAAATTCATGCTCCAATATATAAGTGTCATCGTCACCCAGTCGGGCCTGAATGGCTCGGCCCAGTCCGGCATCGGCGCGATCGCCAGCATCAAGGCAATGATCAGGGTGATGATCACCGGCTGTGGATGAAAATCCCGTTCCCTACTCACCCTGGGCCTCCTCGCTTACGACCGCTTCCGGCGCAGGCTCGGGTTCTTCGGCCGACCAGATCAACATGACTTCCCGCACCTGGTTCAGTGCCGCTGACGGCGCTGCCGAGACTGCCGCAAACGGTTCCTGCGGAATCCGCACCACGGAGTCGACGACAGCCACCGGGTAGCCTGCCGGAAACGCGCCGCCGAGACCGGAGGTCACGAGCAGGTCGCCTTCCCGGATATCGGCATTGTTCGGCAGGAACGGCAGCACCAGCCGGTCGTATTCGCCGGTGCCGACGGCGATGGTCCGCAAGCCGTTGCGATTGACCTCCACGGGCAGCGCATGATCCGGGTCGCTGATCAGTATGCCCTGCGAAGACAAGACCCCGGCCTCGATGATCTGTCCGACCACGCCGTCCGCATCGATGATCGCCTGGCCATCGAACACCCCGTCGCGCGTTCCTTTGTCCACGACCAGCACGTGACGAAACGGGTTCGAGCTCACAGACATGATTTCTGCAACCCGCACCTGGTCGCGCACCGCGCTGGTCGCCTCGAGCAGCGCGCGCAGTCGGGTATTCTCCGCCTCGAGCGCGGCGTATTTCTGCAGCCGGGCCTGGGTCAACAGGCGCTCGGCATTGAGGCGGCTGATTTCGAGTTGAAGTTCGTTGCGACTCGAACTCGCTTCCTCGATCCACAGCCACAGCGATACAGGCGCATCGACAATGACCCGCAAGGGATAGACCGTCGCGCCGATGGCTTTGCGCACGGCATCCAGGTGATTGTGCCGGTGATCGATGACCAGCAGCAGGATGCTGAGCGCCGCAAGTAACAGAAAACGCAGTCCGGTGGCGGGCAGGTGTGGGGAGCGGTGCCGCCTGTCAGCTTTCGCGGGGGCCATCAGCGTTTGCTCTTCGCATAATGGTTCCGGTTGTTCTCTTTATTATTCCAAACCAAAGACGGCCGGACCGTGCTCGTCAATGAGCTCGATGACGCGGCCACCGCCGCGGGCCACGCAGGTTAGCGGGTCGTCCGCAATCACCACCGGCAAGCCGGTCTCCTCCATGAGCAACTTGTCGATATCGCGCAGCATGGCGCCGCCGCCGGTGAGCACGATACCGCGATCGGCGACGTCCGCGCCGAGTTCCGGTGGCGTTTGCTCGAGTGCCTCCTTGACCGCGCCGACGATGCCCTGCAGCGGCTCTTGCAGCGCTTCGAGGATTTCATTCGAATTCAGGGTAAAGCTTCGCGGTACGCCTTCCGACAGGTTGCGGCCCTTGACCGAAATTTCGCGAACCTCCTGACCCGGGAAAGCCGAGCCGATGTCGTGCTTTATGCGTTCCGCCGTCGCCTCACCGATCAGGATGCCGTAGTTGCGACGCACGTAGTTGGTGATGGCTTCGTCGAAACGGTCGCCGCCGATCCTGACCGAGGCGGCGTACACGATGCCGTTCAGCGAAATGACGGCCACCTCGGATGTGCCACCGCCGATATCGAGCACCATGGAACCCCGTGCTTCGTGGACCGGCATGCCGGCGCCAATGGCGGCGGCCATCGGTTCCGGGATGAGGTGCACTTTGCGGGCGCCGGCGCCTTCGGCGGATTCACGAATGGCCCGGCGCTCGACCTGGGTCGATCCGTATGGCACGCAAACCAGTACCCGCGGGCTCGGCCGGAAGTAGCGGGTGCCGTGCGCCTTGCGAATAAAGTGTTGCAGCATCTTCTCGGTGACCGTGAAATCGGCGATCACGCCGTCTTTCAGCGGCCGGATTGCGACGATGTTGCCGGGGGTGCGGCCGAGCATATTCTTGGCTTCGACGCCCACCGCCTCGACCACGCGGCCGCCGCGGCCGGTATCCTCGCGGATGGCCACCACGGACGGTTCGTCCAGGACGATTCCGTGACCCCTCGAATAGATGAGCGTGTTGGCGGTCCCGAGATCGATCGACAAATCGTTCGAGAAATACCCTAGAATGTTCCTGAGCATGTGGGGGCTGAGTCCCGCGAAGCAAATCAACTCGGCAATGTAGCAATGGACACGACAATGCACAAGGCAGCATGTATGATTGCTGCCCCTCGCTATGCCGGGCCGCCGGGACCGGCAAGCAACTCCGGAATACCCAGTGTCTCTAACTAAAGTTCAGGTCCAGCACATCGCGACCCTCGCTCGACTGCAACTCGACGACGCCCAGTTTGACGAGATCGTCGACAAGCTTTCGCGAATCGTCGATTTTGTGGATCAGTTACAGAGTGTAGCGACCGACGACGTGTTGCCGATGGCGCATCCGTTGAACATGTCGCAGCGCCTGCGCGCCGACGAAGTCACCGAAACCGACCAGCGCGATGAAATCCAGAAGAATGCACCGCGCGTCGAGAACGGTTATTACCTGGTACCCAAAGTGATCGAGTAACAATGGGACAGGCAACGGATGCACTTCACGCGAGGTCGCTGACGGAACTCGCGACGGGGCTTGAGAACGGAGAATTTTCGTCACGTGAATTGACGGAACACCTGTTAGCCAGAATCGATACGTCCCAGGATCGATTGAACGCGTTCATTACGGTCACAGCGGAATTGGCATTGCAACGTGCGGACGCGGCAGATGAAGCGCGCGCCGCGGGGCAGCAGCACGCCCTGAACGGCTTGCCGATCGTACACAAGGATCTTTTTTGCACCCGGGGTGTATTGACGACCTGCGGTTCGCGCATCCTGGGCAATTTCGTCGCGCCTTACGATGCGACGGTTGTCGAACGCCTCGATGCAGCGGGTGCGGTCGTGCTCGGCAAAACCAACATGGACGAATTCGCAATGGGCTCGTCTAACGAAACCAGTTTCTTCGGGCCGGTTCGCAATCCGTGGGACGCGCGCCTGTCGCCGGGCGGATCGTCCGGTGGCTCCGCTGCCGCAGTTGCCGCGCGCGTCGTGCCCGCCGCGACCGGCACCGACACCGGCGGCTCCATTCGCCAGCCGGCGGCACTCACCGGAACCGTCGGCCTGAAACCCACCTACGGCAGGGTATCCCGTTACGGCATGGTTGCTTTCGCCTCGAGTCTCGACCAGGCAGGTGTTATCACGCGCTCTGCCGAGGACGCGGCATTGTTACTGGGCGTCATTGCGGGACATGACCCCAGGGACTCGACGTCCGTCGATCATCCGGTACCCGATTACCTTGCCGAGCTCGACAAGCCGCTTAAGGGACTGAAAGTAGGAATCGTCCGTCAACATTTTGACCAGGGTCTGGATGCGACTTGCGAGGCGCGCGTCAGGGAGGCGCTTGTAAGTATCGAGGATCAGGGTGCGACGTTGAGCGAAATCGATTTGCCGAACATCGACCTGTCCGTACCAACCTATTATGTGGTTGCGCCCGCGGAATGCTCGTCGAACCTGTCGCGATTCGATGGCGTTCGTTTCGGCTATCGTGCACAGCAGGTTGATGATCTTCACGATCTGTTTTGCCGTAGTCGCGGCGAAGGCTTCGGCGCCGAAGTTCAGCGTCGCATCATGACAGGCACTTACGTGCTGTCGGCGGGTTATTACGATGCGTATTACCTGAAGGCGCAAAAGGTGAGGCAACTGATTAGCCGCGACTTCATGCAGGCATTCGAGAAAGTCGACATCATCGCCGGGCCGACCGCACCGACGACCGCGTTTGCTATCGGTGAAAAGACCGACGATCCGATCACCATGTACCTGAACGACATATACACGATCGGCGCAAACCTGGCCGGGCTGCCAGGGGTTTCCGTTCCCTGTGGTTTTGCCGACGGTCTGCCGGTCGGGCTGCAGCTCGTCGGGCCGCATTTTGCCGAGGCCCGGCTGCTGGCCTGCGCCCACCAGTACCAGCAGCTGACCGACTGGCACCGGCAGGCGCCCGGGGACTTCTCGTGAACGGTCACTGGGAGGCCGTCATCGGCCTGGAGATTCACACCCAGCTGGCGACCAGAAGCAAGATTTTTTCAGGTGCATCAACGGCTTATGGAGCTGAAGCCAACACCCAGGCCTGCCTGGTCGATCTCGGCTACCCCGGGGTGCTGCCGGTGTTGAACGGTGAGGTGGTGCGCATGGCAACCAAATTCGGCCTCGCGGTCAATGCCAAGGTGGCGCAACGCTCGGTGTTTGCCAGAAAGAACTATTTCTATCCGGACCTGCCGAAGGGCTACCAGATCAGCCAGTACGAGCTGCCGATCGTCGAACACGGCGAGCTCATGATTCGCGACGATGACGCCAACGAGAAGCGAATCGGCATTACCCGCGCGCATCTCGAGGAGGACGCCGGCAAATCGGTGCACGAAGGCTTCGGAAAGGAAACGGGCATCGACCTGAATCGCGCCGGGACGCCGCTCCTGGAGATCGTTTCCGAGCCCGACATGAGTTCGGCGAAAGAAGCCGTCGCCTACATGCGCAAGATACATTCCATTGTCCGTTACCTGGAAATTTCCGATGGCAATATGCAGGAGGGATCGTTTCGCTGCGACGCCAACGTTTCGGTCAGGCCCAGGGGACAACAAGAGCTCGGCACGCGAACCGAAACAAAAAACCTGAACTCGTTTCGGTTTGTCGAAAAAGCGATCAATTACGAAATCGAACGACAGATCGAGTTGCTCGAAGACGGCGGCACGGTCATCCAGGAAACCCGGCTGTACGATGCGGACCGGGACGAAACCCGTGCCATGCGCAGCAAGGAGGAGGCCAACGACTATCGGTATTTTCCCGATCCGGACCTGCTGCCGGTCGAGCTGGACGATGCGTTTATCGAATCCGTTCGCAAGACACTCCCGGAATTGCCGGACGCCAAGCTGCGCCGGTTCGTCGAGCAATACGGAATCAAGTCGGCCGACGCAGAATTGCTGACGCAGAGTCGCGCTGCCGCGGATTACTTCGAGGAACTTGCCAGGCACACCGGTGCTGCGCCCCAGATCGCTGCCAACTGGATAATCGGTGAACTGTCTGCTGCACTGAACAGGGACGCGCTCGACATCGCCGACAGCAAAATCAAGGCAGCGGCACTGGGCGGCCTGCTGGAGCGGATCGCAGACAACACCATCTCGGGCAAGATCGCCAAGGACGTTTTCGAGGCCATGTGGGCGGGCGAAGGCAGCGCCGATCAAATTATCGAAGCGCGGGGCCTGAAACAGATAACGGATTCCTCGGCAATCGAAGCAATTGTGGACGAGGTCATAGCCGCCAATCCCGATCAGGTTGCAGAATATCGGGGTGGTAAGGAAAAGGTGCTCGGCTATTTCGTTGGCCAGGTCATGAAGCAATCGGGCGGCAAGGCGAACCCCGGCCAGGTCAACGAAATTCTCAAGCGCAAGCTTGTCAAATAAGGCATGTTGGCAAAAGACGCAGTCATACCGTTCGTTTTCGAAACGCTGCCGGTTCGCGGTGCGCTGGTTCAACTCGAAAATACCTGGCAGCGCATTCAACGCGACCATGACTATCCCGAACCGGTAGCCGACGTGCTCGGTCACTCCGCCGCGGCAACCGCGCTGATTGCCCAGAGCCTCAAATTCGACGGCACCATCACGTTTCAGATCAACAGCGACGGGCCGCTCAGCATGCTGGTGATGCAGAGTACCGACGACCTCGACCTGCGCGGCATGGCAGCGGCGCAGGATATCGATCGCGACATGGGTTTTGCCGATCTCGTCGCCGGTGCGCGCTGCGCGGTCACTGTCGATTCGGGGGCCCAGGAGCGGCCCTACCAGGGGATCGTCGAAATCAGCCCGGAGTCACTGGCCGCCAGTCTCGAGCATTACTTCGAGCGATCGGTGCAGGTGCCGAGCCATTTGCAGCTGGCGGGCGACGACGTCAAGTGCGGCGGCATCCTGCTGCAGCAAATGCCCGGGGAATCGCCCACCGTGGAAGACGACTGGCGCCGGCTGGGCCTGCTCGCCAAGACGCTGCGCGCCGAGGACCTCACCGAGGGCGCCAGCCACGACCTCCTGCACCGGCTGTTTGCCGAAGACGACGTGCGCGCCTTCACACCACGCGGTGCCCGCTTTCGCTGCCGTTGCAGCCGCAGGAAGGTCGAGGAGGTCTTGCGACTGCTCGGCGAAACGGAGACTCGCGCCGCCTGCGAGCAGCAAGGCAAGGTCGAGGTGACCTGTGAATACTGCGGCCGCCTGCGAGTATTCGATGCCGTGGACGTTGCGCGGGTGTTTGCGGAGCAGGCCATCGGCGGCAGCGATTCCGTGCACTGACCCTTAGACCCTTGCGCGAATTGTGCTAGACTATCGTCCTTTATTTATAAGGATATCCTTATATATTTATGGATTCGCGCACCGAAATCCTGTTGCAACGCCTGAAAACACTCGGCGATGCGACACGCCTGCGCCTGCTGGCGCTGTGTCGCCAGGGTGAATGCAGCGTGTCCGAACTCACCCGGGTGCTGGGGCAGAGTCAGCCGCGGGTGTCGCAACAGCTCAAGCTCCTGTGTGAGGCGGGGCTTCTGAGGCGCTTTCGCGACGGCAAGCGCGTCTATTACCGGGTTCCCGCCAGTGGCCGACATATCGAGGAGCTCAAGGAGCTCCTGAGCCTGATCCCGTCCGCCGACCCGACCTTGCTTGCCGACCTCCGGGCACTGCAACGGATGCGCGGCCAGGACATCGACCATTCCGCGGGCGAAGCCGTAGTGCATCAATCCGATCGTGCCCTGCACAAGGCGCTGGTGGAATTGACCGTTACCACGCCCGTCGGCGACCTGCTCGATGTCGGTTGCGGCAGGGGCTCGATCCTCAAGCTGTTGGCGAGCCGGGCGCGGCGCGCCGTCGGTGTCGATATCGATGCCAGGGCTCGCGGGCTGGCGCGCGCCGAGCTGATGCTGGCCGGCTTGCCGAACTGCACCCTGCGCCAGGGGGACATGTACCGCTTGCCGTTCGACGACAGGGAATTCAATACCATCGTGCTCGATGACGTGCTGGCCGATGCCAGTGACCCGGTCCAGGTTCTGCTCGAATCCAGCCGGCTGCTGAAGACCGGCGGCCGACTGCTCATTTTGCAGGCGGTCGACGGTGACTCCGCCGGCGCTATCCAGAAATCATTGGCCGAATGGAGCGCTGCCGCCGGGTTGCGCCTTGCGCCCGCACATGTCATCCCGGCGACGGCCCCGGTCTGGCTGCTTTCGGTGGCTACCCGCGCCGACAGCAGGGATGCAGCTGCCTAGGCAACCGCCATGCCAGAGACCGAGCAAAAGAAAGCCGCAATCAAGGTGTCGTTCGAGTTTTTTCCACCAAACACGGAACACATGCAAAAGACGCTTTGGGACTCGATCAAGCACCTTGCGGTCCTGGAACCGCGTTTCGTGTCTGTCACCTACGGTGCCGACGGCAGTACCCGGGAACGGACGCATGCCGCCGTGGCACGCATTTGCAATGAGACCAAGCTTACGGCGGCGCCGCATCTCACCTGCATCGGTGCGAGTCGCGGAGAGATCGACGATATCGCCAGGCAGTACTGGGACCTCGGCATTCGCCACCTGGTCGCCCTGCGTGGCGATCTGCCGAAGAACTCGTCGAACTACCAGCCGCATCCGGACGGCTATGCTTACGCGTCCGATCTCGTTGCCGGTCTCAGGAAGGTCGCCGACTTCGACCTGTCGGTCGCGGCTTATCCGGAAACCCATCCCGAAGCAGCCACTCCGATCGCCGACCTGGACAACCTGAAACGCAAACTCGACGCCGGTGCAACACGCGCCATCACGCAATTTTTCTTCGATGTCGACATTTTTCTCCGGTTTCGTGATCTGTGTGCAGCTGCGCGCATAGAGTCGACGATCGTGCCGGGCATTCTGCCGATCACCCGCTTTCCCCAGCTCACCCGGTTCGCGGAGCAATGCGGCGCTTCCGTGCCGGACTGGCTTCGTGAGCGTTTTGACGGACTCGAGGACGACCCGGATACCCGCAAGTTGATTGCGGCGAGTGTTGCCATTGACCAGGTACAGAAGCTGCGCAATGAAGGCATCGAAGAGTTTCACTTCTATACGCTGAACCGCTCGGAACTGACGTTTGCGATCTGCCATGCGCTGGGTGTCCGACCGCGACGGGCCGCCGCATAAGAGGCATATCGATGCGACGTGCGCAACGAATCGAAGTCCTTGCCCAGAGCCTGCGCGACCGCATCCTGCTGCTCGACGGCGCTATGGGTACGATGATCCAGTCGTTCAGGCTCGACGAGTCGGACTACCGCGGCAAGCGCTTCGAGGATTGGCAGACAGACCTGAAGGGCAATAACGACCTGCTGTCGATCACCCGGCCGGACGTGGTCCTGGACATTCACCGGCAGTACCTCGAAGCGGGCGCCGATATCATCGAAACCAATACCTTCAATTCCAACGCACCATCGATGGCCGATTACGATATGCAGTCGCTGGTTGCGGAGCTGAACATGTCCGCCGCACGAATTGCCCGTGAGGCGGCCGACACGTTTGCCGCCTCGCACGGCGCGCCGCGGTTCGTTGCCGGGGTGCTCGGGCCTACCAATCGCACGGCGTCGATTTCCCCCGACGTCAACGACCCGGGATTCCGCAATGTCTCGTTTGCCGAGCTTGCCGCCACTTACCAGGTCGCGGCAAACGCATTGATCGAAGGTGGTGTCGACTTGCTGATGGTGGAAACGATCTTCGACACCCTGAACGCCAAGGCGGCAATCTATGCGATTCGCAGGAGCTTCGAGGCTACCGGCGTTACCCTGCCGGTAATGGTCTCCGGCACGATCACCGATGCCTCCGGCCGGACGCTTTCCGGGCAGACCACCGAGGCATTCTGGAATTCGGTACGGCATGCTGAGCCGCTGATCATCGGCCTCAATTGCGCGCTGGGGGCAGAGGAGCTACGGCCCTACATCGCCGAGCTTTCGCGGATGGCGGACACCCGGGTCAGTGCTCATCCGAATGCCGGCCTGCCTAACGAGTTCGGCGAATACGACCAGTCGCCGCAGCAGATGGCAGAGGTCATCGGCGAATTCGTAGACAGCGGTTTTCTCAACCTGGTCGGTGGCTGTTGCGGCACGACTCCGGATCATATCAGCGAGTTGCGGCGCGTTATCGACGGCCGTGCGCCGCGAAGCATTCCGAAAATACCCGTGCGCTGCCGCCTTTCCGGACTCGAGCCGGTCACCATCGGGCCGGACGACCTGTTCGTCAACGTCGGCGAGCGAACCAACGTCACCGGCTCGGCGATATTCCGCAAACTGATCGAAAGCGACGACTACCCGCAGGCGGTGCAGGTCGCGCGGCAACAGGTCGAAAACGGCGCGCAGATCATCGACGTCAATATGGACGAGGGCATGCTCGATTCCGAGCGGGCCATGACCCGTTTCCTGAGCCTGATTGCCGCTGAGCCGGACGTCGCCCGTGTGCCGGTGATGATCGATTCCTCCAAGTGGTCGGTCATAGAGGCCGGCCTGCAATGTGTCCAGGGAAAAGGCATTGTCAATTCGATCAGTCTGAAAGAAGGCGAGGATCAATTCATCGAGCAGGCGCGGCTGATTCGCGATTACGGCGCGGCAGTGATCGTCATGGCATTCGACGAAAAAGGTCAGGCCGACACCGTCGAGCGTAAGGTCGAGATCTGCCTGCGATCATACGAGGTCCTTACGCAAAAGGTCGGCTTTGACCCGGCGGATATTATTTTCGATCCGAACATCTTCGCCGTCGCGACCGGCATCGAAGAACACAATGCCTACGGGATCGACTTTATCGAGGCGACCCGGCAGATAAAAAAACGATTACCACAGGTACTGGTCAGTGGCGGTGTGAGCAACGTGTCGTTTTCGTTCCGCGGCAACAATGTGGTGCGCGAGGCGATTCATTCGGTATTTCTCTATCACGCGATCAGGGCCGGCATGGACATGGGAATAGTCAATGCGGGACAGCTTGCGATTTACGAAGACCTGCCCGGCGATCTGCGAGATGCCGTAGAAGATGTGATTCTGAACCGGCGCGATGACGCGACGGATCGACTGCTGGAAGTGGCCGAGACCTACAAAGGCAAAGCGGGTGGCCAGCAAGGTAAGCAACAGGATCTGCGCTGGCGTGAAGAGCCCGTCGAAAAACGACTTGAATACGCCCTGGTCAACGGCATCGACGAGTTTGTGATCGATGACACCGAAGAGGCGCGTCTCGCGGCCAAGCGGCCGCTGGACGTCATCGAGGGTCCACTGATGGCGGGTATGAATGTCGTCGGTGACCTGTTCGGCGCGGGAAAAATGTTTTTGCCGCAAGTGGTGAAGTCCGCACGGGTCATGAAGAGAGCGGTCGGTCACCTGGTGCCGTTTATCGAGAAAGAGAAGGGTGGCAGCCGCAGGTCGAACGGCAAGATCGTCATGGCGACCGTCAAAGGCGATGTCCACGACATCGGCAAGAACATCGTGGGTGTGGTTCTGCAGTGCAATAATTTCGAAGTCATCGATCTCGGCGTGATGGTTGCCTGTGACCGCATTCTCGAAGCCGCTCGACGCGTCAACGCGCAATTGATCGGGCTTTCGGGCCTGATTACCCCGTCCCTGGACGAGATGGTCAACGTCGCGAGTGAAATGCAACGCCTCGGCTTCGACTTGCCGTTACTGATTGGCGGTGCGACGACGTCGCCTGCTCACACGGCAGTGAAAATCGAACCGCAGTACGACGGGCCCGTGATATATGTCAAGGATGCGTCCCGCTCGGTCGGCGTCGCGCAGGCGCTGGTGCAGCCGGATACGCGCGTCGACCTGGTTAGAAAAACCCGGGAAGACAATGCGAAACGACGCGAACGGCACGCGGGCAAATCTCGCCTGGCTCCGCAACTCTCGCTGGAGCAGGCGAGGTCCAACCGGTTCAAGACGGACTGGAGCGCATATCGGCCACCGGTTCCGCAATTCACCGGCACCAGGGTGCTTGACGATGTCGACCTGTCCTTGTTGATCAACTACATCGACTGGATGCCGTTCTTCAATGCCTGGGAGTTTCACGGCAAGTTTCCGGCGATACTGAGTGACCCGGCGGTCGGTGAGGCGGCGCGCAACCTGTTTACCGACGCCGGAGTGATGCTGGACAAGATCGTCAGCGAACGCTGGTTGACGGCGCGCGCCGTGCTCGGTTTCTTCGCCGCAAATTCCCTCGACCAGGACGACATTCGGGTGTTTGCGGATGAGTCGCGGGATAAGCAACTGCTACGCTTGTGTCATTTGCGGCAACAACGAAGCAAACCAAAGGGCCAGAGCCACGACTGCCTGGCGGACTTCATTGCCCCCGTCGACAGCGGCGTCGATGATTACCTCGGTGCATTCGCGCTGACGGCCGGAATCGGTGTTGATGAGCGAGTGCGGGATTTCGAGGCCTCACATGACGATTACAGCGCCATCTTGCTCAAGGTCCTGGCTGATCGTTTCGCGGAAGCGCTGGCAGAATACCTGCACGAGCGGGTGCGCAAGGAATACTGGGGTTACGGGGCCGACGAAAACCTGAGCAACGAGCAGTTGATTGCCGAAGCCTACCGCGGCATTCGACCGGCTCCCGGCTATCCCGCGTGCCCTGATCACACCGAGAAAGAAAAGTTGTGGCAGCTGCTCGACGTCGAGACGGCTATCGATCTGAAGCTGACCGAATCCTTCGCCATGTTCCCCACCGCTGCGGTCAGCGGCTTTTACTTCTCGCACCCCGAATCCCGGTATTTCTCCGTCGGTAAGGTTGCGCGTGACCAGGTGGAGTCCTATGCGGGCCGCAAGGGTATGCGCATCGACGAGGCCGAAAAGTGGCTTGCGCCGAATCTCGGCTACGACCCGTCCGAGGCCGACGCCGCCTGAGTCCTCACTTCGGTTGCACCACAAGCGCAGTGGCTGCAACGATTCGTGCCATTCAGTGCTATATTCCCCCGCACACCGCGTTGACAACGGGAATAACAACAATGACTCGCGAAGACCTGTCGCGGCGCAGATTCCTGGTGGCTGCGATGACCGCCACTGGCCTGGCATCCGCCGGAATCGGCGGCACGATGCTCGCAACACCGTTTTCCTGGGTACGAGCGGCGGAAGGTGATGCGGAGCAACTGGCGCGCATAGCGCGCTTGCTGTTCCCACACGACAAGCTTACCGATGCGGTCTATGTGGAAGTGATCGACAGTGTTATCACTTCAGCGGCCGGCGATGCGTCACTGGCAAGCATGCTCGACCAGGCGACGACGGCATTGAATTCCTTCGTGCAAGGAAACTGGCTCGACGCCGGCGAACTGCGGCAAATTGCGGCAATGCAATCGATCCAGGACGAGACGTTTTTTGCCGCGATACTCGATAACGTGCGCTTTCGTTTTTACAACCATGCGAAGGTCTGGCAGCACATCGGATACCCCGGCTCCTCGGTCGAATTCGGTGGATACATCGATCGCGGCTTCGACGATATCGACTGGTTGCCGGAGGAATCGTGATGGCCAGGCGATATGCGCTTGACGATTCCTCGGTCATCGTCGTCATCGGCTCCGGCGCCGGCGGCGGTACATTGTCCAACGAACTCGCGCAAAAAGGCATTGACGTTGTATGCCTCGAGGCTGGGCCGCGTTTGCAACTTTCGGATTTGGTCAACGATCCGAGCGCCATGCACATGAAACTGAGCTGGCTGGACAAGCGCCTGGGGGCACCCACCTGGTTGTGCAAGACGGTCGGCGGCACCACGGTTCGCTGGTCGGGAATGACGCCGCGGTTCCAGGCGCATGAATTCAAGCCGCGGAGCACCTACGGCAAACTCGACGATACGACGGCTATCGACTGGCCGATCACTCTCGAAGAACTGGCGCCTTACTATGACAAGGCGGAATACAAGATGGGCGTGTCGGGCACTCACGGAATGCCGCCGTCCGCAGAAACCAACGAATACAAGGTTCTCAAAGCCGCCGCAAAAAAAGTCGGTTACCGCGAGTACACGAGTAGCCGTGCGGCGATCAACTCCATCGCGCGTGATGGCCGGCCCGCCTGCCGGCAAATCGGCTTCTGCTGGTCCGGCTGTGCCATCGGCGCCAAGTGGTCGACCCTGTACACGGAAATCCCGAAAGCAGAGAGCACCGATCACTTCGAGTTGCGTAGCGAGTGCATGGCATTAAAAGTGGAGCACGATCGATCCGGCAAGGTGACCGGTGTGGTCTATGTCGACAAAAACGGCGACATGCACGAGCAAAAGGCGAGGGCAGTGTGTGTCGCGGGCAATGTCATCGAAACCACCCGCCTGTTGCACAACTCTGCGTCCAACTCGTTCCCCGACGGGCTTGCCAATTCCTCCGGGCACCTGGGCCGCAACTACATGCGCCACGCGACGGCCACGACCATGGCCATCATGCCCGGAGAAGTGAACTTTCACCGTGGCCCGCGCCAGTCAGGACTGATCTTCGACGAGCAATATCACCAGCCGGAACGCGACTTTGCCGGTGGCTATTTGATCGAATCTGCGGCGTCCGATCCCTTAACCGTCGCTTTGACAGTCGGCGGCTGGGGCGAGCGCACCGTCGATTATCTCGAAAACTATACCCGGCTCGCCGCGACCTGGGTCACCGGTGAGGACCCGCCGCAGGCGTCGAACCGCATCACGTTTCACGAAACCGAGCGCGACCAGTACGGGCTCCCGGTGCCGGTATTGCATTACGAGTTTCACGCCAACTCCAACGCAATGCTCGAGCATGCGGCCATGACCAGCCGCAAGCTGCTGGAATCGGTCGGCGGCCGCAACGTGTATTCACAAAAAGGCGGCGGCGGCGGTTGCCACAACATGGGCGTGGCACGGATGAGCGCCGATCCCGAAGACGGCGTCACCAACCGCTGGGGACAGGCACATGACGTGTCGAACCTGTTCGTCTCCGACGGTAGCGTGTTTGCAAGCAGTGCCGCGGCCAACCCGACGCTGACGATCGTCGCACTGGCGATCCGCCAGGCCGGGCACATCGCAGAACGTTTGGGCCGCAAAGAACTCTGAGCCATCCCTACTTTTCCAGGAAATCGTATGAAATTCGTTACTCGACTGGCTGTCCGGTTCATTGCAGTGTGTCTCATCGCAGCTTGCTCCGGGGAAGCGCCGGAGCAAACGGCAGCTATTGCGCCTGAGGCCACCCTCAGTACGCTTGAGCAGGGCCTGGCGCTGATCGATCGCGACGGCATCGAGGCGCACCTGATATATCTCGCCGACGATGCACGCATGGGCCGGTTTCCCGGCACCGACGGCTATCAAGAGGCGGCAAGCTACGTCGCGCAGCAATTTGCTGAAATCGGCCTGGAACCGGGCGGCGAAGACGGCTGGTATCAGCAAGTGCCGCTGCTCGCACGACGCATCGACGTCGATGCCGCGAAGCTCGTGTTCCATCAGGACGACGAAGAAAAACAGCAACGCTGGAAAGAAGACTTCGTCATGTCCGGCGACGTCGTTCGCCCGGAAAACAGCATCACCGCCGAGGTCGTGTTTGCCGGCTTCGGTGTGCATGCACCGGAGATGAACTATTCCGATTACGACGGAATTGACGTGACCGGCAAGATCGTTGCCATTTTCGGCGGTGCACCTGCCAGCTTTCCACACAACGAACGGGCTTATTATTCGTCCCGCCTCACCAAGGCCGAGGAGGCCGCCAGGCGCGGCGCGGTCGGCGCCATCGGGCTTCGTTCGAGAACCGACCAACGCCGGGTTAGCTGGAAACGGGTGTCCGAGAACGCCGGCGAGAGAGCAGGCATGTCGTGGATCAATCTGTCCGGGGAAGCCGCCAACTACTTTCCCGAATTGCAGGGCAGCGCCCTGTTGAACGTTCCGCCCTCCGAAGAATTGTTTTCGCGCGCGCCAATTTCTTTCGAGGATGCCCTTGATGCTGCAGAAGCCGGCACGCCGCTGTCGACGCCGTTGGGTACGGAAGTCACGCTCGCACGTAAAACGGATCATGAATCGATTGTGAGTCCCAATGTGGTCGGCATACTGCGAGGCAGCGATCCGCAACTCAAAAACGAGTACGTCGTTTATTCGGCACACCTGGATCACGTAGGGACGGGGGCAGCGGTTAACGGCGACACGATTTACAACGGCATGTACGATAATGCCATGGGCATCGCTTTGCTGATCGAAACCGCGCGCGCATTCGCCGCGATGCCTGTGGCGCCGCGACGTTCGGTCCTGTTCATCGCGTTGACGGCCGAAGAGCGCGGGCTGGTCGGTTCGGACTACTTTGCGCACTATCCGACGGTAGCAAGCGATTCGCTCGTCGCCAATGTCAACCTGGACATGCCGCTGTTGCTGTACCCGTTGGCTGACGTGATCGCCTTCGGTGCCGAGCACTCCTCGCTCGAGAAGATCATCGGCGAAGTCGTCGGCAACGAGGGTTTCGGCCTGACGCCGGATCCGGTTCCCGAGGAAGTGCTGTTTATTCGCAGTGACCAGTATTCATTCGTCAAGCAAGGCGTGCCGTCGGTTTTCCTGGTACCCGGATTTACTTCCACCGATCCACAGGTCGATGGCGCGGCTGTGTTTCGCGATCATCTGCAGACGCACTATCACCAGCCCAGCGATGACCTTTCCCGTCCGATCGAATGGGACTCTGCGGTACGTTTTGCGAGGGCCAACGTCCGCATCGGACATGCCGTCGCCGAGCAGCCGGACCCGCCGAGCTGGAACGAGGGCGATTTCTTCGCTGATAAATTCGCCCGCCAGGGGCGCAAACCTTGAACTGAATCTCACAAGGGTTTGTGACCGGCTTCAACGACGAGGCTGACAAAATCTGTCAAGTTGTGACGCTATTCGGCGACAGATGCGCCTCGAAAAATGCTAAGGAAGCCGGGATTCCCGTCCGCAATCAGACTATTTACCTTTAAAATTCAATAATTTGCTATATCGACAGCGATATTGGCACGAGTATCGCTTGTCTATTGGGTAGATTCGCGACGCCCGGGAAGTCGGAGACAGGACATGCGCAGGATTCAGCGGGGATTTACGCTGATTGAGCTGATGATCGTAATCGCGATCATCGGTATTTTGGCTGCAATCGCCATCCCCATGTATCTCGACTATTCGATTCGGACCCAGGTCGGTCAGGGTATCGTGCTGGCCTCGAGCGCGAAAGCTGCGGTCACCGAGTATTACCAGGATCAGGGTGCGTTTCCGGCCGACAACAACACGGCGGGCCTTGCCGACAAGGCCAAGATCACCGGCAAATACGTGACTCAGGTTGAAGTCGTCGCAGGTGGGCTTGTCGAGATTACCTTCGGCAATGACGTCAACGACAAGATCATCAATGCGGTGCTGACCTTTCGACCGTTCGATAACGAGGGCAGCGTTGCCTGGGAGTGCGAAGGCGATGCCACGCTGGTCAATAAGTGGCTTCCGCCGGCCTGTCGCACCTGATTCGAATTTCGATCGTCCTCATCAAGCGGCTCTATCGCCGCAGCCCTCGCAATTTTTTCGCTTGTTGATTCGCACATAGCGCCAATCGGATGCGATGGCGTCGTACAACTGCAATCTGCCAAGCGGCAGTTCCAGGCCGGCGATCGCTTTCATTGCCTCCGCCGCCATCATGGTGCCGACGATACCCGGCACCGGCGCAAACACACCGTTTCCTGCACAATCGTCCAATGATTCATCCGACTCCTTATAAAGGCATCGGTAGCAGGGCGAGTGCCGGTAATCGGGGCCGAACGCCGCGACCTGGCCCTCGAAGCGAATGGCCGATCCCGAAATCAGCGTGCGGCGGTTTGCAACGCAGGCGTCATTGACCTGAAAGCGGGTGGAAAAATTATCGCTGCCGTCGAGCACTACGTCAGCCTGGCTGACGGCCTCCTGCAGCGCCGCATCGCTCAAACGATCGGCAATTTCCGTCAGGCGAACATCCGGATTCATCGCTGCCAGCCGCGATGCTGCCCGGTTTGCCTTCAGCTGTCCCACATCCTCGGGACCGTAGAGGGTCTGACGGCCCAGGTTGGTCTCATCGACCGTATCGAAATCACACAACAGCAAATGGCCGATGCCGCTACTCGCAAGATAGCTGGCCGATGCGCAACCAATGCCGCCGATGCCTATGATCAACACAGTTGCGGAGGCAATTTTCTGCTGGCCGCTGGTGCCGATTTGCGGCAAGGCGATGTGACGCGCGGCACGACGGCCCGGTTCGTCCCCTGCTGACAATGTGTTATTGACCTTCCGAGCGAACTTCGATAATGGTCACCGGTTCCTTCGGCACATCCTGGTGAGGTCCCGAATTTCCGGTCGGAACGGCGGCGATTGCGTCGACCACGTCCATGCCATCAGTTACCCGCGCAAATACGGCGTAGCCGTAATCCCGGTCACCGTGATCGAGGAACTCGTTGTCACGAAGATTAATGAAAAACTGCGACGTCGCGCTGTCGATCTCGCCCGTTCTCGCCATCGCAACGGAGCCGCGCACATTCTTTTCACCGTTGTCTGCCTCGTTCTTGATGGGCGGACGGGTTTGCTTGCGCTGCAGATCGGCCGCCATGCCGCCACCCTGGATCATGAAGTTCGGAATGACCCGGTGAAACACGGTGTTCTCGAAAAACCCGTCGGCGACATACTGCCGGAAATTCTCGCAGGAAATCGGCGCCGCGTCCTCGAGCAACTCGATGACGATCTCGCCATGATTGGTCACGATGGTAAACATTGATTGTCTCTTGTCGGGAAAAGATAGGCTGCGTCAGTCGCAGCTGGGCGTACTTTCAAGAATAGCAATCGTTACCCGTGGTTTGCCAGACAGGTCATTCACATGCCGGATGCGGCCCCAGCCATCGGCTGCCAGGATCACGGCAGTCTGCTCTTGTTGTGTGTCCCCGTGTTCCAGCATCAGTGTGCCGCCCGCTCGTATCACGGATCGGGCCTCGGCGGAGATTCGGCGGATTGCCTCCAGACCGTCGTCGCCGGCTTCGAGCGCCACGCGCGGCTCGTGTGCCAGTCGGGCCAGGTCAGGGTCGTGCCGGGAAATATACGGCGGATTACTGACTACCAGGTCGAAGATTCTTCCGGCGACCGGTTCGGTCCAGTCACCCGGGAGAAACTCGATATTTGCCAGGGCGAGGCGATTTGCGTTTTCCCGGGCGACTGCCAGCGCGGCTTCGCAGAGGTCAGTAGCGACTATCTCGCAGTTCGGATGCTCCCTGGCAATGGCCAGCGCAATCGCACCACTTCCGGTACCCAGGTCGAGGATGGAATAATTCCTCGCGTCCGGGATGCACTTGAGAGCCTCGCTGACAAGGGTCTCTGTTTCCGGCCGGGGTACCAGGGTATCGGGACTCACCGTCAACGTCATCGACCAGAATTCCTTTTCGCCCCTGATATAGGCAATCGGCATGCCCCCCCTTCGGCGGTCGATTGCATCGAAGTAGCGTTCGACGGCGGCCGGATCCAGCGTGTCTTCCGGGTGTGCAATCAAATAGCTTCGCGACACGTCGATTGCTCGCGCCAGCAACAACTCGGCGTCGAGCATGGGACTGTCACTGGCGCTGCGCAACTTCTCGGTACCGTTGGCCAGCGCCGTGCCGATTTCCATGTACTCATTCAAAGGTGTGATCCCTTGGCGTAGTATGGCCTTAAGGTTAAATGATACCCCTGAATGTCATGCAGGTTTTCTCGAACATACTCGAAATGGTGGGCCGGACCCCGATGCTGGAGGTGACACACATCGATACCGGGCCTTGTCGCTTGTTTTTAAAGCTCGAACTCGCCAATCCCGGAGGTTCGGTAAAAGACCGCATCGGCGTCGCGATGATCGAGAAGGCAGAGAAACGCGGCGACCTCAAACCGGGCGACACCATTGTCGAGGCCACCGCCGGCAACACCGGGCTCGGTCTCGCGCTGGTAGCACAGCAAAAAGGCTATCCACTGATCATTGTGATGCCCGACAAGATGAGCCAGGAGAAAATTTTCAATCTGCGCGCCATGGGCGCCGAGGTCATTCTGACGCGTTCCGACGTTGCGAAAGGCCATCCGGAGTACTACCAGGATCTCGGCAAATCGGTCGCCGAGGAGAAAGGCGCCTACTTTATCAACCAGTTCGGCAACCCGGATAATCCACTGGCACACGAGGAGACCACAGGCCCGGAAATATTCGAGCAGATGGACGGCCGGGTCGACGCCATCGTACTGGGAGTCGGTTCGTCGGGCACCGTCAGCGGCATCAGCCGGTTTTTGCAGAAGCGTTCTCCGCAGACCGAAATCATCGTCGCCGATCCAGCCGGCTCCATACTGGCCACGTATATAAATTCCGGCGAACTGACGACCAAGAATTTTTCCTGGCTGGTGGAAGGAATCGGTGAAGATTTCATTCCCGAGATCGCCGAGTTCGACAGGGTCTCGAAGGCGTACACGATTACCGATGCCGAGTCTTTCGACATGGCTCGCGAGCTGCTGCGAAAAGAAGGACTGCTTGCGGGTTCCTCGACGGGTACGCTGGTCAGTGCGGCGTTGCGATATTGCCACGAGCAGTCCGGTGAAAAACGCGTTGTTACGCTTGCCTGCGATACAGGTAACAAGTACCTGTCCAAGTTGTATAACGACTTCTGGATGGAAGACCAGGGATTCATCGTTCGTGAAACATTCGGCGACCTTCGCGACCTGATTGGCCGGCCGCACGGCGAGCGTGCGACGATTACCGTCGGGCCGGAAGACGTGTTGACCACCGCGCACAATCGACTCAGAAATGCCGGTTTTTCGCAGCTACCGGTCATGCAGGACGGTAAGCTGGTTGGTGTGGTCACCGAGGACACGATCATCCGTTTCGTTTTCGGCAAGCCCGAGCTGATGAACGCACCGGTGGGTGATGCGATGCAGACCGAATACATTCGCCTGGAGAGGGACACGAGCATCAACAACCTGGTCGCGATGTTGCAGGTGCAGCCTTACGCTGCGGTGCTCGACGGCGACGAATTCCTGGGGCTCGTCACACGCTCGGACGTCCTGAATTACCTGCGCAAGCAACTGTAAGCGGAAAACTCAGGACCTGTATTACGGTAAACGCGCCAAGTTTGGCCTGACTGTCTCCAAATGCATACAGTTTACGCCGATCATTTCTGGCGGCGACGGGCGAAATTCGCAGTGCTAAACCCGACTGTCGAATTGGAGTATGCTTTGTTCACCAGCAGCAGCTTGAGGTCATAGAGAGTCGCGGAGGCAAAATGGCAATGTTCAAAAAAGCGGACAGTGACCACCGTCCCGAGGTGGCGTCGCCGCCGAAAATAGGAGAGGCGCGTCCAGTACGTGCGCGAAACGTATCGGTCATCGGACCGACCCTGGTATTCAAGGGAGAATTGTCAGCCGACGAAGATCTCGTAATCGAAGGGGATATCGAAGGCACGATTGCTCATCACAAGAAGCACCTGACGATCGGCAAACAAGGCAGGGTGAAGGCCGACATTCATGCGAGTTCCGTGATTGTCGAAGGCCGATTGATCGGAGACATTCACAGCGAGGGCGTCGTCTCGCTGGCAAAGGGAGCCGATGTAACAGGTAACATCTACTGCGGTCGCATCGTCATGGAAGATGGTTCGCGTTTTAAGGGTAAAATCGACATGGGTGAGAAACCCAAGATATCGCAAACCACTGTCCAGAGGGAGCCCGTCAAGATTGAACCGGTCGGTAGCGAGAAAGTTTCAGCATAGAAAAAGCTCGGGCCGATGTACCGGTTACTTTACGCGCGTGTTGCTAGGCATCGTCGTTGGCGTAAGCACGGCGCCAGCCTTTTCACACCATTCATTTCCTGCCGAATTCGACCGCTCGAAACAGGGAGAGCTGACCGGAACAATCGTTGAGGTCTGGTTCAAAAATCCGCATGCCCGGTATCGGATGCAAGTGCCCAACGAGGACGGTTCGCTTAGCGAGTGGGATATCCAGACAACGAGCGTAACCAGCTTGCGACAGTCCGGATGGGGACCGGACACGCTTAAGATTGGTGAGACGGTGCGTGTCTGGGGTGACCTGGGACACGGCAACACGAAAAAGCTGTACATGCGCGGCATGCAAAAATCTGACGGCACCGAGTATTTGCCGATGGGAGCCGTTCGCATACCCAGCGAGCGTGACCAGGTCACCGCGAGCGCCAGTAACAAATACAGTTACGCGCAGGTCAACCCGGATCATCCCATTGATATCAGTGGAACCTGGAGCAACTTTTACAAGTTTCAACTGACCGTTGACGATCTCGAGCCCAAGCCCACGCCATTTACAGATGAAGGTCGGCGCATCTTCGAAGCAACAGAACATTGGCACGATGATGTCCTGCGCTGCATGCCGCTGGGATTGCCACGCACTTTCGGTTCACCGTATGCAATGGAGATCGTCGACGCCGGTACGCACTATGTCGTGATTCATGAGCAAAACAACACACCGCGCTGGATCTGGATGAACGGTCGGGAGATTCCGCCAGACCTGGCGCCGAGTTACATGGGGTTCTCTATCGGCCGCTGGGAAGACGACGTGCTCGTCATCGAAACCGGCAACCTGGTTGCCGGAACGCTGGACGGATCGTTGCTACCGATGTCCGGTGACGGCACCCGGATTGTCGAACACTGGGTGTTCAGCGACGATCGGCTGACCATGGATCGAACGATGACGATCCATGATCCTTATTACACGAAGCCGCTGATTCGGCGACGCGGTTCGGCGCGGCGTGATGACCTGGAAGTCTTCGAACCCGCGCCGTGCGATCCGGACGGTTACTTCCGTGACCTTAAAGAAGCCGGTCGACTGGACCAGCACTTGTCTGAACCATAGACGGCAGCCGGCATGAGTGCATTGCCTCGGAATCGATGGCTCATACTCGGGGCGGAAGGCGCCGCTATCATCGTCAGCATCCTGCTCGCCTTTGCCATCGATGCCTGGTGGGACCAGCGGGGTGAGCGCCGGCAGGAAGCCGCCTTGCTCCAGGGTTTGCATGCGGATTTTCAGGCGAGCCAGGTTCATCTCGAGCGCTGGCTCGCCGGCAATCGTCTCGTTGAGGACGCCATATCCGAGCTGCTCGACAATCTGAGAATGGCGGATGGCGGCGCCCCGGTTACGGTCAGCGGCCGGCTGATTCTCGGTGCCCTGTCTTCGCCGACTTACAGCCCGACCGATTCAACGCTGCGCGCGGCAATGTCTTCGGGCAAAATCGAGCTGATCAGCAGCCACGACCTGCGCAAGGAGCTGGCGGCCTGGGACCAGCTACTGGCGGATACCAGTGAGGATGAGCTCATCATCCGGCAAATTCTCACCCAGCGCCTCGTACCGGTTCTTTCGACACAGCTCAGGCTCGGTTACCTGCTGGATTTCGCGCCGATCGTCGGTTTTTTTATGGGCGAGTCTCATCCCGTCATCGAGCAGTCGTTCGAATTGCGCACTGACTCGGAGCTGGAGGCGGCGGTCGCTCAGCGTTTGTTTCATACCCGGTTCGTCGTCCAGGGACTGGAAGACCTGCATGAATCTCAGCAGCGAATTCTTCGCATGCTCGAGCCAGACAGCCGCGTTTCGCTATAGTTTTTCCGTTCGCGGTATACGGAATTGCATCAACGATTAAACCTGAAAATGATCCTAGAACTCGAATCGACATTAAAAAGTACACATAAATTTTTATTGTTAATCGTTCTCAAAGATCTTTTCCATGCAAAATAGACAGGTTCATCATACGTCTGCACGTCGCGCCGCCAAATAATGCAAATGTTAAATTGCTGCAATGGCCGTCTGATGCTAATTTGAAGAAAAAATAAATAATAAAAAACCTGCATTCCCCGGCGACGGAACGCCCCGAGAATGCGACGACAGTCCCTTGAGATCAACGTACCGGGCCACCGGTATTTTGGCTGTCAATCCACCTGGCTTTGAGAGGTGATTCCAATGCTTCGGTCAAAAAGCCTGCTCGAGCGTTTGCTGCTGTTTCTCGTCCTTATATGCCTTGGTGCAACCGCGTTTGCCGACAAAAAGGATGACGACTCCGACAGCGATTCCGACTCCGATAAACGTTCCAAAGGCAGGGCGGAAATCCTCAACGTATTCGTCAACGACGAAGACCAGCAGATGTACATCGTCGGCCGGAATTTCCCCCGGCGGCGCAAGCCCTTCGTGCACCTGGGCGAGATCGGCCCGCTGGAGGTCGAGAGCTTCAACCGGATGACGATCGTCGTCAATTTTCCCGAAGGTTGCGGCGTTCCGGACTGCATCCTGCCCGGCGATTACCTGCTCGTGCTCAACAAGTACAAGGGCCGGGCACGAATCGCGGACTTCGATGTCACCATCGGCGCCGCGGGCGAGCAGGGCGAGGACGGCAAAGACGGCGAGCCCGGCGAGCCCGGGCCGGCGGGTCCGCCCGGACCCCCGGGACCCCCCGGACCTCCCGGTGCGCCGGGCGCCGACGGTGCGCCGGGTGCCGATGGCACATCCTGCACGGCCGTGCAGGGACCTGGCAGCGCTACGGTCAACTGCAGCGACGGTACCAGCGCAACGGTCTTCAACGGATTGATGGGCGCCAGCGGCCCTGAGGGTCCGCAAGGGCCCGAGGGCCCGCAGGGACCGGAAGGCCCGCAGGGGCCGCCGGGACCCGGAGCGTCGCAAGAGGAAATCTGCGATCTGGAAGCGCGCATCAAGGCGGCATCCCCGGATTTCGAATTGAGTGACGCCTGCGGTGGCGGTCCGGCACCCGAGGTACCGGTCGGTGTGTTCGTCAGCTTGAACGGCAGCGATAACAACGAGGGCTCGATCGACGCGCCGGTGTTCACGATTGCTCGGGGCATCGAACTTGCCGCGGCGATGGCGACGGATCGCAACGTCAACGTGCAAAGCGGTACCTACGATTCACAAACCATCGTCCTGGCCGACGGTGTTTCGCTGATCGGCGGTTTCAACTCGGAGTGGCTGCAGCAGAACCTCGACACCAATGTGAACGTTTCGTTTCCAGTCGCTGTCTCGGCGAACAATATCGTGCAGACGACACTGATCGAGAACCTGGACTTCATGGCCGCCAACGGCCGCAGCCGGGAATCGAGTTACGGGCTCCTGGCCAATAACAGCAGCGGTCTGATCATTCGCGACAGCGAGTTCATCGCCGGCATCGGCGGCGATGGCGAAGCGGGTCCGGATGCGCCGCTGTCCGGATCTGCAGGCGAGAATGGCGGCGACGGCCAGGATGGCGTGCAGAGTGATGCGAGCATGCTTTGCTCGATGAATCCGCAGCCCATGCCGGGAACCGGCGGCGCGTCCTTCGGCGGCAATGGCGGTGCACCCGGGCTTGCGAATGACGCCGGCAGCTCCGGAGCCGGTGGTACGCCGGTGACGGCGCCGGGGGGCGCCGGCGGTGCGGCGGGCGCTATGGGTGAGAACGGCGACGACGGCGCGGACGGATTGGACGGGCCGGACGGTCGTTCGGGAACGCCCGCCTATTTCGCCAGCGGCTACCTGCCGAATGACGGGCAATCCGGCACCCGCGGTTCCGTCGGCAGCGGTGGTGGCGGCGGCGGCGGCGGCGGTGGCGGCACCTTCATGATGATGTGCAACACCTACGGCGGCGCCGGCGGTGGCGGCGGTGGCGGCGGCACCGGAGGTAGTGCCGGCGGCGGCGGCCGATCCGCAGGCGGATCGTTCGCGGTCTATTTGTGGAACTCGAATCCGCTGATCGAATCGACCCTGATCATGACCGCGGGCGGTGGCGTCGGGGGTCAAGGCGGTGCAGGTGCGCCCGGCCTGCCCGGCGGAGCGGGCGGTTCAGGCGGTGGCGGTAACGGCAGCAGCGGCGCAGGCGGTAACGGCGGCAACGGCGGCACCGGCGGAAAGGGCGGTGACGGCGGCGTCGGCGCCGGCGGTCCGTCGATCGGCGTCGTTCGCGGCGGCGCGTCGAATCCTTCACTGGTCGACAATATTTTTTCTGTCGGCCCGGGCGGGGGCGGCGCGACGACGGCGAATCTGTTCACCCCGTAGTGCCAGCCGATAAGCAAAACTCCGCTGATTCAGCGGGGTTTTGCCTGCACGCGCCAAATGGCGGTGCGGATTGGGTGAAAGGTCGGGCGAGCGCATAATACGCTCACCCGATATGTCCGAGATCGTTTTCAGTATTGTCATTCCCGGCAAGGACGATTACCTCGAAATCGTCGAGGTGTGGGAGGCTTCCGTCCGTGCGACGCACGATTTCCTGACGGAGCGGGACATCGCGCGATTGAAACCCCTGGTGCTGGAGAAGTACCTGGATGCCGTCGACCTCAGGTGTGTCAAGGACGCAAACGGCCGAATTGTCGGTTTCATCGGCACACACGATGAACGCATCGAGATGTTGTTTATCGATCCCGACTATCGGGGAAAATCGGTCGGCAAGTTTCTGACGCGTCACGCAGTCGACGAACTCGGTATGAAAAAGGTGGACGTCAACGAGCAAAACGCCCAGGCCGTCGGCTTTTACGAGCACATGGGATTCGAGATCATCGGGCGCTCGCCGCTGGACGGGCAGGGCCAGCCGTTTCCGTTGCTGCATTTGAAAATGCCGGGCTGAGCGGCTGACGGTGAGGCCGACTCGCTCAGGAATGACCGTCGGCCAGGAAAGAAATTGGGGACTGCGTCACGGTGAATCCGTCCCCGGAGGGTCTGCACACCATGCATCCGTCCCCAAGGCATAAAACTAGCAATTTCGGCTTAAAAACTCGTTGAAGCGGGTCACACTTGGCGGCGTGGACTGCGGCGCACAGGCAGGCCGGCTTTTAAGAATTAACGCGAGAAAACAGCCGTAAGACCCTGATTAAGGCACCTGCAAAAGACTGAGATGGATTGCCCCGGACGGACATCGTGACGGCACTGAAAGGCCGCATCGCCCTGGTCACCGGCGCCAGCCGCGGCGTGGTCGCGTTGGCCAGCGGCGAGAATGAGGCCGACAAGACGGGCGGCGTATTAAAAATCGGCGATCTCGGGATCGAATACGGCATTACGGACACTGGCGGCAGTCAGCCCGCGCCCTTTTCACTCGAATCATCGCATTGCGTCGCACCCGGGAGCTGTTGGCTGACGGTATTTGCAGCAAGTCGAATCCCACACAAGTTTCCAATCAATTCGCCTCGCCCCCGGCCAACGTGGCCGTTAGAATATTTAGAATTGCTTCTTGTGCCTGGATGAAAGGCATTACCTGGCAATTGTCAATCCCGAATTCCGGAAGGCTGCAACCACAAATGCAGCTATGGTGCGGAGAAACGCAGTGAAAACAAAAAAAACCGGCTACTGGCTCTCCCTGATATCACATGCAGGCATTGTCGTTGGACTTGTTTATGCTGCCGTGCAAATTCAAGAAAACACCAATGCAATGCGCGCTGACGCGATTCAGGAAGCATCTGAAACAGCCAGGCAACAATTAATGGCAGTTGCCGAAAACCCCGAGCTCGCGCAGCTGCTGTTGACGGATTTCGGTGATTTAAGTGAGCCGGACCAGCAAAGACGGATAAATCTCGCACGATCCTATTGGATTGGCATGCAGAATCTATTTCGCCAATGGGAATTGGGTGTGCTCCCGGACGAGGATTGGCAGGTATGGTATCGCACTATGTGCGATCGCCGACGGAAAGTAGAACAGACGATTTGGTCGCAGTTGGCAGACCTAAACCCCGATTTTCTGGCAACTGTCGAAGCCTGCCTCAACCGCTAGGAATTAATCTTTTTTGCAAAATCGCTAATTTTTTACGCGAGGCCCATCTGGCTCAAGACCTCGCCAGACAGCCAAGTTTGATCGTTGCTCAGGTCGAGCATGATGTCGAAGTGATTGCGATCCGGAATTTCACGGCAACAAATCGTCAACCCGGCATCGGTCAGCTGTCGTGCATAGTCGTTCGATTGCCGCTTGAACTCATTCGTTTCGTTGTCGCCGTAGGCAAAGATAACCGGACAGCGATTCACGATTTCGTGGCGGACCGGGCTCATGCGTTTTGCCTCGTCTTCATCCATGCCGACAATGTCATTGACGTAACAAAGGCGTACCGGCTCGAGATCAAAAACGCCGCCGATCGCACACACGCCTTTGACCAGTTCCTGAGGCAGACCAAAGGCCTGCCAGTCAGTCACCAGCATCATCATCGCGAGGTGCGCTCCGGCCGAATGGCCCGAGAGAAAAATCCGCTCGCGATCGTACCCCCAGTGGTCGGCATTGCGGTACAGCCATGACAGCGCGAGGCGCGTCTCTTCGACGATCCCGGTCAGCGACTTGTTCGGCGCGAGTGTGTAGTTCAGCGCGGCGAAATAACTGCCCCGATCCTGAAACATGGGCGCCGCAAAGGAGGATTCATTCTTGCTCAGCAGGTGCCAGAAGCCGCCGTGTACAAACACATGCAACGGTGCCCCGTCTCGCTTCTCCGGCATGAACAAATCGAGCGTTTCCTCGGCGCTTTCCCCGTATTGCAAGTCGAGCGTGCAAGCTCGTGGATCCCTGTCCCTGGCAGCCTTGCTGAGGTTTGCGTATTGCTCCAGGTACACATCGCGATTGTCGATGAGGCTGCTCGGCGAATATTCGCGGTCGAGGCTTTCCTGGTCGAACGTCGAATAAACGGGCATCTTTCAGTCGGCCAGTGCGGCCAGCTGGTCGGCCTGGTATTCGCTGGTCAGCGGGTCGATGACCTGGCCCAGGTCGCCTTCGAGAATTTCGTTGAGCTTGTATAAGGTGAGGTTTATACGGTGGTCGGTCACTCTTCCTTGCGGGTAGTTGTAGGTGCGAATTCGTTCCGAGCGATCGCCGGATCCGACCAGCCGTTTGCGCTGCTGCGCCTGCTCCGTTTCGCGCTGGGCAATTTCGGCGTCGAGCAGCTTCGCCTGCAATAACGACATCGCGCGCGCCTTGTTCTTGTGCTGCGATCGCTCGTCCTGGCACTCGACGACGATGCCGCTCGGCAGGTGCGTCAGGCGGACGGCGGAATCCGTCTTGTTGACATGCTGGCCGCCGGCGCCCGAGGCGCGAAAGGTATCGATGCGCAGGTCGTTCGGATTGACCTCGATCGCTTCGACCTCGTCCGGTTCGGCAAGCACCGCAACGGTGCAGGCCGAGGTATGGATACGTCCCTGCGATTCCGTCGCAGGCACGCGCTGTACGCGGTGCGCGCCGGACTCGAATTTCAGCCGGGCATAGATACCGCTGCCGCTGATGCGGCTTACGATCTCCTTGTAGCCACCGTGCTCGCCCTCGCGAGCACTCAGGATTTCCAGGGGCCACTTCATCGATTCTGCATATTTCGAGTACATGCGAAACAGGTCACCTGCGAACAGGGCTGCCTCGTCTCCCCCGGTGCCGGCGCGTATTTCGAGGTAAACATTGCTGTCGTCGTGAGGGTCCGGCGGAATAAGCGCTTTCTTCAGCTCGACTTCCAGCGCTTCGCGTTGCTCCTCGAGCAACTCGAGTTCGTCCTCCCCCATCTTGCGAATGTCGCGGTCGCTGTCATTCGCCATTTCTGCCGCCGCCGTTATGTCGTCTTGCAGTGCCTGGTAGCGCCCGAACAGGCCGATCACCGGTTCGAGGCGCGCGTATTCCTTGGACAGTTCTCGAAAACGATTCTGATCGGCAATGACGCCGGGATCCGCTATGAGGCCCTCGATCTCCTGGAACCGGTCACGGGTGGCTTCGAGTTTGTTGTGGATCGACTCTTTCACGCTTTAATCATCCTGCTCGAGCCCGAACAACTCGCGAACAGCCTCGACAAAACGCGTGTCCGCCTGCTCGCCGGCCTGCCTCAGGCGAACCGAGGGTTGGTGAAGCATTTTCTTGAGCAGTGCCGCGGTGACGTATTCGAGCACTTCGTCCTGACTGGCGCCCCGGGCCAGCCTGCGCCTCGCCTGCTCAAGCACTTCATGGCGCAGTGAGTCCCCGTGATCGCGCAACGCAGTGATGATCGGTGCCACCTCCTTGCTACGTTCGATGCTCAGATAACGTTGCGTTTCATCGTCGAGAATACGCTGCGCATCCATCGCAGCCGCTTCGCGATTTTCTTTGCCCTCGTCAATGACCTTGTCGAGATCGTCAATGGTATAAAGGAATACGTCGTCGAGTTCTTCGATGCTTTCCTCGAGATCCCGTGGCACCGCAATGTCTACCGCGAAAATTGGCCTGCGCTTGCGTGCGCTGATGGCCTTTTGCATTTGTACGCGGCTAATGATCGGCTCAGCGCTGGCCGTCGAGCTGATGAGGATATCCGCCTCGGGAAGCGTGCCGTCGATTTCCGATAGCGGCAGCGCAAAGCCGTCAAACTTCGATGCGACGCGTTGCGCGCGTGAGAAATCGCGGTTGGCCACGAACAAACGGCCTATACCTTTGCCCGCGAGGTGTGTGGCGACCAGTTCGATAGTGGTGCCGGCGCCGATCAGAAGAGCCGTATGACTGGAGAATCCGGAAAAAAACTGGCTGGCGAGGTTGACCGCGGCGTAGGCTACGGATACCGGGCTCGAGCCGATCTCGGTATCGGTCCGTACTTTCTTGGCGACGGAAAAGGTGTGATGAAACAGGCGTTTTAGATGCGATCCTGCAGTGCGATTCTGCTCCGCCAAACGAAATGCGTCTTTCATCTGCCCGAGAATTTGCGGTTCACCCAGTACCATTGAATCGAGGCCGCAGGCGACGCGAAACAGGTGACGGATTGCCTCCTCGCCGTTCAGGGCAAACAGCGCCGCGCAGGCCTGCTCATTCAGGGACTGGTCATGTTGCAGCCACGAGCGGGCTGAACCGATGCCCCGGTCGTCGGATTGCAGGTAAAACTCCGTGCGGTTGCAGGTCGAAAGAATGACCGCCTCATCAACACCTTGCAGAGTCACCAGTTCGCTGAGAGCTTGCCCGACCCGGTCTCCCTGGTAGATCACCTGTTCGCGTATTTCGACAGGTGCCGTGTTATGGTTCAGGCCGAGTATGTGGAACGGCATCTTGCTTCAGGTGGGGTCAGGGTGTGTGAATGCGTATCATAAGCGAACTGATGACGTAGTTCCTTGTCTGTGTCCTCCTGTACTGGAAAATTGGCGTTGACGAAATGAGCAGGACCAGACCATTGACTTGCACAGGAAAAGCATTGCTGCACCCGGCGATCGGCCTGGCCTTGATACTCGTGTTCGCCACCGTCGGTGTATCCGCCCAGGATGAGGACAGGGTCGCCGATTTGTTGTTCGCGGCAGAGACTGCACTCGAAAACAACCGGTACCAGGAAGCGTCTCGCGCCTATCGCGAGGCAGCGGAATTGAGCGAAGACCCGGCTGTCGCACGGCAGGCGACCCTGATTGGCTACAGCTACGGTTTCGACGACGATGCGCTCGATTCGGCAAATCGCTGGCTGAAACTGGCCGAGGACGAGCAGGAACCGCTACTTTATGTGGCGCAGCTTTATCTGCGCACCGGCTCGGTGCGTAAATCACAGCGCAACTTCGAGCGCTTGCTCGAACTCGGTGAGCAGCCCGCCGACGAGCGGCTGCCCGCGCTCATCCCGTTTCTGTCGCAGGAAGACGCAGAATCCGCGTACGAATTGATGCGTCGCCTGGCCAGGCCGTACAAGGACTCTGCCGAGGCCCATTACGCGGTCGCCGTCATGGCTTTGCAGGCCGGTGAGGCCGAGGTTGCACGCGAGCGGGCCCGGGCATCGTTTGAAATCGAGCCGGATTGGGTCAAACCACACCTTTTATATGCGCGTGCGTTGCTGATGCTGGGCGATCAGGACGGCGCCATCGACTATACCGCCCGCCTGATCGGTGACGACCCACGGCCGGATCCCGAGGCGAGGCTCGAACTCGCCATCATGTTGCTGTCGGCCGAACGGGACGATGACGCCTTGAGCCAGGTCAACCAGATTCTTCTCGAGCAGCCCAACCGGACCGACGCTCTGCGCTTGATGGCCATCATCAATTTTCGGCTCGATCACCTCGATGCGGCGCGCGCAGATTTTCAGGATCTCCTGGAAAGCGGTTATTTCACCATGGATGCGCTGTACTACCTCGGCCGCATCGCGGATCGCAAACAGGAAAATGAACTTGCCGTGCGTTACTACGCACAGGTGACCCGCGGCAGCAATGCGGTCCTGTCGCAGCGGCGCGCGGCGGGCATCATGGCGGAGCTCGGCAAGGAAGAAGAGGCGCTGGAACACCTGAGCCGCTTTGCCGAAGTCAATCCGAATCATGCTATCGACATGTTGCAGGCAAAAGCCCAGTTGCTCGCTTCGCTGAATCGCTATCCGGAAGCACTCGAATACTACGACAAGGTGGTGGATTACCGCCCCGACAGCGAGAGCGTACACCTCGGCAAGGCGGAACTGTTGTTGCGCATGGGCCGGCTGGACGACGCGATCGCGCTGTACCGGCGAACCGTGAAACGCTGGCCGAACAGTGCCATGAGTCTGAATGCGCTCGGCTACACCCTGGCCGATCGCACGGACCGCTACGACGAAGCGGAGAAACTGATCGGCAAGGCGCTCAAGCTCGATCCGGAGAGCGCCGCGATTATCGACAGCTGGGGATGGGTGCTTTACCGGCAGGGCCGGAACGAGGATGCGCTATTCCATCTCGAACGCGCCTACGAAAAATTCAAGGACCCGGAAGTGGCAGCGCACATCGTGGAAGTCCTTTGGGCGCTCGGTCGGCAGGATGAGGCCCGGTCGCGACTCGGCGACGCCGAACTCCTGTTCCCGGATAGCGACTTTTTGAAGAATGTCCGCGAGCGCCTGCTTGGTAACCAACCCTGAGCTCCGTGGAGCGTTGCCGAAGCGACTCCGTAACGCCCTGTGCGTTCCATTCATTGCGTTGCTGTTTGCCTGTGCAGGACCGCGCAGTGTCGAACTTCCCGAGCTGGGCGACTGGGAGTCGCGGCGCAACATTCTTGGCGGCGTCGACGAGTGGGAATTTGCCGGTCGCATCGCGGTCAGTGCAGGTACTGAGGGGTTCAACGGGCAGATTCGCTGGCGCCAGGACGGGGTGGTATATCGGGCCAGGTTGCACGGGCCGCTCGGCGCCGGCACGGTGTTCTTGAACGGCGACGATCGCGAACTCACGCTCACGGATCGCAACGGCAGCGTGACCGAGCTGACGGATGCGGAGGCCGACATTCGCCGCCTGTACGGCTGGACCATTCCGGTGACCAGCCTGCGATTCTGGGCGCTTGGCATTCCCGACCCGAGACTGCCGGCCGAGACCGGGTTCGACGCCGATGGTTACCTTGCCAGGCTGCAGCAGGCCAACTGGCAGGTCGACTTCAAGGAGTATCGAGAAGGCGGCGGCCAGCAGTTGCCGCGTCGCCTGACCGCGGTGAATGACGACGTCCGGGTACGGCTGGTCATCGACGCTTGGCAATTTCGCTAGTAATACGTGTTTGACAGTGCAGGGTGTGCCCCGCACAATTGCGCGCAATCAACGCGCGCCAAAGCGCGTCTTTTGGGGGAGCGGTAAGCGCATGAAGACGCTGGTTCGCCTGGGTCGAATGGGGTGTAGCCAAGTGGTAAGGCAACGGGTTTTGATCCCGTCATGCGCAGGTTCGAATCCTGCCACCCCAGCCAACCCCGGTCCGCTGGGCAATTCCGCTACTCGCAACGATACGAGGTGACGCCGTGGATCCGGCGACAATGGCAATTTTTTCCGGGAACGCCAATCCCAAGCTTGCACACGACATTGCCCGCGTCCTGCATACCGCGCTTGCCAAGATTCACGTCGGCCGTTTCAGCGACGGTGAGATCCAGGTCGAGATTCTCGAGAACATTCGCGGCCGCGACACCTTCATCGTGCAGTCTACGTGCCCGCCGACCTCCGACAATCTCATGGAGCTCCTGGTCATGGTCGACGCGGCACGGCGTGCGTCTGCTTCGCGGATTACCGCCGTCATTCCCTATTTCGGCTTTGCACGTCAGGACCGGCGGCCGCGTGCGGCGCGGGTGCCGATTACGGCAAAACTCGTTGCCAAGATGATCGGTACTGCGGGCGTCGACCGGGTGCTCACGGTCGACCTGCATGCCGACCAGATCCAGGGATTCTTCGACATATCGGTGGATAACGTCTATGCCTCTCCGGTATTGCTTGGCGACGTATGGAAGCAGAAGTACGACGATATGGTCGTGGTGTCGCCCGATGTTGGTGGTGTGCTTCGTGCCCGCGCATTGGCGAAACGACTCGACGATGCCGACCTGGTCATCATCGACAAGCGGCGCTCGAAGGCCAACAAGTCCGAAGTCATGAACATCATCGGTGACGTCAAGGGCAAGAACTGCGTCATGATCGACGACATGGTCGACACGGCCGGTACACTTTGCCAGGCAGCGGGCGTGCTCAAGGAAAAAGGCGCCAAGACCGTCACGGCCTACATTACTCATCCGGTCCTGTCGGGGCCTGCCGTGTCCCGCATCGAGGAGTCGGAACTCGACGAGATCGTGGTCACCGACACCATCCCGCTGCGCGAGGACGCCCAGGCCTGCGACAAGATCCGCCAGCTGTCCACCGCAGAGCTGCTGGCCGAAACCATGCGCCGCATTGCCGACGAGGAATCGGTCAGCTCCCTCTACGTCGACTGACGAGGGTCAGAGCCGGCTCTGACCCCGGTGCGCATGGGCTGACAGGGCGCCTGCAATCCGCTATGATGCGCGCCCTGTCGCGGGTGGTCGCGCCCGGGGCAGTGTCGGCAACGCCGAAAACAGCAATTATTTCAGTTAATTAAAAGAGAGCAATCATGGCCAGAGATTTTCACCTGATTGCGGAATTGCGCGAGGTGCAGGGCAAGGGTGCGAGCCGCCGCCTGCGCCACGAGGGCAAGGTTCCGGCAATCCTGTATGGCGGCGGCAGGCCGCCGCGCAAATTGGCGTTCGACCACAACAAGGTCATACGGCAACTGCAAAACGAATCCTTCTACTCGAGCATCCTGAACATCAAGGTCGGCGAAAAAAGCCAGGCGGCGATCGTCAAGGATATTCAGCGGCATCCGTCGAGGCCGATCATCCTGCACATGGATTTTCAGCGCATCGTCGAGGACCAGAAGATCCGTATGAACGTACCGATTCACTACCTGAACGCGGACAAAGCCAAGGGTGTCAAGGAGGAAGGCGGATCGGTGTCGCGACTGATTACCGACGTCGAAGTCAGCTGCCTGCCGAAGCATCTTCCTGAGTACTTCGAAGTGGACATCGAACATCTCGGACTGAACGAAATGCTCTACCTGTCGGATATTCCGGTTCCCGAAGGCGTGGAGATACTGCAGCTGTCCCACGACCAGGATGAGCCGATCGTTTCGATCCAGTACATCAAGGAAGAAGTCATCGAAGAGGAAGTCGAGGAACTCGAAGCAGAGGCTGTCGAAGGCGAAGTGCCGGAAGGCGAAGAAGCACCGGAAGAAGGCGCTGCGGAAGCCAGGGACGAGGGCGACGGCGAAGCGAAGTCCGAAGACTAGGCATAGCCCCGGACACGGCAAAGGGCCGCCGTACAGGCGGCCTTTTTGCTTTGACGTCGGCTCGCCGTCTACACTTTGCCGCGGCCACACGGATCAGAATCAATGCCCGAACATTTGAGCGTCATTGCCGGACTCGGCAATCCGGAAGATCGTTACGCCGACACGCTGCACAATGCCGGTTTCTGGTTTGTCGATGAGCTCGCAAGGCGCCAGGGCGCGCGCTTCAAGTATGAGAAACGCTTCGACATGGAGGTCTGCAAAATCAAGCTCGCCGGGCAGGATGTCTGGCTGGTCAAGCCGCAGAGCTACATGAACCGGAGCGGTGGCCCGTTACGCGGCTTCCTGGACTATTACAAGGAGTCGCCCGACCGGTTGCTGGTGGCGCACGACGAAATCGATTTGCCGCCGGGCACGGTACGCCTGAAATTTGCCGGCGGCCATGGCGGGCACAATGGCCTGCGCGACGTCATTCGACATTGCGGTGCCGACTTCATGCGGTTGCGCCTCGGCGTCGGCCATCCCGGGCACAAGGACGAAGTGACCGACTACGTTCTGAAAAAAGCATCGCGCGACAACGAAGCCGCTATTCGCGGCAATGTCGACGAAGCGGCCGACATCATGGCGGTCCTGGCCGGTGAGGGCCTCAACGCGGCCATGAAGAAATTGCATACGGAAGACTGATCATCCATGGCCATCAGATGCGGCATCGTCGGCCTGCCAAACGTCGGCAAGTCCACCCTGTTCAATGCGCTGACGGCCGCAGAAATTCCCGCCGAGAATTACCCGTTTTGCACCATCGACCCGAACGTCGGCATCGTACCCGTACCGGATCCGCGGCTCGTTGTGATCAGCGACATCGTAAAGCCGAAAAAGACCGTTCCGACGACCGTGGAATTCGTCGACATTGCCGGGCTCGTCGAGGGTGCCTCGGAAGGTGAGGGACTCGGCAATCGTTTCCTGGCTAACATTCGGGAAACGCATGCGATTGCCCACGTCGTGCGTTGCTTCGACGTGAGTGACGTGACGCACGTGTCAGGCACGATCGATCCCCTGCACGACATCGAGATCATCAACACCGAACTGGCGCTTGCGGATCTCGAGTCCGTCAATCGCCGGCTGGAGAAAGCCGAACGAAACGCGAAAACCAACGAGAAAGACGCCATCGCGTTGCGCGACCTGCTGATCACGGTAAGGGACCATCTGGACACCGGTTTGCCGGTGCGCACGATGTCGCTGGACGAAAACAAAAGAAGACAGGTCGGTGAGTTTCACCTGCTGACCGACAAGCCGGTCATGTACGTTGCGAACGTGGACGAAGACGGCCTGGATGGCAATCCGTACCTCGACAGCGTGCACGAGCTGGCCAGGCGTGAGGGATCGGAATTCGTCGTCGTCTGCGCGGCGCTGGAGGCCGAAATTGCGCGCCTCGACGATGCGGACAAAGCCGAGTTCCTGCAGTCGCTGGGTTTTGACGAACCCGGGTTGAACCGGGTCATTCGTTGTGGCTACCGCCTGCTCAACCTGCAAACTTTCTTTACCGCGAGCGACAAGGAAGCGCGTGCCTGGACAACCAGGATCGGCGCACGGGCACCTCAGGCCGCGGCGGAAATCCACACTGATTTCGAGCGCGGCTTCATTCGTGCCGAAGTCATCGCCTATGACGATTACGTTCGCGGCAACGGCGAACAGGGCGCCAGGCTGGCCGGCCGGCTGCGCCTCGAGGGCAAGGATTACGTCGTACAGGACGGCGACGTGATCCATTTTCGCTTCAACGTCTGAGATAAACTGCCAGACCATGAACAGGATCCTGAAGTGCCTCATGCCGCTGATCCTGGCGGGCGGCTGGCCCGCGGCCTGGGGCAACGGCGCAAGCTTCACGGAAACCGACCGCCTGTTGGTCGATGTGCAAAAGAATCTTCGTGAACCGGCGCTGAGCTGCGCCGAATTGCTGCGGGTAAACGACGTGGAAGCGCGCATCACCTCGGTTCGCTGGATCGCAGAATCCCGCGAGCTTCCCGACCAGTGCCAGGTCTTCGGCATCATCGATCCGGAAATCGAGTTCATAGCGCGCTTTCCCGCAAAGTGGAACGGCCGCCTGTATGTGCGCGGCAACGGCGGCGATGCGGGCGAGTCGGTGCGGGGCAACATGGCCATGCGAGAACGCAACGCCGCGTTGCGACTCGGTTTCATTACGACGTTCAGCAATGGCGGTCATGACGCCGCGGCCTGGCCCGGCAGCCGCTGGGCATATGACAGCGAGCAACGCGAAATCGATTACAGTTATCGCGCCCTGCATTTGAACACGGTCGTGGTCAAGGAACTTGCTGCGCGCTATTACAGCGAAGCGCCGACCCATTCGTACTTCGATGGCTGCTCCACCGGCGGTGGCCAGGGATTCAAAGCGGCGCAGCGATTTCCCGAGGACTTCGACGGCATCCTGGCCGGCGCACCGGTGTTTGACCCGCCGACCTTGTTGCTGCACATCTGGCACAACCAGAGGGCGCAGCAGGTCATGCAATTCGATGCGCAACGCGTGCAATTGCTCGGCGAGATCATCATGCGGAAGTACGACGGCGTGGACGGCGTGGTCGATGGCGTCATCGGCAACCCGGCCGCCATCGACTTCGAGCCGCGCCGCGACCTGCCACAGGACTCCGGCGGCGAGAACGGGTTTACCGATTCGGAGATCGACGGCCTGGCCATGCTCTATGGCGGCCTGTTTCACAACGGTCAACAACTGGCACCGGGGATCCCGATCGGCGCCGAGCTTGCGGGACAGAGTTACGCCGGCGATGATTTTGCGCCCGCCGAAGATGCCTCTGCCTGGGTCGATCGCATCATTCCCGGCGCCAACGGCGGGATCGTCATGCGTGACGTGATGCAGGACTGGTTTCGCTACTTGCTGCTCGATCGGGACGACCCGGCGCTCGACTGGCGTGACATCGACTTGGACGATGTGTTGCCACGAATGGAACTCAAGCGACCAATGCTTTCCGCGGTCGATCCCGACTTGCAAAGCTTCCGGGATCGCGGCGGCAAACTGCTGATCTACACCGGTTGGGGAGATATCGGCGTCAATCCGTACCTGGTGGTCGACTATTACGAAAGACTGCGAGAGCGATATGGCGCCGAAACCGGTGAGTTTGCCCGCCTCTACATGATTCCCGGCATGTTTCACTGCCGCGGTGGTCTGAACGTCGACCGTTTCGACGGCATGACGGCGCTCATCAACTGGGTAGAGCAGGGCAAGGCGCCGGATGTCATTCCCGCGAAGAGAATCGACGACGGCGGGACCGTCAGGACCCGGCCGCTATGCCCGTATCCCGCAGTGGCCAGCTACCTCGGGGCGGGCGACGTGGACCGCGCGGAGAGTTTCGAGTGCCGCTAGACGCAGCGAATACGGACCGGTCTCCTTGACACTGTCGCCCGCGGAACGGGACAATTCGCGCTCCCCCCCAATTCGCCCTGAATCTGAAAATTCGGAAATCGGTCGGTGCGAATTGATCTTTAGTGCGATGCCGGGTTTTGGCATAAAATGCTGACCGCCAGCGCACTTTTTACTTGAATTACGGTGATGTAGCTCAGATGGTCAGAGCGACGGACTCATAACCCGTAGGTCGGTGGTTCAATTCCACCCATCACCACCAGCTGTGAAAAACGGGCCCCACGGGGCCCTTTTTCCGATCCGCCGCTGACGGGAGGATTACCCGGAAAGTGTCTGACAAATCCAGCTCGGTACACCGTTTCTGGTTCATGCTGGCACTGGTGGTGGCCGGTGAAGCAGTCTTTGTGCTGCCATTTAACCTGACGCGTTTTTTCCGGCCGATCATCCTCGACGTATTTCAGCTGACCAATACCGAGCTCGGTGCCGCACAGGGCGCTTACGGCGTGATGGCGATGGTGAGCTATTTCCTCGGTGGTCCGTTGGCCGACCGGTTTCCTGCGCGCAAATTGTTGGCATCGTCATTATGGGCGACGGCCGCCGGTGGCCTGTACATGGCGACGTTTCCCGGGTACCGGGGCGCCGTTTTCCTGTGGGGATTCTTCGGCGTGACGACCATATTGTTGTTCTGGGCCGCGCTGATTCGTGCGACCCGTGATTGGGGAGGCGTGGACAAGCAGGGTCGGGCATATGGATTGCTCGACAGCGGGCGAGGACTGCTGGCCGCGGTACTGGCGTCACTGGGCGTTCTCGCTTTCGGCCTGGCATTTCCCGATGGTTATTCGGCAGCAAGCGTCAATGAAAGAGAGAATATCCTGAGGTTGGTGATTTACGGTTACACCGCCGTGACGGCCGCTACCGGCTTTCTCGTCTGGTTCGTGATTTCCGACGGTCATCCGGCCGGCTCGCAGGATCTGGCGGAATGGAAGCCGAACTCGGAGAACGTGTTTCAACATGTCATGCGGGTCTTGCGGATTCCCGCGGTGTGGCTGCAAGCCGTAATCGTCGTTTGCGCCTATGTCGGCTACAAGGGTTTCGATAACTACTCGCTCTTTGCCGTGCAGGCGTATGGCGTCGATGAGGTTGAGGCGTCGAAGATGGTCACCATCGGCGCCTGGATGCGAGTGATTGCACCGATCGGCGCAGGACTGCTGGGTGACCGGTTTCTCGCCTCACGAGTCACGATGTTGATTTTCTGTGTGCTGCTGGCGTCGCATCTTTGCTTTGCACTGACGACACCGATTCCCGGTTTATCGTGGTTTTTGTTTATCAATACCCTGCTTGCAGCATTAATGATCAATGGACTCCGTGGACTGTATTTCGCATTGTTCGAGGAAGCGAGGGTACCTGCCTCGGTGACCGGCACGGCGGTCGGCATCGTTTCGTTCATCGGTTACACGCCGGACGTGTTCGTCGCCCTGGTGGGCGGCATACTGCTGGATCGCTCGCCGGGACTGCCTGGCCACCAGCACTACTTCATGTTTCTTGCGATCTTCGCGGCGATAGGCGTGATCACCAGCTTTGCACTGATGCGCATGTTGCATGCCAACGAGAAAACGCGGGTGGTAACGGACGCTAGCTGATCATCGTCTTTCTCGGCTTGACGACCTTCAGCACGATCGACGATGAGGCGTCCTTGACGGCCGGCATACTCAATAGTTCGCCATCGATGAAACGTGCGAAGGCGTCCAGGTCGCGCGCCACTACCTCGAGAATGAAATCGATCGACCCCGACAGCATGTAACAGGCCTGCACCTGGGGGTGTTCCCGAACCCGGCGGCGAAACGTTTCCGCGAGCTTGGTGTCCTTGCGCTCGACGCTCACCGTCACGAATGCCTTGACCGCGTGACCCAGCGCGAGCTCGCTCAGGTTGACCGTGAAATTGCCGATCACCCCGCGCTCAATGAGCGCTTCGACGCGCCGCTGAACCGCGCTCGCCGACAGGTTCACGTGCGTGGCGAGCTCGGTCCAGGTGATGCGTCCGTCGTCCTGCAGTGCCGAGAGGATTGCTGTGTCGAATCGATCCAAAACGCAAATATCCTGCGAGAAAATCGGATTTTACCAGAAATTTCTGTGAGAATATTAACAAAATACCGGAAAAACGCCGACACCCTGCCTGCCGTTTCTCCTACACTGTGGCCCAGTCAACACGCTGGAGGCTGCCATGTCATACCTCAGGAAGATCGACCACGTTTCCTACGCCGTCGAAAAGGGCAACATCGAGAAATGGGCCTGGTTCCACATCGAGGTGGAAGGCGGCACGCTGATCAAGCGCATCGACGACGCGCGACCCGGCGACCCGAACAGCAGCATGAAGATCTGGTGCATCGACTACGGCGATTTTGGTATCGCGCTGATCGAGGGTATCGACCGCGCGGAGAAGTCGCAGGTGACGAGTTTTGTCGAGAAGCACGGCGACCATTCCTGCCAGCACGTGGCCTACGACTGCTACGACCTCGACAAATTCATTCGCCACATGAAGTCATTGGGTGGCCACCCGCGCGGTGACGTGCTGGTTCAGGACGACGGCTTCGGCATCTTGAAGCAGATGTTTGCCAAAGGATACGCGTCCGGACATGCCGGCGAAGCCACGTTTCCGGAATATTGCGAGCGTCCGCAAACCGAAGACGAGGCGAAGGATGTCGAGATTACATTCTCGAACAAGGCCGGCGGCGAATTCTACAAGCAGGTTCAGCAGGCGATCGAGGAAGGCGACGAGCAACCGTTTTTCGATTTCTCACAGATACCCGACGACTGGGAAGTGCCCGCCGAAAAGCCGAAAGGCAAAACCGATCCGAAGGCGAAACTGGTCGCCGCCTGAGTCGGCTACCATTTGATTCCCCCGAGGTCTGACTCGACGTACCAGGCCCAAAGTGTTAGAAGCTGCTGATGAGAATTCAATGTCTCACAGCAGCTTTTTTTTGCCTGTCGATCAACTGCGTCGCCGCCGAGCCCGACCTATCGGGAATCTGGGTGCTCGACGGGCGAGCCAGCGAGCGGGAACTCGTCATGACGGACAATGCGCTGGCAATCCAGGCGGAATACGATCTGCTGAACGATGACCCGAGCCTCGAATGCGAACCTGCCAGCTTGTCGCGAGTTTGGGCGAACCCGAACTCGCGATTCCTGATCCGACAGGAATCCGCTGAAGTCCTCATCAGCTACGAGCTGTTCGACCTGCGTCGCGTGGTACCGCTCGGGGATGCGCGCAGCGTGCACGATACACCGAGTACACGAAATGTCTCTGGCCAGTACTTCAAAAAAATGGGTTCGTCACTCGGGCGATATGCCGGCGACCGCCTGATCATCGAGACGCACCGGCACTCGCCCGGTTTCATTCGCACGTCTCGCGGTATTCCTCAATCGGAAAATACCACGGCGATCGAGGAGTTCTGGCTCGACGGTGACACCTTATATATGCAGCTCACCTACGAGGATGAAACGCTGTTTGAGAGGCCATTCGTCATCGACCATCGATTCAAACGCGTGGACGAGGGGGAGATACTGCCGTACAACTGCGAAGGTGCGGATTACGATTGGTTCGAAAAACTGAACCAGTCGAATGATGGTGAAGCGAGATGAGAAAAGTACTGTTTGCCGTCCTGGCCGGTTGCATCCCACCTGGTGCAGGCGCACATCATGCCACGTCCGCAAATTTCACCGACGAAATTGTCTCGGTTGACGGCGTCGTCGAACGGGTGCGCTACATGAATCCACATACCGCGCTGCTGGTCCGTGAGAGTACGAGTGACGGCAAAACGAACTACTGGCTGCTGGAAACGGTAGGCAGCACCACGCTCGAGAGACGTGGCGTGCCGCGCGAACGCCTCGAGGTCGGTGCGAGGATTCATGCGAGCGGACAGAATGGGCGGCGCAAGAACACGATGTACCTGCACGAACTGATTTACGAGGACGGGCGGCGCATCAACTTTTACAGCGTGGCACGACCGGCCAGCGACGAACAGATTCGTGCGGAACTCGAGCAGATGGCAGAAGACTTCATGAACTACCGGCCGATGAAGGGATTCCTCCACGAGATGACGCTTGCCGACGCCTATCGCTGGCAGGATGAGATGGTGAAAATCTTCGAGCCGATGCTCGGCGCCGTGGTCGGCTACAAGACCGGCGGCCACAGCCCGGGGCCGGGATTCCCGACCTTTCCGCCGGAGGGCATTCGCGCCTACATACTGGAAGGGATGCTGCGGCCGAGCGGCACGGCGGTGCGGCTCGACCAGTTTCGACGCGGCTTCCTCGAGGCGGACTTGGCGCTGCGCGTCGGCAATGCCTCGATCAACGACGCACAGACCGACATCGAAATTCTTGCCGGGCTGGATGCCGTGATTCCGTTTGCGGAGATACCCGATCCCTTTTACGAACCCGATACACGCACCGTCAACGGGACGATCGTCGCCAACATGGGCACACGGCTGTCGTTTACCGGCGATCCGGTGCCCATCAAGCCCACCGAGGAATGGCTGCACAAACTGAACAATATGACCTTCGCCGTCTACGATGAGCACGACACGGAGATCCAGTCCGGCCAGATGCAGGGCTGGTACGAGCCGATCACCGTGGTGCGCTGGATACGCGACCAGCTTGCCGAATCCGGCAAGGAACTTAAGCCTGGCCAGATACTCTCACTAGGAAATGTCGGCATCCTGCGGCAGCTACACGAAGGCTCGCCGCGCGGACCGGCGTATACCAGCAACCAGTTTCGGCTGGAGTATTACGGGCTGACGGACGAACCGGCGGTCGTGATCATCAACATCGACAGGTAGGGGTCAGACCCCGAATATCAAAATATGCGACAGCGACAAATTAATTGGGGTCTGACCCCATATATTGCGACGGCGATGTTGGTTCTTGCATCGTCGGCGTTCGCGCACCACGGCTGGAGCGGCTACCGGCAGGTCATCGAAATGACCATGACGGTCACCGAGCTAAAGCTCGGCAATCCGCACGACCGGCTCATTGCGACCGACGACACCGGGCAGGAATGGAACCTGCTGCTGGCACCGCCGGCGCGTAACCGGCGATTCGGCTTCGGCGAGGAATCCGTCGCCGTCGGCGATGAAATCGAGTTATACGGCCAGAAGCATCCGAGCCGGCACGAGATCAAAGTGCACTGTCTGTACCGCGGCGGCGAGATGCTCTACACCTATCGCTACGACAACGGCCGTTCGAGCCTGTCGCGCAGCCGGCAGGCCGGCAAGGATTCGTGTTGAGTGATCGCGGCTAAAGCCGCTCCCACAGAGTTTGTGAGTATGCCCGTGGGAGCGGCTTTAGCCGCGATATTCAGTCTTTTTAGCTAGGCAACAGGCACGACGGTGCCGTCGTCGTGATGCACTTCCCACTCCGGATAGCGCAGCGCGGCCAGCTTGCCATGAAATTCCAGGGTCTCGGGGTCGCGGCGCCGCTCGACATGTCGCTGCCCCACGCTGTAATCGACGCAATACACGTTTTTTCGTTTGCCCATCCAGGCATGACTCGGGATCCCCTCGAAAACGTCCTTGCCGAACACGCCGGAAATTCGCTCGCTTGCCGTATCGAAGCGGCGCCAGAAATGGCCGATGACGACCGGAACATCGTCGTCGTAGTCTTGCCACCATTTCGTGCGGTCCGTCATGCGCCATTTACCCGCTGCAAAACTGGGTTCGGTCGCGATATGAGCCGAACCGGAGGTCAGCACCCGAAACGGATTGTTCATTTGTGAAATGACTTCCGCCTCGGCATGTGCGGGAAGAATTTCTGCTGACCATTCAGGGTCCCTCAGGGCAACGCCGTAAAATCGGTCTTCCTGTTCAACCATGTGTGCCAGTTCTGCGTCATGCAGTTTTTTCTGCAGGTCGTTTTCGTAGCGTCGGTACAGCTCGCGAATCGATAGATCGCGGTATGCGTCACGCTCGAGTGCCGCAATCGACGGCGGGTGCCAGCAGGCATGCACAAGCCGCAGCGACTCGTTTTCGAGCACCACCGGAAGCGACTCGAAGAATGCGAGGTATTCGTCGATTTTTTCCGGAGCGACCTGCCGGGAGTCGAATTCGCCGGGTTTTTCCGCGGAATTTGGCTGGATAAACCAACCGTTACCTGGCAGGTGCTGGCCAATGATCAGGTTCAACTCGTGGTTACCCATCAGGCACAACGCTTGACCGCGTCGCACCAGCTCAATCACCTTGTCGACGACCGCCGGGCTGTCCGGCCCACGGTCCACCAGGTCGCCGAGAAATACGAGTGTTCGACCAGAGTTCGACTGGTCGTGCGCGTCGTAGCCCAGCTGATGCAGCAGTGCTTGCATCACCTCGAATTCGCCGTGGACATCGCCGACGATATCCACAGGTCCTTCAGGCAGCCGAGCGACAAGGGTGTCCGGGGGGCTCAATTCGGATCTGCAGGTGTATTAGGCCTGTGGCCGAGGAAGCCAGCGGCACGGCTGTTTGTCAATGAGGGCTTGCCGAGCGGCGGACTCGACAACAATCGATCGGCCCCTTTCGGGGCTGACGCGCACTGCACGACGGCCGAGCCGGCCAGCGCGTCGAGCCTGATGCAGATTACGGAACATATGGAGCGATCGCCTTGTTTTAAGGGCAAAAGCTCGTCGAAATTTGGCGTGAATGGCCTTAAACTTGCGTTACTGGCCATGTTGACGACCCGGTGATCGTTTACATGGGAACAATACCAATCAGCAATAAATCGATAAATTCACCGACGAATTCGCAGGCAATCAATCAGACATCCTACGGGGGAGTCCAACCATGAAACTCACAGCAAGACCTGAATCTCGCCGCGGCGCTGCAACCATCCGCTGTGTTCTGCTGGCTATTGCGGCCGGCGCAATGTCCGCACCGAGCTACTCGCAGCTACTCGAGGAAATCGTCGTCACGGCGGAAAAGCGTGAGCAAAACCTGCAGGAAGTGCCGATCTCGGTGACGGCCTACTCCGGTGAGCAGCTCGATGCGCTTGGCGTGTCCGATTTCACGGAGATCACCCAGCAGGTGCCGGCGCTGCAGCTCAATGCATGGTCGCCGAAACTGACTATTTTCAACCTGCGTGGCATTTCACAGAACACGTTCAACGACAACAACGAAGGCCCGGTTGCCGTGTACGTCGACGATGCGTACGTGGGTTCGTTGAATGGCATCAGCGGCCAGATGTTCGACCTCGAACGCGTGGAAGTTTTGCGCGGACCGCAGGGCACGCTGTTCGGCCGCAACGCGACCGGTGGACTGATTCACTATATAAGCCGCGATGCATCCGACGAGGAGCTGAACGCCTACATTGAGGCTGAAATCGGAGATTTTGGCCGTGGCGGTCTGGAATCGGCAGTCGGCGGCAGCCTCGGTGAAAATGCCCGCTACCGTATCGCGGGCCGCTGGATGGAGCAGGACGGCTACATCAAATCGGTCGACACGATCGTCCCCGGTGGCGGACCGACGCTCTTCGAGGGCAGTGGCCAGGACATCGGCGGCCTCAACGGTTACGCCTTGCGCGGCAATTTGCAGGTGGATTTTTCCGACCAGTTGACCGGCAGCTTCTGGGTGAAGTATTCCAGGGACAACGAGATCCCGACCGGCGGTTACGTGTTCGAGAACTGCCCGTTCCAGCCTCCGCCCAATGACACGCTTTGCGAGGTCGACGCGGAAGGCCGCACCATCACCAACCCCGGCGTCATCGACCTGTTCGGCGAGATAACCGACGAGCACGTGCACTACAACGAGCACCCGGGCTTCATGGACCGCAAGCAGAACAGCGCCACTGCTCGTTTCGATTACGAATTCGACAACGGCATGACCCTGACTTCGATCACCAATATCATGAATAACGACTTCAGTTATGACGAGGACGGTGATGCGCTGGCGATTCCGATTCTGACCTTCCAGACCTTTGTCGACTATTCGCAGGGCTCCGAGGAACTCCGGCTTGCGGGTGAGACGGATCGCAGCCGCTGGCAGGTCGGCTTCTACTACCTCGACATGGAATGGGACGGCGGCACCTCCGTGACCGGCGCGCCGGGCTTCGGCCAGGTCGTGGTCACGGGCAGGGTGGTTGATGCCGGCGGTGTGGATACCGCGCTGGCGACAGCAAATCCTTTCAACGGCTTCGAAGGCGCGCTGAGCTTCCAGGACTACCTGATCGAATCGCGCAACTGGTCGGTGTTCGGCCAGACCGATATCGACCTGACCGACGACCTGACACTGACGGTCGGCGCACGCTGGTCGCAGGACAACAAGGACATCGACTGGTTGCTGCAGTTTACAGACAACTTCAACCCGGTACCGCTTACCATCGAAACCGAGGAAGGCTTTGTCGCGACCCGGCCGGGTGTCGACGAGGTGGATTACGGCGACTGGGCAGGGCGCGTCGCGCTGAACTACAGCGTATCCGACGGCACCATCGTCTTCGGCTCCATCAACCGCGGAATCAAGGGCGGCAACTGGTCGATCGGCGGCAGCCCGAATATCACGCCGGACACCTTCCAGCACGTGGAAGAGGTGCTGTGGGCCTACGAAGTCGGCTTCAAGACCGAACGGGACACGTTCCGCCTGAACGGCACGGCATTCTTCTACGATTACGAGGATTACCAGGCGTTCTCGCTCGCTGGTGGCGGACCGTTCATCTTCAACTCCGATGCCGACGCGTTCGGCGGCGAACTGGAACTGTTCTGGTATCCCATGGACGGCTGGGACATCATCCTCGGCGCCTCGTTCATGGAGTCCGAGGTGGACGAGATCCTCGGCGCGGCGGCGATCCTGACGGGCGGCGGTGCCGGCGGCACGATCATCCGCGACGCGGAATTGCCGAATGCACCGGCATTCAGCACCAATTACCTGTTCCGCTACAACTTCGATGTGGGCGAAGGCAACCTGGCGTTCCAGTTCGACGGCGTCTACAACGACGATCAGTTCCTCGAGGTGACCAACGGCTCAGGTTCGCTGCAGGAATCGTACAACGTGTCGAATCTCAGCGTGACCTGGGCGACCGAGCGCTACAGCGTGATGGGTTATATCAAGAACGTGTTCGATGAGACCTACCTGCAGTATTCGCTGGATCTCGGCGAGCTGGGAACCACGAGTTACTACGCGCCGCCGATGACCTGGGGAGTCAATTTGCGCGTTAGCTGGTAGCTTGAACAGTTAGGAAATAACGGGCGCCCTTCGGGGCGCCCTTTTTATCCGCTTCGTCGATTTATCGGATCAAATAACAATGATTAAAAGAATCCTCAATCACGACGATCACATCGACATCAATTCCCGGCAATCGCTGTGGTCCGTTTTCCTGATCGGCGTCATCGCGCCGGAAGTGTTCATCGTGCAGCCGGGCTTCGTGCAGGGACTGGTCGAATACGTCGGCTTCGATGACCGTGGCGCGGGATACACGGCATCGGCCGAAATGTTCGGGCTCGCCGCGACCACCATACTCATGACCTTCATCGCGCACCGCGTCAACTGGCGCAGCGTCATGTTCGGCTCGCTGATCGTCATGTTCCTGGCCAACGCGATGTGCACGATCACCACCGACCTCAACACGTTTGTTGCGCTGCGTTTCATCGCGGGGCTGGGCGCCGGCAGCCTGGTCAGCCTGAGCTTCGCGATCGTCGGCCTGACGAGCAACCCGGATCGAAATTTCGGCCTGCTGATCATGTGGGTGTTGACCTACGGCGCCATCGTCTTGTGGGCGATGCCGTCCGTGTACGCGCTCGCCGGCATGAGCGGGGTGTTGTGGTTTTTTGCATTGTTCCCGCTGTGCGCCTTGCCGGTCCTCAAATACCTGCCGAAGACCGGGGAAAGTGTGGCGCAGGTCGAGGAGGATGCCGTGAATCTCACAGTCGGTATGAAGACCCTCGCGCTGTTTGCGATGCTCGCCTACTTTCTTGCGCAGGGCGTGGTCTGGGCCTACCTGTTCCTGATCGGTCTCTCGGGCGGTCTCGGCGAACAGGCGGTGGCGAACGGCCTGACGTTATCGCAGTTTGCCGGCATTGCCGGCGCGATGCTGGCGGCAATCATGTCGCATCGTTTCGGTCGATCGATGCCGTTGACAGTCGGCATCCTCGGCGGCGCGGCATGCCTGTATTTTCTCGTCGGTAATTTCGAATTCGTGCTGTTCGCCGTGGTCGTGTGTGCCTACAACTTCGCCTGGAACCTGACCCACCCGTTCCTGCTGGCCGCGATGGCCAGTTTCGATCGCCGCGGCCGCGTGGTCGTTTACGCCGTCGCCATGCAAATGGTGGGACTGGCGTTCGGACCGGGCCTTGCGGCGACGGTCATTTCCGAGGGCGACTACATCAACGTCAACTGGCTAGGCGCGGGCCTGTTCGTGGCCAGCCTGTTGTTGATCCTGCCGCCGGTATTAGCGCAAAGGAAATCATTCAGTTCGGGAGTTGCAGATGTTCGGACGACTTGAAGACAGGGTAGCCATCGTCACCGGTGGTGGCCAGGGTATCGGCGCCGGCATCGCCCGGGTATTTGCCCGGGCCGGGGCGAAGGTCATGGTTGCGACACGCACTGCGAAACACGGTGAGTCGACCGTCGCAGACATCGAAAAAGCCGGCGGCACCGCCGCGTTATGTGCGGTCGACATCGGCCAGCTCGACAACGTCGAGCGAGCGGTCGCCGAGACCGTGGATAAATGGGGCGGCATCGACATCATGGTGCACAACGCAGCCTCCTTCCTCGGCGGGCCCGTCGAGGCGTATTCCGAGGACGATCTCGAAACCGTGTTGTCGGTGAACCTGAAAGCCTGCTTTCGGCTGTCGAAAGCAGTGATCCCTTATTTCAAGAAGCGTGGCGGCGGCCGGTTGTTGTTTACCTCATCGGTGACCGGTCCCCGCGTCGTCATGCCGGGCACTTCCTATTACGCGGCATCGAAGGGCGGCATGAATGCCTTCATCAGGACAGCGGCAATCGAGCTGGCGCGCGACAACATCACCGTCAACGGTGTCGAGCCCGGCTATATCCGCACCGCGGCGATGGAAATTCTCGCCGACGAGGAAGGACTGAAGCAGATGGCCAGTTACATCCCGGCGGGTTACATCGGCGATCCGGAGGATATCGCCTACTGCATGCTGTACCTGGCCAGCGACGAGGCACGCTACATCACCGGCCAGACGATCTGTGTCGACGGCGGCTCGACACTTCCTGAAAGCCCGGTGTTCCTCGAGGAACTCGAAGGCATCAAGGAGGTCGCGGGGTCGTCGTAGCAAACGATGAGCGATATCCAGGCACTGATCAAAAGACGGGAGCGACTGCTCGGTCCGGGAAACCCGCTTTTCTACGACGAGCCGGTGCACCTGGTGCGCGGAGAAGGCGTCTGGCTTTACGATGCCGACGGTCGCAGGTACCTCGACTGCTACAACAACGTACCCTGCGTCGGGCATTGCCACCCGAAAGTCGTCGACGCGCTGTGCACGCAAGCGGCGACCCTGAACACGCACACGCGTTACCTCGACGAGCACATACTCGATTACGCAGAGCGACTGCTCGGAAAATTCGACGACAGCCTGGATCGCCTGGTGCTGGCCTGTACCGGCAGCGAGGCGAACGAACTCGCGTTGCGCGTTGCGAAACTGAACACCGGGGGTACGGGCTTCATCTGCACCAATGCTACCTATCACGGCAACACGGCAGCGGTCTCGCAACTCAATTCGATTTTCGAACCGTTCGAAGGTTACGGCGAGCACATTCGTATGGTCTCCTGGCCGGATGCGTATCGCGCCAAGTACGACGTGCAAGGAGCAGCGCTGGCCGATGCGTATGCCGGGGAAGTGGGCCGTGCGATCGAATCGTTCGCTAAAAGCGGTATCAAGCTTGCCGGCATGATCGTCTGCCCGATATTCGCCAACGAAGGCCTGCCGGACGTTCCCGAGGGATACATGCAAAAGGCGATCGGCCTGGTACGCAATGCGGGCGGCCTGTATATCGCCGACGAAGTACAGTCCGGATTCGGCCGCACCGGCGAGTGGTGGGGGCATATGTCCAGCGCCGTCATTCCGGACATTTTGACGCTCGGCAAACCGATGGGCGCGGGCCATCCGATCGCAGGCGTCGTGGCGCGCGGCGAATTGCTGGACAACTACCGTAGGCGCGAGATGTATTTCAATACCACCGGCGGCAACCCGGTCTCCTGTGCGGTCGGCAAGACGGTGCTCGAGGTCATCGACGAGGAAGGACTGGTCGAAAACGCAGCAGTGGTCGGCCGCTACGTCCTGCAGGGTTTCAAAGACCTGCAAGCGAAGCACGAACTGATCGGTGACGTTCGCGGACGCGGCCTGTTCTTCGGCATCGATCTCGTCTGCGATCGGCGAAGCAAGGCAGCAGATGCCGGCGCGGCAAGAAAAATCGTCAACGAGATGCGCCACCGCGGCATCCTGATGAGTAAAATCGGCGAGCACGATAACGTGCTCAAATTGCGTCCGCCGTTATGTTTCTCCGAAGAAAATGCGGATCAGCTGATGGCGACGCTCGATGAGGTACTGGCCGGCGCATAGGCAGGAATGAATGACGGATTTTTTCGACATTGACGCAGATAGCCAGGCACAGCGGCTCGCAGCCGCGGCGCAACAGGCACTGACCAACTGGAACATCGTTGATGCGAAACTGGCACTGATCAAGTATCGCGAGAATGCGGTGTTCAGTGTCGAACACGACGGCCCGCGACGGGCGATCCGCCTGCACCGCTACGGCTATCACACGGATGACGAGTTGCGCTCCGAGCTGCAATGGATGCAGGCACTCGATGATGCGGGGATCACGGTGCCCGGTATCGTGCCGACCGTTGCCGGTGAATTGTTTGTCACTCATGAGGCAGAGGGTCTTCCGGGGCCGATCCAGGTCGACCTGTTCGAATGGATCGACGGTGAACAGCTCGGCTCGGTCGAGGAGGGTATTGCCGACGAAGCCAGTGTCGTCGGAATGTATCGAACGATCGGCGAGCTGGCAGCACAGGTCCACAACCAGGCCGTGAGCTGGCGATTGCCGCGCGGGTTTACGCGCCATGCCTGGGATGCGCACGGGCTGGCCGGAGAACAGCCGTTCTGGGGCCAGTTCTGGAAGCTCGAGGCGGCCACGGACGGGGAGCGCGATCTGCTGACACGGGGCCGCGACGCGGTGTTCGACGGACTCAGTGGCCTCGCGAAATCGCCGGGAACGTACAGCATGATCCATGCGGATTTCTCGCCGGAAAATATCATGGTCGACGGTGATCGGTTGCGGCTCATCGATTTCGACGACGCCGGTTTCGGCTGGCATCTGTTCGAACTCGTGACATCGCTGTACTTCATCCAGGGTGAACGCTATTTTGAGCAGGCGCAGGAGGCGCTCATCGAGGGATACAGGGCGCACCGGCAATTAGCCGACCAGCAACTCGAACTGATGCCGCTGTTCTTCCTGGCGCGCGGCTTTACCTATCTCGGCTGGGTACACACCCGCCAGGAAACCGAGACGGCGAGGGAATTGACGCCGATGCTGGTCGAAATGGCGTGCGGACTGGCAGACGAATATCTATCGAAGAATTGAGAGGAACATGCAATGACGCAGAAATACGAAATGACGATCGGCGGGGCAACGGTTACCGCGGACTCGTACACCGATATCCGCAACCCCGCGAACACCGAGGAAATCGTCGGTCAGGCGCCGGTCGGCACGAAGACGCACCTGGACCAGGCGGTTGCCGCGGCGCGCAAGGCGTTCGAGTCGTGGCGTTATTCGAGCGACGAGCAACGCGCGGAAGCCTGCCAGGCGATTGCCAAGGTGGTCGCCGACAATGCCGAGGAACTCGCGGTATTGCTGACCAGGGAACAGGGCAAACCGCTCGGCGGTCTCGGTTCGAACTTCGAGCTGGGCGGCTGCAGCGGCTGGGCCGGCTTTACGGCATCCTTGAGCCTCCCGGACAAGGTGCTCGAGGACACCGACGAGAAGAAAGTCGTGATGAAGCGCGAGCCGCTCGGCGTCGTCGGTTCGATCACACCGTGGAACTGGCCGCTGATGATCGCCATCTGGCACATCGTGCCGGGTATTCGCACGGGTAATACGGTCGTCATCAAGCCGTCGCCGTTTACGCCGCTCTCCACGCTGCGCATGGTCGAACTGATGAACACCGTATTGCCGGCCGGGCTGGTCAATGTCATCTCGGGCGACGACGGGCTGGGTGCCGATCTGACCAACCATCCCGGCATCGACAAGATCGTGTTTACCGGTTCGATCGCAACCGGCAAAAAAGTCATGGCAAGTGCGGCGAAGAGGGTTACGCCGGTGACGCTGGAACTCGGCGGCAACGATCCGGGGATCATGTTGCCGGGCACCGATCCGTCGAAGTTCGTCGAAGGGCTGTTTTTCGGTTCGATGATCAATTCCGGCCAGACCTGCGGAGCCCTCAAGCGGCTCTATGTGCACGAGGACGACCTCGAGGCCGTGTCGACCGCGCTGGTCGAATTCAGCAAGAACATACCGATGGGCGACGGCATGGAAGAGACGAGCCTGCTCGGCCCGCTGCAGAACAAGCGGCAGTACGACCGCGTGATCGAGCTGGTCGAGGACGCCAAGTCGAAGGGTGCCAAGATACTCTGCGGCGGCGAGCCGGTCGGCGGTTCGAATTATTTTTACCCGGTCACCTTCGTCACCGGCATTTCGGACGGCGTCAGGCTGGTCGACGAAGAGCAGTTTGGCCCGGTGTTACCGATCATTACCTATAGCGACGTCGACGATGCGATTCGGCGGGCAAACGGCACGGAATACGGACTGGACGCGTCTGTCTGGGGCGACGACCGCAAGGAAACCGCGCGCGTAGCCTCGCTTCTGGAAGCGGGCACCGTTTACGAGAACAAGCATGCGGAAATCGCGCCGAACATTCCGTTTGGCGGCATCAAGTGTTCCGGATTCGGCGTGGAATTTGGCGAAGAGGGGCTTGCTGCCTATACTTCGATCAAAGTCATCAATGCAGCGGCGTAAAACAATGAAAAAACTGACTATCGTTGTATCGCTTTGGGCATCCGTAGCGCTTGCGGAATTGCAGCCGGAATCGCCGGGGATCATCGAGAGCCTGCCGGACACCTGGCCCGCGCACTGGATCATTGCCGCGGACGCGTCGTTTTTCCACATGAGCGACGGCAAGTTCATCGTACTCGATGCGGATTCCGATGATCCGAATGATCGCTTCAAGGGATTTTTCAATGGCTCGCTGATCGCCAACTTCGCCCAGGCCACGAGCCGACCCGAAATGTACATTGCGGAGACGTTTCGCTCGCGCGGACAACGCGGCGAACGAACCGATGTGCTCACGATCATCAGCAAGAGCAGCCTCGAACCGATCGGCGAAGTCGTTATCCCGCCGAAACGTTCCAGCAACATGCCGACCGCCTACAATGTCAGCCTCGTTGACGATGAAAAACTCGCATTGGTGTACAACTTCACGCCGGCACAGTCGGTGACCGTCGTCGATGTCGTGGAACGCGAGTTTCTCGCGGAGATACCGACGCCCGGCTGCGCGCTCGCCTATCCGATGCCGGGCAGGGCATTCGCCTCCATATGCGCCGACGCATCGATCATGGCGGTGACTATCGGCGATGACGGCCGGCAGCAATCTTCCACCAGAACCGCACCATTCTTCGATGTCGCTGCCGACCCGCTGATGGAGAAACCGGTAATCTACGGTGGCATCGCGTACTTTCCGACGTTCCTCGGCAACGTCTATCCGGTCGACCTTAACGGATCGACGCCGGTCGTCGGCGAGCCCTGGTCGATGGTCGGTGACGAGCAAGGCGGCTGGAGACCGGGAGGCATCCTGTTCGGCGCGGCGGACTCGGCCGGCAACCTGTATTTCCTGATGCATCCCGAGGGTAGCGACGGCACGCACAAGGATCCCGGCGTCGAAGTGTGGGTGTTCGACCGCGATTCCGGTCGCCGCAGCAAGCGCATCGAGCTGGCGTTGCCCGCACTATCGATCAATGTCACCCGGGACGAAGAACCCTTGCTCGTCGCGACCAATGTCAACATGGAAATCGACGTTTACGATGCGGCAAGCGGCCAACATCAGCGGACGCTTGGCAATTTCGGCCAGGAGACGCCGCTGACGCTCTGGGTTGCCCAATAAGAACAGAAGGATGCAACAATGAAATGGCTTGACGGTATTACCGAAAACGGCGCGCGCGAAGTTGCGCGCAAGACTTCGCGGCGCGGCTTCCTGGGCAAACTGGCGACGTTGATCGCAGGTGGCGCCGTGGCAGTGCCGTTGCTGCCCGTTGCCCGTGGACAGCAGGGCGTGCAACAGCCCGGTGAGGTCGGCGACCCCAATGACTGCAGCTACTGGCGCTATTGCGCGATCGACGGCTTCCTATGCGGTTGCTGCGGCGGCTCGCTGAATACCTGTCCTCCGGGTACGGAAATGTCGCCGATTACCTGGATCGGTACCTGCGAAAACCCGGCCGACCAGACCAGTTACGTCATTTCCTACAACGACTGCTGCGGCAAGTCATCCTGTGGCAATTGCCTGTGTCAGCGAAACCAGGGCGACCGGCCGATTTACCGTCCGCAGGATTCCAACGATCTCAACTGGTGTCTCGGTACGGACGCCAATTCGTATAACTGTACCGTCGCAATCGTCGTTGGCACCGCGCTCGACCAGTAAGGTGTCCGCAAGGTCTTTGGTCGGGATACTGCTAATAGGCCTGACGATCGTCGCCGGCGCCGACGATCATCGCGCAAGCATCAATTACACACTGCATTGCCAGGGTTGCCACCTTGTCGGGGCCGAAGGACTCGAAAACGAAGTGCCGCGGATGCGGGACTTCGTCGGCTATTACCTGCACTCGCAAGAAGGACGGGAATTCCTGATCCAGGTCCCCGGTGTTGCGACCTCATCCATAGGCGATGCGGAGTTGGCCGAACTCATGAACTGGCTGCTGCTCGAATACAGTCCGCAGCAGTTGCCGGCAAGCTTTACGCCTTACACGACCGCTGAAGTCCGTTCATTGCGCTCGAGCCTGGAACGCGACCCGACGAACACCAGGCAACGTATTCTCGGCGACATCGCCAAGAAACTGCCTGACCTCGCCGCAGAATTGACACGGCCAGCCACCGGGGGGACTGATCGTGGCAAATGAATCAGAAATATTCAGTGACCCGGATTTTCAGCGCTTGCTGGCAAAGCGAAGTCGCTGGCGCTGGAGCCTGTCCGGTGCACTGATTGGCATCTATTTCACGTATTGCCTCGCAGGCATCTATTTCAAGGACGCCTTCTCACAACCGGCGATCGGCACCTCGATTACCTGGGGCATCGTCCTCGGTTACCTCGTGATCGCGTTGGCGATCGTGCTTTCCATGGTCTACATACGTGTAATCGGCCGGTTGTACGACGTCGGACTGCATGGACGGGAGTCGCAGCAATGATCGGCTCGGGGCCGAATGTTTCGGCGATCCTGGTCTTCATCACCTTCATCCTGGCGAGCCTCGGTATCACATACTGGGCGGCCAAGCGCACCCGCTCGACCGGTGAGTTCTATACCGCGGGCAGCAAGATCACCGGTGCGCAAAACGGTTTCGCGCTGGCCGGCGATTTCATGTCGGCGGCGAGTTTTCTTGGTGTGACCGGGCTCATATTTATCGGCGGTGCCGACGCATTGCTGTTCGTGGTCGGTGTCATCGTCAGCTGGGCGTTCATCCTGTTTGCGTTTGCCGAACGCATGCGCAATCTTGGCCGTTACACGTTTGCGGACATTGTCGCATTTCGTTTGCAGCCCGAGCGATTGCGGACGTTCGCAGCGGTCGGCGCGTTGACCGTTGCAATCCCCTATCTCATTGCGCAGATGGTCGGCGCGGGCTCGCTGATCGAAACGCTGTTCGGACTGCCGTATTTCGTCGCGGTCCTCGTCGTTGGCGGCCTGATGACGATATACGTCGCATTCGGCGGGATGCTGGCTACGACCTGGGTGCAGGTGGTGAAGGCGGGACTGCTGCTGGCCGGTGCCACCGCGCTGTTTGTTCTGGCGATGGCGCAGTTCGGTTTCGATTTTGAAGCAATGTTCAGTAACGCTGCCGAGGCACATCCGCGTGGCCGGATTATCCTGGGTCCTGGCGGACTGTATGACGATCCGATCAACGTGATCTCCATCGCACTCGCTTTCGTCTGCGGTACTGCCGGTCTTCCACACGTGCTGATGCGGTTTTTCACCGTGCCGGACGCGAAACAGGCGCGCCGTTCGATCGGCTATGCGGTGGTGATCATCGGCTATTTCCAGTGCCTGATCGTCGTCGTCGGCTTTGCATCGATCGGCTTGCTCATGGGAGACGCGGATTACGTCGACGCGTCCGGACGCATCGCCGGCGGCGCCAACATGGTCTCCGTTTACTTGTCCAGGGTGGTCGGCGGTGAATTGTTCTACGGTCTTATCTCGGCGGTCGCATTCGCCACCATACTGGCGGTCGTGGCCGGTATATTGTTGTCGGCATCCGCAGCAGTCGCGCACGATCTTTATGCCAAGGTGATCCGCCGTGGCGACATTTCCGACAGCGACGAAGTCAAGGTATCGCGCGTGGTAACGGTGCTGCTCGGTATCGGCACGATCGGGCTGAGCCTGTGGTTCAAGGACATCAACGTCGGCATCCTGGCTACGATTGCACTGGCGGTCGCGGCGAGCGTGAATTTTCCGGCGATATTCCTGGCGCTGTTCTGGAAGGACCTGACCACACGCGGTGCAGTCGCCGGTGGCATCACCGGTCTCGTGGTTGTTGTCGTATTGATTATCTTGAGCCCGGTCGTATGGGTGAGCGCGTTGGGTAACCCGATCGCGATTTTTCCGTATTCCTATCCGACGCTTTTCTCTATTGGTGCGGCGTTCTTCGTGACTATCGCGGTCTCGCTGTCGGACAAGAGCAAGCGCGCGCAAACCGATCGCGCCGCGTACGATGTGCAGACCGTCAGATGCGAACTGGGCCCTAGCGAAGCGGCCGATTGACAGTTCCGGACTTTGCTTATGCAAGCCGGGCATTACGCGCGCTACGGCGACATCGATGTCGCAGGCTCGGCGAAGTCGAGCAGCTCGCGAAAGGCGAGCCTGGCGCTTGATCTGACTGACAGCAGTTCGGGTCCTCGACTCGCGCGATTCATAGCGACGGGCGTCCAGCTTTGTCAAAATGCACTATAATTTCCCCCTCGGGCATTAGTTCGAAACCGAAGAAAGTGCCCGAATAGGAAACCATGTCCCGTTACGCGGGGGGGATTATGAAGACGAGCATTAGTAACGCCGTATTATTCGCAGCCGTCTCATTCTTCTGTTTGACGGCACTTCCAGCCAGGGCGCAAATCGAGGAAATCATCGTTACCGCCCAGAAAAAGGAAGAGACACTCCGGGATATTCCAATGGCGATTACTGCCATTACCGGCAATCAGATCGATGAAGACGGCATCCGGGATCTCAACGACATCCAGGGCCGGACGCCCGGCCTGGTCGTTGCCAATTTCAGTGTCGGGCAGCCGGAAATAGCGATTCGGGGTATCGGCACCAAGGAAGACGGTGCCGCCGCCAACGACTCGACCGTGGTATCCGTCGACGATGTCTACATTGCGGCCCGAACAGCGCAAATTTTCGACATCTTCGACCTGGAGCGCGTCGAAGTGTTACGCGGACCTCAGGGAACGCTGTACGGCAGGAACTCGGTTGGCGGATCGATCAATTTCATCACGCGCAAGCCCACGCAGGACACGCATATTCGTTTTCGCCAGTCGATCGCGGAATGGAGTTCGTTCGACACCGCCGCATTCATTAGCGGCGGACTGTCAGAGACGCTTGCCGGCAAGCTGACGCTGAGCCGGCGCCAGTCCGACGGCTATATCGATCACGTTCCGTCGGGTAGAGACGATCTCGGCGACAGCGAAACCTTCGCGTATCGTGCGCAGCTCGTCTGGAATCCGACCGATGCCGTGGAGGCGACGTTTACTTTCGATGGCGCCGACGACGACCTCGGCGATACCAACCGCGAACCGTTCGGCGTGATATCGCGTTCGGTCACACCGGCTTTCGGCAGTGGCGCATCCGATGGCAACCTCAATGACTACAACAATCCAATCGCTGTCAACCAGGCCATGGGCGCGTTATTCGGCGTCGACGAGACCGACCCGCACAACACATTCAACGACGACATCGGCTGGACGAAACGCGAGGTCTTCGGGCTGAGCGCGAAATTCGACTGGGATATCAATGACACCTTGACATTCACCTCGATCAGCGCATGGCGGCACAACGATTTCGACTGGGCCGAGGATTCGGAAGGCCTGCCGGCAGCCAACAACAACGACAGCCAGCTAGGTATCGACAATTCCCTGCTGATGCCTGACCAGGGATTCCGACGCGACGCGACGGACACCGCGATCGAGGACAACACGCAATTGACGCAGGAATTCCGGCTTGCCGGAACGAGGGAAAACAACGACTGGCTCGTCGGTTTATTCCTGACCGACGAGGACATGGAGCGCACCGAGTCCTTCTACTTCGGCAATTACTCGAACTTCGGCGACTGGCGTACCTGGATGCCGGGCGATGCGCCGGTGCCGAATTTCCTCGGCAACGCCGCGGTGGCGCCGGTCAACGTGTCCGACATGAAGAACGACACGACGAGCTGGGCACTCTACGGCCAGTCGACCTGGGCGCTCAATGACACGATGCGCATCACCGCGGGTCTGCGGTATACGTATGAGGAGAAAGAGTACACGGTATCCGGGCAGGCCTTTCTCGATATCTTCGGCGATGCGCAGGGCACGATCACCGCGCTGGGCATTCCGAGCATCGATATACTGAATACGACCCCGATCGCCGTCGTCGTGCAGCAGTTCGACCAGCTGACCGCCAAGGACGACTGGGACAACATCTCCGGCCGCGTCGCCTTCGACTGGGACGTTTCCGAGGACGTGATGCTGTACGCGGCTGTCGCGACCGGTTTCAAGAGCGGCGGCTTCACCGGCTCACCGTCGTCGGCGGACAGGGCCGGGGTCCCGTTCGAGCCCGAGGAGGCGATCAATATCGAGGTCGGCGCCAAGACCTACCTCGCGGACCAACGGGTTCGCTTGAACGCCAGCCTGTTCACGACTGACTACGACGACCTGCAGGTCACGTTCTTCAACGTGCCGATCACGAGTAGTGCGGCGTTCGGTGAATTCTTCACGGAAAACGCGTCATCGGCAAAGATCAACGGCCTGGAAATCGAGCTCCTGGCCCTGCCGACCGACAATTTCGAAATCGGCGGATCGCTTGCGTTTCTCGATACCGAGTACGAGGACTTCCTGACGCAGACGATCGTCGCGCCCAGCCAGTGCATCGGGCCGCAGGCAGTTCCCATCGATCCGAACGACCCGAGCCAGGGTTGTCGGCTCGACTTCTCCGGCAACGATCTGCGCCAGGCTCCGGAGTTGTCCGTGAACCTGTTTGCCAGGTACAACTGGGAACTCGCTTCCGGCGCAAACATAGCGGCGAAAGTGGACTACCGTTACCAGGATGACAGTTTCTACGATCCTGACAACAACCCGATTACCGTGATTCCGAGCTATTCGCTGGTGGACGCGCGACTCGCCTGGACCAGTCCCAGTGGTGCGCACGAATTTGCGGTATGGGGCAAGAACATCGGCGACGAGGAATACGTGCGGCACATCTACTCGCAACGTGGTGGAACGATCTCGTTTGCGAATTTCGGTGCGCCGCGCCAGATCGGGGCAACCTATACCTTTAATTACCAATAGCCGCACCGGGGTCAGAGCCGGCTCTGACCCCGGGGCGTGCTTGCACGCCCTGGTTCGTTATACGATGTCGCCATGCGTGCGGTGTCCTATGATCGTTACGGTGGCGTCGATGTGCTCACCCTCGGATCCACAGCCGATCCGGAAATCTCGGTCGACGAAATCCTGATCGAGGTTCGTGCGGCATCACTGAATCCGTTCGACTGGAAACTGCGCAACGGCATGTTGCGGGAGTACGTCGCAACGGAATTTCCGGTGATACCCGGTCGTGACGGTTGCGGGAAAGTCGTGACATTGGGCGACGCCGCCGGAGACGCCGGACTGGCGAAAGGTCAACTCGTCAGTTTCATTTCGAGTCGCGTGCAGCACGGCTCGATGGCGGAATTGGCGGCGGTTACCGCAAAGGAATACGCGGTTCCGGCTGCAAGCACGTTATCCGTCGAGGAGTCGGCGGCGCTGCCGCTGGTCGGCCTGTCGGCATTCAATGCAATCGTCGACACGGGACAGGTCCGCGCCGGTATGCGGGTATTGATTCACGGTGGATCGGGCGGCGTCGGTTCGGTGGCCATCCAGCTGGCCAGGTACTTCGGCGCCGAGGTGTTCGCGACCTGCAGTTCCCGCAATGCCGAACGGGTTGCGATGCTGGGTGCGCGCCCGATTGCCTACGACCTGGTAGATTTCACGACCGCGGTCGCAGACTGCGACCTGGTACTCGATGTCATCGGTGGGCGGGTCCACGAAGCATCCTACAAGGTGCTGAAGAAGGGCGGTCGGCTGGTTTATCTACTGGCAGCACCATTTGACGATCGGTCTGAACAATACGGCGTCGAAACCATCCAGGCCGAGGTATTCGGGCATCCCGCGAACCTGGCAAAAGTCATCGAGCTTGCCGGTCAAGGCGTCATTAAGCCGGTGATCGGTCATTCGCTCGAGATCGACGAGTTCCGGACCGCATTCCAGCTGAGCGAATCCGGCAACGCCGGCGGCAAGATCGTGTTGACCGTATGACGGCGTCGGAGCCGGGCTCTGACCGCGGCCAGTCAGGTTACGCTGTTGTAGAAGATCGCGCCGATGAGCACCGGGGCAACGAATCGCAGGACGATCTGCAAAAAGCGTGACAGTGCCACGCTGCTGACCCCCAGTTCATCGAGCAATGCCTGGCGCGTAAGGACCCAGCCGGAAAACACTGCGATCAGCAGGGCATTCAACGGGATCAGGAAATTCGCGATCAGGAAGTCGAGCAGGTCAAAGATGCTCTTGTCGGCAAAATAGGGGATTGCGCCGAGCAGCCGGACGTCGGACCAGACATTGAATGACAATGCCGCGGCGACACCCAGGAGCCAGGAAAACAGCCCGGTCAGCACAGTCACTTTCGGCCGCGAGAATCCACGATGGTCCTCGAGGTAGGAAACCACCGGCTCGAGCATGCCGAGAATCGACGAATAAGCGGCGAAAAACAGCAGGATAAAGAACAGCAGGCCGACGAGGTGGCCCGCCTGCATATTGCCGAAGGCGACAGGCAAGGTGACGAACAGCAGGCCCGGGCCTTCCGCGGGATCGAGACCGCTGGCAAACACCACCGGAAAAATTGCGACGCCGGCGAGGATCGCGACCACGGAATCGGCGATGGCGATCATGAACGCCGCCTTCGGTAGTGAGATTTGTGCAGGCACGTAGGCGCCGTAGGTCAACATGACACCGACGCCGATGGCGAGCGAGAAGAACGCCTGGCCGAGCGCCATGAACGCCACGTTCGGGGTGATTTTGCTGAAGTCCGGGTTGAACAGGAAGTCGAGGCCACGCTCGATGTCGGCATTGAAGATGGAATTGATGACGAGGACGACCAGTATGACGAACAACGCCGGGATCATGTATTTGCTGACCGCCTCGATCCCTTTACCTACACCACGGGCGACGACGAAAACGCCTGCCGCGATAAACAAGCCGTGAAAAAATAGCAACCGTCCCGGTGAAGCCAGGATCCGGTTGAATACGTTGCCGGATTCTTCCCCCGTAAGGCCGTCAAAGGCGTTCACGCCGGCCTTGAACACGTAGTCGATCGACCAGCCGGCGACGACGCTGTAGTAACTCATGCCGATCAGCGGCACCAGGATGCTGATCCAGCCGATGATGGACCAGAATCCGGACGCACCCATGTCCCGGGCGAGTTTGCGCATCGAGGCCACCGGGCTGCCGCCGCCGCGCCGGCCCATGGCGAGTTCCGCCATCATGAGTGGCAGGCCGAGCAACAGCACGAAACCGATGTAAACAAGAACGAAGGCAGCGCCGCCGTTCTGGCCGGTAACAAAAGGGAATCGCCAGAGATTACCGAGACCGACGGCGGCGCCGACGGTCGCCATCATGAAGACCGTCGCCGATGACCATTTTTCTTTATTGACTTGCCCGTCGGTCGCCTGGTTCATGGCCAACCCCGCTCTAGTTGTTGTTCTATTTCTTCAGGAAGCGATGCGCGTGGATTTCAGCGATGCAAAATATTCCTGGATCCTGGTGAGGCCTTCTTCGATTCTTTCGTACGGCTCTGCACCAAAGCAGATTCTCAAGTGTCCTTCCCCAGTCACGCCGTAGAACGAGCCGGCTTCGGTCACCACGCCACAGCCGTCCAGAATCTCCTCGGCAATCGTCTGCGCCGGTTTGCCGAATGCACTGACATCGGGAAACGAATAGATAGTTCCCTGTGGTAACGGGCAGTCAATGCCGTCGATATCGTTGAGTCGCTCGCTTACCAATTTTCGTCGCCGGTCGTCCTCGGCAAGCATTTCCGCGACGCAGTCCTGCGGACCCGCGATCGCCGCATACGCGCCCTCCTGGATGAACACGTTGACGTGTGCGACATCATTGACGGTGACCATCATCAATGCCGGCATGTATTTTTCGTGACAAACGACGTAACCCAGTCGCCAGCCGTCCATTGCAAACACTTTGGTGTACGCGTAACAGCTGAAGGTTCGATCCCACATTCCCGGGAGTGAGGCAATGCTGATGTGCTCGTTGTCGTCATAGACAATCTGGTCGTAGACCTCGTCGCACAACACCAGCAGGTCGTGCCTGATCGCCAGGTCGGCAACCAGCTGCAGCTCTTCCCTGGTAAACACGCGGCCGGTCGGGTTTGCCGGGTTGACCATCGCGATCATGCGCGTGTTCTTGTTGATTTTGGATTCAATGGCGGCCGCGTCGATGGTGAATCCGTTCGCCTTGTCGAGCGCTGCGGTGACGACCTTACCGCCGCCAAGTTCGATCTTGTTGATGTGTTGCGGGTAATACGGCTCGATCAGGATAACTTCGTCGCCTTCGTCGATGGCCGCCATGAAAACCGCGTAGGCCGCGTGTGTCAGGCCATTGGTGACCAGCACGTTCTCCGGGCTGGTCTCGAGGTTGTTGTAGGAGGCGACCTTGTCACAGATCGCTTTGCGAAGCTTGAGGCTGCCGGGAAATTCACCGTAATGAACATTGCCCTCGAGGAGCGATTTTATCGTCGCGTCCTTGATATGCTGCGGCGTATCGAAGCTCGGCCTGCCAACCTCGAAATGAATGACGTCCTGCCCCTCTGCCATGAGCTTGGCGGCTTTCTCGTACATGCCGAAGCTCTTCGGTGAGCATTGGGATATTCGTTTTGCAGGCCATTTCATCGATTTTCTCCGGGATTTGCTGATGCTTGCGCATTCACCGAGCGTTGCATCGTACGACAGATTCCGATACTAATCGAAACATGACCTCGAAGGCACTAATTGCACCCGGATCGGATGCGATTCGGTCGGCCGTAAAGGCGCTTTCACCCTATTCCGTCAGCACGCCGTTACTGCGTTTTGACCGGCCAGCGCAGTCTGCGGGAATATTCCTGAAGCTCGAATGCATGCAGGCAATCGGCGCATTCAAGGTGCGGCCGATCGGCAATATTCTGTTGAATGCGCCGGCCGATTCACTGCGAAACGGGACCTACACCGCCAGTTCCGGCAATGCGGGACTGGCGCTGGCCTGGATGGCGCGCAAGCTCGAGATTCCGGCAACCGTGTATGCGCCGGACAGTTCGCCGCCGGGTAAACTCGCGGCAATACGCGGGCTGGGCGCACAGGTGTCGATGCTGTCGGACGACGACTGGTGGCAACTCATGGTCGAAGGGCGACACCCCGATGATCCGGGTATCTATGTCGACGCAGTGAGGAATCCGCAGGCCCTGGCCGGCAACGCCACCATCGGGCACGAAATCCTGCGGCAGTGCCCGGATGTCGATACCGTGATCACTCCATTTGGTGGCGGGGGATTGAGTTGCGGGATCGCCAGCGCGATTCGACAGGTGAAACCCGACACGCGCATCATCGTTGCCGAATGCGAGTCGGCGGCGCCGCTGAACGCCGCATTCCGCGCAGGCCGGCCGGTACCGGTTGAAATGCAGTCTTCGATTGTCTCCGGCGCCGGCGCGCCATCCGTACTGCAGGAAATGTGGCCGCTACTCAACCAGCTCATCGACGACTCCGTGGTAGTGCCCGAATCCGCGGTCACCGATGCGGTGCGCGATCTGTTCCTCAAGACCAAGATTGTCGCCGAAGGCGCAGGTGCCGTCGCACTCGCCGGCGCCCGGTCCGCCGGCCGGGATTTTCGCAAGACGGCTTGCATCGTCAGTGGCGGCAATATCGATGCAACGGAGATGACGGCGATCCTGCGAACTGCCGAGGAAAACGTCGCAGGCGCGTCAGAAGAGAGCGACTAGACCAGGTTCACCAAAAACACCAGGCCGATAGCGAGCGGTGCGACGATACGCACCAGCCATTTCCAGATATTGAAGAAATTCTGGTTTGCAATGCCACTGGCCTCGCGTACGCTCGCCGCCGGCAATACCCATGCGGCCATGATGCAGACGACGATGCCGCCGAGCGGCATCAGCAGGTTGGACACGAAATAATCGAGCAAATCGAAAATCGTCTTGTTGGCGAACGCCTCTAAAGCCCGCAATGGTTTGATGTGGGACCAGATGTTGAATGAGAAAACCGTAGCGAATCCGGCAATCCAGATAGCGAACCCTGCAGTCACCGCGAGCCATTTGCGAGGCCAGTTCGAATACTCCTCCAGCCAGGCGACGACCGCCTCGAAGATGACGATCGTTGACGTCAGTGCGGCGAGGCTCAACAACAGAAAGAAGAGCGGACCCAGCACTGCACCCCCCGGCATCTGGCCGAATGCGACCGGCAAGGTCAGGAACATCAGTGAGGGGCCCTCGCTGGGCGTCAAACCGTATTGGAAGACGATCGGAAAAATAGCGAGGCCCGCGAGTATCGCAACGATCGCGTCCGCAGCGCCGATGATGACGGTTGCCTTGCCGATCGAAATGCTCGTGTTCGAGTAGGCGCCGACGGTCATCATGACACCGACACCGACGCCGAGCGAAAAGAACGCCTGTCCCATGGCCATCAACACGACCGTGCCGTTTAGAGAACTGACATCGGGTTGCAGCAGGAATGCCACGCCGCGAGCAAAGTCGGCGTAAAACACCGAATACGCCAGCAACACCAGGATCAATACGAACAGCGTCGGTGTCAGGGATCCGACGATGCGTTCCACACCGTTGCGCAGGCCGACGGCCACCGTACCCACCGTCAATATCAGAAACAACGACTGATACAGCACCATGCGGCCGGGATCGCCCTGCAGTTCCTCGAACATCGCCAGCGTTCCACCGCCATCGATATCGGTAAACGCGCCGCGCAGGCTCAATACGAAGTAATCGATCGTCCAGCCGGATATGACCGAGTAGAAGCTGAGCACGATGAACACGGCGAGGAGTGCGAGCACACCGTACAGCTCCCAGTACTTGCTGATGCCTTCGCGCTCATGCAGCACTTTCATCGTGCCGACGACACTGCGCCCGCCGCGCTGACCAATCATCATTTCCGCCAACAGCGCCGGTATCGCGACAAAGGCGAGCGAAAGAATGTAAATCAGCACGAACATACCGCCGCCGTTGGCGCCGGCGACGTAGGTAAACTTCCAGATGTTGGCAATGCCGACCGCCGTCCCGATCGAGGCGGCAATGAACGCGTAATAGGAAGACCAGCGATGCGTTTCCGCTGCCATCAGCAGGCTGTCGCAAGCTGTTCGAGGCCGCGCCTGACCAGCACTTCGACCATGCGCCGGCGGTAGGCGCCACTGGCGCGAAAATCGTCGATCGGTTTCGATTCCGCTGCTGCCGCGGCCGCCGCCGAGGCGATGCGTGCGGTCGTCAGGGACTTGCCCTGCAATTCGGCTTCCGCCGCCGGCGCTCGCATGGCCACCGGCGCGACGGCGCCGAGGGCGATTCGGCATTCAGTCACTTTCCCGGATTCCTGCCGCAGCCTGATTGCAATGCTGACGATCGAGATCGCGTCGGCCTTGCGCTTGCCGAGCTTGTAGTAAAAGCCCCGATCGGCTGCGGACGGCTTGTCGAATTCGATAGACGTCAGGAGTTCGCCGGCTTGCAATGCGGTATGGCGCACGCCCTTGAAAAAATCGCCAAGCGCCAGGGTTCGTGACTGTCCTGCCGCATTCTCCAGGTGCACGCATGCATCCAGCGCCAGCAAAGGCGGCGACACGTCAGCCGCCGGTGATGCATCGCAAACGTTGCCGCCGACGGTGGCCAGATTGCGAATCAATGGTCCGGAAAACGCGGCCGCCATCGGCTGCATCAATGTCTCGATGACACCGCCGGGGCGCCAGTCGAGAATCTGTGCCAGGGTAACGCCCGCACCGATTTTTATGGCGCTGCCAGCATCGTCGATCGATTTCAGCGATTCGATGCGACTGACATCGACCACCAGGCCGGTATCGAGCGGCCTGCGTTTGAGGTTGACAAGGAGGTTGGTGCCGCCTGCTACCGGTACGCTGCCCGGCGAGGCCTGGATCAGGTCGAGCGCCGCCTGGCGATCTGACGCCTGGATGAAATCGAAGTCGTTCACGATGCCTTTTGCGCGCGGACCAGCGCATCGACCTCTTCGGGGTGCAACGGGTAACGCACCGTGTCGACGTCCAGCAAATCGGCGATGGCATTGGCAACCGCGCCGGTCGGCGGCGCCGTCGGTGGCTCACCGACACCCTTGGCACCGTACGGTCCCTCGACTGCCGACTTTTCGACCAGTATGGTTTGCGTCGGCGGCATGTCCTCGGCGGTCAGTAACAGGTAATCGGCGAACGTGCCGTTCAGGATCTGGCCATTCTCTTCGCGCAACTCTTCCATCAGCGCCAGGCCGAGACCCATTGCGACACCGCCTTCGATCTGCCCCTCGACGGCCGCAGGATTGATGGCCTTGCCGATGTCGTGAGCGGCGACATAGCGTCTCACGCTGACTTCCCCGGTCTCGTCATCGGCCGACAGCTCTACTGCGTGCACGCAAAAACTCGGTGCCGGGAATGCCGGGTACGGGTGATAGCGGTTGTTTTCCTTCGGCACCGGCGGTGGTTCGACCAGCACCGCGGAACGGCCGATCATCGGTCCGCCGTGTTTCTTGTGCCGCGCATAACAGACCTTCGACAGGGGCACCCATCGCTCGGGATCGTCGCGCAGGAAAACCCGGTCGTCCTTGAGGTCGAGGTCGTTCACATCGGCTTCGAGATGCTTCGCCGCTTCTGCCAGGATCTGTTGTCGCAGATCGAGCGCTGCTTCATAGGCGGAAAGCCCGACCGTGAACACGATGCGACTGCCGCCGTGACCGTGATCCCAGGGCAGGGTATCGGTGTCACCGCGCACCAGTTGGATGCTATCGGGTGACACGCCGAGACCGTCCGCCGCCATCTGCAGCACGCTGGTGCCGATCCCGCCGGTGCCCATGTCGACCGCACCATTCAACAGGCGAAACGTCCCGTCGACGTTGGACTCGATCAGGGTTGCCGTGCCCCAGGTACCCGACACCCACCAGTTGCAGGCGATGCCGCGGCCGACGCCGGGCGGTTTCGGCCGGTCCCAGCCGATTTCGCGGGCGACCGCATCGAGGCAATCGCGCAGGCCGACGGCCGTCAGCTTTTGCCCGGTCGGCGACAGGTCACCGTCCTGCCAGGCGTTTTTCAGCCGCAACTCGAGGGGGTCCATGCCGATCGCGCGAGCCAGCCTGTCCATGTGCGCCTCGACCGCGAACGCCATCTGCGGGCCGGACGGGCAGCGCACCGATCCGCAGGGCACGTTGTTGGTGTAGACCGCCATGCCGGTGATGTCGACGTGTTGGAAACGGTAAGGGCCGGTTCCCATCAGCGTTGCCAGTGCCGCGGTCGTCGGTCCGTCGCCCGAGTAGGCGCCGGTGTCGAAGACCAGCTTCGCCTGCTGTGCAATGAGGGTTCCGTCTTTGTTGAGGCCCGTTTTCAGATGGATTTTCGCCGGGTGGCGCAGCGTGGTGGTCGCCATCTCCTCGTCGCGCGTGAGCGTGACCTGCACCGGCACTCCGGCACGCTCGGCAAGCAGAACGGCATACGGTTCCACGCACATCACGAGCTTGCCGCCGAAGCCGCCGCCGATGTGCGTCGGAACGACCTTGAAATCGCTGACCGGGCGCCGAAAGGCCTGCGACAGGTAACTGCCGACGGCGAACGGTTTCTGGTGCGTGGTCCATACCGTCACGCGGCCGGACGAGTCGACGGCCGCGGTCGAACAATGCGGCTCGATGGATCCCGGGTGCGCAATCGGCGCTTCGTAGCTTCCTTCGATGACGATCTCGGATTCCGCGAATCCCTTTTCGACGTCGCCACGGCCGGCCCAGGTCTGGTAGCAGAGGTTGCCGGAGCGATCCGATTCCCAGTTGTGCTGGTAGGCGTTGACGTCGTCGTGTACCAGTGGCGCGTCGGCAGCGAGCGCGGTTTCGCTATCGAACACGCTGGGCAGGTCCTGGTATTCGATGCGTACTTTGCCTGCAGCTTCCCTGGCCTGGTCGGGCGTGTCTGCGGCAACCGCCGCGACCGGTTCGCCGATGAAACGCACCTTGTCGAGTGCGAACATCTGCTGGTCCTGCAGATCGATGCCGTAGTAGCCCATGTCGGCATCGCGGCCCGTTACCACGGCGCGCACGCCCGGCATGTTTTCCGCGTCTTTGGTATCGATCGCAACGATGCGCGCATGCGCCTTTGTGCTGCGCACGACGACCCCGTAAATCATGCGCGGCAGCCGCACATCCTCCGCATACACCGCGCGGCCCGTGACTTTGTCGCGCGCGTCGACGCGCGTGTAGTTGCTGCCGATAGCGCCCGATGCGGCCCGTTCTTTACCGTTACCCGAGCCGTTTGCAATGCTTTTGGCGGCTTCCAGTATCTTGCTGTAGCCGGTGCAACGGCACAGGTTGCTGGAGATGGCGACGCGGACTTCGTCCTCGGTCGGTTTCGCATTCTCCGAGAACAGGGCCTTCAATGACATCACCATTCCCGGCGTACAAAAGCCGCACTGGATGCCGCCGGCGTCCACCATCGCCTGCTGCACCGGGTCAAGTCGGCCGCCGTTTTCCAGCCCCTCGACGGTGGTGACCGCGCGGCCCTCGGCCTGCAGCGCGAACAGCATGCAGGAATTGACCGGCTTGCCGTCCAGCAGCACCGTGCAGCTGCCGCAGTCGCCGGTCCCGCAGCCTTCCTTGGTGCCGGTCAGCCCGAGCTCCCGGCGCAGGGCGTCCAGCAGGCGTGTCCGTGGCGCAACACTCAGTGTTTCATCGCGGCCATTAACGGTCAGGGTCAGGGTTTTCTTGGGCATGGGACGGTCTTCGCCTCTTTCTCCCCGTCCTCCATCGGCCGGGAAATTTTCGCTAATGGATAATTATATGCGGAATGATATTTTTTGCGTATTGTCCATGGTATACCTTGGCATTGCTAGGTATAGTCTCGACAAAGAGCAACAACACTGCAGCATCGCATGGGGGTAATCATGATGAAACGCACCTGGTATCTGGTTCTGGCCTGTATTGCCTTGCCACCGGCAAGCCTGGCCCAGGAACTGGAAGAAATTGTTGTAACGGCGCAACGCCGCGAGGAAAATCTGCAGGAGGTGCCGGTCTCGATCACCGCTTTCAGCTCGCAGCAGATCGTGCGCCAGAACCTGAACGAAGCCAAGGATTATCTGCAGCTGACACCGAACGTGAACTTCACCGAGGACGGTGAGGTCGGCCAGCGTTCGGTAGGCATCAGTATTCGCGGCGTCAGCGACTTCGCGGATACCTTTACCGGCGTCGGCGGCCTGTCCAACAGCTTCGGCATCTACCTCGACGAATTCAATATCGCCAACAGCGCAACCAAGACGGCGAATCCGCAGCTGGTGGACCTCGAACGTCTCGAGGTGCTGCGCGGCCCGCAGGGCACCTACTTCGGCCGCAATGCGACCGGCGGCGCCCTGAACCTGACCACCAAGTTACCCAGCGCAGAGGACTATTACGAGTTCGGCGTAGGTTTCGCGCGCTTCAATACCTGGACCGGCCACGGCATCGTCAACACGCCGGTGACCGATAACTTCTTCGTGCGCGGCGTGCTGTGGTACGAGCAAAGCGACGGCTTCTTGAAGAACACCGCACCGACCGGACGCGGCAACGACTACGAACACTTCAATGGTCGCGTGGCGCTTCGCTGGGAAGTCAATGACCAGTTCACTGCCGATTTTTCGGTGATGCGTACGGTCGAGAACGACGGCTCCGACTCCAACGTGCCATCAGGCGTATCGGATTTCGATACCCCGAATTCGACCCCCAATATCCTGCAGGTCGATCCATTCGGCGCTCTGGACGTCTTCGACTTGTACTCGAATATCTTCCCGGTCGACCCGGGAGCCGGCTTTTTCCCGGCTAATGACCGGACGATTTCCAAAGACTTTGCGGAATCGAACGAGAACGAGTCGACGATCGTCAACCTGCGCCTGAATTACCAGGGTGATAACTGGTCGATTCGCTCTATCACCGGCATCCTCGAGAGCGAATCGCATCGCCGCTTCGACCAGGACCTGACGCAGTACTCGCTGTACGAAACCTACAGCGGCCGCACCGGCGACACGATCAGCCAGGAATTCCGCTTCAACTACCAGAGCGATCGCTGGGACTTCACGGCGGGCGTTCTGTATGCAGATGACACCGCCGACACGTACGGTATCAGCCCGATTGGCAGGCTGGGCTTCTTCTTCATCGACACTGCCGACTTGAATCCCGACGGCACTCTGGCGCCCAATTTTACGTGTTTCTTCTGCCTGAACCCGGGCGACATCATCGCGGGCCCGGGCGTCGACACCTTCGACGCCGAGAGCCTCGCAGTGTTCGCCGAGGCGAATTTCAATATCACGGATGCGCTCAAAGTGACGCTGGGCGTGCGCTACACCGAGGACGACATCGAGGTCAACGTCGCCGACCTGGTACGCGTACCGTTCCACCAGCAACCGTTCAACCTGATCTCCTCGTTCCAGCAGCCCGGGCCTAACGATCCCTCCGTTGCTGCATTCGACAGTGGCAGCGGCTCGTTCGATGCGATCACGCCGCGCCTGGTCGTAAGCTGGAGTCCAACGGATGAGTTGAATACCTATGCGTCGGCATCGAACGGCTACAAGCCTGGCGGCATCACCTTCCAGGATACCGGCTCGGGTCCGGTCGGCGTGCCCTTCGACGAGGAATCGCTGTGGAGTTACGAGATCGGTGCCAAGTGGCGAGGCCTCGACGATCGCCTGCAGATCAATGCTTCGGCATTCTTCATGGACTGGGACGATCTGCAGATTCCGTCGGTCGAAATCCTCATCGTCAACAACAACGTGGTCAATAATTTCAGGATCATCAATTCCAAGGCCGAAGCCACGGGATTCGAGCTGGAAGTCCAGGGACTGTTGACCGACAACCTTCTCGTTGGTGGTTCACTGGGCCTGCTGGACACGGAATTCAAGAGTTTCGCCGGTACCAGTTCCGATACCTCGAATCCCGATGTTGCGCCGTTTATCATCAACAACATGGGATTTGCTCTCGATGGCGTAACGCTGCCGCGTGCGCCTGAGACCACCTTGTATCTGTTCGCGCAGTACGACTTCGAAGTGAGTGGTCTGCCTGCATGGGTGAGGCTCGACTGGTCGTGGCGCGACGAGATCACCTCCGATATCGAAGCCGTCGTGTCACAGCTGCCGATCCTGGACAATGCAGCGACCCAGGCGCTGGGACTCGATACGGAGTTCAACGGCAATGCTCTCGGCAATGGTGTGCCGTTCCCATGGCCGCGCGGTGCGTTCCCGACCCTGGTGCCGGACTACGACGTAGCCAACCTGCGCGCCGGTATCGAGGGCGAGCGATGGGCAGTCACGGCCTACATCGAGAACCTGTTCGACGAAAACTACTACACCGGTACCCAGGAAAACTTCGGCCTGGCGGGCTTTCGCCTGCGGCCGCATTTCATGGTCGCCGGCATCAACTTCCGCTTCTTCAGCAACTAGGAAAGCGCAATCAAAACCCCTGGCCCGCGGGCCAGGGGTTTTTTCATTGCCAGATCGAAAGGCGCGCTATTCGATGCGTTCGAGGACGAGCTGCGCGGAGGAGGGCAGGTCGATGACGGCCTTGTCGCCTTCGATGCGATACCGCGCGCCCTCGGCGACAGCCGGATCGCCGTACCAGACCGCTGTGTCCTGGTACTCCACTTTGGGGTCCATGTGCAGCTCCATGTCGATATAAAGGTCGAGGGTGTCCGGGCCGGTGATCGTGTAGGTGCCGTGATGCGCTTCGGAGAAATCGAGTTGTCGTTCATCGCGGTTGAAAAACATCACGTGCAACCAGTGCTCCTTGCCGAACATCATGTAGCCGTCGGTCTGGTAGCGCTTCTGGGTGTCGGCCTTGAGGTAGCCCGGCATGCGCCATGTCCCTTCCAGGGGACCCTTTTGCGGAGCGGCTTCCTGGGGAGCAGAACAGCCGGCGCAAAAAGTGAAAAAGCACAATAAGGCGAGCGACTTACTGGCATGTGAATCAATCATGGAATGGTCTCCCCTGGAACGTTTGTTGAAGTTATTTTATTCATTCTGCCCAACTCAAGATGCCAATGCCACTTGTGGATCGGGGTATTCGTTGCTACAACACGGGAAGCATTCCCGGGGAGAACCGATGTGACAAAAAGAATAAGAGTTTGCGGTGCACTGCTGGCCGTGTTTGCAACCGTTACCGCCCAGGCGCAGTCGGAGACGGGCAGCGCGATCGACGATCCGCAGGATTTCGTGTTCTGGAGCGCGGACTACGTCGATGCTGCGGCAGAGCGCCTGTATGCATCGCTCGGCGACAAGGACCTGGTCTGGGAAACCATGGGCAACTACGAGGGACATTCCGTCTACCTGGTGTTGCGCGGCAAGACGGATACGCCCGAGCTGCACGAAACCGAATCGGACGTGCAAATCACCATCCGCGGTTCCGCGACCTCGGTGGTCGGCGGCACGCTCGTCGATGCGATAAAGATGCCGCGCAAACAGCAGCGCGGTACTGCGATCGAGGGCGGCAAACACCGGCAGCTGACGCCTGGCGCGATGATGCACATTCCGCCGGGCATCCCGCACCAGCTACAGATCGATCCGGGCGAACCGTACCTCTACCTGCTGATCAAGATCGACGAAGAGCCGTTACTGTAAAGCGTTACGCCTTACAAGATCTCCTTGAATGCCGAGAAGAACGCCTGGTTCTCTTCTTCCGTGCCGTACGAAACGCGAACGTGATTCGGCAGGTGCCAGGAGTTGCCGTGCGTGATATAGACATGCCGGCGCTCGAGTTCATCGAACACGGCTTTCGACTGGTCGCCGAGTTCGATGAGGATGAACGGTGCAGGGCCGGACACGTAGTTCAGGCCCATGTCCGATAACTCGTTCTCGAAATACTGACGCGTCGCCTTGACGTGGGCTCGCGATTTCGCGACGTGCCCCGGGTCGCCCAGCGAAGCGAGGACCGCGGCAAATGCCACGATGCTGATGCTGCCCGGACCGCTGCCGAACTGACGGATGGTCTTCAGCACGTCCGGATGCGCCATGCCGTAGCCGACACGCAGGCCGGCGAGCGCGAATGACTTGGAAAACGTGTGCGTGACCAGGACATTGTCGTAGCCCTGTTTGATCAGCTCTGCGCCGGATCGTCTATCGTCCTGGTAATCGACGTAGGCCTGGTCGAGAACGAACAACACGTCCTTCGGTAAGGAATCGGCAATGTGCTTGATTTCGTCATAGCTCAACACACCGCCGGTCGGGTTATTCGGCGTGACCAGCACGAACAGCCGGGTATCGGAATCGACCGCGTCAAGCATGCCGTCGATGTCATAGGCGTAGCCTTCCTCCTGCTTCAAGGGGATTCGCCGCACGTCCACGCCCAGGTTTTTGGCAACGAGCAGCAAGCCGCCCCAGGTTTCGAGTGCGCCAACGACATTTCCGCCGTGCCGCGCATAAGCAACCGGCGCCAGCCTCAGGATCTCGCTCGACCCGGTTCCCATGAGTATCCAGTCCCCGTCGATGCCGAGGTAGTCGGCGAGATGCGGGACGAGCTCGTCGCCGAGCGCATAGCGATGGGAAAGCGAAACGGCATCTTTTGCCGCTTCGATCGCTTTCGGCGATGGTCCGAGCGTGTTCTCGTTCCAGCACAAACGGATCGCGTCGTCGGGAAAGCCCATCGACAGATCGATGTCCGGATTCGCCGCCGCCTCGCAATAGTCGACCCCGGCGGTCAGTGCGAACGGCACTGCACCTGCGGTGATGGCTGAATTTCTTAGGAACTTGCGGCGGGAAAGTGTCATGTTGTTCTCCTTGTATCCCGATTGGCGAACGAGAGCGGGTTTTACGGTGCAAATTCTTTTTGGTGGGCTTTCACCCAGTCGCTGATGCTGGTCATTGTAACAGGCAGTGCTTTCAGGACCGGTTTCATATCGTGGAATTTCGGCGGCGGATCGGGGTCTTGTTGCTCATGTCGATACATCTCCGCCACTTTGTCCCCGGCACCTGCGCCGAACGCCTCGTCGATGACCGCACCCATTTCCTCCGGGGACAGCGTGCGGTAGCGAATGTCGCGCCCACATGCATCCGAAAAAATGGCCGCGAGCTCCGGGCCGGTCGGTGTCTCGACGCCGCTGACGCGGTAGCGGCGGCCTGTAAGTTGCGGTCTCTCCAGCGCCGCGACTACCAGCTTGCCCATATCGTCCGACGCCAGCCAGCCGACCCGGCAGTCGTCGAGCACGGGATAGGTCAAAACGTCGTGTGCCCTGACCGACGGTGCCGTCCAGGGACCGAGCAGGTTTTCCAGGTAGGTGGTCGGTTCGAGCACCAGCCAGGGCAGGCCGGATGCCTGCAGGTGCTCGAGAATGGCGAGTTTGGTGTCCGGGCCCTGGTCCGGAATCTCGCCGCTCGCGTTCCAGACAAACATCTGCGAACCCGCCTGGACAGCAGCGTCGATGGCGTGCCTGCCGAAGGTCACACCGTTGTCCGGGCTGTCGAGGAAAACCGGCAAAAGAAAAGCGACGGCGTCTGTCTCCGAGCTTGCGGCGCACAAGCGATCGAAATCGGCGAGGTCGGCAAGCACCGGTACGGCACCGGCCGCCTCCAGTTGCGCAGCCTTTTGCTGGCTACGCGTCACGACGTGGGGCGTGTGACCCTGTGCCAGCAAATGCGTGACAACGGGGCCGGCCTGCGATCCGGTACCGCCGTAAACCAGAACTTTCAATTCCCGGTCACTCAGATCTTGTAGGTGTCGGCCAGGCTCGCGCCCGCATCGATCTTGTCATGCATACCCTGTTCCTTGGCATGCACCGCAGCGGCCGCTTCCATGACCGCGTCGTAATCGCCTTGCGGAATGACGATAATGCCGTCGATGTCGGCGGCCACGACGTCGCCGGGGTTCACCGTCACGCCGCCGCACACCACCGGCACGTTTGCCGCAACCGGCTTGACGAAAGCACCGGGCCCGTAGGGGATTGGCGCCCTTGCAAACAACGGCATGCCGACTTCCTCGAACTTTGCGAGGTCACGGCAGCCGTTGTCGGTGATCACCGCCGACATGCCATTGCGTTTGCACGCGGCGCCGATGACGCCGCCGAACAGGCTCAGGATTCGATCCGTGCCACCGGCCACGATCCAGATCGAACCGGCGGGAGCATTGTCGAGCGGCTCGAACATGTTCTTGCGCACGTCCTCGCCCGTCATGCGGCCCCTGTCGGCTTCGTACTTCGTCGTAATCGCGGCTCCGAACACGGCTCCGCGCACCGTCGTCATGGGACGAATTTCCGTCGTCATCGTCAGCGCCATCGGGTCGCGCCCCACCTGGCGCAGCGCATCGGCCACGGTGCTGACGCCGATACCCTGCATCTTGGTCGTTGTTGCGTTTTGCGCGCCTGCGGCCGAACTTGCCAGCAATGCCGCTCCGGCACCCATGAAGGAGCGGCGAGAATAATTTGACGCATCGTTACCCATGTTGATCCTCTTTTTGTTCAAAGTATTCGAGGTAGGCGAAAGTGTAACGCGTCAGCCGCTCTGACACACGCTCGAAGGGAAGCAGGCGACATTCCTGTATCCTTGCTGCCGGACAACAGTGGAAATCGTTCAGGTTTTCGACCATCCTTGCATGATTGGCCAGAAGCGCAGGCGGGGTCGGGGGATGTCGTTATTCGAGAAGGCGTAAGGCATGTTGAATTCGGCGACCGGCACGCCAAATTTCGATCGCTGGCTCAATAAATTCTTCGACTTTTACTACCGGCATCGCCCCGTCAATGCCACGTTCATCGGCGTGCACGACTACGACGGCGCATTGCCGGATTTTTCGGCATCGGGCATCGGCGACACGCTCGCGGACATGCAGTCGCTGCTGCGACAGGCTGCCAGTCTGTCCGACGAATCATTAAACCCTGCGCAGCGGATCGACAAACGCCTCTGTGAGGGCTTTCTGCAAATTCAGTGCTGGGAGTATGAACAGGAGCACTGCGTGCGCCGAAACCCCGGTTTGTACATCAACGAGGCGATATTCGGTGTACTGGCGACGTTCCTTACCGATTACGCACCGCTGCGCGAGCGTGTCGAAGTCGCCGCACAACGCCTGCATGCGATACCCGATCTGTTGCGTCAGGGCCAGGACAATCTTCGGCAGGCGCCGGCCGCATGGATTCGGCACGCGATCGTCGAATGCCGCGGTGCAATTGCCTTTCTGGATTACGGTGCCATGCTCGCGCCTGGCCAACTCATATCGGGCAGTTACAGCGAAGGCGTGGCCCGGGCAACACGGGCGTTTCATAAATTCGGCGGCTATCTTGACGGCCTGTTGGAAGATCCTGGCCCGCAATGCCACGGCTGCGGAGAAGAGATCCTGTCGTTACATTTAGGTGAAGCGCATTGCTTCGAGCAAGACGCCAACGACATCGTCAGCTATGCCGAAGATCAGTTGGCAAAAGCGTCGCGACATCTTGACGAGCACTGTTTCGATTTCGATGCTGGGAGCCCGGCCGATGCGCTGGCAAAATTGTATGAGATTCACCCGACGGTTGACGAATATTACGGTCGCTACCAGGAAATCTGGCACGACGTGCAGCGGATCGCCGAGGAAAGCGACCTGCTCACCTGGCCGGAATTCCCGATTCGCTACGTGCCTATACCCACCTGGGCCCGCGCCGGGGCGCCGGACCTGTACTTCCTCAATTACCGGTCGCCGGCCGCATTCGGCCGGCCGCCGACGCACGATTACCTGGTGACGCCGATCGATACGGGCATGCCGGCGGCTCGTCAACTCGAGTTACTGCGCGCAAACAACGACAGCGTCATTCGCCTGAATCATGTCGTTCATCATGGCGGTATCGGCCATCACGTACAGAACTGGCATGCCTTTCGATCTTCGTCGCGTGTCGGACAGATTGCGGCGGTCGACTGTGCATCACGTATCGCGATGAATTGCGGCGGCACGATGGCCGAAGGCTGGGCCTGCTACGCGACGGATCTGATCGCCGAAGCCGGCGGCCTGACACCGCTTGAGGTCTACGCCGAGTACCGGACCCGTGCCCGCATGTGTGCGCGTGCAATCGTCGATATTCGACTGCACCAGGGCCGCCTGTCTTTCGATCAGGCAGTCGATTTCTACGTGAGAAATGCCGGCATGAGCGAGAATGCGGCAACCTACGAGGCCACGAGGAACAGCATGTATCCGGGATCCGCCTTAATGTACCTGACGGGCTGCGATGCCATTCATGAATTACGGGCGAAACTTCAAGCCTTGCAGCAGAATCGTTTCGACCTGCGGCAATTTCACGACAAATTCCTGTCCTACGGTTCGCTACCGGTGGCGTTGATTGCGCGAGCCATGCTGGAAGAGGAGAATCAGGCAGGACAATAATGAGTGCCCGAGTGACCATAGCGATAACAAGAAATCGAACGGCAGTGTGGTTTCTGGCAGGGCTCCTCGGTGGCTGTGGCCCGGGCGAAACGCCGCACCACCCGGAAAACGTCGCAACAAATGGCGAACGCAAGATTCTGCGCATTGCGTATGACCGCGAAATCGACGTTCTCAATGCCTATACCAGCCAGATGCTGGTCGACATCAGTTTCAGCATGGTCGAAGGGCTGGTGACCACCAACGATCGCAATAGTTACGTTCCGGTGCTCGCGAAACAGATCCCGACCGAGGAAAACGGGCTGATCGTCATGAACGACGACGGCACCGTGGACATGACCTGGCAATTGCACGAAGGCGTGCGTTGGCACGACGGCGAAGGTTTTTCCAGCGACGACGTGTGTTTCACCTGGCGCTTCGTGACCAGCACCGGGTCACAAACCTACAACCGCGACCAGTATCTCGGGATCATCGACTGCCTGATGCCCGACGAACATACCGTCGTGTTCCGTTGGGACGATGTCTACGGCTATTACGCCGGCCTGTTCGAGGCCGTACTTCCCGAGCACGTACTCGGGGGCATGACGACTGACGAGATCGTCAATTACACGCCGTATAACCGCGGACCCGAAATGGTCGGCACCGGGCCGTTCCGTTTCGCCGAATGGAAAAGCGGTGAGTACATACGAGTCGTACGCAATGACGACTACTGGCGCGGCGGCGATTATCCGGCGATCGACGAAGTGGTCTGGGCATTCATCCCTGATTCAAATACCCGCCTCAATGCCATGAAGGCGCGGCGCTACGATTACGCCAGGATCGAGCCGACCCAGGTTGCCGAAGCGGAAAGGATCGATGGTTATCGGGTGCACCTCGTCAGTTCGAATTCGTTCATGCACCTGGACCTGAGCCTGAACACCGAGCGTGCGCGGAATCTGTTCGGCGATGCCGCAGTCCGGCGTGCGATGTTCCATGCAATCGACCGCCAGGCAATCGCGGATCAGTTGATGCAGGGGACGGTCAGGCTCGCGAATTCACCGATTAATCCGACGAGTCCGTATCACAACCCGGATATTGGTCAGCCCGGGTTCGATCCGCAGCGCGCAGGACGGCTCCTGGATGAACTCGGCTGGACGCTGGGGCCGGATGGTATCAGGCAACGTCACGGGGAACGCTTTTCCTTCGTCATGATCAACCGCGCCGGGCAGGCCGACCGCATTGCCGTGGCGCAGGTCATCCAGGCGCAACTCAAGGATATCGGCATCGAGGTCAAATTCGAAACGCTGGAGAGCGCTGCGTGGACGAACCGCTGGCGCAATTTTCAGTGGGAAGGAATCGTCAGTGCCTGGTACCTGTCCGCCGACCCGAGTATTACCAGCCAGTATCTGTGTGACGGCCCGAACAACATGACGTCCATGTGCGATCCTGAACTCGACGAACTGTTGTTGGCGTCCGATCGCTCGCTGAATTTCGACACGCGCAAGAAATATCTCGATGATGCGCAGGCACGTCTGGCCGAGACTTCGCGAATGCTGCCGCTTTATTACAATGTCATTCCAGAAATCGTAAACACCCGCGTCAGGAACTATCGTGGCAGTGGAACCAACTTCGGCAGTTTCTGGAACCTGTACGAATGGCGACTCAACCGCTAGCCGGCGCATGAGTATTTGCCGCGGATGATCGCGTATTCGGCACGCCGACTCCTGCAGATGATTCCGCTGCTGTTTGGGATCAGCATCGTCCTGTTTGCAGTCATCCAGGCCGCGCCCGGCGGACCCGAAGGTGCCTTGCTCGAGTCGGGCCGCTTCATCGACCCCGCGGTGATCGAGGCCTACCGTGAACGTCTCGGCGTGGACCAGCCGGTCTACATACAGTACCTGCGCTGGTTGTCGGCCGCGCTGTCCGGCGACCTGGGGACGAGCTTTTCCACGACCCGCCCGGTCGCCGAGATGATCGTCGAGCGGCTGCCCGCCACCTTGGAACTGATGGGCGCCGCCTTCCTGTTCGCTGCCGTGGTCGCGATACTGCTTGGAATATTCAGTGCCGTGCGCCAGTACAGCTGGTTCGACCACCTGGGCACCGGCCTTTCCTTCATCGGCATCGCGATGCCGGTCTTCTGGTTCGCGCTGATTCTGCAACTCGTCTTTGGCGTGATGCTCGGCTGGCTGCCGATCGCCGGCACGCAGACGGTGGGCGCTTCGTCACTCGGGGACCACTTGCTGCACCTGGTCCTGCCGACCGTCGTGTTGTCCTTTAACTATATAGCCGGCTGGTCGCGCTACCTCCGTTCGAGTTTGCTGGGTGTGCTTCGGGCCGACTACATCCGCACGGCGCGCGCCAAGGGCCTGCCCGAAAGCCGGGTTATCGGCGTGCATGCATTGCGCAATGCATTGATCCCGCTGCTATCGATAATAGCGCTGAATCTCTCGAGCCTGTTCTCGGGCGCCGTCATTACGGAAACCGTGTTTGCCTGGCCCGGTATAGGTCGCTTGTTCGTGCAGGCGATGTTCGCGCGCGATTACCCATTGCTGATGGGCATCCTGATGCTGGGTTCACTGATGGTCATCGTATTCAATCTGGTTGCCGACCTTCTTTACGGCGCGCTCGACCCGCGCATTCGTTATGACTGACACTCACACGACACGCTACCGCGGCAACGAGTTGAGCATCTGGCCACAGCTTCGTCGCCACCGCCTTGCGGTGGCATCGATCGTGGTTGTCTCGATTCTGTCACTCGCCTGCTTCGCTGCGCCGTTGATCGCACCGTACGAGTTCGATGCCATCGATCTCGGCAGCATCCGGCAGCCGCCGTCTTTCGAACACTGGATGGGTACGGACGATCTCGGTCGTGATCTCTTTACCCGCGTGCTTTTCGGCGGCAGGATTTCGATTCTGATCGGCATACTCGCTGCCCTTTTCGGCACCGCACTGGGGACGCTCATTGGCGCGGTGGGCGGGTTTTACGGTGGACGCATCGACAATGTGCTGATGCGCTTCACGGATGTCGCTTATTCGATTCCGACCTTGCCGTTGCTCATCATCCTGAGCTCGTACACGCAAGCGACCGGTACCTCGATGGCGTTGATCATCGGCCTGCTGAGCTGGATGGCCACGGCCCGCGTCGTGCGCGGCGAGGTGTTGAGCATCAAGGAAATGCTCTATGTCGAGGCAGCACGGAGTCTCGGCGCCAGCAATCTGCGCATCATTACGCGGCAGGTATTGCCCAATGCACTCGGACCCATCGTCGTCGGCGCAACGCTTGCGGTCGGCTATGCAATCATCCTCGAGTCGTCCCTCAGTTTTCTCGGTCTCGGTGTGCAACCGCCCGTACCGACCTGGGGCAACCTGTTGATGGATGCACAGTCAACCATGGCCAGCAAGCCTTGGTTGACCATCTTTCCGGGTGTCGCGATTCTGCTGGTCGTGCTTTCCGTCAATTTCATCGGTGACGGTTTGCAGGATGCGCTGGACCCGTCCGCGAGGCAGCGGTGAAACCGTTGCTCGATGTTCGCAACCTGTCCGTGGTCTTTGAAACCAGGGCCGGCGACGTGCACGCGGTCAAGGATGTTTCCTATACGCTGCAAGCAGGTGAATCGCTCGCCGTCGTCGGCGAAAGCGGTTCGGGCAAGTCCGTCAGCGCGCTTTCACTACTCGGTCTGGTGCCGCCGCCGGGTGTCGTCACCGGCGGGCAGCTCCTGTTCAACAATCGCGACATTCGCAAGCTCCGGGACATACAACTGAGACGCCTTCGAGGCCGGCAGATTTCCATGGTTTTCCAGGATCCGATGACTTCCCTCAACCCGGTCCTGACCGTCGGACAACAGCTGATCGAGGCGCTCGTCTGGCACAAACCGGCCATGAAAGCCGATGCCCGGCAGCGCGCGATCGACACCCTCGAACTCGTCGGGATCCCGGGTGCGGCAGACCGTTTACTGGATTATCCGCATCAGTTCTCCGGCGGTCAGCGACAGCGAATCATGATCGCCATGGGGATCATCTGCAGACCGTCCCTGTTGATCGCCGACGAACCGACCACGGCACTGGACGTTACGATCCAGGCGCAGATCGTCGAACTCGTAAAAAGACTGCAGGCAAAAATGCGCATGGCGGTTATCTGGATAACCCACGACCTGGCACTGGTTGCGGGGATCGTCGACAAGGTTGCCGTCATGTATGCGGGTTCGATTGTCGAGTACGGAACCGTGGAAAATATATTCGACTCGCCAGCGCATCCCTACACGAGCGGCTTGTTGCAGTCGATGCCCGACTTCTCAGCGCCGGTGCGAAGTCGGCTGAAATCAATCGACGGTGCGCCGCCGGACATGAAGCACATTCCTCGCGGTTGTCCTTTCGCACCGCGCTGTCCTCGCGTCGTCGACAAGTGCCGCGCACAGCGCCCGGCACTCGAGACCATCTCAAGCGGCGCCGTAGTTGCTTGCTGGCGGGCAGATCAGTCATGAACGAGTTCGACGATTTGGGGGAAAGCAATCGCGAGGTGCTTTGCCGCGTCGAGAACCTGAGCATGCATTTCCCGATCCACCGCGGTTTCCTGCAACGTCAGGTGGGCACCATCCGGGCCGTGGACGGCGTTTCCTTCGACATACAGGCAGGCGAGACCCTGGGCCTGGTTGGCGAAAGCGGTTCCGGAAAATCGACGACGGCCCGGGCACTGTTGCAGCTCGAAAAACCCACGAGCGGCCGCGTGCTGTTCCAGGGTTCGGACCTGACGTCGCTGGAATCGCTCGAGTTGCGCCGCAAGCGCCGCCAGATGCAGATGATCTTCCAGGACCCCTACGCGTCATTGAATCCGCGCATGCGCGTGCTTGCCATCGTGCGCGAACCGCTCGACATCCACGGCATCGGCAGCCCGGCCGATCGCGACGCCCAGGTGATCGAGTTGCTCGAAATGGTCGGCCTCGAGGCCGATCACGCGTCACGTTTCCCACACGAATTCTCGGGCGGGCAGCGGCAACGAATTGGTATTGCGCGGGCACTGGCGACGAGACCGGCTTTCATCGTCGCGGATGAGCCGATCTCGGCGCTGGATGTGTCAATACAGGCGCAGATCGTGAATTTACTTGCCGACCTCAAGGACGAGCTGGGGCTTACCTACCTGTTCATCGCCCATGACCTCTCGATGGTGCGTCACATCAGTGACCGGGTCGCCGTAATGTACCTCGGGCGCATCGTCGAGATGGGCACGCGCGACGCCGTCTTCGAACACCCGTTACATCCGTATACCCGGGCGTTGATTTCCGCCGTCCCGCATCCGGACCCGGACAGCAAACGTCACGATGACCGGCCACAGCTCGAGGGAGACATTCCGAGCCCGGCCGCGCCGCCGCCGGGTTGCCGGTTCCATACGCGCTGCCCGTTCGCTACGGAGGTGTGCAGGGTCGAGGAACCGAAGTTCGAGGACCTGGGTCTCGAAGCACCGCATCTCGTGGCCTGTCATCATGCCTGAGCCGTACAAGCATTTTAGCTGTGGAAATAAAATATGACTGACAAACTGCGTGTTGCCGTGATCGGCGCCGGACGCTGGTCCGCGGAGGCACATTTGCCGGGCTGGCAACGATCGCCTTTGTGTGAGCTGGTTACCGTGTGTGACCTGGAGCATGAAATTGCCGCGGCGCGCGCGAGCGAATTCGGCGCCACCGAAGTCGAAACCGATTATCAAAAAATCCTGGCGCGAAACGACATCGATATCGTCGACATCGTGACACGCAGCGATCACCAGGGCCTGGTGTTCGAAACGCTGGAGGCGGGCAAGCACTGCCTGGTGGAGAAACCGGTCTGTCACGACTACCGAGACGTCTGGCGTGCGCACGAACTGGCCGACGCCAGGGGGCTCAAGACCAAGGTCGGACTCACTTTCCGGTACGCGCCGGCGGTCATGTACATGTTCGAACTCATCCGCGAAGGCTTTATCGGCCAGCCCTTCGTATTCAACGGCTACGAACAGAATTCGCAATGGCTCGACCCGGACAACCCGATGGACAAGCGAATCCACAAGCAGAAGCCGGCAGACGAAGCAGCGTGGGGAACGGACCTGTCACGCGAAGGAATTACCGTATCGTCGCTGGAGGGCTACGGGGCGCCGACGATCGACATCGGGCTCGAGTGTATCGGCAGCGACCTGGTGCAGGTTGTCGGCATACTGGCCAACATGATCCCTGAACGGCGACGTACGAATCTCGATAGCGAACGCGAACGCATCAATGTCGACGACCTCGACATTTTTATAGGCGAAGCGACAAACGGTGCACTATTCTCGCTGCAGTCGAGCTATGTAACGGTCGGCAACTATCCGGGCATCGAGGCGCGCATATCCGGGTCGGCAGGAGCGATCCACGTGCGGCTCGTCGAGGAATTCGGCGTCATACAATCGATTCGTACCGCGACCCCCGACGCCGTCGAGTTCGTCGAGCGGGAGATTCCCGGGCGCTTCATGCCGCCGGGATACCAACCCGGTGACGACTGGGGCAGGGCGTTCTACGGCAACCTCGTACACAATTTCTGCGAGGAAATCATCGACGGCGGTGACACCAACCAGGGAAATTTCGCGCAAAGCGCCCGGGTGCAGGAGATCATCAACGCCGTTACACTTTCTCACCGCAAGCATCGCTGGATCGACCTGCCGCTACCGGCAGACGGCGAGTCACCGGGCCAGATGAGCCCCTACTGAACGAGACGCAACAATGTCGGACAAGAAATTGAGATGGGGCGTCATCAGCACCGCCAATATCGGCAGGTGGGCGGTCAACCCGGCGATCCAGGCCTCTGGCAACGGAGACCTGCTGGCAGTTGCGAGTCGTGACGCGAAAACCGCCCGGGAATTCGCCAGGCAATGGAATATCCCCGGCGCCTACGGAAGTTATGCCGAATTGCTCGACGATGAGGACATCGATGCTGTTTACATCCCGCTGCCAAACAGCATGCACTGCGAATGGACCATCAAGGCTGCGGAGGCCGGTAAACACGTACTGTGTGAAAAACCGCTGGCGTTGACCGGGGATGAATGCCACGAGATGCAAAATGCCGCGCGCAAAAACGGCGTCAAGTTGATGGAAGCGTTCATGTACCGCTTTCATCCGCGCATACGACGCGTCCTCGAAATGCTTCGCCAGGGCGTCGTTGGTGATCTGAAAATGATCCACGCTGCGTTTACGTTTCGCCTGAGCAGCTCGAATAACATCCGCTGGCAACCGGAGTTCGGCGGCGGCGCGTTGATGGATGTCGGTTGTTACTGCATCAACGTCAGTCGCACCATGGTTGGTGCGGAACCGGAGGAGGTTCAGGCGTTCGCATCATGGGCATCCACCGGTGTCGACGAGATGATGACGGGATCGTTGCGATTTCCAGGCGATATCCTCGCCTCGTTCGAGTGTGGCCTGAATACCAAGCGGCGCGAGTCCTGTGAAATCGGTGGCACCGAAGCCTGCCTGAGGATTCCGGACGCGTTCCTGCCGGGCACGGACGACGTGGTTATCGAGGAGCTACGCGACGGCGAGGAGCCTGTCATTCACAGCATCCCCGGCGTCGACGAATATCAGTGCATGGTGGAGCATTTCGCCGACTGCGTGTTGCACGACAGGCAACCCCGGTATCCCGCCGACGAGGCTGCACGCAACATGCGTGTCATCGAGGCTCTGTATGAATCAGTGCGCAACGGCGGGCGGCCGGTCGCGGTCAGGAGCCAGTCCACCGCTCGATCGGAAGGTAAAGGTTAACGCTGCACCCGGCCCGATGCATCGCCACCCATCAGCTTTTCGACTTCGGCAACCGAAACCCGGTTGAAATCGCCGCTGATCGAGTGTTTCAGGCAACTGGCTGCGACCGCGAATTCGAGCGCCCGCTGGCGTTCATCGTAGATGTTCAATCCGTAAATCAGCCCGGCCGCGAAACTGTCGCCGCCGCCAACGCGATCGACGATGTTGCTGATGTCGTAGCGCGTCGACACGAGGAAGCCGTTCTTGTCTCGCAGGCACGCCGACCAGCCATTGTGGTTGGCGCTCTTCGATTCGCGAAGCGTAATTGCGATTATCGAGAGATTGGAAAACCGTTCGAGCACGTTTGCGCTCAGCGTTTCGTAAGCGCTCACATCGAGTTCACCGCTGGTCACGTCGGCATCCGCAGAAACACCCAGTGACTTTTGACAGTCTTCCTCGTTGGCGATCGCGACGTCGACGGACTGGATCAGTTCCGTCATCACTTCCGGCGCCGATTTGCCGTACTGCCACAGCTTG
>JAWWCT010000004.1:0-118633 GCA_033720315.1 Woeseiaceae bacterium | reverse complement strand
GTGCTTCGACCGGCGCACTGGCCTCGGCGGGAGGTTCTGCTGCGACCGGCGCTTGTGCTGGATCCTGTGAAACGCTGTCGCAGCCGTTCAATACCAACAAGAAACACGTAGCCGACAACAATGGTAATTGCCGATTACCAGTTCGCCTGATCATAAGTTGCCCCTCGAAGTCAGCGCCGTAGTTTAATGCAAAAAAGCCATAACTGGCAGATGTGACGCCAATTTTGGCACTATGTGCAATACCATTTCCGTGATCTGAATCCGGCATCGACATGAGCTTTTTACAGGAAGTCGTCATCTTTCTGATTGCCGCACTCGTAACGGTGCCGATCAGCAGAAAACTCGGCCTCGGCTCGGTGCTGGGCTATCTTGCGGCAGGAATCGCCATTGGCCCGTTCGGGCTCAATTACATCAAAAACGCCGAACACATCATGCATTTCGCCGAACTGGGCGTGGTGTTTCTGCTGTTCGTCATCGGCCTGGAATTGCAACCATCGCGTCTGTGGGTATTACGCAAGATGATATTCGGTCTCGGCAGTACACAAGTCTTGCTCAGTGCTGCAGCGATTGCAGCAATCTCGTTTGCGTTCGGTCTGCCATTCGACGACGCAGTACTCATCGGCTTTGTCCTCGCCCTCTCGTCGACCGCTTTCGTTCTGCAAATGCTCGCCGAACAAAAGGAACTGGCGACCACCCACGGGCGGGCTGCCTTTGCCATCCTGTTATTCCAGGACCTGGCAGTCATTCCCTTCATTGCCATATTGCCCTTGCTGGGTGCGACGTCGGCAGGGCAGTTCGACGTTACCAGCGTCGCCGTTGCGGCCGCGGTCATTGTCGCGCTGATCGTCGGCGGACGTTATCTGCTGCGCCCCGTTTTGCGTATCGCGGCCCGTACCGAAATACCCGAAATCTTTACCGGCACTGCGTTGCTGGTCGTCATTGGCGCCGCGCTGCTGATGCAGGCAGCGGGCATGTCGATGGTTCTCGGCGCCTTCATTGCCGGCATGCTGCTCGCCGATTCCGAGTACCGGCACGAACTGGAAGCGGGTATCGCACCGTTCAAAGGGCTGTTGCTCGGCTTGTTTTTCATATCCGTCGGCATGTCCGTCAACCTGCGGCTTCTTGTGCAGACCCCGGCAACGATCTTTACCATCGTGATTTGCCTGATGGCGGCCAAGGCGGCGGTGCTTTTCCCCCTGGCGCGAATCTACGGTATCTGCGATACGCGGGGCGCAGCCAGGCTTGCCGCCGTACTCTCGCAAGGCGGCGAGTTTGCGTTCGTCCTGTTCGCCATCGTTGCCCGGCATCAAATCCTGGACACTGCTCTCATCGATCAGCTGATCCTGGCGGTCGCGATCTCCATGTTGCTGACACCCATCGTTTACTTTGCGAACAATCGCTTCCTCGAGCGGATGGCCAGCCCGGCGGAGCCCGAATACGACGCCATTGAAGAGCAGCACAACCCGGTGATCATCGCCGGCTTCGGCCGCTTCGGTCAGGTCGTGGGGCGTGTGCTCAATGTGCTGGGCCAGAAGTTTACGGCGCTGGAAATTGATGCATCGCAGGTCGACGTGGTTCGCAGCTACGGGCACCAGGTGTATTACGGCGATGCATCAAAGCTCGACCTGTTGCGCGCCGCCGGCGCGGCGCAAGCCCGATTGTTCGTCCTGGCGATCGACGATATCGAAGCGTCGATCAAAACCGCCGAAACGGTGTCCCGGCATTTCCCGAACCTGACCATCATCGCGCGCGCCAGGAACAGGCGCCACGAGTATCACCTCATGGACCTGGGAATCAAACACATCTTTCGCGAGACATTTCTGTCGAGCCTCGCCATGAGCGAACAGGTGCTGGCCGACCTGGGCGTCGACAGGTTGGAAGTGACGCGATTGATCGAAGTATTTCGCGAGAAGGACGAGCAGTTGATCAGGGAACAGCACGCCATTCAGCACGATGAGGAAAAACTGATACAGACGGCGCTCGAGACCGGCCGTGAACTCAGGTTTCTGATGAATCGTGACCGGTCCGACTGAAGCAGGTGGCTACCAGTCGTCCTCGTCGTCCTGCCATTCCCGTAATTTGCTCTTGTCGACCTCTCGCCACTGTCTTTCGCTCTTTTTGATGTTCGCATAGACCTTTGCCAGCACCCAGACGATGATGCCGGCAATGATCAGGGCAATCGGCCAAAAACCTTCCGCCATGGGAATGTCCGTATCGCTCGCGTAATGCAAAGTATGGCACGCCGAGTGAAAAAGGGCCGGGCCGCCGATGGAGTAGCGCCGTTCATGGAGTTAAAATCGTCTCATGACGGCGCTGCCACAAAGCATGAGCCCGGACGGGCTCGCCTTCGGGCCACGACGCAAATCGTTTGACCTGGAGTCGGCCCTGGCTGGCGATTGGCACGGCGGCAGCGCGTTCGTCACCGCCTGGTTCAATGCCATGTCGATGCTGTTTCCCCTCGGCGAAAAATTCTTTATCGACAGCGTTCGCCATTACATCGACGACATCGACGACCCGAAGCTGCTCGATGAGATAGCCGCATTCCAGGCACAGGAAGCGACCCACCGTCGCCAGCACCAGCGCTACAACGAACTCCTCTGCAAGTTGCGCGGCTATGACCTCGAGCGTATCGAACGGCCCGAGCGGGAAAGGATTGCCTGGGCCTATCGCGAGCTGAGTGCCCGCCGGCGCTTGGCCGGAACCACCGCCAGCGAGCATCTGACGGCCATCCTGGCAAACGAGATGCTGACCCGGCCGGAACCGATGGCGGGTGCAGACCCGGCCGTCGCAGAACTGTGGATGTGGCACGGCATCGAGGAGACCGAACACAAGGCAGTCGCTTTTGACGTTCACGTCGCGGTCGGCGGCACCGTGGGAGAACGACGCCGTGCGCTGATCCTGAATACATTCTTTTTCTTGAAGGACACAATGCGCAATCTTTGCATCATGCTGCAGCAAGCCGGCAAGCTCTGGAGCCTTCGCGAATGGGCCAGCGGATTTCACTATCTGTTTGTCCGCCCGGGTGTGCTGCGACGAATATCCATCCCCTGGCTCAGGTTCCTGCGCAAAGATTTTCACCCGTGGCAACACGATAATCGCTACCTGATCGACGATTGGCAACGGCGTGTCGATGCCGAGGCATCATCGCCTGTGCAAACGCACTGAAGGCAATCATTGACTTTATAGTGATTTCGGTTAGCATCCCGCCTGTAAGTCAACGAAGGCAACACCCGAGCATTTTTATGACAGCCACCCTCATCAAAAATTGGTCACGTCTTGTGGTCGGGCTGTTCTATGCCTTCGGCATCGCCGTTCTGCCGCGATCTGACACGCACACCTAGCCGGAAAATCCGCTCAATCCAGGTATCCGGCGCGGTGTCGCCGGACTAAGCCGCCGTACGCCAGGTAAACCCGCGACAGCTGCAAACTGCTGGGAATTTTCCAATGACTTACGAAATAACAAAAAATCAACTGACATTCTGGGAGCGCGCCCGCGCGTTCGTCAACGAATCCCTGCGCGACAATGAATCCGATTTCACCGTCGGGCCTATCGGTCGCGCACTCGGCCTGCTGGCGATCCCGATGATGCTCGAGATGGCAATGGAATCCGTGTTCGCGGTTGTCGACATTGCCTTTGTGTCGCGACTGGGCACCAACGCCATTGCCGCTGTCGGACTGACCGAGGCACTGGTCACCGTTCTGTATGCCGTCGCGATCGGACTCGGTATGGGTGTCACGGCAATGGTGTCGCGCAGAATCGGCGCGAAGAATGCCGAGGCTGCGGCCCGCGTCACCGGGCAGGCGATCCTGATCGGCGCCGTACTCGCGCTCGTGATCGGACTCTTTGGGGTTCGTTACGCGTCCGACCTGCTGCGCATGATGGGAGCCAGCGACGGGGTCATCAGCGAAGGGCGGGGTTTTACGGCGATGTTGCTCGGCGGTTCCGCCAGCATCCTGTACCTGTTCCTGTTGAACGCGGCGTTTCGCGGTGCGGGAGATGCACCCGTGGCACTGCGCTCGCTCACGCTGGCCAACGCCATCAACATCGCGCTCGATCCGTGCCTGATCTTCGGACTCGGTCCGTTTCCCGAGCTCGGGGTCACCGGTGCGGCAGTCGCGACCACCATTGGCCGCGGCATTGGCGTCGCCTACCTGGCCTATTACCTGTTCGCCGGTAACGGCCGCCTGAAATTCGCCGTGCGACACCTGGCCCCCGTGCCGGCACTGATGATGCGCATGATCCGCATATCGATTGGCGGCGTCGGGCAGTTCCTGATCTCGACCTCGAGCTGGATCGCCATCATGCGCGTGGTCGCGCTGTACGGCAGCGCACCCATCGCTGCCTATACCGTCGCGTTGCGCCTGGTCGAGTTTGCGTTGCTGCCGGCCTGGGGCCTCGGCAATGCGGCCGCCACGCTCGTCGGCCAGAATCTCGGCGCGGCCAAACCGGACCGCGCGGAGAAATCCGTGTGGCAAGCCTCGAAATACAATGCGCTGTTCATGGCGGCGGTCGGTGCGGTCATGATCGCCTTCGCGCCGCAGATCGTTGCGCTGTTTTCAAGCGAGCCGGATGTGATTCGCTACGGTACCAGTTGTCTGCGCATCCTGGGCATTGGCTATCCGGTGTATGCGGTGGGCATGATCATCATCCAGGCACTGAACGGTGCGGGCGATACGACTACGCCGTCGGTGATGAATTTCATATGCTTCTGGTTGCTGCAGATCCCGCTCGCCTACTGGCTCGCCACCAGCGTGGACCTGGGACCCAATGGCGTGTTTCTCGCCATCGTCATTGCCGAATCGCTGCTGAGTTTGCTGGGTGTGCTGGTGTTTCGAAAAGGCAAATGGAAGTCGAACGAAGTCTAGGAGACGATGGCTTGGGTGGAACCGCATTCGATCTGTCGACGATGCGTCGTTGACGAGGGCAATTAAACTATGAACCAACTTACAATACTGGCAAATTTGGCTGAAATCCTGGGCGTCATCATCGTCGTCGGCGGTTTGTATTTTGCGTCACTGCAAATACGACAATTCCGCCAGCAACGGCGTGAGCTCGCAGCGATCGAGTTGTTCCGGTTTTTCGGTAACCCGACCTTTACCAGGGCGTACAAATTGATGTTGCAACTTCCGGACGGCACCACCGCAGCGGACCTCAAAGCCAGGGACGGCAGGTATGAGGAAGCCGCAATGCTGGTCTGTGCAACAATGGAAAGCATTGGCGTCATGACCTTCCAGCGAATCGTGCCGTTCATGGTGGTCAATCACCTGATTGGCAACAGCGTGGTAATCCTGTGGCGCAAACTGGAAAACTGGGTCATAACGCTACGCGAGGAGCTCGGCAACGACGCAGCGTTCGAATGGTTCCAGTGGCTGGCTGAACGTCTCACCGATTATCGGCCGGACGATTCGCGGCCGGCGTTCGAGCTGCACAAGGACTGGCTGCCGTTGCATGTACGGCGGCTGATCTAACCGGCGGCAATCGAATGAACGACGCGCCGCTCATCGAGATCCGCAACGCGACCATTTATCGCGGGGCAACGCGCGTCTTTGAAGGACTGAATCTTGCGATAGGGCAGCATGAGCAGGTTGCCATCCTGGGTCCCAATGGCTCCGGTAAGACAACCTTGCTCAAGGTCATCAACCGCGAGATTTACCCGGTGCGCGCCAACGGTTCGTGGGTGCGCATCCTCGGCCGTGAAACCTGGAATGTCTGGGAACTTCGCTCGCGCATCGGCATCGTCTCCAACGAATTGCAGATGCGTTATCGAAATACCACGACCGGTCTGGAAGTCGTCCTCTCGGGATACCTGTCCAGTGTCGGAATTCATGGACAACTCGGCAAACAGTTGACCGCCGAACAAAAACAAGCTGCCCTGGCAATCATGCAGGAACTGGGAATCGAGGTTCTTGCCGGGACCCCGCTGCGCAACATGTCCACCGGGCAGCAGCGCCGCTGCCTGCTCGCACGGGCACTGGTTCATCGGCCGGAAACGCTCATACTGGACGAACCGACGGCGGGTCTCGACCTGTCCGCCAGTTTCGATTACCTGGAGCGGATCCGCGGGCAAATCGCCGGCGGCAAGAATATCGTCCTGGTCACGCATCTGCTGAACGAGATCCCGCCGGATATCAGCCGGCTGATCCTGCTGCGCGAAGGCCGAATCATTGCCGACGGACCGAAACAACAGGTTTTGTCGGAAAGCAACCTGCAAAAGACCTACGACACCCGGGTAAGACTCACCGAGGTCGGCGGTTATTACCTCGCCTGCCCCCCCGAAGCCGAATAGCACTGCGGCAGGCTTCAGCCGTCACCGCTGGATATCGAAAACGTGACGGAATACGATGCATCCGTGCGCCATCGATCCTAGACTCGCGTGATGACCCGCCGATTTTTGCAAGTTTCCTCTGCTGCGACAGCCACTTTGCTATCAAGTTTGCCGGTCGCGGCCCAGGAAAGCACCAAAGCAGAAACCGGACTCGGAAATTTCGGCGTCGGCATGACACTGATCGCGACCGCCGCCATCCTGCTGACATTGCTGATGTTCCGCGGTTCGGCCTCGCGGATTGCCCGTACGGTGGTCGAGAAACTGGGCAAACGGCGAATCCGCAAGGTCTTGCGTGCCAAGTCGCCCGACGTACTCGAAGACTTCATCCTGCCCGGCGCCTACGGCGGCCTGACGCACATCGACTTTGCCATCCTGACGTCCGGCGGCATCCTCTGCCTGAGGACGATTCACTGCAATGGCATTGTCTTCGGCGCCGCCGACGAACCCCAGTGGACCAACGTCGACAGTGTCCGGCGGCGCAGGTTCCTGAACCCGTTGATCCAGAACGACGGGCGTACCAGGGCATTGCAGAAGATCGTGCCGAACGTGCCCGTCGCAAACCTGGTCGTATTTACCGGCAACGTGCAATTCACGACACCACCCGCAAAAAACGTGATACCCGTGAACCGGCTCGCAAGTTACATTGCGAAATTCGTGTTCGGGCCCTGCAAGATCAAGGACTGGGATGCGGTATGGTTAACCGTCAAATCGGCAGCGCTCACCGACGCCGAAACGCGCAAGGACTTCCGGGCGCAACTTAGTTTTTCCTGAAACATTTCACTCCTCGCGAGCGTGCCGCGGCGATTTGGATATAATCGTCGTCAGTTCGCTATTCGACGACAACAATGCCCGAAAGCCTGATCAGCTCGCCCGTGGGGGTGCTCGCCGTGCTTTGCGCGGTGGCCGCATTCTGGTTTTATGTGGCAGAGCTTACGGCATCCAGGCTGTTTCAATACGTCCCGCCGCTGATATTCATTTACGTAACCCCGGTACTCCTGAACAACACCGGCGTGATACCCGCGAGCTCTCCCGTCTATGCCGGGCTCAGCGCCTATGCCCTCCCGGCATTCATCGTGCTGATGCTGATCAAGGTCGACGTGCCCTCGACCGTCAGGATCATGGGCAAAGGCGTGCTGGTCATGCTGATGGGCACCGCCGGCGTGGTCGCCGGTTGCGTGGTTTCCTACGTCATCGTCAATCGCTGGCTGGCGCCCGATGCATGGACCGGCTTCGGCGCCCTCGCCGGAAGCTGGATCGGTGGGACCGGCAATATGGCGGCAGCCAGCGAAATGCTCGGCACGCCGCCGGAACAGTTCGGACTCGCGGTACTCGCCGATAACGTCATCTATATCGTTTGGCTACCGTTACTTCTTGCATCTAAAAATTTCGCTGACCGGTTCAATGCCTGGGCAAAGGTTCCCGAAGACCGCGTTCGCATGATGGAGTCTGCCGCAAAGCTGGTCGCCGAAGAGCAGGAAACCCCGGAAATGCGCGACTACATCTATCTCGGGGCGATAGCAATCGGCGTTACCTGGATTGCTGCGTCAATTGCGCCGATGCTTTTCGACGGCATGATGCAGATCGCTCCCGCGCTGGAGGTTGTGCTGTCCGAGTCGACATGGCGCATATTGCTGATTACCACCATCGCTTTGACGCTGTCGACGACACCATTGTCACGCCTGCCGAACGCGACTGCGATGGGCACCGCGCTCATTTATATATTCGTCGCCGGCATGGGAGCACGCGCAACGGTCGCGGGTTTCGGTCAGGCGCCGGCTTTCCTGCTGGGTGCATTTATCTGGATTTTCATCCATGGCGCTTTTTGCCTCGCCGGTGCAAAGCTGTTTCGCGTCGACGTGCACAGTGTCGCCATTGCCTCCGCAGCCAATATCGGCGCCGCCGCCTCCGCGCCGATCGTGGCCGCGTTTCACCGGCCCAGCCTGGTTCCGGTATCGGTGCTGATGGCGCTGATCGGCTACGCGCTGGGCAACTACCTGGCGCCACTGGCCGCACACCTGGCCCGTATCGCGGCGGGCCAATGACGCGATCGACCAACGGCGGCTGTACCCGCCAATGAATATCGCGCTCCGGGCAGCCCGTATCGCCGGACTCGTGATACTCGGAGTGTTGATCATCACCACCGTCGCGCTCGTTCGACTCTGGCAGAATCGACCGCCAGTCGACCTCATCGGCTGGCCCCGCGCCGCGGTGGTCACAGAGCCGACGGACCAGGTAACGGTCACCTGGCTCGGTAACACGACATTGCTGTTCGACGACGGCGAGACGCAGGTTCTCATCGACGGAACCTTTACCCGGGTCAACGTGCTCAAAATTGCCCTGTTCCTGAAAGTGTCCTCGGACATAGCCACGATCAATCATGCGCTGGCAGAATTTCGTATCCGCGACAGGCTGGCGGCGATCGTTCCCGCCCACTCGCATTTCGATCACGCCATGGATGTCGGTCACGTCGCCAATCGTACCTCCGCGGTGGTACTCGGCTCGGAGTCGACCGCCAACATAGCCCGTGGCGCCGGTGTGCCCGTCGACCAGTACCAGATTCTCGCAGAAGGTGAAGTCCGGCAGTTCGGTGACTTTACGATCAGGCTCCTGGCTTCCAGGCATGCACCGATTCGATCCGGCAAGGAAACCTGGTTCCCCGGAGCGATCGAGGAGCCGTTACGGCAACCGGCTTCCGTCTATGCCTGGAAAGAGGGCGTTGTCTGGTCAGTATTCATCGGTCATCCGCGCGGCGTTACCCTGATCCAGGGCAGCGGTGGTTACATCACGGGCAAGTTGCAAGACGAGACGGCCGACGTCGTCATGCTGGGGATTGCCGGCCTGACCGGGCTGGGCAAGGACTATGTGCGGCAACTGTGGAATGAGACCGTGGTGGCAACCGGGGCAACGCGCGTGATTCCCGTACACTGGGACGACTTTACGGCACCGTTCGGGGACGTACGGCTGTTTCCGCACATCGCGGACAACGTGCTCATAACCTCGGACCGCATTGATGAAGTCATCGCTGAAAACGCCAGCGATATCCGGGTCGAGCTGCCGACCTTCGGCCAGCCGATCGCTCTTTACTGAGGCGCGTGCCCAAACTCTTTTATATACCCATCGACGCGCGAGGACAGGCTGTCGAGGTTTTCCTTCTCGGATTTGCAGAGTCGCTTGAGGCAATGTTCGATGCGCAGTGCGAGTCCACGATCTCCCACTGATTTTTCAAACACGAGTTCGAGCGGGCCGCGACCGCGCAGGTATTTGGCGCCTCGCTTTCCGGACTCGTGCTCGGCAAGCCTCTTGGTTACGTCCCTGGCGATGCCCGTGTACAGGCTGCCGTCGGCGCAACGCAGCATGTAGACACTCCACTTCGCCATTGCCTTGTTACTATCGCGACACGCGCTTGATCGACGGCGGATACTTGTCGAGCATTTTTGCCGGGCGAATCGGACGCGCTTCGAAGTTCCCGCCGCAGTTCGGGCAAACGCCACCATAGACCCTGGTCACGCAATCGCGACAGAACGTGCATTCGAACGTGCAGATCATCGCCGCCTGTGAATCGTAGGGCAGATCCCTGTCACAGTGCTCACAATTTGGCCGAAGCTCGAGCACTGCGGATCAGGCATTACCGCCGGTGACGGTATTGCCGAGGACGCGAAATGCACCCATTTCGATACTGGAACGATTCTCCTCGGAATCGTCGTAGGTGATCACGATTTGCGATGCGCCGCCGAGCTCCTTGATCGAGCGGGTCAGGTCGAGCGTCAGGATATTGCCGGACATGCGCGCCTCCGCGATCAGGTCGTGCCCACCGACCTGGTTTTCGTTGACTTCCAGGTATATCGCTCCGCCGAAAGTATCCTCCGCCGGCCTCATGAGCAGCAGGTAGTCCGCGATATCGCCCTCGTCCGTCGTGCGTGCGAAAAACAACATGTTCGCGTTGTCCCTGACATCGAACGCGACTGTGTCGTAATGCATGGTGTACGACATGTGCAATTCCCGCCGAGAAGTGCGCTCAGTTTACGTCATTTGCCGCCCGGGTTTGCAGTTTCGTCGGCAGCGGCGGCGTGGGCACTGCGAATTTCCCCGATCCGCCGGTCTTTTTGCTGCCAGATATCAGTCAGCCACTTGTGAAAGCGACTCCGGTAGTCCCTGTCGTTGACGTAGTCTCCGCAAAGCATCCACGGCTCCAGCGGACGCTTTTTGATTTCGATGACGACGTGCTTCAGGTCACCATGGCACATCGCCCAGAAACTGGGCGGTCCTCCCGGATAGACAATGGTGATGTCGAGCACATGGTCAAACAGTGAGCCCATGGTGTGCAACGCAAGCGCCAGGCCACCGGCTTTTGGCGGCAACAGGTAACGGAAAGGCGACGCCCTGTTGATTCTTTTCTCCTCCGTGAAACGCGTGCCCTCGACAAAATTGATGACCGAGGTTGGCGTATAGCGGAATTTCTCGCAGGCTCGTTTCGTTGCCTCGAGATCCTTGCCTTTCTTGTGCGGGTTCTTTGCCAGGTAAGATGTCGAATACCGTTTCATAAAAGGCATGTCCATACCCCACCAGGCAAGCCCGAGAAACGGGAACCAGATCAATTCCTGCTTCAGGAAAAACTTGAGAAAAGGTATGCGACGGTTGAGAACGGTTTGCAACGCGACGATGTCGATCCAGGTCTGGTGATTTGCAACCAGCAGGTACCAGCTGTCCCTGTCGAGACCCCCGAGGCCGCTGACCTCCCAGCGTGTCGAATTGACAAGGCCGAACACCCGGGCGTTGAATCCGACCCAGATTTCCCCGATCGCCATGATCCAGCGGCTCACCGCGCGCCGGAATCCGGGCAGCGGCACGACCAGTTTGACCAGTGCCAGTACGGTCAGCGGCGGCACCCAGAATATCGTGCTGATGGTACACGCGCCGAACACGGCGACTCCCAGCACGTTGTTTCCAATCGACTTCAGCAAGAACCCCGACCCCCATTGCAACGCCGGAGCATTTTAGCCCGAGTCCGGTAAAATGCGGGTCAGGAAACCAGGCTCGGGAATTCGCTTCATGGTCTCTTTTGAAATTAATGGCGAGCCCTACCGGTTCGACGTCGACGACGCGACGCCGCTACTGTGGGTAATTCGTGAACAAGCCGCGCTGACCGGCACCAAATTCGGTTGCGGCATCGCACAATGCGGCGCCTGCACGGTGCATCTGAACGGCCAGCCCATCCGCTCCTGCGTAACCCCGGTTCGCGCAGCTGCCGGACAGCAAGTTACGACGATCGAAGGCATCGCCGATGGCGGGCTGCACCCGGTACAGCAGGCCTGGATCGACGAACAGGTTCCGCAGTGCGGCTATTGCCAATCCGGCCAGATCATGTCAGCCGTTGCCCTGCTCGAGGCAAATGCGAACCCGAGTGACGAAGATATCGACCAGGCGATGAGCGGCAACATCTGCCGCTGCGGTGCGTATCCGCGCATTCGGCGTGGCATACACCGTGCGGCGAAATCGCTGGCGACGACCACCGGCCGGGAGGAGTCGCACAATGAATAAATGGAGCAGGCGTGCCTTCATCACCGCGGGTGCGCTCGCCGGCGGAGCACTGGTGATCGGCATCGCTGTGCGGCCCGGCAATCGGGCGCCGCAGGTCGGGCCTCTCGTTGCCGGCGAAGACGAAACGATGTTCAACGTCTGGCTGAAAATCGCGCCGGATAACACCGTGACGGCGATCGTTCCGCATGCCGAAATGGGACAGGGCGTGCACACGACCCTGGCCATGATGCTCGCCGAGGAGATGGATGCGGACTGGCAATCGGTGAAAGTAATGGAAGCACCGGCTCGCAAGGAGTACGCCAATTATGCGCTGGCCAGAGGCTATCTTGTGGGTGACATCGATTTCCCCGCATTCCTCATCGATACCGTGGACGGTTTTTTCCTGAAGGCCACACAATTTGCAAGCCTGCAGATCACCGGTGGCAGCACCTCGGTGCCGACCACTGGCCAGCTTGCGATGCGCGTTGCCGGCGCGGCGGCCAAAGCGGTGCTACTGGGCGCCGCGGCCGGCGAATGGGACGTTCCTGTCGATGAACTACGGGCAGAGTCGAGCCATGTGTTGCACGAGCCGAGCGGTCGTCGTGCGCCTTTTGCCAGCTTCGCAAAGGCCGCAGCCGGACTCAGGCTACCGGTCAAGCCGACCCTCAAGACGCCCCGGGAATTCAACATTCTCGGCACCGACGTACAGCGGCTGGACATCCCGGCGAAGGTCGATGGCAGCGCACAATTCGGCATCGACGCGGTCCTCCCCGGCATGCAATACGCGGCCGTCATGGCTGCGCCGGTATTCGGCACCAGAGTTGGATCGTTGAACCCGAGGTCGATCCAGGACCTGCCCGGAATCCGCAAGGTCGTGAATCTCGGCGATGCCGTCGCCGTGATCGCCGAAGGCTACTGGCAGGCCCAGAAGGCACTGGAAAAACTCGAGGTCGAATTCTCGGCGAACGGCAAGGAAACCATCGAGCAGAGTGACATCTTTGCGCAATTCGAGCGCGATCTCGATGCAGCGCGTACAGACGGCAGGGAGATCGTCGATTTCGCAGTCGGCGACGCCGATTCCGCGCTGGCCGCGGCAACGCGAATCGTCGAGGCCGAGTACCGCGTGCCGTATTTGTCGCACGCGCCGATGGAACCGATGAACTGTACCGCCTGGGTTCACGACGACACCTGCGAAATCTGGACCGGCACACAAAATCCCCTGGGTTTCGCCGCCGAGGTCGCCGATGCCCTGGACATGGACATCGACGACGTCATCCTGCACAACCAGTACCTTGGCGGTGGTTTCGGCCGACGCGCATTTCCGGACTATGCGATTCAGGCAGCACGCATCGCCGAGGAGGTGCCGTACCCGGTGAAACTCATCTGGTCACGCGAAGAAGACATGCGACACGACCATTACCGCCAGGCGAGTATCAGTCGCTTCCGGGCGAGCCTCGATGCAAGCGGCCGGCCGACTGCGTGGATCAACCAGTACGTGGAAAAGCACGATCCGAAAGAGGCGCCGTACATCCCGTATGCCATCGACAACCAGTTCATTCACTATGCCGAATCAGCGACGCACGTCCCCTGGGGTTTCTGGCGCAGCGTCGATCACTCGTTGCATGCATTTTTTACCGAGTCGTTCATCGACGAACTGGCTATCGAGGCAGGGCGCGACCCGTATCTGTACCGGCAGGCGTTATTGCAGGACCAGCCGCGGTTTCGCGCCGTGCTGGACCTGGCGGCCGAAAAGGCCGGCTGGGACAGGGCCTTGCCGTCGAACCACGGCCGCGGCATCGCAATCCATCGCTCATTCGGCACCATTGTCGCGCAGGTTGCCGAGATCGAAATCAATGGCGGCAAAGTCATTCCGCGCAGGGTCGTTTGCGCCGTCGACGCCGGTTTTGCCATGCACCCGGACGGTATCCGCGCGCAGATGGAAAGTGGCATCGTCTATGGTTTGACCGCAGCACTGTATAGCGAGATATCGATCAGCCGCGGACGCGTCGCACAGAGCAACTTTCACGACTACAAAATGCTGCGCATAAACGAGTCTCCCGAGATCGAGACACACATCATCAACAGCGGCGAAAAAATCGGCGGTGCAGGCGAACCCGGCACCCCGGCCATCGCCCCGGCGGTGGCGAACGCGATATACGATGTAACGGGACGCAGGATCCGGCAGTTGCCGATCAGTCTGCACGACTTTAGCGACGACGATCTCGAGTCACGCGATATCGCCTGAGCAACGCGTACCCGCGAAGACGCCGTCGGCGCCCCGCTCAGTCGCTGCGGCTCGTGACCTCCAGCAGGTGATATCCGAACTGGGTCTGCACCGGTCCCTGCACCGTATTCACTTCAGCGCTGAAAACGACTTCGTCGAATTCCTTGACCATCATTCCGGGCCCGAACTCGCCCAGGTCGCCGCCCTGTTTGCCCGATGGGCAGGACGAGTGTTGCTTCGCAAGTTCCGCGAAGTCGGCGCCACCGTCTATCTCGTCTTTCAGCGCCTGGCATTGTTCCTCGGTGTCAACCAGTATGTGGCGTGCCGTCGCTTTGGCCATGCAAATTACTCCTGTTAATGGTCGAAAGCAGTTTATTATCCCGGAAAACCACAACATTTTGGGGCAAAATCCCGAATTGACGGTCGCACCTGAGCGATGAAAAACAAAAACACCCGGTTCGACACGTTCGAAACCTCGCATTGCAAAGCAGATGTGCGGAAAACGGATGACGATCAATTACCGCGATAACGGCAAAACACGTCCACGAGGGTTTTTTGAACGATGATCAAGGCGCAAGATGCACTGGACCGACTGCGTGAGGGGAATACGCGTTATGTGGCCGGGCTGCAGGACGAAGCCGTTCAGGCGCATCACGTTCGCAGGCAACTTACCGTAGACAGCCAACTGCCGTTCGCGATTATTCTCGGCTGCTCCGACTCGCGAGTGCCCGCGGAGATCGTGTTCGACCAGGGCCTGGGCGATCTTTTCGTTATTCGTATTGCCGGCAATATCGTTGCACCGTCGCAAATCGGCAGCGTCGAGTTTGCGGCATCGCAATTCGGAACACGGCTGGTCGTGGTGCTCGGTCACACGCAGTGCGGCGCCGTGCTGGCAACACTCGAGCATTTGCGAAACCCGGGCGCCAGCGATCAAACCCCGGGCTCCCTGTCGATCGTCGAGCGCATCGGCCCGGCGATTCGCGATGTCGTCGGTGTGAAATCCAATACTGGCGATGCCTCGATCGTCGAAGCCGCCGTGCGTGCAAACATCAAAGCGTCGGTAAGGCAGTTGCTGCACGGATCGGCGCTGCTCGAAGGACTCGTCGCCGATGGCAATCTCCGAATCGTCGGCGCGGAATATTCTCTCGAAACCGGCGTCGTCACTTTTCTAGAGGAATGATTCGATAGGAGCAACAGGCATGTCGGTGTCGCGTCTCGAACACATCACCAGGATCGGCGTGGAGCAGATGGGCGACCTCGCCGACAGCCTGAACGACCCCGAGGTACTGCGGCTCGAGAACCTCGACACCAACATCCTGCCCCCGCGCATCGCCGTCAGCTACACCAAACAGGCGATCGAAGACGACGACGCCAACAGCTATCTGCCGTTTTTCGGCCTGGATTCGCTGCGACAGGCGTCCGCCGGGCTGGTCGGCCGGCAAGCGGCACAGGAATACGACTGGAAGACCGAGTGCGTGATCAGCGCCGGCGGCCTGTCGGGAATCTTCAACACCTTGCTTGCCGTGCTCGAACCGGGCGATGAGGTGTTGATGACGGATCCGACCTACGTCGGATTGATCAACCGGGTTCGCCTGGCGGGCGGTATACCGCGATTCGTGCCGCTGCACCCGACCGCCGACGGCTGGCAACTCGATACCGAGGCACTGCGGAAAACCGATCCCGCCCGCGTTGCCGCTCTGTTGCTCATGAGCCCGTCGATGCCGAGCGGCGCGGTGTTCACCCGCGCCGAATGGCGCGAATTGATCGACTTTTGCGGCCGCGCAGATTGCTGGCTGATCAACGATGCCGCGATGGAACGCGTCCTGTTCGATGGCCGACCGGTCATTCACCCGGCATCGTTTCCCGGCATGCGTGACAGGGTCATCAGTGTCGGTTCGGCGTCGAAAGAATATCGCATGATCGGCTGGCGCGTCGGCTGGGTGGTCGGCCCCGCGGAAATCGTCGCCGATGTTGCGCGAGTGAGCATCAGCAATGTGGTGTGCCAGACCGGTATCGCCATGGGCGCGGTGGCCGAAACGATCAATAGCGACGACGACGGTATCGCCGAGAGCGTCCGCGAATTGCAGCTGAGGCGCGACCTGCTGCTCGGCGAACTCGATGAATTCGCCGTCATACCGCCACATGGCGGCTGGTCGTTCCTCATCGACATGTCACCGCTCGGAATCGACGGCACGCAAGCGTCCAGGCGTTTGCTGGAACAGGCAAAGATCGCTGCAACACCGATGGTCAACTGGGGCGGCGCGACGTGCGCCAATTACCTTCGCATCGTCTTTTCCAATGAGCCCGTCGATCGCCTGCAGGGGATCGGCGAGCGTTTTCGCCAGGCACTGGGCCGGAGCCGAGCATGAACAGACTATTCACCGTCGAACGGGCATTACAGCAGGTTGCCGAATCACGCGACGAGGGTTACGGAATCCTGCTCGAACACGGCACCCTGGAGCTCGGCTATTACAAGCCGGAGGGCGTCGATTCGCAGACGCCGCACGATCGCGACGAGGTGTATGTCGTGCACGCCGGTTCCGGTTACTTCGTGCTGGAGGACACTCGGCAGCGATTCACCGCGGGGGACGCGATATTCGTGCCGGCGGGCGCGGTTCATCGTTTCGAGGAATTCAGCGACGACTTCGCGACCTGGGTGGTGTTCTACGGCCCGGTCGGCGGCGAGTGAGCGCATGCGCAATCGCAACAAGGGCCTGGCCCTGGTCGCGCTGGTTCTGCTGGGCGTTATCGGAGCCTTCGCGCTGGTCGAGCCGTACCCGCAGCCGCAGACCTATTTCCTGTTCGCCGATCACAGAACCTTGCTCGGCATCAGCAACTTCTGGAACGTGGCGAGCAACGTGTTGTTCCTGGTCCCGGGTATTGCCGGCCTGTGGATACTCGGGCCCGGCGGTCATCGCGGAACACTCGCCGAGCTGGACCCCGCCTATCACCTGTTTTTTGCCGGCGTGCTGCTGACCGCTTTCGGCTCCGCCTGGTTTCACCTGGCGCCCGACAACAACTCGTTGTTCTGGGATCGCCTGCCGATGACGATCGCTTTCATGGCACTGGCGGCAATCATCGTCGGCGAACACGTATCGATCGTGCTCGGGCGCAGATTGTTGTGGCCGCTACTCACGCTCGGCGCAATTTCGGTGCTCTACTGGGATTTTTCCGAGAGCCGCGATGCCGGAGACCTGCGCCTTTACGGCCTGGTGCAGTTTTTGCCGTTACTGGTCATTCCCGTCATTCTGCTCGGCTATCGCTCCGTTTTCGACAGGACGCGGTTCATCTGGATACTGTTTATCCTGTATGCGCTCGCCAAGCTTTGCGAACTACTGGACGCAGCGATTTATAGTCTCGGACAGATGATCAGCGGGCACACACTCAAGCATATCGTGGCATCCCTCGGACCGTTGCTCATGCTGCACGGAATCATGCAGCGTCGCCGCCTACCTGCAGCGTCGAGTGAACGACATGCTGAATGAATTCGAAGGTTCGTGTCATTGCGGTGCAATCGGCTTTCGCTATCGCACCGGTATCGACCCTCGCAACTGGTCCGTGCGCGCCTGCCAGTGCTCGTTTTGCCGTGCGCACCATGCCCTCAGCACCTCCGACCCCGGCGGTGAAATCGCCTTTCTTGCGGCAGAACCGCAACACCTGCAGAAATACCGCTTCGGATTGAAAACCGCGGACTTCCTGTTGTGCAGACAGTGCGGGGTGTATATCGGCGCCGTGATCGAGACGGGTGGCAAGGCGTTCGGCATCATCAACACGCATGCATTCAAAAACACACCTGCCGATCTGCCGGCAGTTCAGCCGGTCAGCTACGACAGGGAAGATGCGAGCGGCCGGGTATCGCGTCGCGAGGAACGCTGGACGCCGGTATCGAATGTCCCGCGCTAGCGGGACAGCCAGAAGACTTCCGATATTTCGCTCAGGCCCGCTTTGCGAAATTTGGGTGGACAGGTGTCGATGTCGTCCTTTTCCCCGACCCGGACCAGGTCGCTCCAGTATCGCGACAACTCTTCCGGCATGACCGAATACGGCGGACCATCCACCACGCGTTGATCGTATTCCAGGGTGACGATCAATCGCAGGGCATCCGGCGCCAGCAGGCTTTTCGTGTGCTCGACATAGCGCGGCCGCTGCTCGCCGGGCAAGGCGACGATTGCCCCGCGGTCGTAGAGTGCGGCGAATTCACGGCCGTCGAACTCGAAATAGTCACCGCAGACGATGCTCAGGCTTGTGTGTTGCGCGCGGTAGAGTCGCAGGGCACCGATCGCTTCGACTTCGTAGTTCAAACCCTGGTCGTCGAAAAACCCCCTGGCTGCGATCTCCGACAATTCGACGCCGACGACTTCGTGTCCCCGGTCCGCCAGCCAGAGGAGATCGGGTGATTTGCCACACAGCGGCACCAGGACAGGGCTTGCCTGCGAATCGACCGGCCAGTGCATTTTCAGACCTTCGTTTCCCGTGGGCTCGTGCCAGCCTGTCCTGCCTTCCCGCCAGCGCCCGAGCCAATCTTCGCTCATTGTCGCTTGCTTCTCCGCTCTTCAGTGCACGACGACCCGCAGTGTACACGAGCCTGGTCGAGCGAATGGATTCGGGCACTTGTTTACCTGTTTCCGGCATCCCGGTACTATCATCGCCCCGAACAAACCCCGTCTGCATTTTTTCGAATTCGCCCGGGTTGGCGGTCGCTTGACTACGGCACAAGACACATGGCACAGGCTAAACTGATCGACGGCAAGGCTCTGGCCGCGGATTTGACTGCCGACATCACGAAGCGAGCCGGCCAACTCGCGAAACAGGCGGGCCGACCTCCGGGACTCGCGGTCGTCATCGTTGGCGAGGATCCGGCGAGCCAGGTCTATGTCAGAAACAAGAAACGCACCGCAGAGTCCTGCGGCTTCGTTTCCGTCGAACATGCCCTGCCCGCCGATACCGAGCAACAAGAACTGCTGTCGCTGATCGATACGCTCAACAGCGACCCGGACATTCACGGCATACTGGTGCAATTGCCGCTGCCGGCACACATCGATGCACAGGCCGCAACACAGTCGATCGATCCGGCCAAGGACGTCGACGGATTCCATTTTCAAAACGTTGGCAAACTCGCGGCCGGCCATACCGAAACTGCATTCGTGCCCTGCACACCTGCCGGTTGCATGCTGATGATTGAACGCGAGCTCGGTGCGGATCTGTCGGGTTCGAACGCCGTCGTCATCGGGCGCTCCAATATCGTCGGCAAACCGATGGCCAGCCTGCTTTTACGTGCAAACGCGACGGTCACCATATGCCACAGCCGCACCAGCGACTTGCCCGGCATCAGCCGCAATGCCGATATCCTGGTCGCCGCGGTTGGCCGGGCAAACATGGTCAAGGGCGACTGGATAAAACCCGGGGCCGTGGTCCTCGACGTCGGCATGAATCGGATCGAGGTGGAGAGCGGCGGCGAGCGCAAATCGAAACTGACCGGAGATGTCGATTTCGAACAAGCGCTCGAGGTCGCAAAGGCCATTACGCCGGTTCCCGGCGGCGTTGGTCCGATGACCATCGCCATGCTCATGTCGAATACGCTGCTGGCGGCGGAACGTGCCAGCGGTTGACGACCTTTCTGCTGCTAGAACTCCCACAGAAAACCGACGGCCGGTAACAACGGCAGCCAGGTATCGGTGCTGAGTTCGAGCACTTCATCACCGTTGTCGTCGGTTTCCAGATCGTAGTCGAAGCAGCAGATATTTTGCTTGTCGAGCAGGTTCGAGACTTCCGCAAACAGCGTGATGGTGCCGCGGCCGACATCGAATTTGCGGGCAACGCGTGCGTCCAGACTTGAGAAATTGGAAATGCGCTCGGCATTTCGCGGGCCCGGAACGGCGACCTGTTGGATCTCACCGCCGGGACCGGCGATTTGCACCAGCGACAGTGAAGTCGTCGGCCAGCCGCTCCTTATGTGACCGGCGACAGAAAAGTCCCATTGGCCGAGTGCCCAGTTGAGGCCTGCCTGCAGAGCGTGCCGCTGATCCCAGCTTCGCGGAACGGCGACGCCATCGACGGTATCCGTGACCCTGGCGAGCGAATAGCTGATCCACCAGGAGAAATCCTGCCCGCTGCGATTGACGGACAGTTCCAGCCCGCGCGCCTCGGCTTTCGACGGCGCAATGCGTATCCGGTCGGCCTGCAGCTCCGGTATCAGCGCCAGCGGATCATAAAGATTCTCGAAGCGCGGCCGCAGCTCGTCCATGTCCTTCTGGAAAATCTCGAGTCTTATGGTGTGTGTCTTGCCGAGCCTGTGACTGATGCTGGCGATCAGGTGATCAGCGCGCTGCGCAGGAAAGAAATTCGTTACCCCGTCTTCGATCTGCAACTCATGAATGCCCTGTGACTGGAAATAGCGTCCCCAGCTTACGCGCAGATCCGTATTCGGCCCCAGGCCGTGAAGCACACTGACCCTCGGACTGAATTGCGAGGTCGAATCGAGGTCGGTGTATGTCTGATCGTCCCAGCGCAGTCCGAATTCGAAGATGGTGCTCGCCGCGACTTTCCACTTGTCAGAAACGTACAGCGCATAGCTCGGCCCGCTCGGTGACGCCTCGAGGTCACGGTTGATGGTATCCGGGACGCCGAGAAAGATAGCGCGCAAACCGAAAAACTGTGCATTGCCGAGGTAATCGTAGTGCGCATCGGATTGTTCGAACTCGAAGCCCCACTGCAGCAGATGTTCGGCGGAAGACTGCAACGACCAGTCCTGGCGAAAGCCGATCTGATCGACATCGCGGATGTCCGTGACGTTGGATACCACTTTTTCTTCGTCTTCCGTATTGCCGACCCTGCGATTGCTGAAGGTGCTGTACGAAAGAACCGTGGAGCTGCTCAATACATCGCTCCAGTGGTTTTCCAGCGCAAGCCAGAATTGCGCATTGCGGGTACGGCTGGTGGCCTGCTCGACTTCGTCGATATCGGCTTCGGTCACCACGATCACCTGGTCGTCTGCGTACAACGCGTTACTGGACAGTCGCATGTCCGGTGTCAACCAGGCCGAAAATTCCGCGAACAGGTCGTAGTAACTGGGTTGTCCGTACCTCTTGTCGATAACCAGGTCGAGGTTCCCGCGCCGTGCCGAAAAAAGCCAGTTGCGGGTCGAATCGGCATTGCGTCCCGCCGTCAATATGGATGTGTTGAATACGCTGATTCCGATTTCGTTGTGCCGCGGACGCGACAGGTCCAGCGATTCCATCAGCACGACGCCCGACAGCCGGTCGCCGTAACGCACCGGGAAGCCGCCCGTGTAAACCTCGACGCCATCGATCGCGCGTGCGTCAACGGTGCTGAATATGTTCTGGTAGTCACGGACATGAAACGGATCGAACAATCGCTGCCCGTTGAGAATGATGCCGGTCTCCGCTTCCTCGCCGCCGCGAAAATGTGCCTGTGCCGAAACGCCGCTGGCCGCGGCACCGGGAAGCCGCTGCGTGGCCCGCAGCGGATCGTCGCCGACGTCGGGGAGCGTCTCGATGGAGGCCCGGTCGAGATCGAAGCGCGACGCACTGATGTCACGGGAAATCTCGTAGCGGCTCGCTGAAACCGTAATGTTTTCCATTTCCGGTCTTGCCGGTTCCAACTCGACCGCGAGTTCCGTATTGCGTCCGGGCCGGACCCTGGCCACCCGTTCGACGGCCTGATAGCCCGGCGCGACGATTCGCGCCCGGTACTCGCCCGCATCGATTTCAGCCACCTGGTACACGCCGCGCGTGAGGAGTACCCCGGGTCCGGCCGCTGGCGAAAAATCAATCGTGAGATCGTCCACCGGCATGTAGTCACGCCGGTCGCGCACCACCAGCAGCAGGCTGCCCAGCCGTGCCTTGGCCGAGTCGCTGCGCACGATCAGCCACAGACCTTCTTCGGAGCGAATGCTGAGACCGTGCGGTGCGAGAATTTCCCGGACGACCCCGAGCGTGTCGTCGGCGACCGGTTCGACGACCACCCTGAGTTCCTCGGCAACCAGGTTGGTGCTGTAGGCAAACGCCCAGCCCTGCGATCGAAAATCTTCGATCACCGAGATGACCGACCGGCCTTCGTAACCCGGCTGCTGTGCGGACACCGCGGCGGGCAGCGAACAGACCGTCAGCAGAATCAAGTACAAGCGTGTGCGCACGTTCACCACTTACCCGACCTCAAACAGCATGTCGCTGTCGGCTGTTGGTTCCTGTAATGGCTGCTCAGTTTTCGCTGATGATGATTTCCTCGCCCTCGATGCTGGCGCTCAAATCGGTCGTCAGCAGGAACAGGTTCAATGCGCGGCTGGGGCTCATGTTGTAATCGCCTCGCAGTCGTTCTGTGCGTGCCAGCGCCTCGGCGTTGTCGCTCGCGTAGCGGATGCTGCGGCCGGATTCGCGACTGACCCATTCGAGCGCCTCGGCAATCAACCGGCCGTCGAGGTTGATGGCTGGCGTGGATTTTTCGATCCACTCCCATTCGTCGACGCCGTTGGTTTCGCCGATCGTCAGCTCGCCGCCGGCTGAAATTGCAAACTGCTGGCCAGCCGACGCTCGTGCCGTGACCTCTCCGTCAACCGCCACCACGCCCTCGCGCACTGCTATGACCAGGCTGTCGCCTGCGACGCTGGTCATGTATTGCGTACCCAGGTGGCGCACCAGACCGTGTACGGTGCGGATCTCGAAATTCGAGGCCCGAGCGCGCGCACCCTGCGCTTGCAAGTGGCTGTTAACGGAATCGAAATACACGCGACCGTGGCGCAGGAAAATGCGGTTTTGCGCTTCGAACACGACGCTCGTGTTTTCATCGATACGCAGCGATCCACCATCGTGCCACGCCAGTGCCAAACCGGCATCGGCGGCCGTCTCGACCACATCGCCGCCATTGATCGCGGCCAATTGTCCCGCCAGGCGATCGCGCGAATTGATCGACACGGCTCCGAACTGCTTGTCGACAGCGGCCATCTGCATGCCACTGATATCGACCGGCTTTTCGCTAGTGAGATTGAATACGCCGACGACAGCCAGGAGTAGCGATGCGGCCAGCGCCAACGACGCCACGCGACGTCGACGCAGGCGTTCACCGGTCACCGCCTGCCATTCGGAACGCACCGCGGCACGCACGATTCGTTCGTCGTCGGCTGGCGGTGCGGCACGCGGCGGCGCCTTGCTGAGCAATGCCGCAAACGCCTCGTCACTACTGAGCTCTTCGGGTTCCACATTTCGTTCCATTCGATTGTTCATCCTGTGAGTGCCGATCTCGCGGGACCGGACAGTGATCCGTACACGTCGCTGAAGGCGCGTTTTGCCCGCGCGATGAGCGACTGCGTTGCTTCGTTGCCCAATTTCAGTTTGTCGGCAATCTCGGCGACCGAGTAGCCTTCGATGTATTTCCACTCGAGCACATTGCCGTATTTTGGCGGCAACCGGTCGAGCGCCACCTGGATCAGGCGCACCAGCTCGGTGCGCTGGAATTGCCGTTCCGGGTCGTCGCTGAGCGGGGCCTGAAACGAGTCCACGGCGGCGCGAATTTCGGGGTAATCCTCGGTCAACACGACATGGCGGCGGTAGCGGCCCTGTTTCGTCAGCCAGTCGCTCATCTCGTTGCGCGTGATCGCGCACAGCCAGGTAAACAGCGCCGATTCGCCGCGATAGGTGTGCAATTTGCGAATCGCCCTGGTCATGGCGATCTGCACCACCTCGCGGCAGGCCTCGGGGTCGTTGCCGAGGCGGCTCAGCGCGAAGCGATACAGCCTCGCGAAATTGTCGCTGAAAAACCGGTCAAAAGCCTGCTCGTCGTTTGCAAGCAATTGTTTTACAAGCCGTTTATCGTCCAGATACACTGGCATTGGTCGTTCCCTGCACTGCTTTGTCGATTAGACCCCTGATCAGCACGAAAACGGTCGGCCGGCCGTGGCTCGACACGGCAGTGGGCGTGCGAGCATGGCCTCAGTGTACTCCCCGAGGCGCCGTCAGGAGGCGCCCGCGGTCACGGAGCCGACGGTTCCTGAACGCGTCAGAAGCTGCTCTTGGATTCGATCAGGAACTGCACATCGTCTATCGACGGGTCGCCGTCCAGCGGGAATGCGATGTCGATGTGCACCACTTCCCGGCCGGTCGAGCGGGTCGGTCCCAGGCGCAGGCCGATGCCGACGTCTTTCAGCCAGCCGAGCGGCGGACCGCCGGCCGGATTGTCGCCCCAGGTGCGGCCGATGTCGGCGAATATCGCACCACCGACCCGGAACAGGCGAAACGGGTACCAGTCGGTAAAGTAGCGTTGCTCCGCTGTCAGCAGGATTTTGGATTCGCCTGTCTGGTAGCGCAGCGGGTATCCCCGCAAGCCCGTGTCGCCGCCGAGATCCACGAGGTTGTCGAGATCGAGATCGTTACCCCAGCTCGCTTCGAGGGTAAAGAACATCAGCCGCTTGTCATTGATCTGGTTGTAATAGCGCGCCTGCATATCGAGTTTGGTATTGACGCTGTCGCCGCCCTCGAAGCGCCCGCTGAGCTGCGACGACAGGAACAATGCCTTTTTTTCAATCGCGCCGTAGCTCGCGTTCGCGCCCATCGAGTATATGACGGCGTCGCGATCCGAACCGAAACCCTCGCTGGCAAAACCGAGCCTCGCATTGAAGCTCGTGCCCATGAAAAAGTCTTCCGTTCTTTCGATCTGGTCGCGGTTGTTTGCGGTGTGAAAATCGTTCTCGAGTACTCCTATGCCGATGAACGGATATACGAGCCGCCGATCCTCGGGTACCAGCGGCGTGAATTGACCGTTCGGCACGGCACTGAAGTCACGATCGTCATAGACGACGCCGGTCGTCCAGCGCGTCACCCAGTTGTCCCTTAAGCCCGCCGACCAGCCCCAGAATGCGCTGTGCGAATCCCTGTTGACCTTGTACTCGGCAACCTCGTTGCCCAGTTCGAAAAACGAAACCTCGCGCTCGTCGTCGAAGAGAATTGCGCCTGCGCTCCAGCGAGCGTCCAGCGCGTAGAACGGCCGAATCAGCCGCGCATGCGTGGTGCCGCCGTCGGAGGCATCGGCGTAGTCGAAGAAGCCCGACCACCAGGTATTACCCAGTTGATTGTCGAAATACTGGAAGCTCGCTGTGTCGCGATCGACGTTTTCCGCGTAACTCAGCCGCAGCTTGAAACCGTATCCGAGAAAATTCGATTCCGATAGTTCGACCCGGCTGCGATTTTCACCGCCGGAACGCGCAATCGAAAAACCCGGCAACAGCGTCCACACGTCGCGGGTCCAGACGCGGATGTCGACAACACCGTCTTCGTACCGGACCGGCGTAATCCTGGCGTCGTACAGGTAGCTGTTCAATCGAAGCAGACGTTCCGACTCCTCGAGCAGGCGCTTCGAGAACCTGTCACCGCTTTGAAAAAGCAGCTGTTGCTCGATGATGCGGTCCCGGGTAACCACGTGCCAGCGATTGGCCAGGCGGTAAAAGGCGTTGTTTTCACCGGGCTTGCTGGTATCGAAGACGTTTTGCTTGTCGATAATGACGCGCCCAATGACGGCGCCGGCCTGCTCCAGCTCCTCGGGCGCAGGTATCGATGCCTCGGCAGTACCCGGGTCGTCATGCACGACCTCCTGCGCCGCAGCCAGTGGCACCCAGCCGACCAGCAGTAATGCGAGCCTGATTGTCGAGATCCGCAAGCGATTCACAGTTCGAGATTACCACCCGGGAAAACAGATTTGCGTGCCCAAGCCGTGCTTTGCGGGTACGGGATTGCAAACGGGCGTTAGAATGCGGGTTGTCCACTGAGGAGGGATCATGAGGCGATCAGGCGAGGAATTTCGCACCATCTGGCTGAAGCCGGGCGACCCGGGGGTCGTCCAGGTCATCGACCAGCGTCGCCTGCCGCACGAGTACGTTGTCGCTGACCTGAAGACCTGGCGGGACGGCGAGCATGCCATCAAGGACATGGTCGTGCGCGGCGCACCGTTGATCGGCGCGACGGCAGCCTGGAGTCTCTATCTCGCAGCGCTCGAATGTCGCGGCGACAAGAATCGCAAGGAATTCGTCCGACAGGCAGCGACCCGCTTACTGGCGAGCCGCCCCACCGCGGTCAACCTGAAGTGGGCGATCGAGCGCTCGCTGGCCGCGATCGAGCGGGTGCCAGGCGACGATCTCGAAGCTGCACTCGCGACGGAAGCGCGGAACATCTGCGACGAAGATATCGAAATCTGCCGCGGCATTGGCCGGCACGGACTCGCGCTGATCGAAAGAATCGCGGACAGCAAGTCCGGCGGACCCGTCAACGTGCTGACGCATTGCAATGCGGGCGCGCTCGCCACCATCAACTGGGGCACCGCGACCGCACCCGTCTATTTCGCCATGGCCAAAGGGATCGACGTGCACGTCTGGGTCGACGAAACCCGGCCGCGCAACCAGGGTTCGCAATTAACCGCCTGGGAACTGGCGGAAAACGGCGTTCCGCATACGCTGATCGTGGACAACACCGGCGGACATCTGATGCAGCACGGGATGGTCGATATCTGCATCACCGGTACCGACCGCACCACGCGCAGCGGCGACGTAGCCAACAAGATCGGCACTTATTTAAAAGCGCTCGCCGCCAAAGACAATGACGTACCGTTTTACGTCGCCTTGCCCTCGACCACCATTGACTGGACCATCGGCGACGGCCTCGCCGATATACCGATCGAGGAACGTGACCCTGGCGAGGTCTCGGGCATTTACGGCAAAGCAGGCGAGGCATTATGCACCGTGCAAACGGTCGCTTCGAAAACCGCTATTGCCAATTATGCGTTCGATGTAACACCCGCACGCCTGGTAACGGGACTGATTACCGAGCGCGGTGTCTGCGATGCAAGCGAACAGGGTTTGAAGAAGCTGTTCCCGGAGCGCGCAGCGACCGAGACATGATCGACGAAGGCTATATCAAGTTCGAGTCGCGATGGCAAAAAACGGCGCCGCTGCAACATGATGCGATCGACATCCTCAATCGCTGGCGCCGCCCGCTTTACGACGCAGGGCTGATTGGCCATTACCAGGAGCTCAACGTCGGCTATGGAAACCTGAGCGTGCGCCTTGCCGGTACCGCTCAATTCATCATCAGTGGCACGCAGACCGGCCACATCGTCGAAACCGGACCGCAACATTACGCGCTGGTCGAACAGTTCGACATCGATGCCAACTGCGTCACGAGCCGCGGTGCCTGTGAGGCGTCGTCCGAATCGCTGACGCATGCCGCCTTGTACGCTCTCGACCAGCAAATCGCCGCTGTCGTGCATGCCCACAGCGACAAAATCTGGGAGCAACTCAGGGGATCTGCTCCGACAACTGCTTCAGACGTTGCCTACGGCACACCCGAGATGGCCTACGAATTTGCCCGCCTGTGGAACGAAAGCGAGTTTCCCGTCAGCGGTATTGCCGTCATGGCGGGACACGAGTCGGGTGTGGTCAGCATTGGCCGGGACTTGCAGGAGGCTGCGGAACGCATGCTGGCGATTGCCGCCAGGTACAAGAATTGAAACGAGCGCCGCGGAATCGGCGGATTATTCGTTATTGTTGTCGACCAGGACGGGATCGAGCCTGAATCGATAGGTACGGCAGGTGCGCGCCCGCGCGAGAACCTGGTTAGGGCTCAAGGGTTCGAATGTCGACTTCTTGATCGCCCGCAGCGCAGGCTTGCTGAAAATCCGGTGAGTCGCTTCTTTCAACCTGACGCGCGTGATACGCCCTTCCTTGGTAATCATGAAACAGACTGTGGCATCACCCTCGATCCGGTCGCGACGCGCGATGGTCGGATAGGTGGGAAATGCGGTAAGCAGCGGTACCCGGTCAGTGTTCGAGTCGCGGAAGTGCGTTACCGTCGTCGTTTCTTCCTCTGCGCCGCCGACGATTGCGGCGAATAACAATACCGTGAGCGCGCCATGGCAAATCGCACGCAGGCTATTGTGGCGGATTGTTTTCTGCACTGATCTGTCGTTGCCGGTCATCGATCTCGATTGCAGGTGCAACCGGATGTACTGCATCCATATACATGGAGCGGGCGATCTTCAGCGTTCGGGCGCTCGGGTTGAGCTCCTCGCCCCGCTCGAGGTCGCGCTCCGCTTTTTCCCACTGCTTGGTCTGAATGTATATGACCGCCCGGTTGTTGTAACCGCGCCAGCTTTTGTCGTTGCGTTGCAGCAGCAGGTTACAGTATTTCAAGGCATTGTCGTAAAGCGCTAACTTGATGTAACCGGCGCAAAGATTGGACAACGCAGCTTCCTCCTCGCGCCTGCCCTGGGCCAACTCCAGTCCCTTGAGCGTAAGGCGCACGCCCTCCGCGTCGTTACCTGCGAGCAGTTCCTGGGCGCCGTCGTACAGGGGAATATTCCGCGGACCGATCACGGTGGTCGGATTCGTGTCACGCGTAATGACGTCTTTGGCCTGCCCCCAGCAGACAGGAGACACCAGCAAGATTGCTGTCATCAGGCCAATTCGGCTACCCATACCAGGAACTCCGGTGAATTCTGTAATTTTAGACCAATCCAGGGCTCTGATCCGCATACCCGTCTACACTTCGCCCGTCCCGTGTGCCACTAAAAGGCGGGACTGTTCTTGCATCTGACCAGATTTTCGGGAAAAAATTCAACCCGGACGCCTTGCCCATGGCGGGCAAAAAAAAGCGGGCCGGCGGCCCGCTTCAGGACTTGGCAAGATCGGCTTCAGCCTTCTATGTCCACCAGGCCGCCGATTGCCGAATAATCGAGCCCGCCACTACCGTCCTCGACGATGACCAGGCTGCCGCCCACATCACGAACCTCGATGCTCCCGGAACCGTCGTCGATCGTGACCGTGCCGCTGACCTGCCGCACGCGGATGCTGCCGGAGCCGTCGTCGATGCTCAGATCATCGCCGAGGCCGATGGCCGTTATCGACCCCGAGCCGTCGACAATCCGCACCGGACCACCCAGTTCCGATAATTCCATCGAACCGGAGCCGTCCTCGATGTCGATCCGGCCGTTTACCGAACGGATCACCATGCTGCCGGAGCCATCGATCACCTCCAGATCGGTGTCCGCCGGCATGCTGACGACCAGGTTGATCCGCATACCGTCGTCCTTTCGCCAGAAAGGTCGGTCGACGTGTGCATTGAGCAGGGCTGTTGCGCCTTGCACTTCGAGACCAAGCTCGAGTCGGGAGTCGATGATTTCCCTGGCCGCCGCGTCGTCACTGTCGGGCACCTCGATGCTCGCCGACACGCGTATTTCGCGGCTACCGGGTATGCCGACGATCTCCAGGTTGCCGGCTCCCGCATCGACTTCCAGCCTGTCGATGCCCTCGGCATCGAGCTGTAAATCCCGAACTTCCCGGTAGTCGCTGGTCGCCGCACCGGCCAGGGCCACCGTAAACATGCTCATCAGAATGAAGCTGCGCATCTTTGTCGTACCTGCTCTTGTTGTGGGCCGCGTATATCCGGCCATTGCAGGTAAGATGCCTGGCAGCGCAAATTGGTTGTAACGGTTTTTGCGAGAACCTGTCTGATGGTGCCCCGTGGCCGCACAGCGACCTCATGAGACAGGTTCTAGCGAGCGAGCTCGGCGAGAAGCTGGTCGAGCTGCTGGCGCGAAAGCCAACGACCGCGGAGCATGACGCCATGAATGCGTCGGCTGTTGCGAATGTCCTCGAGCGGATCGGCATCCAGCAGGACCAGGTCGGCAATGGCACCTTGCCGAACGACGCCGATCTCGTCGACCCTGCCGAAAAACCTGGCAGCGTTGGCCGTACCCGTTTGCAGGGCCTCGAACGGCGTCAGGCCTGCATCGACGAGGTATTCGAGCTCATGATGGATGGCGAAACCGGGCACGTTGAATATCTGTGGCGAATCGGACCCGAGTAACAGTCCCGCACCACTGCGCTGCAATTCGAGAATCAGACGCTTCCTGAGATCGATGGCGCGCTCGGCGATTTGCGCATGGTAGTTTGCGTCGGCCATCAGGTCCTGCTTGGCGCGGCGCCAGCGCTCGATCGTAACCTCCGGCATGTACTTCATCTCGGGCCAGTTCGCCAGGTCATTCGGATCGAGATCCGCCGCAGTGGCATGCCGAAACAGCGATTCCGTCGGTACGTTCCAGGTCCCCGCTTTCAAGGTCGCGGCAACGACACCGGGAATTTTTGTCGCGTCCGCCTGGCCGGCCAGCAATACGCCGAGAAACCCGCGAACACCCCCGGTGCGATCGTCATGCGGCAACAGCAACGCCTCCATGTAGCCGTCGAGATGATCGATCGTCGCCATGCCGGCTTGCAAAGCGCGCGCTATGCCCACGTCTTCCGGCACATGGCCGGCAAACCGCATGCCCAGGCGATTGGCGGTACGCGCCATGGCGTCGAATTCCTCGCGCGTCAGTCCGGGGTGGATTTTCAGGAAGTCATAGCCCGCCGCGAACTGCCGTTCGACCATGCTTTTCGCCTGCTCCGGCCCGCTGACGCTGCGCCCGTTCAACGACGGTCCCGAGGTGATGAGATCGGGGCCGAGGCGCTCCCCGCTGCGAATCGCCTCGCGAAGCGCGAGATGCGACGGCCGTCCGAGCATGCCGCGCACCGTGGTGATGCCGTTCGCCACGTACAGCGTCAGTATGCGCTGCAGGTTGTCCGAGTCAGTACCCGGCACATGGCCGTGCATCTCGACCAGGCCCGGCAGCAGGAATCGATCGGTGCCGTCGATCACCAGCGCGCCCTCGGGTAGTGGGGTGCTGTCGACGTCGCCGATTTGGTTGATCCTGCCGTCGCTTACGATGACGGTGCGAGCCCGAAGTACGCCCTCGGAATGCATCGGTACCACGTTGACGTTCAGGAACACCACCGGCTCCGCAGCCAGCGGAGCGGCGGCGATTACCAGCAGCGATAGCAGAATGACGGCAGTTCTCATTGGCGGTGCCCCGTAGCCTGCCTTTTGGAGCCGAATTAGAGCAGCAGGTTCAAAAAATGACAATCGATGCGCGCCGCCCGGCAGGGGTTACCTGGCAGAGACGCTAGATGACTTTCTTGAGTGTCTCGCGGCTGACATTGCCGCCACAGACCAGCACCACGACATTCTTGTCACGGTAGGCGTCCTTGCTGGCCGTCAGGGCCGCGATTGCCACGCCGGCAGCTCCCTCGGCCAGCATGTGATGGGCATCGATGAAGTCGCACATTGCGGCGGCGATTTCACTCTCGTCGACGAGCAAGTAATCGTCCGCTATCGCGCGGCAGAGCTCGAAGGTAATGGCGTCCGTCTCGATGCCGCCGGCGGTGCCGTCCGACAGGGTGGGCTGACTCGGCATCTCGAGAATCTGGCCGGCCTTGACCGACTCCGTCATCACGGCCGACGCGGACGGCTGACAGGCGACCACCCGGGTTGCGGGATTGACCGATTTCAGGAATGCACCCACACCGCAAATCAATCCGCCGCCGCCGACGGCAATGAAAATCGCATCCACCTGGGCAAGCTGCCTGGCAATCTCGACGCCGCAGCTGCCCTGGCCGGCAATCACATCCGGATCGTTGTACGGTGACAGGTAAACCATGCCGTGCCGTTCGGCGTACGCGCGGGCATGGTTTTCGGTGTCCACACCGTCGGTCCCGAAGAACTTCACCTCGCCGCCTTCACGGCGGATCGCGTCAACTTTGGTGGACGACGTTTGCTCCGGCACGAATATGCAACCCCTGGCATGCAGTTTTTTCATGGCGTAGGCGGTTGCCGCACCGTGGTTACCGCTGGATGCCGCGACACAGCCGGCGGACCTGTCGGCGTCGGATAAGGTCAGCAATTTGTTGAAGGCGCCGCGCAGTTTGAACGAGCCGGTGATTTGCAGGTTTTCGAGCTTCAGGTAAACGTTCGCACCACAAACCTGGCTGAAGTGCGAGGAATACTCGAGCGGTGTCTCGCGAATGTACGGCGCAATCCGGTTGGCAGCCTGCACTGCCTGCGCCGGCAACAGGTCTTTATTCATGACCTGACGGTAACGCGTCGGCGCTCGCTGCCACAGCTACAATTCCGCGTCGTTTCACGCCTCGAATGTAAAGGTTCGGGCCCCTCACCGCTCCGCGTCCTGTCGATAGCGCCATGGCCCGCCTGACGCGGCGGCGTATCGCCGAACAGGTCGCGTCGCGGGTTCGATGTGAATCTCAGGCACATTGCGGGCGACTCCTCGCGAAAACAGCGTCCGGCCCTCGTCAATTGCCGGACGCCGGCATGTCCAGCGGCTGGTAGCCGCGCGGCGGATTGAAGCGCTCGGGCGGTATGCTTTCCGCGCGTGCACCGGTAAGGATCGTCTGTCGCCGCATTGAACCGCTTGGTGAGAAATCGCGATACAGGAGCGGGTATCCGTCAAGCTCTTTCATGTGTTCGAACAACTCCTGCTGTCGATCGAATACCTCCATGCCGCCTGCAGCGGCAAAGGCCCGCCGCATACCTTCGAAGAAATCCGCAACTGCCTTGATCGCGTTTGCCGTTGCCTGCCCGCCATGAATGTCGTCCCATTTGCTGACACACAGCTCTCGGACTTTCCTGCCGCCGCGGATCACTTCGAAATTTCTGCAGGAAATGCCGATGACCTCGCCATGACTGCCGAGGTCATTGATCGTCATTGGTCGTGCTGGCGCCGAGTCCGGCGATTGCCGGGTCACGGCAGCGCCCACGTTTGTCGTTAACTCGTCGATCTGTCGTTGATTGATCACTATGTAGTTGCCATTGGCGTGATCGAGAATGATCATTTCCTGCTTATCGCCGTGATAGATCATGCCGCCGGCTTCGTCACTGGTAACTGAAATAATTTCGAGCCGCGTATTGCTGCCCGAGGTAGCGACCTGGACCGTGCCGACAATCGGTTTGCCGCCGCCGAATTCCGTCGTCTGGAACTCGAGGATCGAATCGGCGTGCGCCGTCGCGGCAAGCATCGAGCCCATTAGAAACGTTGCGATGTATCGGTCGAACATGAGGCCTTTCCCTGTCAGTGAATGAAGGATTGCCTGTTGCCGAAAATACCCGGAAAACGGCACGGCGACGCGCGGCGGGCAACAGGAGTTTGTCAACATAATTGTACGCAATGCCGGGCAGTGAGCACCACAAGGTCCTGATTCGATTCGGCTGACTCGTCAGGCGGCGAGGCACGATTGACACCCGGAAGATGCGTGTGCCACCATCGCTGCGATTGACAAAGGCACACCCTTCGAAAGAAGGGGTCGCAAAGCCACCGGTCTAAGGGGAAACCTACGATAGCGGGGTTGCCAAATCGCACCGGCCACCGTGATTCCTGACGGCGGCGCAAGTGGCATTCGCCAGGCAACCCTCACAGACAATCCCCGCTGCCCGTACGGCTTTGTTGCCCGGAAACGACCCGTCCCTATCGGTTTTGGAGGCACAGATGTCAGCCAACCCAAAGGATCTCCGGCGAAGCGGCCGGATGCATCTGCAACGCCAGTTCGGACCCGCCGTGCTGCGGCCGTTGCGTGTCAACAAGCTGCGTGAAGCCGTCAGTCCGGAATCGAAATTTTCGCCGCCGTTTCGCCCCATGGGGGCAGGCAGCGCGGCGACGGAATGCACGACCGCCAGTGCCGGTACCGTCATCGACATGACCGGCCTGAATGAAATCAAGAACATCGATGCCTATGCGGACACCGTCACGGTACAGGCCGGGGTTCGCATCGGCGATCTGGCACGCGAACTTGCCGAAAGCGGATTGGAACTCTCCGGTGGACACGACCTCATGAGCCGCACTGTCGGTGGCGCGATCGCCGGCGCCTGCATCGGTCCGAGCTTCGGCGATGACGGTGCATTTTTCGCCTCCCAGGTCCGCAGCCTGCGAGTCATCGCGCCCAATGGGAAGCCGTTGACCATCCGCCAGGACCAGCCCAATCTCTTGAATGCGTTTCGCATGAGCTTCGGCATGCTCGGTACGATTTACGAGGCGACGCTGAACGTTCGGCCAATGCGGCCGTTTTCTGCAAACCACCGGCGCTGCAATTTCGACCAGTTCTCGGAAGCTGCGGAAAAACTCGGTCGCCTGGACGTGGGCCTGAAATTCTTCCTGTTACCGTTTCGCGATCGAGTCTACCTGGACCTGAGACGATATACGCCGGCGGCGAAATCCGGACATCGACTCCCCTGGAAACTCAAGGACTGGGGCGAAAGCACGGTGTTGCCCAACGTCGTGAAATCGTTGAACCGCTTTGTGCCGGTCGCCGGCGTTCGCTACAGGCTGATCGACGAAGTCAGCCAGATGACACAGGGCCTGGTCAACAATCGACTGGTCGCTTCCGGCTGCAATGCCACCGCACAAATCTCAAGCACCGGGGAAAAAGACAGCGACCTGTATTACTCGACCTGGTTCTTTCCGGCGGCGGATTTTGCAGTTGTCGTCCAGGCATACCGGGACTTCTGTTACCGGATCCGCGAGACGAACGACTATCGCTGTGACCTGCCGACGGTCGGCTTTCGCATCGGTTGCGATGCATCGGCGCTGCTGTCACCGAGTTTCGACGAGCCGATGATCGCATTACGTGCCATGTCCACCCAGGCGAAAGGCTGGGAGGATTTCGTGATCGATTTCGGTGAATTCGCCCGTCACTGGGGTGGCGTTCCGGTCTTCAACCAGACTCGCGACATACCGCCCGACTATCCGGCGCAGGTGTTCGGCAGCCGGATGACCTTCTTCAAGAATATTCGTCGCAGATTCGACCCTGAAAACCGCATGATGAATCCTTTCCTGTCACAGTATTTCCTGTAAACAGATATCATAAATCGAACGAATAATGCTTGAACTACGACACAGGGGAAATGGATTGAAGTCGGTAAGAAAGCATTACGATGAGTTCCTGGCGCCGGTTTACTCGTGGATACTCGGCGATTTCGAGAATGCCTATCGTGCAAACGTCGAGTTGTTTTCGAGTCTCGAACTGACTCCGGAGATCGGCGATGTCGCCGTCGACCTGGGATGCGGTCCGGGTTGCCAGGCATTGCCACTCGCCGAACGCGGCTTCCGTGTGGTGGCAATCGATTTTTGTCAACCGTTGCTGGATGAGCTTGCAGAGCGTGCTGCCGGCTTCGACGTGCGCACGGTGTGTGACGATCTCGGCAAATTCGACAAGCACATCGACGAGCCGCCTGCCCTGATCGTCTGCATGGGCGACACCCTGGTACACCTTCCGGATCTGGGAACGGTGGAAAAGGTCATTGACCGGGTCGCTTTTGCCTTGAAGCCCGGTGGCTCCTTCGTCTATTCCATTCGCGACTACGTTTCTACGGAACCGGTCGGTGCCGAACGCTTCATTCCTGTGCGTGCGGACGACGACCAGATATTCACCTGTTTCCTGGACTACAAGGGCGACGTCGTGCACGTGCACGACGTGCTGTACACGCGCGACAGCGGTGAATGGCGATTCAGCATCAGCGACTACCTCAAGCTGAGGCTCGATACCGCCGCCATCAATGGCCACCTCGCAGCCAGGGGCCTGACCATCAGCCGCCAGTTCACCGAGCGCGGCATGATCCACGTGGTGGCGACCAAGCCCGGTTGATCGCGCAAATTTTCGCCGGGCGCTGCCCGCGACGGTCCTGTCCGACCCTGTGAATCGACGATAAATGCCTGATTAACAGGCATTTTTTATGCCTTACGAAATCAGTTCGATATATAGCTGGACAATATATATCGAATTGATACTATGCATCGCCCCGATATATGGTGTGACACAGGAAACGGCGCAAATGGATGTCAAAACAGTTTGTCTCGGCATGCTCACCGACGGTGAGGCCTCCGGTTACGACATGAAAAAGTGCTTCGAATCGTCTTTCGGCCACTTTTTTCCCGCGGGCTACGGCTCGATCTATCCGGCCCTTTCGACGCTCGCGCGAAACGGACTGGTCGAATACGAACTGGTCCCGCAGGAGGGCAAGCCCGATCGCAAGGTTTACAGCATTACCAAGAAAGGCCGGGAAGCGCTCATGGAGGGGCTATCCGATCCCAATCCCTCGCACAAGGTGCGCTCCGAATTTCTCGCCACGCTGTGGTTTGCCCACCTGCTGTCCGGGGAACAGCTCAATACGGTATTCGACAACAAGCTCGACGAACTCGACGAATTCCTCAAACTGATCGATGAGTTCGAAACCTGTGAGTGTCCGCGTTTGGGCCCGGGCGCACAATTCGTCGCCGGCTTCGGCAAGCACATGGCGAACGCGCTCAAACAGTACATCGAAGAAAATCGTCATTTGCTGGCCGAAGCGTCTCCGACGGCTGCCAAACGTGCAGTGGGCTGAGCGCAACGATAACAACGGATTCAATTTATGGCACTCGAAATTCCAGACAATCTCCGGCGCTACAAATCCTGGCTGCTGTCGGCCGGGCTGACGGTTGCGATCGCCTTGTGGCTCGCCAGTGGTCACGTGGGCGGCGGCAGCAAATCCTACGAGGCACCGCGAAACGACGCCGCAGCGGCAGAACAGCGAACCAGTGTCCGGGTGCGGCACCAGGTCGCGGAGCAAGTCACGCGCAACATCACGGTTAACGGGCGCACCGCTCCGGCGCGCGTGGTCGAACTCAATGCCGAGACCGACGGTCGTGTAACCGCCACCGGTTCGGACAGGGGTGACCGTTTTGACGCCGGCGACATCATCGTGCAGCTGGATGCCCGGGACCGCCATGCACGGTTGGCGCAGGCGAAAGCCACGGTCAAACAAAGGCAGCTCGAATTCGCGGCAAGGCAACGGCTGAAGGGCAACAGTTACGTATCCGAGGCACAGTTGCAGGAAGCTGACGCACTCCTGGAAGCAGCCAGGGCGGAGCTTGCGCGAGCAGAACTTGATATCGAATACATGACGATTCGCGCGCCCTTCGACGGCGCGCTGCAGGAACGGCACGTTGAGGTTGGTGATTTCGTGAAACTCGGCGACCCGGTCGCGACCGTGGTTGACGAACGCACACTCGTCGTCCGCGGCAGCATTCCGGAATACGAGGCGCGTTACGTCGAGAAAGGTGCGCTCGGTTCGGCCAGGCTTGCTACCGGCCAGACGGTCAATGGCCGCATACGCTATGTGGCGCCGGTTGCCGACGAGGCAACACGAACCTTCAGTGTCGAGCTCGAAATCGACAATTCGAAGGGCAACTTGAGGGCCGGCGTAACTGCCGAGTTGCGTATCCCCGCGGAAACCGTGCATGCACAAAAAGTATCGCCGTCGCTGTTGACGCTCGACGACGAAGGCAACCTCGGGATCAAGATCGTCAACGACGATGGCGTGGTCGAATTTCACAAGGCTGACATCGCCATGTCCTCGAGCGATGGCGTATGGATTGCCGGACTGCCCTACGATGCGACGATCATTACGGTCGGCCAGGGCTTCGTCACCGCGGGAACGGTCGTCAACGCAGTGCCCGAATCGACGATCGATACTGCGGTCGCCACACAGTCGGCAACGCTGGATAACTAGACGTGCAAATTATCGAATCCGCAATGCGCCGCTCGCGCACTGTTGTCCTGACGCTTGCGGTCATCATCATCGCCGGCGTCGCAACCTATATTGCGGTTCCCAAAGAGGCTGAGCCCGACCTCAACATACCTTTTATCTACGTCAGCATGACGCACGACGGCATATCCCCCGAAGATGCCGAACGTCTGCTCATCAGGCCGATGGAACAGGAGATACGCAATATCGAGGGGATCGAGGAGATCGTCGGCAATGCCTACGAGGGCGGCGCAAGCGTGCAGATCGAGTTCGATGCCGGGTCCGACACGGACATCGCGTTGCAGGACGTTCGCGCCAAAGTCGATATCGCGAAATCCAAGCTGCCGACCGAGACCGAGGAACCGACGGTCAGCGAAATCAAGTTCTCCCGCTTCGACCCGATGCTCGTTTTGAACCTGGCCGGCAACGTTCCCGAACGAACGCTGACGGTCCTGGCGCGCGATCTCAAGGAGAAAATCGAAGGCATCTCCGGTGTGCTCGAGGTCAATCTGGTCGGCGTGCGCGAGGAGCTGATGGAGGTCGTCGTCAACCCGCTCGCAATGGAGAGTTACGGGCTCGATCAGGCGGAAATACTGGCGCTGGTTGCAAGGAACAACAAGCTGGTCGCAGCCGGTGCGTTGCATACGGGTGAAGGAAGATTCCCCGTCAAGGTTCCCGGCGTTTTCGAAACGGCCGAGGACGTACTCAACATGCCGATCAAGGCGGTCGGCGAGCGCGTGGTGCACTTCAAGGATGTCGCCGAGGTGCGGCGCACCTACAAGGATGCCGAGAGTTATGCGCGACTGAACGGTGAGCCCGCATTGGCCATCGAAGTCGTGCAACGCAGCGGCGCCAACATTATCAGCACGGTCGACGAAGTCATGGCGTTGATCGAGGAAGACCGGCGCTCCTGGCCGGAGGGCGTCAGTATCGTCGCGTCGCGCGACAAATCGAAAGACGTCCACCAGATGCTTTCGAACCTGCAGAACAGCGTCATCTCGGCGGTATTGCTGGTATTCATCGTCATCATTGGCATTCTCGGTTTGCGTGCCGCAAGCCTCGTTGGCATATCGATCCCGGGCAGCTTTCTGCTCGGCATTCTGGTCATCGCATCCTTCGGCGCCACCATCAATATGATGGTGCTGTTTGCCCTGATCATGGCGGTCGGCTTGCTGGTGGACGGCGCTATCGTGGTCACGGAACTGGCCGACAGGCGCATGGCCGAAGGTATTGCGCGGCACGACGCCTATGCGGGCGCGGCACGGCGCATGTCGCTCCCCATTATTGCGTCGACCTGTACGACACTGGCTGCGTTCGTGCCGCTGGTGTTCTGGCCGGGCATGATCGGTGAATTCATGAAATACCTGCCCATCACGCTGGTTGCGGTGCTTACCGCATCCCTGGTCATGGCACTGGTGTTCGTGCCGACCCTGGGCTCGCTGTTCGGGGCGACCGGTACCATGGACGGCGAGATGCGCCGCAACCTGACGGCGGCGGAAACCGGCGACCTCGACACCGTCACCGGCATTACCGGAAAATACATCCGCTTCCTGAAAAAATCCTTGCGCCGCCCCTGGCTGAACCTGGGCGTGGTGACGGCGATGCTGGTTGCGATTTACGTCGCGTTTTTTGCATTCGGCCGCGGCGTCGAGCTGTTTCCCGATATCGAGCCCGAATTTGCCAACCTGGACATTCACGCCCGCGGTGACCTGTCGACCGACGAAAAGGACGTCCTCGTAAGGCAGGTGGAAGCGTTCGTGCTGGACCTGCCGGAAGTGGACAGCGTGTACAGCAAGACAGGTGCCTCACAACGCGGTGCCGCCGAGGACATGATCGGCTCGATAACCCTGAATTTTGTCGAATGGGACCAGCGGCGAAAAGCGGACGATATTCTCGACGAGATCCGCGACAGCGTATCGGGCCTCGCGGGCGTCGAGGTCCGTACCCGCAAGGCGCAGGACGGTCCGGAACAGGGCAAGCCGATTCAAATCGAACTGTCGTCGCGCTTTCCCGAGCGACTCGAAACGGCAACGGGGCGCGTCCGCGAAGCACTCGAATCCGTCGATGGCGCATTCAACGTCGAAGACACACGACCCATGCCCGGAATCGAATGGCGTATTGACGTCGACCGCGCCGAGGCAGCCAAGTACGGCGCCGACATTACGCTCGTCGGCAACATGATCCAGCTGGTCACCAACGGCATCAAGATCGGTGAGTACCGGCCGGACGATGCGGAAGACGAAATCGATATCCGTGTTCGCTACCCTTACGACGACCGCAGTCTCCAGCAAATCGATTCACTCAGGATTCCCACACCGGACGGACTGATCCCGATCAGCAATTTCGTCAAAAGGGTGCCGGCAAACAAGGTCAGTTCGATTCAACGTACCAACCTGCGGCGCACCATGCAGGTCACGGCCGACGTCGAGCAGGGCTATCTCGACGCCGATGTCGTCGCCGAGATGCGCGAGTTGCTGCCGTTTCTCGACATCGATCCCACGGTCAGCGTCAGCTTCCGCGGCGGTAACGAGGATCAACAGGAAGCATCGGCGTTCCTGAGCAAGGCGATGCTGATTGCCATTGCCGTGATGGCGATCATCCTGGTTACCCAGTTCAACAGCCTGTTCCAGGCCTTTTTGATCCTCACAGCGGTCATCTTCTCGACCGGCGGCGTATTACTCGGTCACCTGGTCATGATGAAACCCTTCGGCATCATCATGAGCGGCGTGGGGGTCATTACTCTCGCGGGTATCGTGGTCAACAACAACATCGTCTTTATCGACACCTACAACGTGTTGCGCAAACGCGGCGCGGACGCGTTCGAGGCAATCCTGCGCACCTGCGCGGTTCGCCTGCGGCCGGTCTTGTTGACGACGGTGACCACCATCCTCGGTCTGACACCGATGGTCTTTGCCCTGAACATCGACCTGATCGGCAGGGACGTGTCGGTCGGCGCCCCGGCCACCCAGTACTGGACGCAATTGTCCTCGTCGGTCGCCGGTGGCCTCGCCTTCGCAACCGTCCTGACCCTGTTTCTCACGCCGAGCCTGCTGATGCTGCAGGCAAACCTGTCCGACCGCCTGGCTGCGCGGCGCCGAGAGCTTGCGAAAAAGACCGCCGACGCCACGTCCTGAAAGCAGGCTCCGTAAGTCGGCCTGCCAAACGGGCTTCGCAAGAAGGCCTGCCCTCCCGAAACCAAAATCCCACGGCGAGCATCTACTGGCTGTAGTGCACCGGACTGTGCCGTAGCTGAGCTTTTTAAGTCCCTGATTTTCAGAGCGTTCACAGCACATGGCCTACGGTCTTGCGTTATACTAATATAGTGTTATACTCAACTATAACACTAAACAACTCTGGGTTATGCCATGAAACGAATCAGCACGGGGAGCCTCGCCGCCATCGTCGCGGCCGCCGCGACTTTGCAGGCGGGTTGTGAAGTCGGCGAGGCCAGCATCGCAGCCCCGGCCGAGTCCGCGCTGCCAGTAGAGGTGTCGCTGCCCGCCCGGCGCGACCTGTTGGCGAGCTACCGGACGACCTCCACCTTGAGTTCCGAGCGCGAGGCGACAGTGCCGGCGCGGGTAGAGGGTGAAGTCGTCGAGTTGCTGGTCGAGGAAGGTGACGAGGTCGCCAAGGGCCAGCCCCTCGCGCGCCTGGACGGCGAACGGCTGCGACTGCGCATGCAGAAGGCGAAATCGAACCTGGACCAGGTCCGCAACGAATACCAGCGATTTGTGCGCTTGCACAAGGACGGCCTGGTGAGTACCAGCGCGCTCGACACGCTCGATTTCGAGATGCAATCGCTCGAAGCAGCCTATCGCCTGCAACGCCTGAATTACGAATACACGGTCATTCGCGCACCGATAGCCGGAGTGGTGTCGGCTCGCGAGATCAAGGTCGGTCACCATGTCGGGATCAACGACCCGCTATTCAGGATTACTGACACCAGTGAGCTCGTTGCCTACTTGAAGATTCCACAAACCGAATTGCAAAAGTTCACAGCAGGTCACCCGGCAAAAGTACGTGTCGATGCCTTCCCGGAACTCGACTTCGACGCCTCGATCGCGCGTGTCAGCCCGACGATCGACATGCGAAACGGCACCTTCCGGGCAACGGTGCGTATCGGCAACGACGACAAATGGCTGGCGCCCGGCATGTTCGGCAGGTTTGAAATTGCGTATGAAAAACACCTGGCCGCGCTGACCGTTCCACTGGCGGCGCTCGTCAGGGAAGACAACGAGACCGTGGTTTACGTCGTCGAAGACGGCTCGGCGATTCGTCGCGTCATTCGCACGGGTATTCAGAGCGGCGAGGTTGTCGAGGTGCTCGACGGTCTCGAGGATCACGAACAGGTCGTGGTCACCGGACACGCCAGCTTGCGTGACGGCAGTCGGGTTTTTGCGAATATCGAACCGAACAAAGAAATCAGGGGCTAAGGCAAATCTAACGACGTCCGGGATCGCGCCGGACGCATCGAATACAGGGAGCAATCATGTCGGCGAGCAATACCTGGCCGAAAATTCTGATGGCGGCGCTGTTCGTTACCGCCTGTCAGCCCGATAGCGACGACAATAAGGCAGACAAGGAAACCGCAGCGGCCGTTCCGGTCGAGATAGCCAGGGCGACCCGCGGTGATATTTATGCCGTGTATTCGGGCACTGCGCCGATAGAAGCCTATGCGGACGCCACCGTCATCGCCAAAGTCGGCGGGGAAGTAAGGGAGATTTTCGTCGAAGAAGGTGACGAGGTAAAAAGCGGCGAACTGCTGGCGAAACTCGACGGCGACCGGTTGCGCCTGGAAAAAGAACAGGCAGGGGCGAATCTTCGCAAGCTCACCAGGGACTATGAACGCAACGTCGATCTGAAGGATCGTGGCCTGATCAGCGCCGGAGACTTCGAGAAGATTCAATACGAAATGCAGGCGTTGCAGGCCACCTTCGACCTCGCCGCGCTCGAACTCGCCTACACGGAAATTCGTGCGCCGATCGACGGCGTCATCTCGGAGCGGTACATCAAGCTGGGAAACACGATCGATGTAAACGCACCGACCTTTCATATCACCAGTCTCGAACCCCTGATCTCCTACCTGCATGTCCCCGAGCGGGAATACCGCCGCATCGATCCGGGCCAGGAAGTCAGCATCCACGTGGATGCACTCACCGGTGAAAAATTTACTGGCGTGGTATCGCGCGTAAGTCCGATCGTCGATCCGGCGACGGGTACCTTCAAGATCACCATTGAAGTATCCGATTCGTCGCGGCGGCTGAAACCCGGCATGTTCGGTCGCATCGATATCGTCTACGACATGCACAGGAATGCCTTGCAGATTCCGCGCAGCGCCATCATCGAGGAAGCAGGTCAGCCGGCTGTTTACGTCGTAGCGGGCGATATTGCCGAACGCAGGCCCATTCGCACAGGCTACGCCGAGGGCGGCCGCATTGAAGTGCTCGACGGTCTCTCGGAATCCGAGGTTTTCGTCGTCGTCGGCCAGACGAGCCTGCGCAACGGATCGAAGGTCTCGATCATCAATCCCGCGGATTCAGCAGACGAAAACACCGTAACGGATGCCTCGTCGACATGAAACGACTCATCGAAATCGCAACCGAACGCAGGGTGACGATCGCTATGTTCACCGTTGCCATCGTCCTGTTCGGCATGGTCTCCCTGTCTCGCCTCAAGGTGAACCTGCTGCCGGACGTTTCCTACCCGACAGTAACGGTTCGCACTGAATTGACCGGCGCTGCACCTGCCGAAATCGAGAATCTTCTCACCAAGCCGATTGAAGAGGCAGTTGGCGTGATCCGCAACGTGCGCGTGGTTCGCTCGGTATCGCGTGCCGGCCAGTCAGACGTCACCCTCGAATTTCTCTGGGGCACCGACATGGACATCGCAGGTGTCGACGTTCGCGAGCGGGTGGACATCATCGAGTTGCCGCTCGAAGCAAGCCGCCCGTTGTTGTTGAGATTCGACCCGTCATCCGAGCCGATCATGCGTCTGGGCCTGCTGCACAAAAACCAGGAGGTCGAGTTGGGCAGTGCGGCTGTGCTCAAGGAAATGCGCCGGCTTGCAGAGGACCGCATCAAAAACGACCTGGAGGCCGAAGAAGGAACAGCGGCCGTCAAGGTCAGTGGCGGACTCGAAGACGAGGTACAGATCCACGTCGATCAGCAAAAATTGTCGCAGCTCGCTATCAGTATCGAACAGGTTGCCGAGCGCATCCGCGCGGAAAACGTCAATCTTTCCGGCGGCAGGCTGGAAGAAGGCACGCAGCGCTACCTGGTCCGGACGATCAATGAATTCCAGACAGTCGAGGCATTTGCCGACGCCATCATTGCAAACGTGGCAAACCGGCCCATTTACCTGCGGGACGTCGCCAGCGTAACGCGCGGCTACAAGGAACGCGAAGCGATCACCCGCATCAATGGCAGGGAATCTGTCGAGCTCGCCATCTACAAGGAAGGCGATGCCAATACGATGCAGGTTGCCAGTCGCGTGGACCGGCGCCTCGACAGCATCCGCGAATCGCTGCCGGACGACCTGGAGCTGGTGAAGGTGTACGACCAGTCGACGTTCATCGCCGCCGCAATTCGACAGGTAACCTCGGCCGCTGTCATCGGTGGCCTGCTGGCCATCATGGTGCTTTACGGATTCCTGCGTAACGCCAGGGCAACCACGATCATTGCGATCGCGATACCGGTGTCCGTCATCGGTACCTTCCTGTTGATGTACTCCAATGAAGTCTCGTTAAACATCATGTCGCTCGGCGGAATCGCGCTGGCGGTCGGCATGCTCGTCGATAACGCCATCGTGGTTCTGGAAAACATCGTCCGGAAGCGTGAACAGGGACAGGGCATCCTCGAGGCCGCACGCAACGGCACAGCCGAAGTATCGACGGCGGTAACGGCAGCGACACTGACCACGATCGCGGTTTTCTTCCCGATGGTATTCATCAGCGGGGTCGCGGGTCAGCTGTTTCGCGACCAGGCGCTGACCGTCACCTTCGCGCTGACCTTTTCCCTGATCGTGGCGCTAACCCTGATTCCGATGCTTGCCGCGCTCGGCACCGATTCACGCTACCAGGAGGCCGCAGAGGACGCCGAGCCCGTGAATCGTTTCACGCGCGGCGTTGCCGTAATCGTAAGAGGCATCGGCACATTATTCACCGGCTTGCGATGGTTCGGCGGCATGCTTTTGCGGCCTTTCAGCTGGCTCATGCAGCGCATGTACGGCGCGGCTGCCGAAGTTTACGACCCCCTGCTGCGCTGGTCGCTCGATCACCGCGCCGCGGTGGTGGGCGGTGCGGCTGCCGTTTTTGCCGCCACCATGCTGCTGCTGCCGCGCCTCGGAACCGAACTGATTCCACAGTTATCGCAAGGCGAATTCAACGTCGACCTGAGACTTGCACCCGGCTCGCCACTCGTCGAGACCGATCGCGCAATTCAGGCCGTTCAGGAGGTTGCCGGCGACATCGAACTGGTGGACATGAATTACTCAGTGGCCGGTACCGGCAATCGGCTTGATGCCAACCCGGTCGATGCAGGAGAAAATACCGGCACACTGAGTATTACCCTGAAAGCTGGGGCCGGTCGGGAAGACGAGGTCGCGGTCATGAAACGCCTGCGAGACGAACTCGCACTGCTGCCCGGCGTTCAGTACGAATTCAGCCGGCCGTCGCTGATGAGTTTTTCTCGTCCTTTGCAAATCGAGGTATCGGGCTTCGATCTCGAGAATCTCGAGGCCGTCAATAACGTGATCGTCAGCAAGCTCCAGGCGTCGGATCGGTTTGCCGACGTGAAAACCACGATCGAGCCCGGCAACCCGGAAATCCAGATCGTGTTCGACCAGGAGCGCGCAGCCTCACTCGGTCTCGCCGTTCGCGACATCGCCAATCGTGTGGTTGCCAATGTACGCGGCGAAGTCGCGACGCGCTATACCTGGCAGGACAAGAAGATCGATGTCCTCGTGCGCAGCGTCGATACGACGACTGCCAGTATCGGCGAGATCCGCAGGCTGATCGTCAACCCGGCATCGCAGCGCCCGGTCACCCTGGAAGCGGTGGCCAACGTCACTGTCGCCAGGGGTCCGGCCGAAATCCGCCGCGTTGCGCAGGAACGGGTTGCTATCATCACCGCCAATTTAGGCTTCGGCGATCTCGGTGCGGCTGTCGCGGAAGCTAACCGAATCATTGCCGAAACCACGATGCCGCACGGCGTCAGCGCAATGGTTTCCGGACAGAACGAGGAGATGCAGGACTCCTTCCGTTCGATGCAATTCGCACTGGCGCTCGCGATCTTCCTTGTTTACCTGGTCATGGCATCGCAATTCGAGTCGCTGATTCATCCGTTCGTCATACTGTTAACGATTCCGCTGGCGCTGGTCGGCGCCGTACTGGCCCTGTTCCTGACCGGAACCACGGTGAACGTCGTCGCGTTCATCGGCGTCATCATGCTCGCCGGGATTGTCGTCAACAACGCCATTGTACTGGTCGACCTCATCAATCAATTGCGTGCCCAGGGCGTCGAAAAAACGACGGCGATCATCGAGGCCGGCCGCGCCCGACTGCGACCGATCCTGATGACGACATTGACCACGGCGCTCGGCCTGCTGCCGATGGCAATCGGCTTCGGTGAGGGTTCCGAGGTCCGTACCCCCATGGCGATTACGGTTATCGGCGGCCTGCTCGTCTCCACGCTTCTGACCCTGGTTGTAATTCCGGTCGTGTACTCCCTGCTCGACCGGAAGAAGTGGTCGGTAGCCGAGCAGGCCGGCGGTTCTATGCCGCAGCCGGCATCGGGCTAATCGATGAAACATACGCAAATCGCCCTCGAGCGCCCGGTGACGACCACGGTCGTGTTCGTCGCGCTGGCACTTGTGGGCCTGATAGCCTCGCGTATGCTGCCGCTGGAGAAATGGCCCGATATCGAGTTTCCCGGGATTTTCATCGAAATTCCCTATGAGGGGTCCACGCCGGAGGAAGTCGAGCGACTGATTACCCGGCCGGTCGAGGAAACGCTCGCCACCCTGTCGGGCGTCGAGCGCATGTATTCGGAATCGAGCGAAGACTTGTCGCGCGTGTTTCTGCAATTCGGCTGGGACGAACGCATGGGGCCAAAGGGTATTGCAGCGCGTGCCAAAGTCGACGGGATTCGCCACGAACTGCCGGCGGACGTCCGGCGTATTTTCATCTATACCGGCTCGCTGGGTGACCAGCCGGTTCTGCAACTGCGGATCTCCAGCGAACGCGATCTGTCGGACAGCTATGAGTTGCTCGACCGTCTTCTCAAGCGGCGCATCGAAAGGATCGAGGGCGTGTCGCAGGTCACCCTGCACGGCGTGGATCCGCGGGAAATTCGTGTGCTGCTCGACCCGGATCGGCTGTCGGCGCATGGCGTGGACATGGACGAACTGCGCGATCTGCTGGACAAGAGTAACTTTGCTGTCAGCGCCGGCAGGATCAACGATGCCGGCCAACGATTCAGCGTGCGGCCGAGGGGCGAATTTCAGTCGGTCGAGGAAATCAAGAACATCGTCATCGACGCGAACGGGCTCAGGCTGAAAGATGTCGCCGCCGTCGAGTTGCGCAGCCCGGACCGCTACTACGGGCGCCGGCTCGACGGTTCCTATGCCATTGCGCTCGGCGTTACCAAGGCAACCGGTGCCAACATGGTCGAGGTTACGGATCGAGTAATGGCGGAGGTCGAGCGCATCGGCCAGTTGCCGCAAATGCGTGGTATCAGCATCTTCGCGTTGGACAACCAGGGAGACAGCGTGCGCAGCTCGCTCGGCGACCTGCTGAATGCCGGTGCCATCGGAGCCGTACTGGCCATTGTCGTCCTGTACCTGTTCCTGCGGCAGGTCACCACGACCCTGATCGTCACCGCGTCCGTACCGTTCTCGCTGCTGATCACGCTCGGCGCACTGTATTTTGCAGGGCTGAGTCTCAATATTCTGAGCATGATGGGCCTGATGCTGGCGGTCGGCATGCTGGTCGACAATGCCGTGGTGGTCACGGAATCGGTATTCCGCCACCGGGCCATGAATCCGTCGAACCCCCGGGCCGCTACGCTCGCAGGCGTCCGTGAGGTCGGGCTGGCGGTCATCGCCGGCACGCTGACTACGATGATCGTTTTCGTACCGATCATGTTCGGAGCGAAAACTGACATCGCCGTATTCATGACGCATGTCGGTGTCACCATTATCGTCGCGTTACTTGCCTCGCTTTTGATTGCACAGACCCTGGTGCCGATGCTCGCGGCGCGAATCGCACCGCCGCCGCAACCGAAGGAAGGTGCCTTCATTCCCCGCCTGACGGACCGTTACGTTGCCAGTCTCGCCTGGATCCTGGTGCATCCATGGAAGACTTTCGGCGGCGTCATCTTGATCTGCCTGCTCGGCGTCGCACCGCTGATACTCGAACTGGTCAGGTTCGACGCCTTTCCGCAGGAGTCGGGGCGTCGCCTTTACATGCCGTTTCACATCGAAGGGCAGCACTCGCTGGAAACCGTCGAAGCTGCCGTCATTCGAATCGAAGACTACTTGCTCGAAAACAGGGAAGAATTCGACATTCACTCGGTCTACAGCTATTACGAAGGCAACGAGGCCAGTGCGACCATCATCCTCACCGACGAAGACCAGGCAACACTGGGCGCGACCGAGGTGATCGAGAAGATCGAGGCAAACCTGCCGCAGATCGCGATCGGCAAGCCCAGTTTCGAATTCGAGCAGCAGGGGGGCGGTGACGGCTTCAGTCTGCAGATTTCCGGCGATTCGACGGCAATACTCAACGAAGTCGGTATCGAGGTTGCGCGCCTGCTGTCCTCGGTCAAAGGCCTGGAAGACGTGCAGTCCGACGCGCAATTCGGGCAACGCGAAGTGCAGATCAGTGTCGACCGGGCACGCGCCGCCGCCAACGGCCTGACAACGCGCGAAGTCGCCGACGCGATTGGTATCGCCATGCGCGGCCAGAACCTGCGGGAGTTTCGCGGCGAACTCGGTGAGGTCGCCGTACGCCTGACGTTTCGCGAGTCCGACAAGCAGACACTCGGTCAACTCGCCGACCTGCCGTTATACACGCCCGACGGGCGACGCATTCCGCTGGGCGCCGTTGCCAGCTTCCGTATCGGTTCCTCGCCGGCAACCATCCAGCGCACGGATCGACAAACGGCGGTCATCCTGTCGGCCAATCTCAGCGACGACGAGAGTCTCGATACCGTACGCCCACGGGTCGAGGCGCTCATGGCCGAATTCGAGTTACCGCCCGGCTACAGCTGGAAGTTCGGGCGCGGCTTCGAACGGCAGGACGAGACCCAGCAGATGATGGCGACCAATATCCTGCTCGGGATCGCCTGCATATTCCTGGTGATGGCGGCGCTGTTCGAATCGCTGCTGTTTCCGTTTTCGATCATCCTCGGCTCGATCGTGTTTTCCGTGTTCGGTGTGTTCCTGTTCTTTGCCGCAACCGGCACCACGTTTTCCTTCATGGCGTCCATCGGCATCATGATTCTGATCGGTGTGGTGGTTAACAACGGCATCGTGCTGGTCGATCACATCAACAACCTCCGCCAGCAGGGTTTGCCGCGCAACCAGGCGATCGTCGACGCCGGCAGGGACCGCCTGCGGCCGATCCTGATGACGGTGGCAACGACCATCCTCGGTCTGGCTCCGCTGGCGGTCAGCACGACGCAAATCGGCGGTGACGGCCCGCCTTATTTCCCGATGGCAAGGGCGATTATCGGCGGCCTTGCTTTCTCGACAGTCGTCTCGCTGCTCGTGGTTCCCGCCTTCTATGCCTATTTCGACACACTGGCAGCCTGGGGGCGCAAGGTCATGCGGACCGCACGTACTCCCCGACTGAAAAAGGCAGCGGCCTGAGCGCACAGCCGGTTGCCCGGTACGCCGGCGACCGATTTCCATATTCCTTTCCGTCTGAATCTGTAAGCAACGATTTGAGCGTGGGCTGATTTGCGGGCATTGGAGCCCGTCCTGTCATGCGTCGTCCAGGTGCACGGGACCGGGGCAATCGATTCAAGAATGACAGGAGTAAGGGAAATGAGGACGCAAACAAGCTTACACGAAACGCTGCTTTTCACGACGGTCGGTGTGTCGATCATGTTGATCACGCCTGCCTTTGCCGACGAGGAATTCGAAGAGGCAGAAGTGTTTTTCGAATTGAACAATACCGACGGTGATCTCGGCATACACAGCGCGGTCGATGGGGGGCCATGGAAAGAACTCGAAATGGAAGGTCCGAACGGTCGGGAGCTGCTCGAGATTGACGTCAAGAGTCGCTTGCGACGCCAGGGGCTGACGCAACTTTTCTATGAGAGTGCCGAGCCGACGTTTGATGAACTGGATCCCGACAAATTCTTCAGGCGTTTCCCCGCCGGCGAATACGAGATCGAAGGAGAATCGCTGGACGGCGAGGAAATCGAAAGTACGACCGAACTTACGCATACGATTCCGGCACAGCCACAGCCATACGTAAACGGGATTTTCCACGACACGGATTGCGATGACGACAGCGTGGTTGCCGTCGGGACGCCCGTTACGATTAGCTGGCCGCTGGTCGACAGCTGCCACCCCACACTGGGTGAGCCTTGCGATCCGGGTGAACTGGAAGTTCACAACTACGAGGTGGTTGTTGAAGCGGAGATTCCTGTCAATGGCGACGAGCTGGAGGTCAAGACCAGCACGATACTGCCGCCATCGGCCACCTCTTACACGGTGCCGAACGACTTCATCGGCCTGACCGACGAGTGGAAATTCGAAATCCTGGTCCGTGAAGAGAGCTTCAACCAGACCGCTGTCGAGAGCTGCTTTGTCATCGAATAGAACCCCGCCTTATGCTAGCTAAAGCCGCTCTCTATCCGCGCGGGGCCTGCCTGGCGGCAGGCCTCGCGCTTTTCGTTTCCATCGCACACCCGCAGCACTTCGAGCCGCCGCTGGTTGTCGAGATCAGCGAGGGCACAGCAGCGGTCATTTGCAACGGCGTTCCTCTAAAGGATGTAATCGAGGCGATTGCATTGCGGACAGGCATCATCGTTTACTCGAAAGCATCGTTGGACGAAGCGGTTACACACGCATTAACAGACGAGTCGATTCCGAGCCTGATCCGCAAAATTCTCCGGGACTATGACTTCACGCTGCATTACGTAGCCGACAGCGCGAGCGGGAAACCCGTATTCGGCAGCCGCTTGTGGATTCTCGCGGATGACGATGACACTGCGACGCCGGTATGGAGTATCGGCGAGCCCTTACAGGAGTGGACGCACTCCGATGCGATCGGCGATGCGAGACGCAATCGCCTTCAGGCGTTATCCAACATCGAAACCTGGAACAACCATGCGCCGCTCAGCAACGAACTGCTTGTTGCACTCGGCGACCCTGCCGTGGCGGTGCGCGCGGAAGCGGCGTCCGTGCTCGGGGAAATCGCTTCGCCGCAAGCCATCATGCATCTCAGGGATGTGCTTTACGATTCGGACAAGAGGGTTCGGATTGCTGCCATCGATGCGCTGGCCGATTCCGCGTACGATGAGGCAGCCATGACACTGGCGCCGCTTCTCCAGGATGCCGACCCGGATATCCGCCGGGAGGTCATCGACGCTTTGGCCGAGATCGACAGTAAGATTGCCCACCAATTATTGGCCGGGGCGCTTGCCGACGAAACAGAAATCAATCGGGAAACGGCTGCCGGGTATGTAGCTGAAATTGCGACCACGAGGACGGCGAATCGATTCTGACCAGCCGGTCATTGCGGTGGCGCCAGATCTTGCGCGCGGCGCTGAATACCAGCAACAGCAACAACAGGCCGATCGTCCAGGCATCCGCAGCTCCGCCGCCACCGCGACTGACCGTGACCGGACGTTCGACAAAGCGGGCGTCCCTGTTCTGGTCCTCGAGTGGCAGAACCGCGAGTTGCGACGCGTCTTCCGGCCCCAATGTGGCAAGCAACGAGTGGTCCACCGCATCGAATAATTCGATCAACAGGTCATAGTCACCCGTCGGGTAGCCGGAAACCAGCTCGGTCACCAGCACGTATTCGTCCTCACCGCTGGCGCCGAAGATCCAGAAATCCTCGGTAGCTCCGTATTCGTTCCATGGACCGAAATCGAGACTCAGGTAGACGACCGCGTAGACCTCGGCTGCGGAATAAATGGTGTCGGCATCGATCAACAGATCGATCCCATGAAAGAAACCGTCGCCGTCCTCGTCGTTGAACAGAACGACGTCGGCGTCGAAAATCCAGAAATCGTAATTGACCGCTTCGGCACTCGTCGTAGTACTTCCTGTTTTCCCTGAAGTGCTGCGCGTGCCTTTCTCGAGGCGTATGCCTGAGGTAACCAGCGAGTCGTGCGATTCCGTGGACTCGCGTGCAGAAGCTTCGTTTGTACGTCCGCCCTGCACGATGTGACGCGAAACGGAGACCCGCTCTTCGTCCGTCGCCTCGGCGAGACCGACGCCCGATACCGTAAGCGCCATCAAACAAACGAATACGATGGTGCTCAAGTGTGAGCGCTTGTTGATTACTGCAGACCACGTAGGCATCCTGATTCCCTCCAACGCACAGTATTCATGCTTGGCCCCATTAAAGACCCGCGGGCATGAATCGACGCTGAACCAGGGCGTGAGTTTCCTTAACCAAAGCTGAACATCGTGACGACGTATAAAGCTCCTGCCGATCATTACGGCGCCGCGGTTCTGTATCTGATGTTCGGCATCTCCGCCGGACTCGGCCTCGACCTCACCGCCAAGTGGCTGCTCGCCGACTATTCTCTGCAGCAGTTCGTCTTCCTGCGCAGTATCTTTGGCCTGCTTTTTTTCCTCATTTCTGCCCGTTTCTACGGCGGCATGGGCGGCCTCAGGACAAACCGCTGGCGGTGGCACCTGCTGCGCACGCTGCTGGCCACCGGTGCAATGTTCGGATTCTTTTACGGACTTTCCAAGATGCCTTTGGTAAATGCATTGACCATCGCCTTCACCGCGCCGTTGTTCGTGACCGGGCTATCGGTGCCGTTTCTCGGCGAGCACGTTGGCTGGCGACGCTGGCTGGCGGTAATTGCCGGATTCATCGGCGCGTTGGTCGTATTGCGCCCTGGCGAGGGACTGTTCAACCTTGCGGCAATAGGACTGCTGTTTTCGGCGGTTTGTTATGCCGGGCTGGCGCTCACCGCGAGAAAACTCGCGGCGACGGAAAGCAGTTTTTCGCTGGCGGTGTACGTGGTGTTCGGCCCCTTCGTCGTCTCGTCGAGCCTGGTGCCCGGCAACTTCACGAACCCGACAGCAGTCGGCTGGATGCTGTTCATGCTGGCGGGACTCTGCTCGGCGCTGGCCTGGGTCGGCATCGTCAACGGCTACCGGCGCGCGCCCCCCGCATTGCTGGCGCCATTCGAGTACACGGCCCTGGTCGGTGCCGCCATTGCCGGCTACCTGATCTGGGGCGAAGTGCCGGACGTCTGGGTGGTCACCGGCGCCTTCATTATCATCGGCAGCGGCCTGTACATCGTCTACCGTGAAATCGGCAACGTCATGGCGGCACGCTACCTGCGTGTCGCGACTGCAGGCGTGGCGGCCGCTATTGCGCGTCGATTCGGCTATCGAGCCGATGACAGTTAGGAATTAACGGTACCGGGCAGGTTTTTCGATTACATCACCGGGCCACCGGGCGACGCTTCAAGAATGCGGTCGATCTCTGCGCGGAAATCGCCACCGTAATCGTCGCCGAAGTTGCCCCAGAACCAGCGTCCACCTTTCGTCGACAAGGCGCGCTCGACCACTTTGACGCCGAGCATTTCCCAGGTTTCGGGCGAGTAGCCGGTCTTCAGGGTCTGTGAGTAGATATCCCACAGGGCGTCGACGAGGTTACTCAGCACCAGACGAAATCGGTACCGATCGTTTTCACTGAGGCTCTGCGGATCGTTCATGCCCTTGCGCATGATTTCACTGACGTCGGCACTGGTGTAGATATAGCGGCGATTTTCACGGTAACTGGTGGTGCTCACGTTTACCGCAGCCGCAATCGCGGTACGTTCGTTTTGCGCCAGCTGCTGTGTGTTCTGGCGAATCTGGTGCGCCAGGTAGCCAAGTGTCAGGATGACGCCGACCGCGCCCAGCATCTCGCCAATCGCAGCAATTGCCTCCCAGTTCATGGTCGCCACCCCCACGCAATAAATGGAATCGGTCGCTTTGTAATACGGATTCTAGACCAGTAACACTTACTTCGCCGCGAGATCTGCCTCGGCCGCGATGTAGCCGAACGCCGCCCAGCTGTCAGTGGCAAGCAGCGCCTCGAGGTGTCTGGTTGCGGTCTCGACATCGCCTTCGTAGTAGTACCAGTTGGCAAGGCCATAGGCGGCGGCCGCGCCGCTCGGCGTGTCCTCACCGTCGCCGATGAGTTCCTGCTCGCTGATTTCGCCTTTATAAAAGAGACAAAGCTGGTGGTAGGAGAAATTCTCGATGACGTTCATGTCGGCGGAGATGACATCGAGATATTTTTTCGCACCGGCTTCGTCTCCCATGCGTCGTGCGATCATGTACAGCCAGTGCGTCGTCGACACCCGGTTGTCATCGTTACGTCCGGCATTGAAGCCGTTCTGGTAGGCACGGCGTGCGTTCTCCCAGTCGTGCTTCAGGTAATACGCCAGCCCCAGGTGGTACCAGATGTTGCCGTGGCGGCTGCTGACCGGGATATTCTGTTCATTCGGCTGGCCGTCGGGTTCGGCTTCGTTGGGTTTGCCCTCGATCAGCTTCGACGCCTTTTCCAGGTCGGCAATTGCACGATCGAATTCGCGAATCGAGATGTAACGATGGCCGCGGTGCCGGTACATGCGGTCGTCATCGGGAAACTTCTCGATACCTTCGGAAAAAATCTCGATCGCCCCGCGAAAATCGCCGGTGTAAGCCGTGCGCCGCCCGTACCAGATGATGTTGTCGGCGTCGTTCGGGTTCGCCTGGTAATTTCTTTTTGCTTCCGCGAGCTGGTCGAGCGTCTTTTGTGCCGGTTCCGCGGGATACAGCGGCTTGCCGGTCAGACTGAGTGCCTGGGCGCCGTCCGGTACTTCGGGCAGCACGCTTGCAGTGGCAATGCATGTGAGTACGAGTAAAGCGCCGCTCATCGCGTGTCGCATGTCAGTCTCCCCCTATGCGCTCGCTCAAGTCTTCGATGCGCGCTGCCATGTTGTTCAGTACCGATGCCGCGATCGCGATTTGCGATGCAACCTTGTCGTATTCGCGTTCCTCGATTGCTTCGCGCACACCGGGCAGTGTCTTGACGCCATAGCCGGTGTAAAAGCCCGGCGCGTAGATGTGATGCTTGTACCAGGGACGCCCTTCGAGGCCGGCGTCACGCGTCAGCAGGCGCTCGCTGGTGAAGAGCAGCTTGTTGATACGCGGTGAAACCTCGGCCTTGCCCGCCGATGCGCGATCGTACCGTTCCGCGGCCTGTTGCAGCCGATCGACGGCGTTTTTTAGCGGCGCAAAGTTGAAGTACGGGACGGCTGCTTTTTTCACCGGTACCGAGATCGACTTGTACGGGTTGATGGCCGCGGCGTAGGTACCATCGTCGATCAGCTTGTTGGTTTTCCCGGTTTCAGCGCGCATCGTCTCCGCGAGCTCTTCCAGCTCGCTGACATACAGCGCGATGTTGTCGGCCAGCCCCAGGAATTCGAACGGCAATCGTGGAGCGTTCGCCAAACGTAAAGCCATGCGTCCGGTGACCCTGGCCAGTGTCGCGCCGTAGGCCAGGCCGGGATCCTGGAAGGTCGTGTAGTGCTCATAGGTGTCGTACAGCGTATGGTAACTGCCGTCGTCTGCCTCGCCGCTGAAGTTGACGTGCGCCGAGGCAATGCCTAGGTGCTGCAGAAACGGCGTGTAATCGGAGCCGGATCCCATCGGGTAGATGCGCAGGTCGTTTCGCTCTTCGGCTGTTTGTTTCGCCTTGTCATCGCCGTAGACCAGCTCGTAGGCACGGCGCCGTTCCTTCAGCGTGATGTCGGAGCGCGGATCGTCGACTTCCTCGATGACCTGGTTGAAAAACCGCTCCAGCACATGACTGCCGCCGATGTTGATGAACCCGCGATCGCTGCCGTCGGTGTTGATATAGGCGACCGCGTGTTCCTTCAGATCCGCGGCATGGTGCTCGGCCCACTCCGTCGAGCCGATCAGCCCCGGCTCTTCGGCATCCCATGCCGCGTAAATCATGGTGCGTTTCGGACGCCTGCCTTCCCGCGCCAGCATGGCCACGGCCTTGGCTTCGGCGAGTGTTGCCACCATGCCCGAAATCGGATCCGCGGCACCGTGATTCCAGCCGTCGTGATGATTGCCGCGAATCACCCACTCGTCCGGGTACTCGCTGCCGCGCAGGCGCGCGATGACGTTGTAGGCTGTCACCATGTTCCAGTCGAACTGCGCCCGCATGCGCACCCGCGCCGGGCCGGGGCCGAAGTGGTAGGTGATCGGCAGGCCGCCGCGCCATTCCGGCGGCACCACCTCGCCACCTAGCGCCGCGAGTAACGGTAACGCGTCGCGATGCGAGATCGGCAACACCGGAATCCTGGTGATCGTCGGTGCGTCATTGCGATTCAAGCGTCGCGCGTTTTGCGTCGCACCGCGTCCCGGCGTCAGCACGTCACCGGGATAGGTCGGCATGTCCATCACGGAGCCGCGCTGCACACCGCTTTCATGCTTGAACGGCCCGTCGGGATAGGTGTCGCCTGCGCCGTAACCGTCGTCGATCGGGTCGGAATAGATGATGGTCGCGATGGCGCCCTTCTCGCCGGCGAGTTTCGGCTTGATGCCGCGCCACGACCGCCCGTATTTCGCGATCGCGATTTTTCCGCGCACATCGATACCGTACTGCTCGAGCACTTCGTAGTCTTCGGGGATCCCGTAGTTGACGAACACGAGCTCGCCTTCCGCTTCGCCGTCGATGGAAAAGGCGTTGTACGGCGCAAGCAGCTCGTCGCGTACGAACGTGCTCGGGTCCTCCTCGAGCGAGTCCTCCCGCAGGGTGGCCGTGTACTGCGTGGGCGACAGCAACTCGACCTCGCGGACTCTCGGCGTCGGCAGCAGGATCCGGTATTCGGCGATTTCCGTGTCGTAGCCCCACGAATCGAGCAGCTCGGCGATGTACTCGGCGTTTTCCCTGCTCTTCGGCGAACCGACGTGATGCGGCCGCGCAGACAGGTGCTTCAGCCAGGCATCCATCTCATTGGCATCGATGCTCGCATCGAGAAGCGCTTCGGCTTCGCGCTGCGCCGCGCTGGATGCTTCGTCGTAACCGAGTATCGGGCCGTCGGCCGCGACCGCTCCGGCGCCAAGTGCGATCAGCACAAGTATTGAGTACCTCATGAATCTCCCCGCTGAGTCTGGATATCGTTTATGGCTTATCGATTGCGCACGAAGTTCACCACAGAAACCGCGATCCGCCAAATAAAGGAACCTGTCTAGAGACTGGTTATGATGCCGCGAAACTCGCGCAAGGTTTGCTTGACCCGCGACCGGTTGCGACTGCCCATGCGGATCAGGAGCTTCTGGCCGCTCGAAAGTTCCTCGAGCTCCGGATCGGCGTATTCGTACAGGACGTGCGGCCGCACCAGGGCAACCGCATCGTCGACATCCGGTGTCGACAGCAAATGATCGATCACCTCGACCAGGCGGTCGTTGAAATAGCCTTGCGGATAGCCGAGATCGACATACGCTTTCTGGAACAACGGGTAGAAGCGCCGGTAGAGTTCGCCGGCCGAGTGCAGATCGGCGCCCTCCACCAGGTCCACCAGCGGCGTATAGCGTTCGAAATTGGCCTCGGTGAGCAGGTACGCGTCATCGCCATCCTGCGGTTCGACAATGAATTGACCGCCCAGGCGCTGCAACGGGCGAATGCGCTCGGCAACGTGGTCCCGCGGCAGGTTATCGACGGTTGCGACGATCCGTTCGATGAGGCCGGATTCGACCAGCAACTCTCCGATAGCGTCGCCGGCGAGCTCGCTCATTTCCAGCCTGAAGTAATCGTCGCTCTGATCGAGCGGCGGCAGCGGCACGAGCTCGCCCCGTTCTGCCGAACGGGGTGCCGGCTCCTGCAGCGGGTGCACGGGCTCGGGCTCAGCCCGTGATTGTTCCTGCACCGGCACTTCGGGCGCGGGAGCCGGGGGTGTCTTGTTTACCTGAATCCAGTAGTACCAGAGCGCGGCCGCGGCGCCCAGAGCAAGCAGTACCGGGATCAGCCATTCTGTTCTACGCGTTTGCATCCTCGGAACTCGTTCATCGCCGGGTCTCGATGGCATTGGACAGGCATTTTCCTTGCCGGTTTGATTTTTCGGACCACGCGACTGTTATGCTGTTGCGTTCCGATGAGTTTAACGTCCGCAAGATGAAACTTCGAATGCATTTTCTGCTGGCCGCCCTGGCCATCACGGCTTGTGGTGAGTCACCGCCCGCCGACACGCCCGACGGACTGTCGAGCCTCGCTGCCGAGTACCTGCTGTTGGAGCTGTCGATGGGGCAGCACGACTCCGGGCATGTCGACGCCTATTTCGGCCCCGCGGAATTGCGCACCGAAGCGGAACGCGCCGGCCTGTCCCTGGCGGAGATCGAGTCGCGTGCCGCACTGCTCGCGCACAGGCTGCAAAACCGGGATGGCGAACAGGGCGACGCGATGCCAGCGGCACGGATCGACAACCTGTTGCTGCGATTGGGGGCGTTGTCCACCCGGATCGCTCTCGCCCGCGGCGAGAAACTGCCGTTCGACGAGGAATCGCGGCGACTGTTCGGGGCGACCGCGCCGGATTACGAGGCAGAGCATTTTGCGGCGATTCTTGCCGACATCGATCAGTTGCTCGACGGCGAAGGCGAGCTGGTCGATCGCGTCAAGCAATTTCGTGAGCAGTTCGTGATTCCGGCCGACCGCGTAACAGCCGTATTCGAGGCGGCAATCGCCGAGTGCCGCAGGCGCACACTCTTATTTATAGAGCTGCCGGAGAACGAGTCTTTCGATCTCGAGTACGTCACCGACAAGCCCTGGTCAGGCTACAACTGGTACCAGGGTGCCTCGCACAGCCTGATCCAGATAAACACGGACTTGCCGATTTTCATTTCCCGCGCCGTCGATCTCGGCTGCCACGAAGGCTATCCCGGGCATCACACCTTCAATGCCCTGTTGGAAAAACACCTGGTCGTCGATCGCGGCTGGCGCGAATTTTCGCTGTATCCGCTGTACAGCCCACAATCGCTGATTGCCGAGGGCAGCGCCAATTACGGCATTGAACTGGCATTTCCCGGTGAGGAGCGCATTCGCTTCGAACGAGAGGTGCTGTTCCCGCTGGCTGGGCTCGACCCGGCCGAGGCGGACCGCTACTACGAATTGCTCGCACTCCTCGAGCAACTGGACTACGCGGGCAACGAGGCGGCGCGAGACTACCTGAATGGCGCCATGACTCGTGAACAGGCAGTGCAATGGCTGATGGACTATGCGCTGTCCTCCAGGGAGCGTGCACAACAACGCGTCGATTTCTTCGATACCTATCGCAGTTACGTGATCAACTACAATCTTGGACAGGATCTCGTGCGAAACTATATCGAACGCGATACCGCATCGCACGAAGACCGCTGGCAAAAATTCGAACAGCTGCTGTCGTCGCCGATGTCGACAGCCGATCTACTTTGACAACAAAAACGGTGAATGAGCGATGAAAAGAACAAACATACTTTTTCTTTCGGCAGCATTGTTGATCGCAGGCGCCGGTATCGGCACCGCACAGGACAACTCGATGAGCTTTTTCCTGACCAGCAACGGTCCGGGAGACGGCGGGAATCTTGGCGGCCTCGCCGGCGCTGATGCGCATTGTCAAAATCTCGCATACGGAGTCGGCGCCGGTTCGCGTACCTGGCGAGCTTACCTGAGCGTGAAGGGCACAAATGCCCGCGATCGGATCGGCGACGGCCCCTGGTACAACGCGGAAGGCGTGCTGATCGCCAGGAATGTCGACGAGCTGCACAGCGACGCCGCCAATATCAACAAGCAAACGGCACTCGACGAAAGCGGCGACGTCGTCAGGGGCACGGGCGATAATCCGAACCGCCACGACATTCTCACCGGCAGCCGGATCGACGGTACTGCCTTCGAGGACGACGAGGATCACACCTGCAGCGACTGGACCAGCAACAGCGACGGCTCGGCGCATGTCGGCCATCACGATCGTCTGCGTCGCGGCGAACCGGGTTCGCCCTGGAACGACGCCCATCCGTCACGCGGATGCAGCCAGGACAACCTTCGCAGCACCGGCGGCGACGGCCTGTTCTATTGCTTTGCCGCAGACTGAACGCTGCCAGGAACGCCGCGCAAACGTGACACGGTGCGCCCCGGGTGAACCTCGCCTTGCTGATCAGCCTGGCCGGGTTTGCCCTGGTCACCTCGATCACACCGGGACCGAACAACCTGCTCCTGATGTCGTCGGGGGCGCTGTTCGGCTGGCAGCGTTCCCTGCCCCACCTCGGCGGCATCCTGCTGGGGTTCGCTATTCTCATGACCTCTGCGGTGTTCGGACTGGGTTCACTGGTGGCGCGCTGGCCGTGGCTGCTGACCATCGTGAAGGTCGTCGGCGCCGGCTGGCTTGCCTGGATGTCACTCAGGTATTTCCTGGCCGCTGTGCGCGGCCCGGGAGACGACCGGCAGAACCGGCCGGCGCCGCTCTCGCGCCCGTTTCGATTCTACGAAGGCGTGCTGTTCCAGTGGGTGAACCCCAAGGCACTGATACTCGTGATATCAGCCGCCGGCGCCTATATCACGATCGCGGATTCTCTGTTGCAAAGGGCCCTGATCATGGTCGGCGTGTTTTTCCTGAGCGGGCTGGTTTCCTGTTCGCTGTGGATGTTCGCGGGCGAGTTACTGCACCGGCTGATGTCGGCCGGCAAGGCGGCGGGCGTCATCAACCTCGCCATGGGTGTCCTGATCCTGGCGACCGCACTGTACATCCTGCTTGGCTAGCCCGTGTTCCGCGCCCGGCCCGGGTATCGCCATACGCAATGCTTTCCGGTGAGCCAGTTTTACTGGATTAATGGCTCATGTATGCTCCCCGGACGATCGATTCCGGCATCCGGAAATTCGCGACATCGCCCGAGCCAACCCGAAGATTGGCGGATTGTTCAGGGCCAAGAGGGAAACTCGATGACGAAACGTAACGCGGCTTTTGCCGAGTCCCCGCTGTCAATCGCTCTGCTGGCGGCAATGCTGTTACCGCTCGCCGGTAGCGCGCTGGCCGATGCCCCGGGGACCCGGGGCGGTCAATGGCGCTATATCGGCGGCGACTCGGCGCACACCAGGTCGTCGCCCGCCGACCAGATCACGGCGGACAATTTCGAGGACCTGGAAGAGGCCTGGGTCTGGGACGGCGCCAGCTTCAATGCCGCCAGCGGCCGTTCCACACCGATATACGCTGACGGCGTGCTGTACACCGTCGCCGGTCCGCGGCGCCATGTCGTCGCGATCGATCCGCAAACCGGCGAGACCATCTGGTCGTACCGTGAACCGCATACCCGGCGCTACGAGTATTCGATGCGCAAGGACTACGGCAAGGGTGTCGCGTACGCGGAGGTCGACGGGCGCGGCGTCATTTACATCATCTCGCCCGCCTTTTTCCTGACCGCACTCGATGCCGGCAGCGGCAGGCCATTGCAGGGATTCGGCGGGCAGGTGCCCGTAGCGGGTTTCCCGAAGACCGGCGTCGTTGACCTGCTGGCCGATCTCGGCCACGAGTACGATCCCTACGAGGGGATTCCACTGGAAGTCGGCTACATTACCTCGTCTTCGCCGCCGATCGTCGTCAACGGCGTAGTCGTCGTCGGCAATTCCGCGGAGCAGGGCTACAACCAGTCACGAATCGAGAACATTCCCGGCGATATCTTAGGGTACGACGCGAAAACCGGTGAGTTCCTGTGGAAGTTCAACGTGCTTCCCGGCCCGGGCGAGTTCGGCCACGAAACCTGGGAGAACGATGCCTGGAAATGGACCGGCGACATTTCGTCCTGGGCGCCGCTGTCGGCCGACCAGCAACGCGGCATCGTCTATGTGCCGACGAACGGCGCGACGCTCGATTTCTACGGCGGCTTTCGCCCGGGTGACAACCTGTTCAGCACCAGCCTGATTGCCCTCGACGTGCAAACCGGTAATCGCGTCTGGCATTACCAGCTCGTGCACCACGATATCTGGAACTACGACACGCCGACTGCACCCGTGCTCCTCGACGTGCAGCAAAATGGCGAGACGGTGCCGATCGTGGTCCAGGTCACCAAGCAGGCATTCGCCTACACGTTCAACCGCGAGACCGGTGAGCCGATCTGGCCGATCGAGGAACGGCCGGTACCCGCATCGAAGATTCCAGGCGAGAAACTGTCGGAGACGCAGCCGTTCCCGAGCAAACCGGCACCGTACGATCAGCAGGGGCTGAGCGAAGACGATCTCATCGATTTCACCCCGGAGCTCAGGCAGCGCACCCTCGACATACTGAAAGACTACGACACCGGCCCGCTGTTTCAGCCGCCGCTGCACCGTGACAACGACGAGGGCCTGAAAGGTGCGCTGTGGTGTCCCGGCGATATCGGTGGCGTCAACATCGACGGTCCCGCGGCCGCCGACCCGCAGACCGGCGTACTCTATGTCACCTCACGCAAGCATTGCACGACGCGCATTATCGCGCCGGGCGCCGAAAGGGACGCCATTTTGAACGAGCCGACCGGTACCACGATCGCCGATTACGCGGTTTTGAGCGGCTTTGGCGTGCGCGGTCCGGACGGACTGAATATTTTCAAGCCGCCGTACAGCCGCATCACGGCAATCGACATGAACACGGGCGAACACCTGTGGTGGACGCCGGTCGGCGATACGCCGGATGCGGTCCTCAATCATCCGGATTTGCAGGATATGGACATCCCGAACACGGGTTATGGCACACGCGTTGCGCAGATGACCGTGACACCGACGCTGCTGATCCACACCGGGAACGCCAGCGACGGTACACCGATGCTGTATGCGGTCGACAAGATGACCGGCGAGCGCCTGGCCAGTATCGAGGCGCCGGCGGAGAGCAGTTACGGCATGATGACGTACGTTCACGATGACAGGCAGTACATTGTTCTGCAAACCGGTAGCACGCTCACAGCGATGGCGATTGTCGAGTTTTAGCCACGCTCGTATGACCGTCAGAATTTGAAACGCATCTTGCTGTCCAAGAGTCCATGCGCCACTTAGCGATAATCGTTTTTTCTGCAGGATTGTCCGTTTGCGGATTCGCGAGTGCCGATCCGCGCACGGTTAACGACGGCGTCTACAGCGAGGCCCAGGCCGAGGTCGGCGAAAAACTATACGCCGAGCATTGCATCCTGTGTCACGACAAGAAATATTTTCGGCCGGTCCTGAAACGCTGGGAAGGACAGTCGCTCAGCACGATGTTCATTGTCATGAGCACGTCGATGCCGGAGAGCAATCCGGGTTTTCTGACGCAGAAGGAGTATGTCGACATCCTCGCCTATATACTCTCGCTCAGTCGTTACGCCCCCGGAGAGTCCGAGCTCGATTATCAGGATGGCGCGCTGGACGAGATCATCGTCGCAGCGCGGCAACGCAAGTGACATAAGGAAATGGACTCGCTGGTCAAAACCGCAGTTTCGTCGCTCTTGCGCCTGGCGTGACGCGGCCCGGATTTGCGGTCGCAGATCATTAGAATTATTCTAGGTAGTGGCCAGTATCGGGGCGCCGCCACGCGGCAGCTGTATCATCGAGACTCGCAGGGCTCTGGAAAGGCAGCCAATTAGAAAAGTGCAAAGCACTTGAGTCGAACCGAGGGGAATATTCATGACCAGCAAACTTGATGTAAATCGCCGCAGCTTTCTGAAAGGCGCAGGAATGACGGCGCTTGCAGTCGGCGCGGGTTCCACCGTGGCGACCTCGACCTCGGTGGCAGCCGGCCCGGCGCCCTACAAGGTCAATGGCAAATTCGACTTCGACACCGTATACAGCCGCATCGGCACCGACTGCACAAAGTGGGACAGCCAGATTGCAATCTTCGGCGACAGGGTAAAAATCGGGATGGGCATTGCCGATATGGATTTCAGGGCGGCACCTTGCATCGGCGAAGCAATGGCAGAGCGCCTGCAGCACGAAAACTGGGGATACATCAGCGCGGAAAAGATCGATTCCTTCCGCGAGGTCATCGCCGACTGGAATCATGAGCGCTGGGGCCTCGATGTCGATCCCCGCTCAATCGAAATCGGATCGGGGGTTCATCCCGGTCTGATTGCAGGAATCAGGACTTTCTCACCGCCTGCGAGCAAGGTGCTGTTGATGACGCCGACATATAACGGTTTCTATTCAGACCTGACCCGCACCCAGACGATCAAGAACGAAAGCGAAATGGTGTTCGAAAACGGACGCTATACGATCGACTGGGACGATCTCGAAGCACGCATGACCCCGGACACGCATTGCATGTTGCTTTGTAACCCGCAAAATCCCACCGGCAACGTGTGGTCGGAGGACGATTTGCTGCGCATCGGCGAGTTGTGTCTCAAGCACCAGGTGGTGGTGCTATCGGATGAAATCCATGCAGATTTCGTGCGTGCCGGTAAAAAATTCACGCCGTTTGCGTCTCTGCCCGACAAGGACATCGTGGACAACAGTCTCACGTTCAAGGCAATTACCAAGACATTCAGTATTCCTGCGTCCAAGAACGCGTACTGGTTCTCGACCAACCCCGTCTACCTCGAGCGCGTGAAAGTTAATCATCGCGCCGACATCAACACACTCGGTGTGGTCGCTAACGAGGCCGCGTACAAGCACGGCAAGGAATGGCTCGATCAGTTGCTGGTGTATCTGGATGGCAATCATCAGTACGCCGAAGACTTCCTCAAAGAGAACCTGCCACAGGTCAAATACACGCGGGCCGAAGGAACGTTCCTGGGCTGGTTGCATTTTGGCGAAATCATGGACGAGGTCGGTGTTGTGGAAAAATCGGCTGCAAGCCAGATGACCAGCAATCCCATGACGGAGACACAGGCCTTCGAATCATGGCTGGTCGACAACTCCGGCGTTCAATTGAACGATGGCGAAGGCTATGGCAAAGGCGGCGAACGCTGCATGCGCATGAACATCGGTTGTTCCCGCAAAGTCCTCGCCGAAGCGCTAAACAGGATAGAAAGAGCGATAAAAAGCGTTTAGTGCCACATCTTCAACAGGCAAAACAGCATTCGTTGCTGCGTCAGGTTCCGAGCGTTTCAAGCGCCATCGTAAGCGCAGCTTCGACCGGATCGATGATGGGCACGCCGAGTTCCATTTGCGCCGCCTTGCGGTGCATTGCCAGGCCGACACAACCGAATATCAGCGTCTCCGCGCCGTCTTCATCGATTAGCTGACGACCGGTCTCGAGGATTTTCTGCAGCACTGCAGGATCCTTGTCCGCATTCTCGATGGCGAGATCGAGCGGTCGCTCGCCGGCATGAAAATCCTGACACCCCAGTTGCCGGACGTAGGCGATATGTCGCTGGATCGAACTCCACGACGGTGCCAGCACACCGAAACGCCGACCGTAGGTTGCCGACATCGATATTGCGCTCTCCTGGAGACCGAATACCGGTTTTTGCGTTTTCGCCCGGCTCAATTCGAGACCGGGATCCGCATAGGAGGCAATGACGAATGCATCCGCGGTGTCGTTGCCCCAGATTTCGTTGACGACTGCCCGGGACGCCATCTTGATCTCGACATCGTCTTCGACGGCAAGCGGCCCGTCCTCCAGGGTAATCGACGAAATCTCGACGGCATGTTTCGCGCGGCAGGGCTCCAGCGATTCGTCGATGCCCTGAGTGATCCTTTCGTTTGCAACAGGATTGATGAACAGGATACGCGGCTTCATGATGCAGGTCAGACTCCCCTGATCAATCCGCCGTCGCAGCGGATCATTCCGCCGGTCACGTAACGCGCAGGCTCACTGACCAGGAATGCGGCGACACTGCCGAACTCTTCCGCAGTCCCGTAACGTCCCGCGGGGATTTCCGCCTGCTCGGCAGCCGCTACTTCGTTGACGGTCTTGCCGCTGGCGCTGGCAGTCGCTTCGTCCAGCGACCTGAGCCGTTGCGTGTCGATCTTGCCGGGCAACAACATGTTGACCGTGATACCGAGCGCAGCGACTTCGTTGGACAGCGATTTACTCCAGCCGACCAGCGACGAACGAATCGTATTGGACATTGCAATGCCGCGAATCGGTTGTACGACGCCCGACGACGCGATAGTCAGTATCCTGCCCCAACCGGCCTTTTTCATATCTGCAAGACACAAGTTCGTAATCTCGATGATGCGAATGAGCATCATCTCGATTTGCGCTCGCCACAGTTCCGCGTCAGGATCTTCGACCGTCCCGGGCGGCGGCCCGCCGGTATTGTTGACCAGGATATCGACGCCGCCGAGTTTCTCGCAGGCAGCGTCGTAAAGTGTCGTCGCCGCATCCGCGTCCGCAAGATCGATGACGACAAATTCCGTTTTGCCGGAGCCTATTGCCGCGAGGTCGGCGCAGGCAGCCGCCAGCTTCTCTTCGTCCCGGCCGCAAATCAGCACACTGGCACCTTCCTCGCACAGTTTTGTGGCCACGCCCAGGCCCAGACCCTGGCTGGAGGCCAGCACCAGTGCGCGTTTGCCGTCGATCCCGAGGTCCATCGCCCTACCTTTGCACAATGCGAAACGCGGAGGGCCCGAGACTCTAGCAGAGCACACCATTGTTCTCCAACGGCTCTGGCTTTTGTCGTAAACTGCCGGCCTGGGATAGAACACCAGAATGAATTCGGCGAAGACCGGAACGAGCGGTGACCAATTACGGGGGACAAAACATGAACACATCGTGCCTGGCGTCAGCAATTGCGCGCATCGGCGTCATCAGCTTGGCTTTGCTTTTGGTCGCCTGTTCGCGCGAACCGGCAGGCGAATCCGTTGCCGATCGGGCTCCGGCCGGCGATGTCAAATCCGGACCGGGAACGTCGGGCGGGCAATGGGAATACCTCGGCGGCGACGCGGCACACACCCGTTATTCGCCGGCCGATGAGATTACGGCTGACAATTTCGAAGACCTGGAAGAAGCCTGGATATGGGATGGTGCCAGCTTCAACGCCCAGAGCGGCCGTTCGACGCCGAGTTACATCAATGGAAAATTGTTTACCGTTGCGGGTCCGCGCCGTTACGTCGTCGCACTCGACCCGGCAAGTGGTGAACTGCTGTGGTCGTACGGCGAACCGAAAACGCCGCGGTACGAGTACTCGATGCGCAAGGACTACGGCAAGGGGGTCGCTTACGCCGAAGTGGACGGCCGTGGCGTCATCTATATCACCTCGCCGGCATTTTTCCTGACGGCGCTGGACGCGGAAACCGGCGTGCCGCTCGAGAACTGGGGAAGGAAGGTACCCATCGAGGGTTTTCCGGAGACCGGTGTGGTCGACATGCTTGTCGACCTGTTATCCGACCTTCCCTACGAGCACGATCCGTATGAAGGCATGGCCCTGGAAGACGGCTACATCACGACCTCGTCACCGCCGATCGTCGTCAACGGGGTAGTGATTGTCGGCAATTCCCACGAGCAGGGGTACTACCAGTCACGCATCGAAAACGTACCGGGCGATATCCTGGCATACGATGCCAGTACCGGCGAATTCCTGTGGAAGTTTCACGTCATACCACGGCCCGGAGAGTTCGGGCACGAGACCTGGGAAAACGATGCCTGGCAATACGTCGGCGATATTTCGTCCTGGGCGCCGATGGCCGCCGATCTCGAGCGTGGCATCGTTTACATCCCGACCAACGGACCGACGATCGACTATTACGGCGGCTTTCACCCGGGTGACAATCTATTCGGCACCAGCCTGATTGCGCTCGACGCGAAAACAGGCGAACGGGTATGGCATTTCCAGATGGTTCACCACGATATATGGAATTACGACACTTCCACGGCACCGGTATTGCTCGATGTAAATATCGACGGTGTCGATACACCGATCGTCGTGCAGACCACCAAGCAGAATTTTGCGTACACCTTCAACCGCGAAACCGGTGAGCCGATCTGGCCGATCGAGGAGAGACCGGTTCCGGCATCGGACATTCCGGGCGAAAAATTGTCGGAAACGCAGCCGTTCCCGACCAAGCCCGCAGCTTACGGGCTGCAGGGGCTGACGCATGACGACCTGATCGACTTCACGCCCGAGCTGCGCGCCAAAGCGATCGATTTATTGAAGGATTACAAGATCGGGCCGCTGTTCCTTCCGCCCTTGCACAAGGATAACGACCAGGGTTACAAGGCCGCGTTCTGGTGTCCCGGCGGCGGCGGTGGTACCAATATCGACGGCCCGACGGTTGCCGATCCGGAGACCGGCATCCTGTACGTATCGGCACGCAATGCCTGCTCCGCAGCGATTATCGGGACCGGTGAAGAACGGGACAAAGACATCCCGAAACCGACCGGCAGGACATTCTCCGCTTACGCAAACCTGCAAAACACCAATGTCCGCGGGCCGGACGACCTGCCTTTGTTCAAACCGCCGTACAGCCAGATAACGGCAATCGACATGAATACCGGCGAGCACCTGTGGCAGATCCCGATCGGCGAAACGCCCGATCGCGTGCTCGATCACCCGGATCTCGAGGACATGGACATCCCGAGGACCGGCACCGGGTACAACGCCTCGATGTCGGTGACCAAGAACCTGTTCATGTATGCGAGCACAGCCAGTGACGGCACACCGATGCTGTTTTTCCATGACAAGCTGTCCGGCGAAGAACTGGGCAGCGTGGAAATTCCGGCACCGGTCAATTACGGAATGTCGACATACATGCACGAAGGCAAGCAGTACATCATGCTGCAGACCGGTCCGAAGCTTACGGCGATGGCGCTGGCCGAGTTTTAGCTGTATCCCGTCGGCCGTGCATGTTCAGCAAGGGCCGCCTGCGGCGGCCCTTTTTATTCAAATCCGGGATTTGTCAGTATTCGCACCGCCGCCTGCTGGCCGGTCACCGAAAACGCGATGTATTCGTATTCGACGCCCGAGGCGGAGACGAACTCCTGGAACGCCTTGAACTCGTGTTCCTGCCAGCGCGGGAAATTGTAATACTCGTCGAACAGGATTATGGCGCCCGGTTGCAGGCGCGAGCCGAAGGCTTCGAAAATGGTGACGGTCGACGAATAAAGATCGCAGTCCACGTGCAACAACGACACCGGATCATCGTGTTGCTGGAGAAACGTCGGGATCGTCTCGTCGAACAGACCGACATGCAACGATACGTTCTCGGGCACTTTCGGCAGCTTTTTTTGCGCAAACGTTCCGGCCGGATTGCCGTGCCAGTATTCGGGAATACCTTCGAAAGAATCGAAGCCATCCACGGTTCGCTCGGACTGCGCGCCGATCCAGCGTATCGATTTGCCGCGACCAACGCCGAATTCGAGATAAAGTCCGGGCAAAGTAGCGAGTGAAACGACGTAGCTTACGAGCTGCGGATGTTTTTCGAAGTATGGCGCATTGGCCATATGCTCCCGGATGTAGTCGAGCGTCTCGCGCTTTGCGTCGAGTTGCATGTCAACCAGGAGATTTGATGCGTAATGTTTCAGCACAAATCGCCGAAACAGGAACTCGCTCAAGGTGCGCTTGAATAATGGCATTGCGTCGCGGTCGGCAGACCCTGAAAATCCGGACGCGGCAGTTTATCACACTGCATTTATTGGCCTGTGCGAATTGCGGTATATTTGAGCGCCTTGCGTTTCCCACCTCATATAACAAAGGACAGACATGATTCGTTTTTTCACCGTAACGTCATTGCTTTTGCTTGCTGCGTGCTCGCCGGCGGAATCGCCGGGTGACGAGGCCGCGGCTTCGGGCACATCCGCTACGGATTCGAATCGAGGCTGGGACCGCGGCGCGATTGCCGCAGCGGCCAATCCGCATGCCGTCAACGCGGCCATCGAGATGCTCGAAAAAGGCGGGCACGCCGTCGACGCCACGATCGCCGCTCACGCAGTCCTGGGCCTCGTCGAGCCGCAGAGTTCGGGCATCGGCGGCGGCGCATTCATGCTGATTCACGAGCATGCGAGTGGTGACCTGACTTTTCTCGACGGCCGGGAAACGGCGCCGGCAGGCGCCACGGTCGACATGTTCATGCGCGACGGTAAAGTCATGGACTTTCGCGAAGCCTGGCAAAGCGGACTCGCGGTCGGCGTGCCCGGCGCCATCGCACTGTACAAAACTGCCCACGACGAGTTCGGCAAACTGTCGTGGGCCGAGCTGTTCGAACCCGCGATCCGTCTCGCCGAGGCCGGGTTCGAGGTGACACCCCGTATCGCAGACAACCTGCCGCGGATCGGCCAATACGGTCGTTTGGACGAGAACCCGGCGACCGCAGCCTATTTTTTCCCGGACGGCAAACCGCTTCAGACGGGCCAGCTGCGAAACAACCCGGAATACGCCGAGACACTGACACGCGTTGCCAACGAAGGCATTGACGCGTTCTACAAGGGCGAGCTTGCCGAGGCAATCGTCAAAGCCGCCCGTGAAGAGCCCAACGGCGGCACCCTCACCGTGCAGGACCTTGCCGATTACGAGGTGATCGAGCGCGATGCCGTCTGTGGCGGGTTTCGCTTGATGAAAATCTGCACCACGACGCCGCCTTCCTCGGGGGGCGCGCAGATCATGATCGCCGGCCTGTACGACCATCTGATCGACGAGTCAGCGGCGCAAGCGGATCGGATCGCGGCTTTTGTGGATGCGCAACGCCTTGCTTACGCGGATCGGGATCACTACTTCGGTGATCCCGATGCAGTCGAGGTTCCCCTCGATGATTTGCTGAACCCCGTCTACCTCGAACACCGTGCGACCGAACGTTTTGCGCCCGATGCCGTGCCGACCTATGGCGATCCCGGTAAGGTATTGCGCAACGAACCCGTTGCTCATCTCCGGCGTCCTGATTCGACCGAAGAGCCCTTTGGCACCACTCACCTTTCCATCATCGACAGCGAAGGTAACGCGGTTGCGATGACGGCGACGATCGAAGGCTGGTTCGGTTCGTCGCGATGGGCCGGCGGTTTCCTGCTCAACAACGAGTTGACCGACTTCGCCCGCGATTACGATCCGGATGCGCCGCCAGCCGCAAACGCCATTCGACCCGGCGCGCGACCACGATCCTCGATGTCGCCGACCATGGTCTTCGACGAGCAAGGTGGCATTTTGATGGTGACCGGGTCGCCGGGCGGCAATTCGATCCCGGCCTACGTTTCAAAATCGATCATCGGCGTGCTCGACTGGAACCTGTCCGCTCAGGAAGCAGTCGATTTCCCGAACATCGTGGCACGTGGCAATACCGTGCGCGTCGAAGTCGGCGTCTCGCCGGGTGAGGAAATAGCCGCGGACCTCGACGCACGCGGTTACCCGGTGCAGGAACGCGACGGCGAAAATTCGGGATTGCACGTCATCGTAGTACGAGGCGACCTACTCGACGGCGCCGCCGACATGCGCCGCGAAGGCATCGTCAGGACAGTTCCCGGCCAATAGGCCTGCAATCGCAAATGGCAAATAGTCTCATTCGCATTTAAAAAATTCTCGTCGACTGGCGAAGGATTTGCCGCACCAACACCTCCAACATATATATGTGTGCGCGAATATCTTTTCCGGTGTAGATTGCGGCCCGAGCCTATGAATAACCGCTTGCTTGCATTTTTCGCAGTTGTGTTACTGGGCCTGCTCACCGGGCGACCGACACTGGCCGGACCGGCAATCGACCTGGACGCCTTCAGGGGCAAGGTACTCGTTGTCGATTTCTGGGCGTCCTGGTGTGTCCCCTGTCGCCGCTCTTTTCCGTGGATGAACAGCATGCAGGAAAAGTACGGAGAAGACGGACTCGTCTTTATCGGCGTGAACATGGACGCGGACCGCGAGCTGGCGAATGCATTCCTGCGCGCCTACCCTGCCCGATTCCGAATCATCCACGACCCGGATGGCATGCTCGCGCGTGAATACGATGTGGTCGCCATGCCGAGTTCTTATGTGTTTGGCCGAGACGGCAAACTCGTGACCCGGCACCTGGGCTTCAAGGTCAAGCGTCAGGACGAATACGAGGCGACCATTGTCGAATTGCTCAGCGCATCACGGGAGGGGCGGTAGTGTCCGGCGATAGTAAGTTTCGATTTGTGTTTTGCTGTGGCGTGGTATTGCTGGGCGGTTGCTCGACGATGGGTGTCGAGCCCTGGGAACGCGATGTACTCGCGAAGGACGAAATGCAACTGGTTGCAGATCCGCTCGAAGCCGCCATTGACGATCACATTTATTTCAGCAAGGAAGCATCGAGTGGCGGTCGCGGTTTCGGCGGCGGCGGCTGCGGTTGTAACTAGGCGGCGCGACGATGAGCAGAGATAACAACAAATCCATCGCTGTATCGCTTGCTACCGCAAGCTGTGCTTTGCTCGGGACGACGCCGAGTTCCCCGGTGAGCGCGCAGGAACAGCACACCTGGGACTTCGATACCGCACTGTTGTATTACGGTGAAAATGACGATCGGGTCGAGGACATCAGCCTGAACGTGCTGGCGCGGCGTAACTTCCTCGATGACCGGATACTGACCCTCGGACTGACCGTCGACTCGCTGACCGGCGCGACACCGATCGGCGCGATTCCTTTCGACGGGCCACAGACCTTTACCACACCCTCGGGCCTGCAGACGCGTACCCGGCCGGCCAACGAGATACCGCTCGACGATACCTTCCTCGACACCCGCTACGCGATCAGCGCGAGCTGGCAGCAACCTTTCGGCAGGATGAATTCAATCAGCGCCGGCCTGACCGCGTCCGGCGAGTACGACTATTTCCATCTCGGCGGCAACTTCGAGATCTCGCACGACTTCAATAAACGCAATTCGACGGTATCGCTGGCATTCGCCTTTGCGCGCGATGAAATCGACCCGGTAGGCGGCGCGCCAGTACCTCTAAGCCGGATGCTCGATGTCGGTGACCTGTCGAATCGACTGGGTGACGACAACAAGGACGTCATCGACATCGTGGCCGGGTTCACCCAGGTAATCAATCGCAACTGGCTGGTCCAGGTGAATTACTCGTTCAGCGATTCGAGCGGCTATCTGAACGATCCCTACAAGATCGTCGGCCTCGTCGATCCTGTGAGCGGCGATCCCGTGCCGAGGACTCCGACACCCGGTGTCGACGGGCCGTCGCATGAATACCTGTTCGAAAGCCGTCCGGACGGGCGAACGAAACACAGCCTTTACGCGCAAACGAAAGTCTACCTGGGCGGTCAGGTGCTCGACGCCTCGTACCGGTTCATGACCGATGACTGGGATATCGATTCGCACACCGTCGACCTGCACTATCGCTGGCCGCTCGGCAGCGACAGCTACCTCGAGCCGCACCTTCGCTATTACACGCAGACGCACGCGGATTTTTATCGGCCGAGCCTCGATGCGAGCCTGCCGCTGCCGGCATATGCTTCGGCCGACTACCGCCTGGGTGAATTCGATGCCCTTACCGTCGGTCTCAAGTACGGTTGGCGTACCGGCCCAGGAGGCGAGTGGAGCGCAAGGCTGGAGTTTTACAAGGCTGACGGCTCGGTGCCCGGCAACCTCCTGATCGGCAACCAGGGCGGCCGTGAAATATACCCGGACCTCGACGCCGTCATAGCGCAGATCAGTTATCGCTTCGGCCTGTAGTGGCCGCGAGGTCGACAACCCTGAAACGAAAACGCGGATACTTCGAGGGCGCCTTCCAGGCGATGGGCAGCCCCTGTGAAATGCTGTGCGCGACTGACGATCAATCCGTCGCACAGCAGGTCCTCGACGTGGTCGCCGGCGAAGCCTGGCGTATCGAAGACAAGTTCAGCCGTTATCTGCCGGGTAACATCGTCGATCGCATCAACCAAAGCGACGGCGAACCGCTCGATGTCGACGAGGAGACCGCCAACCTGCTCGACTTCGCAGATTCACTGCATCGTTTGAGTGACGGTCGATTCGACATTACCTCGGGCGTGTTGCGGCAAGCATGGGTATTCGACGGCAGTGACAATGTTCCGCATGAAGCGCAGGTTCGCTCGATTCTCGCAGCCATCGGCTGGCACAAGGTGCGTTGGGAGCGGCCGACGATCACACTCGAGCCCGGCATGCAGATCGATTTCGGCGGTGTCGGCAAGGAGTATGCGGTCGACAAGGCCGCGGACCTGGGCACGCGGCGCGCGGACGTGCCCCTCTTGATTAATTTCGGCGGCGACATCGTGGCCACCGCACCCCCCGAAGGCAGCCAGGGCTGGCAAGTCGGCATCGAGGCGCTCGATCCTTCGGTGCGAAAAGCAGAGCGCGTCATCCGCCTGTCAAACGGCGCGCTCGCGACCAGTGGAGACGCCCGCCGCTACCTGCTGAAAGACGGCGTGCGCTACGGCCACATTCTCGATCCCACCAGCGGCTGGCCGATCGCCGCTGCACCGCGATCGATCACCGTTGCGGCAGACACCTGCACCCAGGCCGGCATGCTCGCGACCCTGGCCATGCTGGCAGGCGCCGGCGCGGAAGCATTTCTCAGCGCGCAGGCGGTGCAATTCTGGATCCAGCGCTGAGCTTCTTCACAACGCCTCGAGGTCTTGCTGCAGCTTGCTCAGCATACTCGCCGACGGCATCGCATAATCGCGGATCCAGCGCTCGTGGATGCGCTGTATCGGGCTCACGTCGAGATAATTCCAGCGGCAGCGGCCTTCCTTCTTGCTGATGATCAAGCGGGCTTTTTCCAGCACGCCGAGGTGCTGCATGACGGTCGTCCGGTCCAGCCAGGGCAGGCGTTTGCAAAGCTCGCCGGTGGTCAACGGCGTATCCCGCAGCAGGTCGAGGATCTTCCTGCGATCTGCGCCTGCCAGGGCCTTGAACACCAGGTCGTCCTGATCGACGGGCCCCTGCTTCCTTTTTCGCCCTCTGGCCATTGACAGATATGTTATATTTTTATAACGTATCTGTCAACGGCGTTAATAGAGCCGTTCAGGAGGTGAAAAGTGTCCAGGAATTACACCGTGCAGACCCGGATTCTGCGTCCCGTCGCGGAGGTTTTCGAGGCGGTCGTCAAGAGCGAACACATGAAGCATTACTTTCTCGACGCGGCGAGCTCCGACCTCATCGAAGGCAAGCAGGTCACCTGGCACTGGGATCACTACGGCGAAAATCCCGTGACGGTGAAAAAGGTCGTCGAGAACAAACTCATCGAACTCGCCATCGACTCGAAGGAGTGGGACAAGACCACGGACGAAGCCTACGAAGTCCGGGTCATTTTCGAATTCGAGGAACTCGAGGACGGCACCATGCTCAGCATCAGCGAGCAGGGCTGGAAGACCGACGCTGAAGGACTGAAAGGCTCGCACGACAACTGCGGCGGCTGGATGCACATGGCCACCTGCCTCAAGGCGTATCTCGAGCACGGCATCGACCTGCGGTAGCGTCGAATATTTAATGGAGTATCCCGATGAAGACTTTTTATACATTATTACTTGTGTTTGCAGTCCTGTTGCCGGGGGTCACTATGAGCAATCCCGATAGCCGAACGGTGGAAACGACACGCATCATTCCTGCGACGCCGCAGCAGGTGCTCGACGCCTTTCTCGACGATGGCGGCCTCAAGGCCTGGTGGAAAGTGTCCCGCTCCCTCGTCGAACGGAAACAAGGCGGAATCTGGTCCATCACCTGGGACGACTGGGGCGAAGACAAGACGCAGCACGCCTGGGTCGGTGAAATCGACGAGCTGACAAGCGATCGAATTGTTATCGGCCGCCTGTTGATGATCGAACCCGACATGCCCTTGTTCGGCCCGTTACAACTCGAGATCAGGGCCGAACCGGTCGACGGCGGCACGTCGCTGACCGTGTTACACCGCGGTTATCAGTACGGCGATCACTGGGACAGGATATATGAGCTCGTGGTCAACGGCTGGGATCACGTGCTGGGTGATATGCAGACCTGGGCGACGAAGGAATACTGATATGCGTATCATTTGCCTATACTAAAGATCTGATCAGAGCGACTGCGGTGCGATGGGGACAACCGACCTGAATCTCGTCGAACCGGGCTCATTGCAAAGACCCGGATCGTTAGGTCGAATCGTTCGCATTGCGCTTGGGTTCATGTGTGCCTCGCTGGTCAAAGGTTTGCTGGAGGTATCCGGCCAGTTACTTACCGTCGGTGGCCAGATCAGGTCTTTCATGATTTTCGGATTGCTGGCCGGGCTGTATTTGATCAGCTACGTCGTCAATATCGGCTTTTCCCGCGATTGGAAAAAATGGCCTGCGATTGTCAGCGCCGCCATATTCGTTGCAATTTCCGGATTCGGAATTGTCACCGAGGGTCGCTTGCAAACCGAATTGTTGGCTCGCGCGTTATGGGCCTGGCAGATGTATGTATTCATCCATCTGGGCGCTGCATTCATCATCGCCGGACTGATCGGTACACCGGGTTGTGAGATGCGAGCGTTCCACGACCTGTATTCCCGGTTAACGGGAAAACCTACCAAAGAGCATTACTGCCCGGTCGGGCCGCTGCATCCGATCGATCGATGGGAGGCAAAACGCGCCCGGCACTGATCGTGCAATCAGCTAACGTTGGACTCGAGCGGTTTCATACCGCTGACCGCGGCGGTGAATACAACGTCAGTAGAACTGTTGAGCGCGGTCTCGGCCGAGTCCTGCAGGATACTGATGACGAAGCCCACGGCGACCACCTGCATGGCGATGTCGTTGGGGATGCCGAACAGGCCGCAGCTCAACGGTATTAATAAGAGTGAGCCGCCGGCGACGCCGGATGCGCCACAGGCCGAGAGCGCGGCAACGACCGACAGCAGCAATGCGGTCGGCAGGTCGACGGCAATGCCGAGCGTATGCGTTGCCGCCAGGGTCAGCACGGTTATGGTGATCGCCGCCCCGCCCATGTTGATGGTCGCCCCTAGCGGGATGGACACGGCATAGGTGTTTTCGTCGAGCTCGAGCCGCTCGCAGAGCGCCATGTTGACGGGAATGTTGGCAGCCGAGCTGCGCGTGAAAAACGCATAGATGCCGCTTTCGCGCAGCGCCGTGAACACCAGCGGGTAAGGATTTTTTCGGGTCTTGGCGTACACGATCAGCGGATTGACGAGCAGCGCCATCAGCACCATCGCGCTGAGGAGCACCGTGAGAATACGTGCATAACCGCGCAATGCGTCAAAGCCGAACTCGGCCAGGTTGCCCGCCACCAGGCCGAAAATACCGATCGGTGCCAGGCGAATGACGACGCGCACGATCAGCGTGATCGCATGCGAAAGATCGGCCAGCATGCCGCGCGATGCGTCCGATGCATGGCGCATCGTCAGCCCGAGTGCGATACCCCAGACCAGGATGCCAATGAAATTGCCATTCATGACCGCGCTGACGGGATTGTCGATGAGTTTGAACAACAGGTTGTTGAGCACTTCGCCGATCCCCTGCGGAGGATCCAGGCTGACGTCGGCCACGGTAAGGATGAGCGTGGTCGGGAACAGCTTGCTCATGACAACGGCCAGGAATGCCGCGCTGAAGGTACCAACCAGGTACAGGATGACGATCGGCCGCAAATTCGCATACGAGCCTTGTTGCTGATTGGCGAGCGCCGCCGCGACCAGCACCAGCACCAGGACTGGGGCGACCGCTTTCAATGCCGCGACGAACAGGTTGCCGAGCAACATTGCGGAGCTTGCGGCATCGGGCCAGGTGTACGCCAGCAAAATGCCGGCGACGATACCAATGCCAATTCGGAGGATCAGGTTGCCGCCGAAAAAACGTTCCGAGAAAGTCACTGTCGACATCAGCGCTTGCGCAACAGTTGGTCTGCGATCTCGCTGGCGGTGTCGATGCCCTCGGCGATGCGGTTCTCTTCCCGTTTGAGGCGCACCGCAAGAAACCGTGCGAAGTCCGAAGTCGGGGAGAGTCCTTCGAGCTCGGATGACCGCGCTATGCCGGGAAACCGCGGGATCAGTTCGTTCACGTCGTGATCGTAGGGGCCGGTGTGCGTGTAATACGCCGAGTTCAGCGCACGGCCAATACGAATCAAACCGGCATTATGCGCGGCCGGGTCGTCGACATCGCGCGGCTGCAACGCAGCGAGTTGCCGGGCCTGCTCGCGGAATCGCTCGACCCGTGCGACCAGGTCGCTCGTGTCGTAGTGCTCGATTTCATTGAGCTTGGCGATCATCTCGTCTGCCGTGTCGGCGTAGTCGTAAGGCAAAAGCTCCGGCACGGTCAGGCCTTTGACCATTTCGATGTAGAGTTCGGTATCGGCAATCAGCAGGTCTTCGTCCGCCTTGTCACGGCTGTCGGTACGTGCATGCCACCACCAGGATCCGCCGCTGCCGTCCGCCGTGCCGCGATCCGGTGAGCCGGCGGGTATCGCTTTCGATACCCGCGCACTCGACACGCCGATGCCGGTGAAGGCTTCGTCCGCGGTTTTGCCGACTCGCCCGGTACGCTCGAGTTCCTGTCCGGTCACGCGCCTGACGGTCTGACGATTGAAGTCCTCGAGCTCCGCCATATTGGTTGCACGATAAAGCGTGGCGCTCCTCGATCCGGGCGAATCGATGTTCATGTACACGATCGCGTTCTTGCGCAGGTCTTCGTACAGGTTGTCGGCATACCAGGTGGCGCCGGCGTAACGCCCGGCGGAGTGACCCGGCCACCACGCGAGTCGCACGCTGCGTTTCAACTCGTCGCGTTGCTCGTGAAGAATGCGCGCCATCTCGAGCATCGAGGCATTGCCGGTCGCGTTGTCGGTGATGCCTTCGTGCCAGGAATCCAGATGGCCGCCGACGAGCACGAATTTTTTCGCATCCTCGCTGCCGTCGATGTGCGCGACCACCAGTTCAGTTGGCCGCCACTGCGTTGCGACCTCACCTTTCACCCGAACCCGCACGGTCTCCCCGGCCGCCAGGCGGTCGCGGATGTTGTCGCCATCGGGCCGCCGTAAGGCGACGATCGGGTTCCTGGGCAAACGGTACACGGTCTCCGGTGTCGGCGCGCCCCAGATCGTGGTGACCGTCATGTTGTGCAGCTGGTTATCGGGATTGATGAAGATCTGCGCCAGCGCACCGGCCTGTTCCGTGGCCCAGGCGCGATACGGTGCCGGGTAACCGTCATCCAGCACGATCTTGCCGCGCACCTTCAGCGCCTCGTAGTCCACCAACGGCGCATCGAAAGGATCGGCAGTCATGTTACGGCCGATGTACACGACCTCTCCCTCGACGCCGTCTGCCGGGGTCGATCGCGAAAACGCATGGTTGATGGCCTCGATGACACGCCCGTCGGGGCCGAGAACTTCCACCGAGGCGCTCAGTGGATGGCTCAGGTAGAGGTCCATCCGGTAGCTGTGAAACGGCACCCCGTACTCCGTCAGCTTGGCCTTCAGGTAGTCGTTTGCCTGCCGCTCGCCCTCGCCGCCCGATATCCGGTCGAGGGTGGCAAACAGGTCGAGCGTTTCCTCGAGTTCGGCGCGGGATACCTCGGCGGCGACGGGCGGCTGGCTGAGGCCGAAAACAGCGGTCATCAACAGGCTATGCCAGAGCAGTCGGCTATGTTGCGTCACGTCTTTCTCCCCCGGATTGGTATGCATGGATCGGTCCGCAAGCAACGCGGGATTTTCCAATAGCGGCCCCTGCCGGTGCAACAGCCGCGGAGGCCGCCCGCCTGTTGTTTCAGGTTCCGCAACGAACGCTGCCGGAGACTGGCTTTCGCTGCCCGCTGCGGCGCTATCAAGGTATCATAGTGGGTCGTTCTCGACGGTCCATATCGCTGGAACTTCCGCACTGCCGGCGGGGTCTGCGATGGTACGCCCAATCTGCCGGGGGGTGGCAGTGAAAACAACGATATCGGCATTCATCCTGAGTTTGATCGCGAGCACGGCCATTGCCGCGGAGCCGCAGGATCCCAACGCCCTGGTCAAACAGATCTGCATCGCCTGCCACAACCAGTTCATGCTGCAGGCCGGTCTCGATCTCTCGCAGTTCGACGCCAACCACCCGGAACTGGATCCGGTGGTCGCGGAAAAGATGATCCGCAAGTTGCGCGCCGGCCAGATGCCGCCGAAAGAAATGCCGCGCGACCAGGAAATGATCGATCACCTGGTCCACACGCTCGAATCACGACTCGACACGCATGCGCGTCAGACCCGAAAGGTCGGCGCAAGACCGTTTCAGCGGCTGAATCGCGCCGAGTACGCACGCCTTGTATACGAACTGCTGGGCCTGACGGTCGATGCGGCGGAATGGCTGCCTGCAGACCCGATGAGCGCAAACTTCGACAACATCGCCGACGCGCAGGGAATGTCGGCCACGTTGATGATCTCCTACCTTACCGCTGCCAGCGACATCGCACGACGAGCGGTCGGCCAGGAAGATGCGGCACCCCAGGCAAGGACCTATACCAATCCGCCCCTCGTTTCACAGCACGAGTGGGAACGCGTGGAAGGGGCACCGTACGGTACACGCGGCGGCATCAGCGTGCTGCATTCGTTTCCGGCCGACGGCGACTACGTATTTTCCATGGGATTCGTGTCCGGCTGGGGTGAGCGGTATCACGACATCGACATCTCGATCAACGGCGAGCGGGTCGCGCTGGTTCGTTACGGCGGCGAAATCGACTTTCAGGGCCGCAAGGGATTCCCGGTGGAAACGGATCCGGTATTCATTCGCGCGGGCGAACACCGGCTGACCGCCGCGTTCGTACGCCGCATGGACGGGCCGTACGAGGATCTCATTCGACCGAACGACTGGTCGTTGACCGGCACGGAAACCAGTTACGGCACCACCTCGCCGCCGCATCTGCTCAGGCTGACCGTGGAAGGACCGTACAACCCGGTCGGCGTCTCCGAATTTGCTGCCAGGCAGCGAATTTTCAGCTGCCGGCCGACCTCACCCGAAGAGGAAACGCCGTGTGCCGAGGAAATCGTTTCCCGCCTGGCGAGCAAGGCCTACGGTCGCACCCTCAGCGAAGACGACGTCGCCGATCTCCTGCACTTTTATTCGCTGGGGGCCGCCGACGGCGGCTTCGAAGCGGGCATCCGAACCGCGCTTGAGGCAATACTGGCGAGCCCGCATTTCCTGTTCCGCATCGAGCAGGAACCGGGGCGGGTTTCTCCTGGCGACAGGTACCAGCTGGCCGGCATCGATCTTGCGCGACGCCTGTCGTTTTTCCTCTGGGGCACGAACCCCGATGACGAATTGCTTGCGCTGGCCCGATCCGGACGACTGTCGCGGACCCGGACGCTGGAGCAGCAAGCCAGACGCATGCTGGCCGATCCGCGCTCGGAGGCACTGGCAACCCGCTTTGCGGCGCAATGGTTGCACCTGCAGGACCTGGACAAGGTGCAGCCGGACGCGTTCTGGTTCCCGAATTACAGCCAGCAGCTCATGCAAGCCATGCGTCGTGAAACCGAGCTGTTTTTCTATCACCTCGTACAGGAAGACAAGAGCGTACTCGAACTTTACCGCGCCGATTATTCGTTCATGAACGAGCGACTCGCGACACATTACGACATCCCGAACGTCATCGGCGATGAGTTCCGGCTGGTCAAATACCCGAACGATCAGCGCAACGGCATCTTCGGCCACGGCAGCGTCCTGGTACAGACCTCGCTCGGCAATCGCACCTCGCCGGTACTGCGCGGCAAATGGGTCATGCAGACGATTCTCGGCACGCCGCCACCACCGCCACCGCCGGGCGTTCCCGACCTCGAGGAAACCGAAGGCGTACAGGACGGTGAAGTTCTCACGACGAGGCGGCGCATGGAGATGCATCGCAGCAATCCGATCTGTGCGGCCTGCCACAACGTGATGGACCCGATCGGGCTCGCACTCGACAACTTCGACGTCACCGGCAAATGGCGGATTCGCGAGAATGGCGTGCCGCTGGACACGCGCAGCACGTTCTACGACGGCACCGAGATCTCCACACCTGCCGAGCTGTCGAGCGCACTGTTGAAGCGCCCGGTCCCGCTGGTTCGCGAATTCACCAAAAACCTGATGGCCTATGCCCTCGGTCGCCGCGTCGAGTATTTCGACCAGCCGACGATTCGCGCCATCGTCAGTGACGCCGGGAAAAACGATTACCGGATGTCCGACCTGATCATGGGCGTGATCCTGAGCGATGCGTTTCGCATGAAAGACGTGGTAGCGCCGGAACAGCCGACTGCAGAGGACATCGTCACTCGTTAGCTATTGAACGTATTGGAGAGGTTAATCGATGCATTTTGTTACCCGAAAAAAGATTGCCAGGCGGACCTTTCTCCGCGGAGCGGGGGCGACGGTTGCCCTGCCGCTTCTCGATGCCATGTTGCCGGCGTTCGCAACATCGGACAACGGCAGTCGCACACGCCTGGTTTGTATCGAGGAAGTACATGGCCTGCCGGGATGTAACAAGTGGGGGGCCGAACAATTCCTGTTCGCCCCGTCCACGACCGGTCGCAATTACGAACTCGTGGCGGACAATGCGCTAAAGCCGCTCGAGGCATGGCGTGAGCATTTCACAATTATCAGCAACACGGACGTGCGCATGGCAGAAGCGTACAGCCCGGGAGAGGTCGGTGGCGACCACTTCCGCTCCGCGGCGGTATTCCTCACCCAGGCACATCCCAAGCAAACTCAAGGGTCGGACCTGTGGGTCGGCACCTCGATGGACCAGCTGCACGCGCAACGCTTCGGTCAGGACAACCTGATGCCGTCGTTGCAACTTTGCATCGAGCCGACCGACAAAGCCGGCGGTTGCGATTACAACTATTCCTGCGCGTATACCGACAGCATCAGCTGGGCATCGCCGAACGAGCCATTACCGGCAATCCGCAATCCCAGGACCGCGTTCGACATGCTGTTCGGCGCCGGCGGCTCCGCGGAAGAGCGCGCCGAACGACGCAAGACGCATGCCAGCATACTCGACTGGGTTACTGCAGAGATCGCCGAAATCAACAACAACCTCGGCGCGCTCGACCGACAGCGGGTCGAACGTTATCTCGACAACGTTCGCGAAATCGAACGCCGTATCCAGATGGTCGAAGAAAGCAATCGCAGTGGCGAGGAACGTGAATTGCCAGGCGCACCGGCGGGTGTGCCCGACTCCTACAGCGAGCACATGAAACTGATGTTCGATTTGCAGGTGCTGGCATTCCAGACCGACATGACGCGCGTGGTTTCGTTCAAGACCGGGCGCGACGCATCGAACCGCACCATGCCGGAAAGCGGCTCGGATCGCGCCTTCCACCCGGCCTCGCACCACGGTGGCAAGGAAAAAGGCGTGATGGAATTCAACAAGATCTGCACCTATCGGGTAAGCCAGCTCGGCTACTTCATGGAACGTCTGCAGGGCACGTCCGACGGAGATGGCGATCTGCTCGCGCAATCGCTGGTCCTGTGGGGCTCACCCATGGGAGATGCGAACCTGCACAACCACCGGCGCTGCCCGCTCATACTCATCGGCGGCGCGAACGGCAAGCACCGCAGCGGCCAACACATCAAGGCAGAAGACGGTACGCCGATGGCGAATGCCATGTTAACGGTACTCAACATGCTCGGCCACGAGGCCGAGAGTTTCGGGGACAGCACCGGCGAGATGTCCATCTAGGATTTTTTGAGAGGTCTGCAATGAAAAACCGGCTCAAGTTTTTCACCGCCGCAGGGATTTGCATTTGTTTCCTGCTGTCGGGTGTAAATGCTGCGATCGGACCGGTCGTCGATGCGGCCTCGCGAGGGGATACGGATAGAGTGAGGGCGTTGCTCCGCGACGGCGCCGACGTGAACGAGGCCCAGGGAGACGGCATGACGGCGCTCCACTGGGCGGCGGAGACCGGCAATGCCGAACTCGCGGAGGTCCTGATTTTTGCCGGCATCAACGTCGACGCCGGAACCCGGATCGGCCATTACACGCCGCTGCACATCGCGAGCCGCGCCGGCAATGCGGGCATCGTCAAGGCACTGCTCGCAGCGGGCGCCGATGTCGAGGCAAGGACCACGAATTCCGGCGTGACGCCGCTGCACCTGGCGGCTGCATCCGGCGATGCAGCGACCGTCAGGCTGCTCATTGCCGCCGGCGCCGATGTCGACGCCCGGGAAGGCGCCTGGCAGCAGACGCCGCTGATATTCGCCGCATCGCGCAATCGCCTCGACACCCTCGAGGTACTGCTCGAAGCCGGTGCGAACCCGTCGATCAGTTCGGCGGCGATCGACACCAAGGTCATGGAAACGGCAGACAAAGCGGCGGAAAAGCGCATTACGGAATTCCTTGCCGAATTCAAGGAAAAAGAAGGCGGCGGTCCGAACTGGCAACCGCAACCCAGCCAGGTGCAAGCCGCGATCGAAGCGTCCCGCGAGATCCAGCGCAAGTGGCCGGACGTTCCGGATCCGGAATGTGACAACTACGAGCAGGGCGACGGTTTGCCGGCAGGCAAGAGCAAATGCGCAAGCCATGTCACTTACAACGCCGATGGCGAACCGATTTACGACTACGCTGCGGATGAAGACGACGACGAACCCAGGCCGCCGACTTACGGTGAACGCGTTGCCGCCTGGGGTGGCTTGACGCCGTTGTTGCACGCGGTCCGCCAGGGTCATCGGCAAGCGGCACTGCTGCTGCTTGAATACGGTGCCGATATCAACCAGGTTTCTGCGGGCGATCACACTTCGCCCCTGTTGATGGCGGCGGTCAACGGGCAATTCGACCTGGCACTCGAACTGATCCAACGGGGCGCGGACCCGAACATCGCGAGCCTCGCCGGAGCAACGCCGTTGTTTGCGGTCATAGAACGGCAGTGGGCGTCGCGCGCCTCGTACGCGCATCCGATCGAGCATCAGCAGCAACAGGCAAATCACCTCGAGGTCATGCAGGCACTCCTCGATGCCGGCGCGGATCCCAACGCGCGCCTCAATACGCACCTGTGGTACTCCGAATACACGTTCTCCCTGCTCGGTGGCCTGGCAGGCATGCATTACAAAGGCGCGACGCCGTTCTGGCGCGCATCGCTCGCGCTCGATGTCGACGCGATGCGCATGCTGAAAGAACACGGCGCCGACCCGAATATTCCGACGATCAAGCTGCCGAAACGGCGCAGGGCACAGCCACCGCCGGCCGAGGCGGAAGTCGCATCTGCCGATGCCAAGAAGACGTTGACCATCGAGGAGCAGAACCTGCTCGCCGAGGAAGAGCGTCTCGATGAAGAAGTCGATCATTCCGGCGTTCCCGAAGTGCCGGTCGGCGGTCCCCACGTGTATCCGATCCACGCGGCCACGGGCGCCGGGTATGGCCTGTGGTTCGCAGGGAACGCGCATCAGTACGTACCCGACAACTGGCTTGACGCAGTGAAATTCTTGGTCGAGGAATGCGGCGCCGATGTCAACATCCGCGATGCGAATGCCTATACGCCGTTACATCATGCCGCATCGCGCGGCGACACCGAAGTCGTGCAATACCTGATCGACAAGGGTGCCGATGTCAACGTCGTCAGTCGCAAGGGACAGACCACTGCCGATATGGCGAACGGCCCGGTCGAACGCGTTCCGCCGTATCCGGAGACGATCGACTTGCTCGTCAGCCACGGCGCCGTCAACAACGGCAACTGCGTTTCCTGCTGAGCCGATTCTGCAATCGGATCGCGGCTAAAGCCGCTCCCACGGTACTTTCTACTGCGGCGAAGCGGGGTCGGATGCGGACTCTGACCCCGGTTCTCTGCGGTTGCCGATTTTCCTGCGTATGACCTCCGCCGTATAGCCGGCGCGGAACTGCACCATCTTCTTGCCCAGCTCGATGGTTTCCTCCATCGGCGCGATGTCGACGCCGTTGATCGATGCGAGCCCCGCGACCACTCTCTGGTGGTACCGCACCGACGACGGATCCGTCACCATCATCATTGCCGTTACCCAGATGTCGTCGTGGTGACCGTCGTTGCGGGTTTCCGATACGCCCAGCACGTCCTCGGTATAGGTTTCCGTCTCTTCCCAGCCCGGGGTGTAAAACTCGCCCACGAAATGCGCCCGCACGCCGGAATCCCGCCAGCGATTGTTGAGGTCGAAGGCAACGTCTTCCATGCCGCGCTGGTTGCCGCCACTGTCGCCGATCAGCACGATGTCCGTAAAACCGTGCAGGCGCAGGCTCTCGCCGATGTCGACCAGCAAGGCATGAAAGGTTTGATCCCTCACGGTAATAGAGCCCGGAAAATGCATGGCGCCGGATGGCGGATCGATGTTGCCTTCCGGCACGAACGGCACGATGGGCGCACACAGGGCATTGCCGAGGTTCATGGCAATGGCCGGACACATCGCCTGCAGGATGACATTGTGCTTGCCGGTTGCGAGGTAGGGCCCGTTTTCCTCGATGCCGCCGGTGGCGATGATTGCCGTGGTGGCACCCCGGGCAATACGGTCGCGGACTTCCATGTAGGTCAGCTCCTCGATCCATATCGAGTCGCTGGGCTCCAGCGGGTTGGGTGCCGAAAGTTTCCTCGCGATCTCCGCCTGCCGGTCGCTGCTTTGCTGCGCGGCGCCGGCAAAAGCGATGACCAGGGCCAGCGTAGCCAGCAGGTACCTGCCTTTGTCGAACATCGAATGTCGCTCCTACATTTTCACGATTGCCTGGTAGCAAATGTAGCTGCCGAGTATCGACACGGCACCCAGGAAAATCTGCTGAAATTTCTTCTCGTCGATGCGGAATCTTACCCAGCGACCGGTAGCGAGGCCAAGCAGCGAAGGCAACAGCGCAAACGCCGACAGACGCAGGTGTTCCCCGGAAATCAGCTCGTTACGGCCGAGCGAAAGCGCCAGCACGAGTGTCGACAGCGCAAAGAAAATGCCCATCGCCTGGACCAGCATGTCGCGCCCGAAACCCATCGCCTGCATGAACAGTACCGACGGCACCATGAAGGAACCGGTCATCCCGGTCAACGCGCCATTGATCGCCCCGAGCGGCACTGAAAGCGGCAGTTCCCAGGCGCGCGGCACCGTCATCTGGAGGTTCAGCAGACGGCTCATCGCAAACAGGAACATGACGGCGCCGAGCGTCGCCGTCGGCCAGCGGACATCGATCCTCGTCAGGTACGCCGAGGTGAGCCAGACGAGCGTCATGGCGACGAGGAAAAAGAGCCACATGCGCCTGGCGATATCGCGGAAATAGGGTCCTGCAAAAGCCTGCCAGATGTTCGTCACGATGGTCGGGATGACAATGATGGCCAGTGCGTCGAGCAAGCCGATCGTCAACGTCAGGATAATCAGGGTGATGACGGGAAAACCGAAGCCGACAACGCCCTTCACAAAACCGGCAAGCGTGAAAGCGACCAGGGCTACGGCTAGAATGTCCACAAGCCGCATCCTAGCCGAGAGTTCCTGCTCACGGAATTGCGACCAACAACAAGAGTCGAACCAACATGCCTGAGACTGAATTATCGATTGCGGGGACGGTCGCGCGACTGCGTCTGAATCGGCCGGAGGTACTCAACGCCCTGTCGCCGGGCCTGCTCGACGAGCTCATTGCGCATTGCGACATCTTGAGCCGGGACGATTCGACCAGAGTGGTCGTTCTCGAAGGAGCCGGCGACCACTTTTGCGCGGGCGCCGACTTGCCGCGATTCGTCGAATTGATGCAAGCGGACGCCCAGGGTACCGCAGATCTCGGGCGGCGGACTGCACAAGCCATCGCGACGTTGCCGCAAATTACCGTCGCTGCGATCAGGGGCTGGTGCATCGGCGGCGCCCTGGTCCTGTCGGCTGCCTGTGATCTGAGAATGGCTGCCGAGGATTCTCGATTCTCCATCCCCGAAATCGATGCCGGCATACCGCTGTCGTGGGGCGGCATGGCACACGTGGTGCGCTTGCTCGGCGAATCCGTCGCCAACGACCTGGTGCTGACCTGTCGCCCGTTCGATGCCGACACGGCGTTACGCAGCGGATTCCTGAGCCGTACCGTCGTGTCGGCGGATTTCGAAAAACAGGTTTCGCTGCTGGCCGAATCGATCGCCGGCAAACCACAAATCGTGCTCAGGCAGACCAAGCGAAAACTCAAGGCTATTCGTGCCGGGAGCTTCGATGCAAGGGACGATGCCGCCGAGATGGTCGCCGCCATGGCCGATCCCGAGGCCCGCGAAATCGGCGCTGCCTACATCCGCAGCAAAATCGGCCGCTAGGCGCGGGTTTCAGCCATCCTGACCTTGCCGAGGATGACCTCGTTGCCGGGTGCCGGCCGGCTTGGCACGTTTTGCGAGAGCAACAGGGAACACATCGCAAACGCCGTGCCGATCAGGAATACCGCGGTACTGGACACGACCCACACGAGCCCCAGGGCAGCCGGAACGATCACTGCCGCGATATGATTGATCGTGAACGACACCCCTGCGCTGCTCGCGAGATCCGCCGGGTCGGCAATCTTGTGAAAGTACGTCGACATGGCGATGTACAGGGCGAAAAACATGTGGTCGATGACGTACAGACCCGCCGCGAGATAGGCGTTTTCGACGAATGCATAGGCCGTAAACACGATGACCAGTCCTGCGTATTCGATGGTCAGTGCGTTGCGCTCGCCGATGCGGCCGATGAGTCTGCCTATACGCTCGGCAAACAGCCAGTTGAATGCGTAGTTGATGAGAAACAACATCGTGACCTGCGCGGCGGTGAAGCCGAATTTTTCGACCATCAGGAACGCCGCGAATACCATGAAAATCTGCCGCCTTGCTCCGGAGAAAAATGTCAGCGCATAGTAAAGCCAGTATCGTTTGCGCAGGATGAGCCGACGATGTTGTTCCTTGTGACCGGAAAAATGCGGAAACGAGGTCCACATGACGATGGCGAGCAACAGGCAGACCGAGCCTGCCAGGAAAAAATTCCAAACGTAGTCGAGCTCGAGTATTTCCAGTGACGTCCACAGCATGCCGTACACCACCAGCGAAGTAATGGCCGCTACAGAAATCAGCTTGCCGAATACCTGTGGCGCTTCCTCTCTCGTTAGCCATTGCAGGGCGAGTGACTGTTTCACTGCCTCGAAATAATGAAAGCCGAGCGACATCAGTACCGTTGTGAAATACAGGCCGTAAACGGTCGGGAAAAACCCGGTTATAGCCACGCCGGCACCCAGCATCGCCAGCGACAGCACGGCGAAGGTCTGCTCCCTGAGGACCAACAATACGAACACGGTGGTGAACGCGATAAAACCGGGCACTTCGCGCAGGCTTTGCAGTATGCCTATTTCGATGCCGGTGAAGGCCGCGCGCTCGACGACGAAATTGTTCAACAGCGCGTTCCAGGCATTGAAGGCGATGGGCATGGCGATGCTCATCAACATCAACAGAAAAGTAGGGTTCTGCCAGCTCGCTGCGCCTTTGGTATTCATCTGTACTCTTTGGCCGGGTGGCGACTTGTCAGGGACGCTCAGCGCCTGAAAACGGCCGGTAATGATAAAGGACGGCCGCAAATCGACTCAAGCGCCGATCAGGGTTCAAGCCGGCGGTTCCGCGAGGTCGACTCGCGGCACGACGCGCTCGACCAGCGGCTTGATGGTCAGTCCCTGGACCACGATGGAAAACAGCACCACGGCATAGGTGATGGTCAATATCGTCGGCTTGTAGGGATTGGCCGGCAAGGACAAAGCCAGCGCTACCGCGATACCGCCACGCAGGCCGCCCCAGGTTAGGATCGGTACCGCGCCCCGGGTGAACGAACGCCAGTTAGACAGCACTGATATCGGCAGGAATACACTGAGCCAGCGAGCGGCGAGCGTCACCGGAATGACCAGCAATGCGACTGCGACGTGATCGACGAGTTTTGCAATGACCAGTACCTCGAGCCCGATCAACAGGAACAGGACCGAGTTGAGAATCTCGTCGATGAGCGACCAGAATTTCTGTATGTAGTCGCGACTCTTTTCACTGACCGCATACTTCATGCCCCGGTTGCCGATGAACAGCCCGGCGACCACCATGGCGATCGGGCCGCTCATGTGCAGCCGCAGCGCCAGCGCATAGGTCACCATGACGAGCGCCAGGGTAATCAGCACTTCCAGGTTGTGATCGTCCACCCGGTGCATCGCACGGTATCCGGCATAGCCGGCGATCAGGCCGAGGACCGCGCCGCCTACCGCCTCGGTCAGGAACAGTTCTGCGACCGAGGCGGGGTCGACACGCGTGCCGCCCGCGGCGATCGCCACGATGACCGTGAATACGACGACGCCCACGCCGTCGTTGAACAGCGATTCTCCGGCCATCTTCGCCTCCAGCGTTTCCGGCACGGAGACCGTCTTGAAAAGTCCGAGCACCGCGACCGGATCGGTAGGGCTGATGAGGGCGCCGAAGACCAGTGCCCAGATGAACGGTATCCCGATGTTGAACGCATTGAGCAACCACCACGTGATCCAGCCGATAACAAACGTCGACAGCAGTATCCCCACGGTCGCCATCAGCGCGATGGCGGGGGCTCGCGAACGAAAAGCCACGAAGTCGACATGCAAAGCGCCGGCAAACAGCAGGAAGCTCAACATGCCTCGCATCACGGTGTCGTGAAAATCGATCTGCGTAAGCAGATCAGTGACGATGTCCATGACCGGCGATGCCGGACTCAAAATTTCCACCAGGATGATGCCGAGCGACGCGGCCAGTGCGATCAGCACCAGGCCGATGGTGTGTGGCAAGCGCAGGAACCGGTAATTGAGATAACCGAATACTGCCGACAAGCCGATCAGGACCGCACTGATTTCGAAAATACTCATTTTTGACCTTTGGCTGCAGGGACTGCGAGCGTTAATCGTCGATTATGACAGCTCGCAGCCTGGCGTCGCGCGTTGACAGGCCTGACCATCAAATCTAGGCTAGCGAGGACGCACCGGAAATCACGACAATAACAACCGGGGAGTTACCGAGATGAACGACCGATTACTGTTCGGCGGACTGGCAGGCATGCTTGCGGTCGCCGCCGGCAGTTCTGCCCTTGCTTACCCAACCGTCTATCCGACCGGTACGACCATCTACTATCCGGATCAGGCCTGGTCGAGCTACATCCTGATTTCCGATCACACGGATCGCGGCAATCACCCGTCCGCGGCGGTCCGCGCACAGGCCAAGGTGCCCGACGATGTCCGGCTGATCGACATGAACGGCAACGTCGTGCACGTTTTCAGGGTGGCACCGTACTTCAACAAACGCAGCCGCTTACTGGCCAACGGCAACCTGCTGTACGCCGGTGACGAAAAGCGGATTGTCGAATACGACTGGGACAGCAACATCGTATGGCAACACGAGGGCATCGAGTCGGTCAACGACCTGCGAATCCTCGACAACGGTAATCGCCTGCTCATCGCGCATGAACCGATTCCTGCCGAGGCGCAGGCAAAGGTCAGGGATGTCGGTGACAAGATCGCACCGTGGTGGAAACCGCGAAAACGCGGCAGCGAGGAGCACCAGAACGGTGCCGATATTTACGAGGTCAACCTGGACGGCGAGATCGTCTGGGAGTGGCATGCCCATGATCATCTCGACCTGAACCTGTTTTCGCCGGTCACACCGCTTAACGACTGGCTGCACGTCAATTCCATAGCGCCGATCCCGGAGAACAAGTGGTTCGACGCCGGCGACGAGCGCTTTCGCCCGGGCAACATCATCCTCAATGCCCGCAACATCAACATGATCTACATCATCGACAAGCGAAGCGGCGACGTGGTCTGGGAAGGGACCCACGATTACAAGGGCGGCATGGCCCATTCGCACGAGCCGGAGATGATCGAAAAGGGCCTGCCGGGCGCCGGCAATATCATCTTTTTCGACAACTCGCTGTTTCCGCGCCATCGCACCCACACCGGGCAAACCTTCGTCATGGAGATGAACCCGGTCAGCGGCGAAATCGTGTGGATTTACGAAACCGAGGGCTACGCCAACATCAAGTTCTTCTCCAAGACCATGGGCTCGCAGAAGCGCCTGCCGAACGGCAACACCTTCATCGCCGAGGACAACACCGGCCGCCTGTTCCAGGTGAAGCCGGACGGCAGCATCGTCTGGGAGTACGTCAATCGCGGCGGCACCACGCGGCCATCGGTGGTCCCTTACGACTTCACGCCGCAGTTGCGGGCTCTGCCACGTCCCGAGGAAAAACGCGTGACACCGCCGAACAATCTCCAGTGGCGGTTATTGCCGGACGCGGATCGGCAACCCTAAGTGCTTGTTCTTTATACGAATTTAATTCTTGACTGAACGGTCATCATTGGCTAGTATATGCCGCCATGGTAGGACGACCCAGAGAATTCGATGTAGACCAGGCGCTGGACGCGGCCATGCGCGCGTTCTGGGCGAAAGGCTACGAGGCGACCTCGCTGGCCGACCTTATGGCGGTTACCGGACTGCACAAAGGCAGCCTGTACCAGACCTTCGGCGACAAGCATTCACTGTTCATCCGCGCCCTGAAGCGTTACCTGGAGGACATGCGGCGGCAGAAGAATGAAGTTTTGCGTGCAGCCCCAACGCCGCTCGACGGCATTCGCAACACCTTGCATCGCATTGTCGACATCGCGGACGGCGACAGCGACTGCCCGATGGGCTGCCTGGCCATCAACTCGCTGGTGGAGCTGGCGCCACATGATGCGGAAGTGCGGGTGGTCATGGCCGACCACGCGAAGCGCATGCGCAAGTCGCTCGAGGCGACCGTGAGCGATGCCCAGGCGGCGGGCCAGATCGACACGGCCCGGCCGGCCGAATTGATTGCGGCGATGCTGATGACCTTCATGGCCGGGCTCGGCACGATGATGCGCGGCGACCTCAAGAAGGCGCAGGCGCACGTGCTGCTCGACGCACAGCTGCAGGCGTTGCGGCAATGACAGGATCAAACGGCAGCTGCGTTTTTTTGAGCTGTTTTTGACCGAACAGTCTTTTTTTGCGATTTATTCTTGACCAATCAGTAATAAAAAGGATCGTAACGATGAGCAAAGCATTCCAGTTAATCGACCGCTTCGCGGTCAGGCTCGCCCGCAAGGTGCTGCATTTACGCTGGCTGGTCGTCGCCGCTGCGTTCGCCGTTGCCATGGCAATCGGCACCGGCGTTGCAAATCTCGAGTTCGCCAACAACTACCGGGTGTTCTTTTCCGATGAGAACCCGGAGTTGACGGCCTTCGAGAACCTGCAGGCGACCTATACCAAGAATGACAATTTCCTGTTCGTTTTGCAGCCGGCGGATGGCAATGCTTTTTCCGCCAGTACCATCGCCGCCGTCGAGGAACTGACGGATGCTGCCTGGCGGATTCCGTACGCGATTCGCGTCGACTCCATTTCCAACTTTCAGCGCAGCTACGGTGACGGTGACGACCTGATCGTTGAGGACCTGTACAGGGGCGGTGCCGGGATGAGCGAAGCCGAGCGCGAGCGACGCGCACGCATTGCGCTGGCCGAACCGCTGCTGCGCAACCAGTTGGTAACACCGGATGGTGTGGCCACCGCGGTCAATGTCGTGCTGCAGTACCCGGAACAAAGTCTCACGGAAGTTCCGGAAGCGGTCGCGCATGCCCGCTCGTTGCGCGATTCGATAGAGTCCATTTATCCGCAAATCGACGTCTCGCTGACCGGCGTATCGATGTTGAACAATGCGTTCGCCGAGACGGGCGTCTCCGACCTCGGCACACTGGTACCGGTCATGTTCGGTGTCATCCTGTTGCTGACACTAGTAATCCTTCGCTCGGCGACAGCAACCTTCGCCACTCTGCTCGTCATCGTGCTGTCAACGATGGTCGGCATGGGCTGGGCCGGTTTCGCCGGCATCAAGCTCACCCCCATTTCCGGTTCCGCACCGATCGTCATCCTGACCCTTGCGATTGCCGATTCGATCCACATCCTGCTGTCATTGCGCACGGCAATGCGTAACGGGCTCGGCAAGGCAGAGGGCATCGTCGAAGCAATACGGCTCAATTTCCTGCCGGTCAGCATCACCTCGCTGACGACGATCATCGGCTTTCTGGCGCTCAACTTTTCGGATTCGCCGCCATTCTGGCATCTCGGCAACATTACGGCGGTCGGCATCTTCGCAGCGTGGATACTTTCGCTGACCCTGCTGCCGGCGATGATTCGCCTACTGCCGTATCGCGAAAAGCAGTCGCTCGAGGCAAGCGCCGGCGAGCGTTTCATGGGGCGCGTTGCCGATTTCGTCATCGCCAATCCCGGTCGCCTGCTGCTGTCGATGGGTGCAGCCATGCTGGTCCTGGTCGCCTTTATCCCGTCCATCGACCTCAACGATCAATGGACCAAATACTTCGACGAACGCATCGAGTTCCGCCGTGAAACGGACCAGGCGTTACAGCATTTCGGCATGTACCCGATCGAGTATTCGCTGCCCGCAGCGACCAATGGCGGCGTCAGTGATCCCGAGTACCTCGCACACCTGGAACGCTTCACCGACTTTTTGCGAGCACAGCCGGAGGTGACTCACGTGTATTCGCTCTCCGACATCATGAAGCGGCTCAACAAGAACCTGCATGGTGACGATCCGGCTTACTACCGGACGCCGCAGGGCCGTGAGGAGGCAGCCCAGTATCTGCTGCTGTACGAGCTGTCGTTACCCTACGGCCTCGACCTGAACGATCGCATCAACATCGACAAATCGGCGACCCGGGTGTCCGCCACGCTGGGCGACGTCAACTCGATGCAGACCCGGGAATTCCTCGCTCGCAGCGACGCGTGGATGCATCAGAACCTGCCGGCCTGGATGCAGGCCGGGCCGACCAGCGCCCAGGTCATGTTTACCTACATTGCCGGTCGTAACGTCAACAACATGGTCACGGGGACCCTGGTGGCCGTCACGCTGATTGCACTGATCCTGATGCTCGCATTACAGAGTGTCAGGCTCGGCGCCCTGAGCCTGGTGCCGAACGGGCTGCCGATCCTGGCCACATTCGGCGCCTGGTCGCTGATCGTCGGCGAAGTCGGCTTTTCCGTCGCGACGATCGCGTCCATTTCGCTCGGCATCATCGTCGATGACACGGTGCACCTGTTGTCGAAATACGTTCGGTCGCGTCGAGAACAGGGCCGCACCGCAGAAGATGCGATTCGTCACGCGTTCAAGAACGTCGGCGTGGCCATCATCGTCAACACCGTGATCCTCGCAGCAGGCTTTCTCGTGCTGCTGACGTCGAGCTTCAAAGTCAATGTCGACATGGGTCTGCTCACCGCACTGGCGATCGGGTTTGCCCTGGTTCTCGACTTTCTCTTCCTGCCGGCGCTGCTGTTACTGATTGACCGTGCCGGCGAACGTAAAGAATCGACAGGAGTAATAGATATGAACGACCAATCAACAGCAACACAACCGGCGGTCAGCATTTCGGCACTGGTACTGATGTTCGGGCTTGCCGTCGCGCTGCTTTCCTCACCGGCTTTCGCCGCAAACGCAGTGGTTCGCGACGCTAGCGATACCGAGCGACTCGGATTCCAAATCGCGGCCCGCTCCGACCGGTCCGACCGCGGATTCGGCGACAGCGAAGTCGAACTCGAGATGATCTTGCGCAATGCGGCGGGCAAGGAATCGCGACGCAAGCTGAGGATCGCCACCTTCGAGATTACGGATGAGGCCGTTGGTGACAAGTCGCTGGTCGTATTCGACAGCCCCAACGACATCAAGGGAACGGCGCTGCTGTCTCACGCGCGCATTCTCGATCCCGATGATCAGTGGCTGTTTCTGCCGGCACTCAAGCGAGTCAAGCGGATCTCGTCGGCGAACAAGTCGGGCCCGTTCGTCGGCTCGGAGTTCGCGTTCGAGGATTTCACCGCGCTCGAGCTGAACAAGTACGACTACGACTGGCTCCGCGAGGAACAGCACGACGGCCGGACCGTAGATGTCATTGAGCGCACCCCCCGTTACGAGAACTCGGGATACACGCGCCAGGTTAGCTACATCGACCGTGACGTGTACCAGGTTCGCAAGGTGGAATTCTACGACCGCCGTGGCGACTTGCTGAAGACGCTGACGCTCGATGACTACCGCAACTATGGCGGCGTCTGGCGCAGTCACCGAATGAGCATGGTGAATCACCAGACCGGCAAGAGCACGGATCTCGTGTACGGCGACTTCCGCTTCAGTATCGGCCTGGCTGAATCCGAATTCGTCAAAGGCCGCCTGGCGAGGCTTCGCTGACCGGACAAGACAGGCGCCTGCCCGTACGCCCAGTTGCATCACGGGCAGTCGCCAAACCAGAGGGAGGTCAACATCATGATAAGAACAACAACAGCAACGATCATCGCACTCATCGTCAACATTGCGTTCGCCGGCGAATGGGACCTGACCGGTTTCACCGGCGTCGATACCCGGGCATTCTGGCAGGACGCCCGCTTTCCCCGGCAGCATGACGGCATCGACCTGTCGTTTATCCTGCAACCGGAGTTCTACTGGCGCAGTGACAACGGTGCGCAGCGCGTCAGCATTGTCGGTTTCGGCAGGCTCGATTTCCAGGACGATGAGCGCAGCCATGGGGATCTCCGCGAAGCGCTCTGGGGGTACGAAGCCGGCTCCTGGGATTTCAACGCCGGGATCGGCAAGGTGTTCTGGGGCGTTACCGAATCGCGTCACCTGGTGGACGTTATCAACCAGACGGACTTCGTCGAAGATATCGACGGCGAAGACAAGCTGGGTCAGCCGATGATCAATTTCAATTTGCAGAAGGACTATGGGCGATTCGAATTCTATGCCCTGCCGTGGTTTCGCGAGCGGACCTTCCCGGGTGCGGAAGGCCGCTTCGGCTTGCCGTTGCCCGTGGACATCGATGATCCGCTGTATGAATCGTCCGACGAGGAAAAACACGTCGATTTTGCGTTTCGTTACAGTCATTATTTCGGCGATCTAGACCTCGGCCTGCATCTGTTCGATGGCACCTCCCGTGAACCCGGCTTGCAGATTTCCCCGGAGGCCGGCCGGCTGATTCCAACCTATGGCCAGATGACCCAGTTCGGTGTCGACCTTCAGTACACACGTGACGCATGGCTGTGGAAACTCGAAGCTATCGGTCGGGACACATCAGCAGATACCTTCGCGGCCGCGGTCGGCGGTTTCGAGTACACATTTTACGGCGTCAGGGAAAGTGCAATCGACATTGGCTTGCTGATGGAGTATCAGTACGACGGCCGCGATGCCGGATCGCCGCCAACGCCTTTCGACAACGATCTGTTTGTAGGCTCGAGAATTGCTTTCAATGATGCAAGCGACTCCAGCATCCTTGCGGGTTTCACGATCGATGTCGACTCGCATGAGACGTTTTTGAATCTCGAAGCCGAACGACGACTGGGTGACCGGTTCAGCGCGGAATTGCGATTGCGATCGGTGGTCAATGCAAAGCGGGGTAGTCCACTACACGCGTTCGAACAGGACGACTATGTACAGTTGCGCCTGAACTGGTATTACTGATCACCGGTGGACAGGGTCGAGTCACGGCTTGCTGTTAGTATCATGATTCCGGGTATCAACGCGACGGCCAGGCCGGTGGGAGCAGGAGAACATGACAGCGAGTTACGATGCGATCGTTATCGGCACCGGCCAGTCGGGGCCCGCACTCGCCGCCAGGCTGGATAAGGAAGGCAGGAGAACCGCGGTCATTGAGCGCCACCTGATCGGCGGCACCTGTGTCAACGTCGGCTGTACCCCGACCAAGACACTGGTCGGCAGTGCGAGGGTTGCATACCTGGCGCGCCAGGGGGGTGATTTCGGCGTGTCGATCAGCGGCGATATTTCTGTCGACATGCGGCGAATTAAAGCGCGCAAGGACGAGATCGCCGGCGCCTCCAACAAGAGCGTTACCGACTGGCTCGAAGGTATGCAAAACGTCGACCTCATTCGCGGCCACGCCCGTTTCGTTGCACCCCGCGCGGTCGAAGTAAACGGCGAAACCATCGAAGCGGAGCAATTGTTCATCAATTGCGGCGCGCGTGCCCGGGTTCCGGACTGGCCGGGATTACAGGATGTTCCGTATTTCACCAACTCGAGCATCATGGATGTCGACTTTCTGCCGCCGCACCTGGTCATCGTCGGCGGCAGTTACGTTGGCCTCGAATTCGCGCAGATGTACCGCCGCTTCGGCAGCGAGGTCACGGTCATCGAGGTAAACGACAGGATTATCGGCCGTGACGACGAGGATGTATCAAAGGCCGTCCAGGAAATACTGGAAGGCGAAGGTGTGCAATTTCATTTGCAAGCGGATTGCATCGGCATACAACGGGAAGGTGACGGTGTTGCGGTGCGTGTCACCTGCGAACAGGGTCCGGAGGAAGTCACCGGGTCACACGTGCTGATTGCCGTTGGGCGCGTGCCGAATACCGACGATCTCGGGCTACAGGCTGCCGGTATCGAGACCAACGAACAGGGGTTCATCAATGTCGACGAGCAGTTACGCACTAACGTCCCCGGCGTGTGGGCCATCGGCGATGTCAACGGTCGCGGCGCCTTCACTCACACGTCCTACAACGACTACGAAATCGTTGCGGCCAACCTTTTCGATAACGATGCACGCAAGGTATCCGAACGGATCCTGGCCTACGGCCTGTTTATCGACCCGCCCCTCGGACGTATCGGCATGACGGAACGCGAGGTGAGGGAATCGGGTCGCCGGGCACTCATTGGCAAACGAAAGATGACCCGCGTCAGCCGGGCGCGCGAGTTCGGCGAAACACGCGGCTTCATGAAGATCATCGTGGATGCGGACAGCGAGGAGATTCTCGGCGCCGCGATCCTTGGCCTTAGCGGTGACGAGGCGATTCATTGCCTGCTCGACACGATGTATGCGGGCAAGCCTTACACCACGGTGTCCCGTGCGGTCCACATCCATCCGACCGTGTCGGAGTTGATTCCGACCGTGCTCCAGGATCTTAAGCCGCTGGAATAGAGCCGGTCTCGCCCATTTGCGGCCGGGCAGCGGACGCCTCAGGTACTGTTTGCCTTGAACTGCGCCAGGCTGTCGCGAATTTCCCTGGGGATTTGCTGTGAGGCGAGATTGCCGTCGTCGAGTATGCGCGCGAACACGCGGGTCGCCCTGCCCTCGGTCACCTGCTGACCGGTTCGCAGGTTGACCGCATTACAGTGCCAATGGATGGTCTTGTCACCTACTTCGAGCAGGGTCAATGTGCATTCGACCTGGTCCCCGTAAGCCGCCGGTCCGACGAAACGAAACTCGATTTCTCCCATGACAAATGCGCTGCGATCCCTGTTGATCATGCGATTGATCGGATGACCAATCCGGCGAAACAATTCATGCTCGATTTCATTGAACCAGGCAACTTCCCTCGCGTAATACACGAGACCGAAAGGATCCGACTCGCCCCAGTTGACGGTCAGGACTTGTGTGTAAGCGGACAATAGCGCCCCCCTTTGGACAACCAGCGCGCATGGTACCAGTGCCGGCGGGCTGGGTAAGCATCGCCGCCGGTCAGGCCGTTAGCTGCGACTCCGCGAGCGTGACCCAGTAGCCGGCCCCGATCGCCAGGATATCGTCGTTCAGGTCGTAATACGGATTGTGAAGGGTGGCACCGTAACTTCCATCGAGCCCATTGCCGATCAGTATGTAACAACCGGGCACGATGCTCAGCATGCGCGCAAAATCCTCCGACGCGCTGCACGGCGGGCAATCCGCATCGACCGCGGGTTCGCCGGCGACGGCGCGCGCGGCGGCAATACAGGCATCCGTCTCTGCCGGCGAGTTGGCGGTAACGACAAAGTCGTTGCGGTAATCCACCTGGCCCTCGACGCCGTGTGCCTTTGCGGTGGCCGTGACGATGTCGCGCATGCGGGCTTCGATTTTCTCCTGGACTCGGGTCGACCTGGCGCGGCAGTCGCCCTTGATCGACACCGTCGAGGGGATGACGTTCCTGGCACCGTCCGTATCAACTTCCGTTACGGAAACCACGCCCCAGTCTCCGGCCGGCACGGATCTGGGAACGATGGTTTGCAGCGCCGTGATGACCTCGGCGGCGACAACGATCGGGTCGACCAGCCGCTCCGGCATCGACGAATGGCCGCCCCTGCCCTTGAGGGTGATTTCGAATATGTCCTCCGAGGACATGATTGCGCCTTTCCTGACGGCAAAATGCCCCGCCTCGATGCCCGGCATGTTGTGCATGCCGTACACCGCCTGCATGGGAAAGCGTTCGAACAGGCCGTCCTCGATCATGGCAAGCGCGCCACGGCCGTCCTCCTCGCTGGGCTGAAAGATGAAATAGATCGTGCCGTCGAACCGGCCGGCTTCGGCCAGTCGTTTCGCGGCCGCAAGCAACATCGCCGTGTGCCCGTCGTGGCCACAACCGTGAAAGATGCCGTCGTTGACCGAGCGATGTGCGAAGGTGTTGGCTTCCTGGATCGGTAACGCATCGATATCGGTTCGCAGGCCGATCGAGTGGCGGCCGCTACCACGCTTCAGCACCCCGACGACACCGGTTTTGCCGACACCCGTATGCACCTCGAGACCGAACGCCTCGAGCCGCTTCGCAACGATGCCGGCGGTACGGTGTTCGTGAAATCCCAGCTCCGGATGGCGATGAAAATCCTGGCGCCAGGCTTTGACTTCCTGCTGCATCGCCCGATCGTCATCCTCGGCAGTTGTAGAGTGGTTGAACACGTTTTTGCTGCCTGTTTATGCGCTCGACAGGTCGAAAATACCTGTCGACGCGATCGACAAAATGTTTTCCGCGAGCGCGCAAATTTTTTGTCTTATGTTAAATCCTAATGTGTTGAATTCTAAACTATTTAATTTGATTTGACCCGCCGTGCATGAAACCGGACGGACTTCGTTGCAGTTCATATTTGACTGTGAAAGGCTCCGGGAACCATTGACAAAGGCACTCCTTCCGCGAGGAAGGGTCGCAAAGCCACCGGTCTTTATTGGAATTAGACAGCGGGGTTACCGTAATGAACTTTCTGCTAAATATTACACCCTGGCCTGCAGTATCGGCACTGTTATGGATAGTGCTGATCGTCGCCACCTTATTCTTCGCAAGGCCGACGGCACACAGGCTGATTTTTGCCGCGGGCAACTCGCTGCACAAGATGTTTCGGATGGCCTCCGTATCCGTCGGTGGAGCAGAGAAGAAACTCGTCGCGAGGAACCGCGAAGTATTGCTCGCCCACGGGCGCGAAGCAAAAGAGCGCATCGTCGAGCGCGAATTCGATCGCATCAATGAAACCGTTCGCAAGGACCTGGCCAACTATTCGGCGCTGCACCGCAGCCTGAGCGAGTCTATTGACCGCATCGAACAGGACCACAAGGACGCCGTCGACGTGCCACCCGATCCGCCGGGATGGGTCAAAGCCGTCGAAGCCGTGGCGAAAATCGATTCGCGGGAAGGCCGCGTCGGCATTGGTGAGGTGCTGAGCGACATTCACAAGTCGTTGGTCAAGGCCCACAAGGAAGCGATGACCGCGTACCGCGAAGCGAGCGCAAAGCGTCACGAATTGCTGAGGAAAATGCGGCCGGAATGGCGCGAGATCCAGCAAAACCTGACCAAAGTGGACAAGAGTGTGGACAGCCTGCTGGGCCGCTCGGTCACCATCGATCGTCACATGCAGGAGTACGAAGATATCGTCAAGGGCGAAGACCACGCGTTGTCAGTCCTTTCCTCGTCCTCGCTCGTCTACTTTTTCGTATCCGCGTTTGTTCTCCTGATCGCTATTGGTGGCGCGACCATCAACTTTTCGCTGATCGCACGGCCCATGGCAGAGATGGTCGGCGGAACCAACCTGATCGGCGGTTTCAAGACTGCAGACATCGCTGCACTTGTCATCATCATGGTCGAGATTTCGATGGGTCTGTTTCTCATGGAATCGTTGCGCATCACCCGCTTATTCCCGGTGATCGGCGCACTGCCCGACAAGACTCGTGTCCGTATGATCTGGATCACCTTTACGATGCTGTTTCTGCTGGCAAGCGTGGAAGCGGGACTCGCTTACATGCGTGAGGTCCTGCTGCATGACGAACTTGCCACCAGTGCCCTGTTGCGTGGCGAGGCGGCGACAACCGTTGCCAACGAATACATGTGGATTACGACCGCAGCCCAGATGGGCATGGGATTCATACTGCCGTTTGCCCTGACGTTCGTCGCGATACCGCTCGAGACCTTCGTGCATTCGCTGCGGACCGTTGTCGGGCTGATAGCTATCGGCGCATTGCGATTCGTGTCGCTCGCCCTGAGGCTTCTGGGCAACGGGTTCCGTTATTTCGGAACGCTGTTGACGCAGCTTTATGACCTGCCGTTGTTCATTCCGTTGTGGTGGGCTTCCAGGGAAACCCAGCCGGCGAAACCGGGCGGCGGACTTTCGGAGTTACGATCATGAAATCACTTGCACTAATCGTGAGTTGCCTGGCACTAACCGGCTGCGTGCAGTCGGGACCGGATAATGCCGGCGTCTACATGCTGATCGACACGTCCGGCACTTATCGCCAGGAAATTCAGAAGGCGCAACAGATCATTCGCTACACCCTGTCGAGGCTCGATGCGACGGACTCATTCGTGGTTGCCCGTATCGACACGGGAAGCTTCAGTGAAAAAGACATCGTTGCAAAGATCACTTTTGACGATCGGCCGAGCGCCATCAATCGCCAGAAACGCCTGTTCGCCGAGGAGGTGCAGACATTCGTCGATACGGCCAAGTCCTCTCCGTACACGGACATCACCGGCGGCCTTCTGCAGGCGGTCGAATTCCTGAATGAGAAAGGACCGGCGAACAAGAAAGTGCTCATCTTTTCCGATCTGAAGGAAGAACTCGAGCGCGGCTATGTGCGCGATATCGAATTCGATCTGGATGGTTTCGATGTCATCGCACTGAATGTCACCAAGCTGCGTTCGGACAATGTCGATCCGCGGGAGTACCTGGATCGCCTCGATGAGTGGCAAAACAAGGTCGAAAAATCGGGCGGTAACTGGCGCGTCATCAACGATCTCGACGGCCTGGAAGGCCTCCTCTAAAGCCCGCAACCGGATGTTTTGCGGTACGCCGGGGGATAGGCGGCATGGCCTCCTCCCGCGCTGCCCAAATGCGTACTGGACGGCATAAAAAAGCCGAAAAACATGATGTTGGTCACGTTACCGGCGGCCGCGCTTGCATGCCGTAACACTCCTGCCAGAGACTGGGGCGCGATCATAAAAAGGGCAGGGAAATGATCGAGCTTGAACCCATAACAGTCATTTACCTGGTTGGCGCCGCCGCGCTCGGCAGCCTGGTGGGCTGGTTTTTTCGCAGCCGGCAGAGCGATCAGGACCTGAGCCAGCTCGCTGACGACTGGAAAGCCCGTCATGACAAAGTCGTAGCCATCAACAAACAACAAAACGCTGAAGTCGCAAAACTCAAGCACTCCGTAGAGGCCGCGAAAAAAATCGTCGAGCAAAACATCATCGCGACCAACCAGGCAAAGACCCAGGTCGCATCGCTCCAGGAAAAACAAAACGCTTTGCAAAAGAATCTTTTCGTTGTCAGCGCCGAACGGGATGAACTGAAAAGCAAGATTGCGAACCACGATAACGTGATGTTCAGCTCCAAGCAGCACGTCACAGAATTGAAGGCAGAACTGGACAAAAACCAGGGCGTCTACAAGGCGCGACTCGAAGCGGTTGCCGAGGAGCGAAAAATTCTGCAGCGCAAAATCGATGACGCCAAATCCGAGCAGCAGTCCCTGAACAATCTTCTCAATTCGGCACGCGAAGAGAATCAATCCATGAGCAATATGCTTGCCGCAGCGCAGACCAGGCTCGAAAACCTGGATGCCATGGAGAAAAAGGTTATCTCGCTCGAGGCGGACAATGCCCAGTTAAAGCATGATATTTCGCTTGCGGAACAGGGCGCCGAGAATCTGCGTCGGGAACTCGGCGAATTCAATGCGCTGAAGGAGCAAAACCGGGAACTGGTGCAGTGCCTGAAATCGATGGAAAACCGCTGCAAGCAGTACGAAGAAGATGCGCGGCGTTACCGTAGCCAGGCGGAGCAGTCGGAAAAGGAGTCCGACACCCTGCGCTTCAAGATCGGCGACATCGAGAAAAGCTTTCACGACATGCAGGACGCAAAAGACAACGATAACGTCAAGCAGTCAGCGAATGGCAAAGCTCCCACGCAGGCCAAGTCTATCGTCGAAACGCAATCCGCTGCGGAATTCGGCATGCCGCGTCCCAACGGCGATATCGACGACCTGACCGAGATTATCGGTATCGGCAAGGTATTCGAAAGGACACTGCACGATCTCGGGATCTGGTATTTCCGGCAGATTGCCGCATTCGGGCCCGCAGATATCGCAAGAATCAATTCCGAACTCAAGGAATTCAAGGGCCGCATCGAGCACGACGACTGGATCGGGCAGGCCAAGGAACTGCATTACAAGAAATACGGCGAGAACAAGTAGCGCCGCGATCCTTGATTCCGGCCGGCTGGCCGGATGCTGAGCCAACTCGAAGAATCCTGCCCGCGTCATTGTCGCGGCATGCGCTGCAATGCGTTATAAAGTCAGCTGCCGAAGCAGCATCCAATAATCTGCGAGGGCCCTCATGCACACAAACAGGTTTTCGTTTCTGCTCGTTGCATTACTGATCTTTATTCTCGGCGTGCCGATCGCAGTGGATGTCGACCTGGTGTCGCTCAAGCTTGCCCGGATTCTGGGGGTGACCTGTCTCCTCGCCATCGGCATCTGGAGTCTGCGCGGTGCCGGCCGGCGGCTGTTTGTCTTTGGCATGGCGACCGTAATCGTGGGTATCGGCCTGAACCTGGCATCCGTATTGCACCAGGACAATGTCCTGCACATTGCCTCGATGCTGGCGATACTACTGTTCGTCTGCATTGCGATCTTCAATGCGTTCCGCGACATCCTGATCGGCAACGAAATCAATTCCAACAGGATCGTCGGCGCCGTATGCGTCTACCTGCTGCTGGGCGTGATCTGGTCGATTCTTTACGACGTGCTCGAGTTTCTGCAACCGGGTGCGTTCAAGGGCCTGACGCAATCCGCGTCAGCGGCATGGAGCCCGGACTGGCTCTATTTCAGTTTCGTAACGATCACCACGCTTGGCTACGGAGACATTACACCGGTGTCGCAGACAGCCAGGTCGCTCGCGTTTGCCGAAGCGGTCGTGGGCCAGTTTTATATCGCCATCCTGGTCGCGGGGCTGGTCAGCGCCTACATCTCGGAAAAACAGGGAAACAGCAGTTGACAGACGGCTCCACCGGCTAGTTCGATTTGGATGAACGCGGCCACAGGGTGTCGAACAGGAAAACGGCGCCGGTACCGTAGACGGTGGCCCACAGGAACATCTGCAACCGGGACCAGAATGCCGCGCCAGCGGACCCGCCAACCTGGCTGTCCACCACCGCCGGAGCCAGAATGATGATCATGGTGAGGTAGGCGTAGGACCATGTTGCGCTGGAGGGATGTATCCCTGGCCCCGAGAAGATTCTCGGCCCCATGACCAGTCCGGCCAGCCCGACCAGCAATACATAGAGTAAGAGCGATGGATAAATGCTCAATGCCTGCCATGCAATGATTGCGGCTATTCCGCCGATGACCGTCGATGCGATCAACGATCGGGCCACCTGGCGCGTCTCGCCGATACGTACCTGCTGGCCCATCGAGGCGACCTTGATCATGAAGCCGACATTGGTCACGCTGGCGCTCGACAACATGAACCAAAGTATGACCGGCATCACGATGACCAGCGAACGCCAGGCGCTGCGCCTGGCTTCCGCCAGGTCCGGCGTGACGACTGGCGGCGTCTGCGGCGGATCCGCAATTAGCGGACTCGCCATCGAATCCGGCAGTGCAGCGTGCGCTATCCAGACGAACAGCACACCAACTATTGCGCCGACACTCAGGCCGCCGGAGACGGCAAGTACCGCATCGATGGAGACGGTGCCTATCGCGGTGACCACTGCAAGGCCCACGGTCGCCAGCGTACCGACAACCTGGGATCCGCCGCGCGCCGTGAAATAGAAAGTGTGGTAGAGCGCGAGGCCGAGCAGCAGGATACCCACGAGGCGCTGGTTCAGCATGAAGGGCAGGAATATCAATCCCGCGTACACGGCGACGATGAATGCGATCATGAACGTGATGCCGTTACGCAAGCTCAACGCAGGCAGCGGCAGCGCCAGGATAAACATCGTGATCACCGCCGAGACGAACGACATCGGCCAGGCGACGAGCTGGGAAAACAGTAATGACAATGCCGTACCGAGCGCCAGGCGCAGGATGCGGAGGCTCGCCAGGTCGAGGCGCTTGACCGCCGCTTGTTCGAGGCCGTCGGCGCTTGCCGGTTCAGATGGCATAGGTCAGGAGGCTGGCAATTCTTATGTACAGCTTGCCGACGAGATTGAATAACCAGTTGTCGCCGGTGTAGACGATGACCGAGACCTGTGCACCGACCCGGATCCCACGTCGCTGGTTGGTCTCGTCCAGCCTGAACTCGACGTCGACCGGAAAGCGCTGGGCATCGCGCAGCCATTGCCGGTCGTTATCGATTGACGGCAGGCTGCCAAGCGGCGCAGTGTCGACGGCGACGCCGTGCCCGGTCCCGCGAACGCGGCCCGAAAATACCCTGCCAGGCAGCGAATCGAACAGGATCTCCACTTCGTCGCCGGGATCGATATTGCCGAGATTGTTCTCGGTGAAATCCGCGCGAATCCAGATGTCGTCGATGCCGATAAACGTCATCAGCGGCGCCCCGGCGGATGCAAAATTTCCGTTGTCGACCCGGACGTCGGTCACCAGGCCGTCGTCCGGCGCGCGAACCGTGGTGCGCGAAAGATCGAGTCTTGCCTGGTCCAGCGCCGACAGCGCCTGCAGAATGCGCGAGTTCTGTTCGCCGGCCTCACCGAGATCCTGTATCGCTTTCTCGAGATTTGCCTCGGATGCGGCCAGCTGCGATTGGGCAACTCGCAATGCCGCTTCGGCCTGTTCCACGCGCCGATCGGAGATCGCGCCCGGATCTTCCTGTTTGATGCGCCGCAATCGGACTGCATCCTGCTCAGCCCGCACCACGCTGGCTTGCGCTGAAGCCACCGACGCTCGCGCGGCTTCGACATTGGCTGTCGAGGCGCCCGTCGCCTGGCGTGCGGACTGCAGATTGGCTTCCGCATTCGCGACCGCCAATTCGTAACGGTCACGATCGATATCAAACAGTTCCTGGCCGGCCGCAACGAATTCGTTGTTTGATACCGAAACGCGGGTTACGAAGCCGGACACCTCGGCGGCAATCGGCACGACCAGCGCATGCACCCGCGCCTGGTTGGTATAGGGCGTAACGCGATCGGCGATGATGTACCAGAACATCAGCAGGACACAGGCGGCCAGCGTAATTAACGTCCACTTGCGCACCGGGTCCATCGGTGTTTTCGCCGTTTCTTGCTGATCGTTGTCGGCGCTCTCCTCGTCGCCGGCTGGTTTTTGCTCGTCTTCCGCCATGATCACTCGCTGATGCTTACCCGGTCTGCGTCCAGCAGTCCATCCCAGTCGGTGCGCTCGTTCATTTGCCGGCGGGTCTCATCGTCGATGAAACTGTCCGGCCCCGCCTGCCAGCCACCGCCGAGCGCACGATACACTGCAATCAGCGCCTGAACGGCCAGTGCCTGGTTCGACACGTATCGTTGCTGCTGCGTGAACAGCGCCTGCTGTGCATCGAGAACCCGCTGGTAATCGGCGAATCCTTCCTGGTAGCGCAGCATCGACAGGTCGGTCGAGCGAAGCGCCGATGCGACCGTCTCGACCAGGATATCGTCCTGCCGCTGACTGCCGACGAATTCCACCATTGCGTCCTCGACTTCCCGCGCCGCCTGGATCACGGTTTCCCGGTACTGGACCAGCGCCTGTTGCAGGCGCGCATCTTCGACCCGAATATTGCTCTTGATTCGATCGTAATTAAGAAACGGCCAGACGAACGACGGCCCGACTGCAAAGGTGACGGAATCGGAACTAAATAATTCACCGATACCGCTTTCACCGGTTCGAGTCGTATCGGTGCTGCCGGCTGCCGCCAGTCCCAGCGAGCCTGAGATGCTGAAGCTCGGATATCGGTCCGCGTTGGCCACGCCAAGCTGCGCGTTCTGCGCCATTGCGAGCAACTCCGCGCGGCGCACGTCGGGCCTTTGCCTGAGCATGTCGGCAGGAATACCGACCATGATCTGCTCCGGCACCTGCGGGATCCTGCCTTCGCCGCCGAGCATGTCCTCAAGGTCCGTCGGCGGCAAACCGAGCAGGGACGACAGTGCATGATGGGCCTGGCGCAATGAGGTCTCGAGTGTCGGAATCGTCGCCTGGGTACTCAGCAAAAGCGTCCGCGCCTGCTCGACATCGAGTTCGTTGCTGGCACCGAAGCGATACAGGACGTCCACAATTTCGTAGCTGCGTTTCTGCAAAACAACGTTTTCGTGGGCGATTCGCAATTGCTCCTCCGCGGCGCGAATCGCGAGGTAGGCTTCGGCAACCGCGGCACTGAGCAACACCAGCGTTTCGTCATAGCTTGCAATCGATGCCAGCAGATTGGCGTCCGCGGCCTCGATCCCGCGACGGAAACGGCCCCAGAAATCGATCTCCCACGAGGCATTTACACTGACGTCGTATTGCCAGAAACTCAGGTCGGCACCGCCGGCCGTGTTCGCATTGCTCTCGCTGCCCTCGATGCGCGTGGCGTCACCCGCGACAAACTGTGCCTGCGGATAGGCGTTGCCCCGCGCGATGCCGAGTAGCGCGCGGGCCTCCAGCACGGCGAGTCCGGCGAGGCGCACGTTGTTGTTGTGCTCTTGTGCCAGCGTCACCAGGCGGCTCAGCACGGGATCGTCGAAGACCTGCCACCATTCGAGCTGGTCGGGAGGTTCGAACAAAAAATCCTCGCGAACGTAATCCGACCACGACTCGTTCGCCTCGGCTTCCGGTTTTACGAACTCCGGCCCGACCGGGGCACAGGCCATTACGAAACATCCCAACAGGGCCGCTAGCAGCGGCTGCGTACCGATCCTCAACGCCATGCGATCGCAATCACGTTTCACCAGCGGCGGTTTGCCGGGGATTGTTCAGCTCGTCGGTGTCCATCCAGGCCAGCAGGATCTGGTAGCCGATCGCCAACACCACCGCGCCGGTAAAGAGGCCGATGATTCCCGAATGGATCATGCCGCCGATCGCGCCCAGCAAGATCACCAGCATCGGAATCTCGACGCCACGGCCGAGGAACATCGGCTTCAGGAAGCCGTCGCTGATGCTGACGAACAGGGCATAGACGAGGAATATGCTTGCCGGTACGGGTTCGGCGACGGAGAAAACCCAGACAGCGATCGGACCCATGATGATCAATTGCGGGATCTGCATGATGCCGAGCATCAGCACGACGACGGTCCAGACGCCGGCCGCGGGTATATCCATCACGACAAAGCCGATTGCCGCGAGCAGCGCCTGCACCATTGCCACGCCCAGCACCCCTTTGGCAACACTGCGAATGGTCGCAATCGCGAGATCGTTCAATGCCTCTCCCCGGTCGCCGACCAGGCTGGTGGCGAACCGGAGGCTCGCCCGCCGGCTGCCCTCGGCATACACCAGGAACACCCCGGCGATAATCACCGATGCAACGAATTGCAGGACACCGCCGGCCAGCGAACCTGTAAAGCGAACGACCGTGCCGCCGAACTCACGCAGCTGGGGTCCGAACGCGTTCAGCGTATCCGCGAGATTGCTGGCCGCGCCTGCCCACGCGGCGTAAACCTGTTTGCCTATGACCGGCCACTCCGCCACGGAACTCTTCGGCGGCGGTATCGAGACCGCACCGCTCCTCAGTTGCTCACCCAGCGAGAACAGGTGCACGTACGTGGACTCCGCGAGAACGATCGACGGCACGAGAATGATGGCGAGACCTGCCAGTACGAAGCTCGTGGCCGATAGCTTCTCGGACCCCGCCATCCTGGCGGACAGCGATACGTGCAACGGATAAAGGGCGACGGCGATGATCATGCCCCACAAGATGATCGATACGAACGGTTCCAGTATGCGCCAGCACCAGACAACCAACAGGGCGACGGCTGCTATCTGCACGAACGAGGCCAACGCATTTTTCTGGAAATTGCGATCGGCAGCGGTGGAATCTGAAATCATCATTGCGAACCTGTTTTTATCCATATGACCGGGCACGCCGCAGCGAATCGTATGCTGCACGCGGATTAAGGAACGGCGGATTTTTTTCTGATACTTGTCGCGCCGGGAGACGTTTAGCTTAGCCGTTTCCTGGCGCCTTGGCCATGGGCACTGGCTTCGACGGTTTCTCTCTTAATTTCATATACTTATGTCGGTTTCAGTGGCGTGATTGCGGCATCCCGCCAATTGACAGCCGGCGCCCGAATTAGCAAAGTGAATCGATAGTCCGGCCCTGGGGGAGCGCCGTTTGATCCACAAACTTATCATTTCCCTGGTTCGCATCGTCGCCAATACCTTTTTTCGCCGAATCGATGTCGTCGGTTTCGAAAACATTCCGCAAGACGGCCCGGTGATTTTTGCCGGCAATCATCCGAATGCCCTCATGGACGGCTGGCTTTTGATTGCAAAATGCGGCCGCTGGCCGTTGCATTTCCTTGGCGATGCGAAGCTCTGGGAATACCGCATGTTGAGGCCGATGCTCGATGCTTGCGGGGCGATTCCCGTGTACCGGCGGGAAGAGCACGGTCCGGAAGTCGACAACAGCAAGGCTTTCGAAAAGGTGTACCAGGTCATCGAATCGGGCCAGAGTATCGGCATATTCCCGGAAGGCGTGAGCCACGTCGAGTCACAGCTCGTGAGGCTCAAGACCGGGACGGCGCGAATTGCCCTGTCGGTGGCCGCTCGAGGCAAGGTCAAGGTCAGCATCGTGCCCTGCGGCCTCAACTATATTCATCGTCACCGTTTCCGCAGCCAGGTGCTGATCGAGTTCGGCCCGCCGGTGGTCATCGACGACAAATGGTTGCGTGACTATGCCAGGGATGAACAGGGGACCGTGAGACAACTCACCGATCACCTCGCAAATGCATTGAAGGGCGTAACACTGAATGCGCCTGACTGGCGAACCCTGCGATTCATACAGACCGCCCGGCGACTTTACAAGCCGTCATCCGTCGAGCTGTCGCCGGGGCAATATGTCGAACTCAGCCGACGATTCGTCAGCCGCTACCTGGCCATGATGGATGACCCGGCATTGCTGGCTTTCCGCGACAGGGTGGAGGACTACCAGTCGCATCTCGAACTGCTCGGACTCAAGGACTACCAGCTGCGCTCCGCGATCACGCCAGGGTATGCCATTCGGAAAATCGTCGGCCGGATGCTGATGATGATCGCCCTGCTCCCACTCGCCATTCCCGGTGCACTGGTGCATTTACCGGTCGGCTGGATCGCTGCGACGGTGGGAGAGAAGTTCAGCTACGAAAAGGACGACGTAGCGACGCTCAAGGTGCTCGCAACCATACTCTTGCTGCCCCTGATATATGTCGGTATCGCCGTGGCGGTCGGCATCTCGTTCGGCGCCGGTTGGGCAGTGGTCGTCATGGTTGCGCTGGCATTCAGTTTTATTGCCTCGGTGCGACTGATCGAAGCCGAGGTAAGTCTGCTCATGTCCATCCTGTCGCTGTTGAGGATTGCGCGTCTCGGCAAGGAAGTCGAGGAGTTGCGCGCCACCCGGGCTGCGCTGGTCAACGAAGTGCGCACGCTTGCTGATCGCCATGCCGACCCGACCCTGCCACGAATGTTCACATCGAAAGATTTTGCGACCCGGGACAATAGGTAAAAGACCGAATTGTCAGGTTCTGCCCGGCATGCGCTAATTAAATCGAGTCGCAACATTTGCCAAAAGCTCGCGTTCCGGTTGCGACTCGCTGTTGGTCACGGACAGGAACGATTGGAGTAAGTCATGACATTGAGAGAAATCGTACCCTGGCGGTGGGGCGGTTTGCGGCGTTGGGAGTCCGAAGAGGAACCGGTCGGCACCTTCCGCTCACAGATGGACGCTTTACACAGGGAAATGGACAAGCTGTTTGACCAGATGGTCGTGGACTCGGCTCGACCGGCACTCACGCCCTGGGCATGGGGTCGTGATTTTGCCCGGCCGAGCATCGACGAGACCGAGGACGACAAGGCGTTTTATATCAGCATAGAGCTTCCGGGTATGGACGAGAAGGATGTCGATATCACCTTATCGGGCCGCCTGCTGACTATCCGCGGTGAAAAGAAGGAAGACGAGAAAGACGACGGCAAGGACTATTATCGTCGTGAGCGACGCTTTGGTTCATTCCGCCGCACACTCGAGCTTCCCGGAGAAGTCGATGAATCCAAGATCGAGGCTTCCTTCAGGAAGGGTGTACTGCGAATCAAGTTGCCCAGAACCAAGGAGGCACAATCCAGGGTCAAGCATATCGATGTGAAGGCTGCGTAAAGGAGCAACGCAGTCAGTGACTTCGCGACCGGCATCTCGAATGCCGGTCGCATCTTGCCTGTCCCACAGCAGCCGGTGCATGGCGCGCTGGCGTTGATTTTCCCGCTTCCCGGTTACATGATGACCCTGTGCCGCCCGATATGAATCAATAATACCTGGGGTGGCGTGGCTCGGTCGGCCGTGTCATTCACGCGTCGCAAGATCGGGATTACGCGACAATCGGGCGACGACGTCGATTTTGGGGGCCGCCATGAACACCAATACCCTGACGCGAAAATCCCTGGCATTACTCGCAATTTCCCTGTTTACACCCGATGCTTTCGCGGATTCCACACAGGTCGAGCTCGACTTCGAGTACTTCAAGAACGAAGTGCAGCCTATTTTCCTGGCCAAACGCAACGGCAATGTTCGTTGCATTCAGTGTCACGGACATCGGACCAACTTCCGGCTGCAGCCGCTCGAGGATTACGCGATGTTCTGGACGGATGAGCAATCGCGACTCAATTACGAGGCAGCGCGGGCATTTGTAATACCCGGCGTTGACCCGCTGCAAAGTCGCCTGCTGAGGCATGTCCTTGCGACCAGTGCGGGCGGCGACCCGTTCCACGGTGGCGGTACGCATTTCTGGACCAGGGAGGATCCGGAATGGCGCATCCTGGCCGACTGGGTGGCCGGTGCGAGCAGCCGTCGCGAACCTTCCAAACTGGTCGTGCGCATCATCCAGACCAATGCGGCCGGTGACGACTCACACGTCATCGACCCTGCGTCGAACGAAGTGGTCGGTGTAATCGAGGATATCGAAATACCACACGGCATCGATTCTGCGCCCGACGGCACGCAACTCTATCTGTCGAACGAAGCGCTGCACAGCCTCGATGTCGTCGATTCGCGAACGTTGCGGGTCAAACGTCGCATACCGCTGAGTGGCCGACCCAATAATGTTTCCGTCAGCAGGGACGGCAGCAAAGTGTACGTCGGTATCATGGAAATGCCGGGATCGGTCGACATCATCGACGTCGGAACGATGACCAATGTCAAGACGCTGCCGGTTGAAGGCGCCATTCACAACGTCTATGTCACCCCGGACGGCAGGCATGCGGTCGCCGGCTCCATTCACACGAGCACGATCAACGTGATCGATACGGCAACCGACGAACTGGCCTGGACCTTGAAAATGAGTGCAGGTATCCGGCCGATGGCATTCGACACTCATGCCGACGGCTCGACCCGCAACATCTACGTGCAGCTGTCCAATTTTCACGGCTTTGCGGTCGTGGATTTCGACCAGCGCAAGGAAGTTGCGCGCGTCGAACACCCGCCCGTACCGGGCGAGGTGGCGCACACCGACGGCTTGCAACTGGCGCCGGCCCACGGGCTCGGGGTTTCGCCCGACGGCAAGACCTTGTGGTCGACCAGCAAGGTGTACAGCCACGTGTATATCCATTCGCTGCCTGACCTGAAGGAGATCGGCCGGGTGTTCGTCGGCCAGCATCCCGAATGGGTCACCTTCACGCCGGACGGAAAATACGCCTACATCGGCGCGGCCGGCGACAATGAGACCTACGCGGTCGACGTCGCCGCCATGAAAGCCGTCGCCCGGATCCCGGTGGGCCAGGTCCCGAAACGCGTCGCCACGGTGCTGATGGCCGTCGACTGACACCGCGGCCCGGGAGATGGCTGGTTTGGTGAAGATAAGGCTTGACTTAATTAAGTAATTCCTTATCATGTCCTGCCATGGACCTGTTCGTTGCCCTGGCAGACCCCACCCGCCGCCGCATCATCGAATCGCTGGCCGGCGGCGAGCGCTCATTCGGCGAACTCGCAGAGCAGTTCGAGATGAGCCGCCCGGCGGTGTCCCAGCATCTCAAGGTCTTGAAAGACACGGGCCTGGTCAGGGCCCGCGCCGACGCCCAGCGCCGCATCTACCGGCTCGAATCGGACGGGCTTGCCGAGGTCGACGAATGGCTCGGCAAGGTGCGCGAATTCTGGGCAGATCACCTGGATAAACTGGAGCAGGCCATCAAGACGTCTGCCGATGAGGGAGAAGAATGATGAATGACTACGCCGAAATGATCGACAAAGACGCCGTGCGATTCGTGCGCATCCTGCCCGGGCCCATCGAACGCGTGTGGAGCTTCCTCGTGGAGCCGGAGAAGCGAGCGCGCTGGCTGTGCGGCGGCGAAACCGAACCCACCGTCGGCGGTCGCGTCGAGATGAAGTTCCACAACGAGACCCTGTCTGGCGATGCGGACATCGAACCGCCGGAAAAATACAAGAAATACGCCGGTCCGATCAGCTTCCAGGGCAAAGTCATTGCCTACGAACCGCCAAGGCTGCTGACACATAGCTGGGACTTCGAAGGCAACTCGTCCGAAGTCACTTATGAATTGTCGGAACAGGACGGCCAGGTGAAACTCGTGCTGACCCACCGTCGCCTCGATTCAAGAGAGGAAATGGCCAGCGTCTGTGGCGGCTGGCACACGCACCTCGACATACTCAGCGATATCCTCGAGGAAAAATCGCCGCGCCCGTTCTGGAAACACCAGACGGCGGTCGAGGCCGAGTACGAGAACCGGCTGCCTCGCTGAGGCCCCATCGGCAATCACGAACAGCCACTTTTCCCGGGAATCGAAACGGCCGGGAAAAGTGGCTGTCGCGAATTTCGCTCGCAAGGGTAAGCGACTATGATGGCCATCGTCGCAGCTACTTTACCCGGAGCGGACATGCCTCAGATCACCGCGAAACTCGACCAGGGCCTGGTCGTCACGCTGTCGAACGGCCGCCACCAGTGGACAGCCGACGAACCACTCGAAGCCGGCGGCAGCGACAGCGGCCCGAATCCCTACGAGCTCCTGCTGGGCTCGCTGGCGGCCTGTACCTGTGTCACGCTGGCCATGTACTGCCGGCACAAGGGGTTGCCGTTGCAGTCGGTCAGTACCCGTTACGAGTTCTCGCGCGTGCATGCCGACGATTGCCTGGACTGCGACTCGCCGGACCAGGGCCTGATCGAGAAAATTTCCACCAACGTCGAAATCAAGGGAGATTTCGACGAGGCGCAGAAAAAACGCCTTGCGCAGATCGCCTCCCGTTGCCCGGTGCACAAGACGCTCGCCAACGGCGTCGAGTTCGACGACAAAGCGACCTTTGCATAGTGAAGCGCGCCCCGCTATCGATTCGCCAGCCACCGGCCGCTCGGAGCGCCGTTCCGGAACGCCAGTCGTGCTGACCCTGGTTGTCAGCTTTCTACTCGCCGCTACGTCGATGAGTACATCGCCGGATTACCAGCAAATCCTCGAGCAGTTTCGTAACCATCAGGACATTCCCGGCATTAGCGCGGTGGTAACCAGGCGCCATGCCGTGGCATTTGCCGGCGCCAGCGGCCTTGCCGATATCGAAGCGAATCGCGAGATGACGGCCGACACGATCCTGTACGCGGGGTCGCTGAGCAAGGTAATGACCGCCGTGCTGGTCTTGCAACTGGTCGCGGACGGTCGCCTGGCGCTGTCGCAAACGGCACTCGAGGTGGCGCATCCCGAAGCGGCCAGCATCAGCATTTCGCAGTTACTGGCGCACCGCTCGGGCCTGGTGCGCGAAGGCGATTTTGGCTACTGGTTCAGTGGCGAATTCCCGGACAGGGCGGCGCTGCTGCGTTTTCTGCGCGACACCGAGTTGCAGAACCTGCCCGGTATACGCACAAGCTATTCGAATATCGGCTATGCGGCACTGGGCTATGTGGTCGAGAACGCGACCGGGGTCGCGTTCGCCGAGGCGCTGAAAAATCGCGTTTTTGCGCCGCTCGGCATGACGTCATCGGGTGGGCGCGGGCCCGCACCCGGCGTCTCCCGGGGGTACACGCCGAGCGGGCGTTTGCTACCCGATGATGAGCGGCCGTTTGCCGGCGTCGGCAAGCGCCTTGGCAACCGTCACCTTCGCGAATATCACGACGCCCGGGCTATGGCCCCGGCTTTCGGCGCCTATTCCACGGCCGCCGACCTGGGCCGCCTGGCCCGCTTCCTGCTGGGGTACGGACCCGACGGCGTGCTGCAGGACGACTTGCGACAGCTGATGTTTACCCCGCGAGGTTCCGGGCGGGGCCTCGGGATCCGGATTGCACGGCTCGACGGCCGCAGCGTTGCCCGCCATGACGGCTGGTTCGCGGCGCATCGCTCGCATCTGTTGCTGGACTTCGAGACCGGGATCGGTGTCGTGGTCATGGCCAACAGCGACAACGCCGATCCCGCGCTGCTCGCAGAGGCGCTCCTTGCACTGGCAGCAGGCGATATTGCAGATTGACCGGCGTTCGCGGATGGTCACCGCCCCTGCGCTACAATGGCGGTATGGCCGGCGGATTCGCAAAAGACGGCGCAGTCAACGAGCAGATCGATGCCACCGTCGAGGACGGGGTCAAGTTTGCCCGTAGCCGGCTGCCGCGCGGCCAAAGTCTCGAGCACTGCGCGGAATGCGGCAACGCCATTCCGCAGGCACGCCGCAAGGCGCTGCCGGGCGTACGCTTTTGCATCTCCTGCCAGTCCGAATTCGACAAGCAATCCGCGGCCCCGTCAGGGATCAACCGCCGCGGCAGCAAGGACAGCCAGCTCCGCTAGTCCGACCGCAAATTATGGAAAATGAGTGGCCTGCTGCGGTCGGTTTCGGCGAACCACGACACAAAATGTTTTGTGATCGTGGACACTTCATCTTGACTCAAAGAATGTTGTAATCCCCTCTCACTAAGCGTCCCTCCAGGCCTGTTCGAACAGGTAAACGCATTTCTGGCGGAGCTTGCAAACCAGTGTCGAATCAAACTCGCACGCGGAGAAGCAAATGGGCATATTCAATAATTCGGAAGCCAATGGTGAGCCGGATGCCGCACCCGTGACCAAGATCGGGCAGTCGCAGCCGGCGCAATCCAGGAACGTGTCGGTCATAGGTCCAACCCTGGAGTTCAAGGGTGAATTGTCAGCCGACGAGGACCTGATTATCGAAGGCCACGTAGAGGGCACGATCGCACATCACAAGAAACACCTGACGGTAGGCAAGCAGGGCCGGGTCAAGGCCGACATTCATGCCAGCTCCGTCATCGTACTGGGGCAAGTCGTGGGGAATATTCACAGCGAGGGCATGGTCTCGCTGGCCAAGGGGGCAGATGTCACGGGTGACATCTGCTGCGGCAGGATCGTCATGGAGGACGGTGCCCGTTTCAAGGGCAAGATCGACATGGGCACACCGGTGACGGCGTCCGAGTCGACGTCGACCAGGAAGACTCCGGTCGTCGAGGCTGTCCGCAAGGAGATTTCTCCCCAGGTCGCCGGCCAAACGGCAAAATCAAGCGTTCTCTGAGCCTAGTCCCCCGCCGGGTTAGTGAGCGTCAACAAAGAGGCTGCGCACGGAGCGCTCAGCCTCTCAAAAATCTGGCTGCTGAATATGCGGAGCGGTGCCGTCGCGTATGGGGACGAACCGATTACGGACCTCTAAGGCGGATTTATCGCTGTTCCATTTTCCAGAAATCGATGCCGGACGCCTGCTTGCCGATGTCGATGGACGCGACGGTTTTGTAGGAATCAAGGTCGATCACGTCGACCGTTCCGGGATCGTCGGCGATGCCCTCGATCGTGATGAACGCAAAACGGTTGTCCGGGCTTACGGTGACGCCGTGGGTAATGCGGCGGCTCGCCGGCACACTGGCCAGTTCCTTGCCGGTTTCGAGGTCCCAGATCGCCGTGGAATCGTGTGGCTTGCAGGTCGCGATGAGCTTCTTGCCGTCCGGCGTGATCGCGAGGTTATAAGGTCCCTTTTGCGTGTGAAACCGGCGAGTGATCTTCCAGTCCTCGAGACTCACTTCCACGACCTGGTCGACGCCCTGCAGCGCGACGTAAACATACGGCTTGATCGGGTGTGGTTGCGCCCAGGTGGGTTTCGCGACCGCATGAGCGGCGTGCTGCATGCCGCCTGACGACCGGTCGTCCCGGGTCAGGTACAGCTTGCGCCCGACTTTCAGTTGCATGACGTCGATCTCGTACAGGGAATCGTCCATCATGCCCACGGCGTAATGGTAGCGGCCGTCCGGGCTGGTGCGCGATCCGTGCGGCATCATGCCGTGATCGATCTGTGCAATCTCCAGCATGGACACGGTGTCGATCACCGATATCGTGCTCGGCTCCATGTCGCCGTGCAGGTTGAAGTTCGCGACGAACATCAGGCCGGTCGAGGGACTGATGTCCATGGTCGCGGGAAACAGCCCGACCTGGACGTCGCCGACCGAGATGTTGTCGCTCGTGTCGTACTTGAACACCGAGCCGTACGGCAATCCGTGTGCGATCGACACGTACCAGAATTTCCCGTCGGGGGACACGCGGATGCCGTGCGGCCCCTCCGTCTCCGTCGCAAACGCGCCGACGGTAATGGTTTTCACCACTTCGCCGCCGTGCGGGCCGAAACGCACCAGGTGCACGGTATCGTCGGATTCCGCGGCGACGTAAACGTAATAGTCCCTGTCGGCCACGGCGGACGCCGCCGTCATAGCGGATAGCAGCGCGATCGCAGCACTGAATAAAGCGAAAGGGCGCCGGATACTCATCGGCCTTCGGTCTCCTCATCTTTTTCTTGCGGTTTTAGCCGCACGGCCCACAAGCCGCTGTGGTGGTCGCTGAAGAAGATCGTTCCCTTGTGCGGTTGCGGGCCCCAGGCCATGGGCGCGTTCGGAATGTAGCCCTCCGGATCGTCCGAGTAGAAACTCGCGATTTCCCGGCCCTGC
>JAWWCT010000003.1:0-131912 GCA_033720315.1 Woeseiaceae bacterium | reverse complement strand
TCGAAAAAGCTCAATGCCGAGAGCCGGCGCAAGATCGAACTGGAGCGCGACCTGCGCTGCGCCTTCGATGACCACAAACTCGAAGTCTACTACCAGCCTCAGTTCAACCTGGCAGACGGTGAAATCTGGGGTGCCGAGGCGCTCATGCGATGGCGTCACGACAAGCAGGGTTTCGTGTCGCCGAATGAATTCATCCAGCTGGCCGAAGACTCCGGGCTGATCGTCGACATGGGACGCTGGGTCATGGAGCAGACCTGCACCGACTTGCGGGCAATTATGGACATGGGCCTGCACCCGGGCTCGATGTCGATCAACGTCTCGGCAAGACAGCTCAAGGAAGGCAGTTTCGCGAGTGACGTTCTGGACGTTTTACAACGCCACAACATTCACCCCGGGTTCCTGCAGCTCGAAATCACGGAAACTGCCGTAACCCAGAACCGGGACACTGCGATCAATACCTTGAACGTGCTTCGCGAAGCAGGCGTTCAGGTGGCAATCGATGACTTCGGGACCGGGTACTCGTCGCTGAGCTATCTGCAGCAAATGCCGTTCGATTTGATCAAGATCGACAAGTCTTTCATCGACAAGATCGGCAGCGGCAGAAGTTCCGAGAACATTTGCCGTACGATCATCAAGATGGCACACGAACTCGGCAAGAAAGCCATTGCCGAGGGTGTGGAAAGCCGCGAACAGGCGGACTTCCTGATCAAGAACGGATGTGATTTCGTGCAGGGATATTTCTACAGCCACCCGTTGCCGCAGGGCGAATTTCACGATTTTATCGAGAAGCAGGACTTCCACACCCAGCGGCGGAGAGCGCTCGAGGTAGTTTGATACGCGATCGACGGGGAGCAGTAAAAAAGGGTCAGAGCGCGCTCTGACCCTTTTTGTTTGGCTTTGTCTCAGTCTTCGATCAGGAAACTGCGCAGCTGATCCGAGCGCGTCGGATGCCTGAGCTTGCGCAGCGCTTTGGCCTCGATCTGCCGGATTCGCTCGCGAGTCACGTCGAACTGCTTGCCGACTTCCTCAAGCGTGTGATCCGTGTTCATGTCGATGCCGAACCGCATGCGCAGCACCTTGGCTTCTCGCGGGGTAAGCCCGGCGAGTACCGAATGCGTCGTTTCCTTGAGCCCCTCGGAGGTGGCCGAATCGACCGGCGAATGCACGGTCTGGTCCTCGATGAAATCGCCGAGATGCGAATCCTCGTCGTCGCCGATCGGCGTTTCCATGGAGATCGGCTCCTTGGCGATCTTCAAAACCTTGCGCACCTTGTCTTCCGGCATCTCCATGCGCTCGGCGAGTTCATCCGGCAACGGCTCCCGTCCCATTTCCTGCAACATCTGCCGGGAAATGCGATTCAGCTTGTTGATCGTCTCGATCATGTGCACCGGAATACGAATGGTTCGCGCCTGATCGGCGATCGAGCGCGTGATTGCCTGCCGAATCCACCAGGTTGCGTACGTCGAGAATTTGTAGCCACGACGATATTCGAACTTGTCCACGGCTTTCATCAGGCCGATATTGCCTTCCTGGATCAGGTCCAGGAACTGCAGACCGCGGTTCGTATACTTCTTGGCAATGGAGATGACCAGTCGCAGGTTCGCTTCCACCATTTCTTTCTTGGCGCGCCGGGCCTTCGCCTCGCCGATCGACATCTGCCGGTTGATTTCCTTGATTTCCGCGATTTTCAGATTGGTCAACGCTTCCACGGCGAGCAATTTTCGCTGCGCGCGCAAGACGTCGTCTTTCAGTTTCGCGAGCGTCGAGGAATGTTTGCGTTTGGCACGGATGTGCTTTTCGATCCACTTAAGATCGGTTTCGCTCTTCGGGAAGCTGGCGAGGAAATCCTTTCTCGGCATTCCTGCATCGCGAACACAGATCTGCATGACCTGGCGCTCTTGTGCGCGGATAACCGATACCGAACTGCGCAGCCCCCTGACCAGTGCATCGGTCAGCTTCGGTGCGAGTTTCAGCTCCATGAGGCGATCGGCGAGGTCCGCCTGGATCTTGATCGTTCGCTTGTCCTTGGTACCGTGCTTCTCGAGCGCCGTCAGGCTGCGTTTGAACAGCCTGGAAACGACCTTGATGCGCGCTGCAACTTCCTCGATATCGGGACCGGTATCGACGACGTCGTCGTCATCGTCGTCGTCGTCATCCTTGTTGTCGGATTTGGTCGCCGGCGACTTGATCTCGTCGGGCGCATCGAGATCGATGAATCCGACGACGAATTCCTGCATACGCGTTTCGCCGGCAACTACCGACTCGTACACCTCGAGCAATTTCTCGATGGTGGGCGGGAAGTGCGCCATGTGATACTTGACCTGGTTCAGGCCGTCTTCGATGCGCTTCGCAATCTCGATCTCGCCCTGCCGCGTCAACAGCTCGACGGTGCCCATCTCGCGCATGTACATGCGCACGGGGTCGGTGGTTCGCCCGAATTCGGCATCGACGCTCGCCAGCGCCGCTTCGGCTTCCTCGGCAGCATCTTCGTCGTCGTTGGAAACTTCGGTATCGGACATCAACAGCGACTCGGCATCCGGTGCCTTCTCGTGCACGGCGATACCCATGTCGTTGATCATGTTGACGATGTCTTCGATTTGCTCCGGATCGACGATGCCGTTCGGCAGGTGATCGTTGACTTCCGAATAAGTCAGATAGCCCTGCTCCTTGCCCTTGGCGATCAATTCCTTGAGCTGCTGGGCGGGCTTGCTGCCGCTTAAACTTACGCGTTTCTCCGTCAAGACGAACCGTCCTCCACTTGAAAAATGCAAACAATCAATTATACGTGTTGACCGCTTCCATTCACAATTTATCCACTGATGGTCGGCCCCTGGCCGAGCTCCCGCAGTTCCCGCCTTTCGGCCTCGGATAGCGAGTTAAGTCTTTCTTTTTCTATAAGAAAATCAACGCGTTCGCGCTTTCCGGCAAGTGCCAGCTGAGCCACGCACTCGGCCAGCTCCGCGGCCACGTCGAAATTTTCGTCGGTCGGGATCTCCGCGGCGGCAAGCCGGCCGAGAAAGCGGCCTTCCTCGCGGTTCCTGAAGCGTTCCAGCAGTCTCGCGGTAGTCATATTGGGTTCGGTTTGCACGGTTTCAATAAGCTCGCGCAACAAATCGACTCCCGGTTTGCCGACTCCGGCGAGTCGCTCCGTGTCCAGGTTTTCGGCGGCACGAGGTTCGTGCAGCAGAAGCGTGACGGCGCGCCGAACTATAGACGGTTTGCCGACATTTGGCCCGGATTGAAGTCTCAGTCCGCGGATTCCGCCTGTTTCCTGCCGCGACGCCGGTCGTTTGCCGGGTTCCCCGAGCATGGCCGCCAGCCGCGGCGGCGCGAGGCCGATTGCGCCGGCCAGGTGCTGGATCAGGAGCTCTTTGTAGACGCCCGGCGGAATGCGCGCAACGAGCGGCTTTGCCAGCTCGGCCAGTCGGGCACGGCCGTCCACCGAGTCCATATCCACCTGTTCGGCCAACTGCTCGAGTAGGAAGTCCGACAGTGCGAGGCCCTCGCCGATGACCTGTTCGAAGCCGTCTGCGCCGTGCCGGGCGACAAACGAGTCCGGATCCTGGCCCTCGGGCAGAAATGCGAAGCGAATCTGCCGGCCTTCCCGGAGTTGCGGCAGCGCCGTCTCGAGCGCACGCCAGGCCGCAGTCCGGCCGGCGCGATCGCCGTCGAAGCAAAAATGGATTTCGTCGCAGACGCGAAACAGCCGCTTGAAATGCTCGTCGGTGGTTGCGGTACCGAGCGTCGCGACGGCAAAGTCGATGCCGTGCCGCGCCAGCCCGACGACGTCCATGTAGCCCTCCACGATGACCAGCCGCTCGATGTTGCGCAATGCCTGTCGAGCCTCGTACAGACCGTATAGCTCCCGGCCCTTGTGAAACAGCACGGTTTCCGGCGAGTTCAGGTATTTCGGCTCTGTCGTGTCCAGCACGCGGCCGCCGAAGCCGATGCTGCGGCCACGGGCATCGCGGATCGGGAACATCACGCGCTCGCGGAACCGGTCGTAATGGCTGCCCGAGTCCTTGCGGATGATCAGGCCGAGCGCGAGCAGCCGATCGATCGCTTCGCTGGAGGTACCGAACTTGTCGAGCACATTGCTCCAGCCTGGCGGCGCAAAGCCGATAGCGAATCGCTTTGCCGTCGCGCCATCGATGCCGCGATTCTTCAGGTAGTCCTGCGCCGCGCTGCTGTTTTTGAGTTCCTGTTGAAAATAGCCGGTCACCTTTTGCATCAACTGATTGAGCTCATCGTAGCGGCGCGCCGGACGCTGTCCCTGCTCGCGCGGTACCTCGATGCCCATCGTTGCAGCCAGGCTCTCCACGGCTTCCACGAAATCCATGTGGTCGTATTTCATGAGGAAGCTCAGTGCCGTACCGTGCTCGCCGCAGCCAAAGCAGTGATAAAAACCCTTCGCCGGACTGACGGTGAAAGACGGTGTCTTTTCGTCGTGGAACGGACAGCAGGCCTTGAATTCACGCCCGGCTTTTTTGAGTTGCACGCGTCGGCCGACCACTTCGACGATATCCGCACGCGAGATCAGGTCATCGATGAAGTGCTGTGGTATCAAGCCGCTCATTATCTGTGTAACGCGCCTCCGGCGTGGCGGGGGTCAGGCTGTGGTTATTGTTGTTCGGGGGCGGTGCTCTTTCCTAGCATAGCCAATCGGGTCGCTGTTGCCAGTGTCGCGGTTTGCCGACCCGGGCTAGCCGAGTATCGACTTGACCTTGGCGCCGGCTGCAGCCATGTCGGCACGGCCTTCGGCCTTTGACTTGATGGCGGCCATGACCTTGCCCATGTCGCGAATGTTTTCGGCGCCGACTTCCGCAATCACACCTTCGACGAGCGCGTCCAGTTCCTCGTCGCTCATCGGTTCCGGCAGGTAGGCCTCGATGACGGCGATTTCCGCAAGTTCCTTGTCCGCGAGATCATCGCGCCCGCCGTCACGAAACTGGCTGACGGAATCGCGACGCTGCTTGACCATCTTGTTGAGGACATCGAGCACCGCGGCGTCGTCGAGTTCCTTGCGCTCGTCGACCTCGACCTGCTTGATCGCTGCGAGAATGAGACGCACTGCCTTGAGCCGGTCACTGTCGCCGGCCTTCATGGCAGTTTTCATGTCGTCCTGGATCTGGCCCTTGAGCGTCATGGACGGTCGCAGCGGGGATCGCGGTCAGTACAGGCGTTTGCGCCGCGAATTCTCCCGGGACATGCGCTTCAAATGCCGCTTGATGGCGGCCGCCTTTTTGCGTTTGCGCTCCTGGGTCGGTTTCTCATAGAACTCGCGTCGGCGCAGTTCGGTCAGGATGCCGGCCTTCTCGCAGGCGCGCTTGAATCGACGCAGGGCGGCGTCGAAATATTCGTTTTCCTTTACTCGGACACTCGGCATACAAAAAACAGTCTGTGGTTCAGATACAAATAAACCCGGGCGCGGCCGGGACTGGACTGCGCATATTATCGGCAGATTGTGCTTTTTGCAAAGGCAAAAACCCGGATTCTCGGCGGATTTCGCCGGGCTTGCCGCCGGTGGCCGGCGCCACGAGGCCTCGCCGCTACGGTATCATCCGCCGCCTATGCTGGTACTGGGACTGGAAACGAGTTGTGACGAAACCGGGGTCGCGCTGTATGACACCGAGCGCGGTCTGATCGGGCATGCGCTGCACAGCCAGGTCGATTTGCACGCCGTCTATGGTGGCGTGGTGCCCGAGATTGCTTCGCGCGACCATATCAGGCGACTGCTACCGCTGCTGCGCCAGGTGCTCGACGAGGCGGGCGTCGAGCGGCCGGATGCCGTGGCGTATACCGCCGGGCCCGGCCTGATCGGGGCGCTGATGGTCGGAGGCGGCCTGGCCAGCGGCCTGGGGCTGGCCTGGAATTGCCCGGTTATTCCGATTCATCACATGGAAGGACACCTGTTGGCGCCGATGCTCGAGACGGAGCCGCCGGATTTTCCCTTCCTGGCGTTGCTGGTATCGGGAGGACACAGCATGCTGGTCTCGGTTGCCGGTCTCGGACGCTACACGGTGCTCGGCAGTACCCTCGACGATGCCGTCGGCGAAGCGTTCGACAAGACTGCAAAATTGCTCGGATTGCCATATCCGGGCGGTCCGGCACTGGCGGCCCTGGCGCGCGAAGGCAACGACCGGGCCTTCGATTTTCCGCGGCCGATGCTGAACCGGGAGGGGTTCGACTTCAGTTTCAGCGGCTTGAAGACGGCGGTCATGCTCAAGGTCCGCGAACTCCAGGCGCAAGACAGACTGGATGATTCGCTGGCGGACATCGCCGCGTCCTTCGAACGCGCCGCCGTCGAATCGCTGGTGGCGCGCACACTCAAAGCCGCGCGCCACATCGACGCCGAGCGCATCGTCGTTGCCGGCGGCGTGGGCGCCAATGCGCGGCTTCGGCAGACGCTCACGGCGGAGTTCAGCGGCAGGGTCTACTATCCGCGAAGTGCCTACTGCACCGACAACGGTGCAATGATTGCGCTCACCGGTGCACTGCGGCTTGCCGAAGCCGAGCCGCCGGAACGAATTCATGCGACCGCGCGCTGGCCGCTCGATTCGCTGACACCGCCGCAGGCTAACGCGCAGGGATCATGAACCAGCCGCCGTCTGCCGATACGATTTTCCTCCACGATCTCGAGGTCGACACGGTGATCGGTATATGGGAATGGGAGCGCAGGATTCGCCAGACGGTGCGTATCGACCTGGAGATGGGTGCCGACATCGAGCGTGCGGCGAAGTCCGATTCGGTCGACGATACCCTGAATTACAAAGCCGTTGCCAAGCGCGTTCAGCAATTTGTCAGTGAATCCGAGTTCCAGCTGGTCGAGACACTGGCCGAAAAAATAGCAGCCCTGGTGATCGATGAGTTCACCGTACCCTGGGTCCGAGTACGGCTCGCAAAACCGAAAGCCATTCGCGGCGCCAACGATGTCGGTGTGCTGATCTACCGGACGCGGGAATAATGGCGGTCGCATACCTCGGCATCGGCAGCAACGTCGAGCCGGGAAAATACCTGACGCTCGCGATCGACGAGCTGCGAAGCCGCTTTCAACAGCTCACGGTCTCTCCCGTGTATCAGAGCAAGGCACTCGGCTTTGTGGGTGAGGACTTTTTGAACGTGGTCGCTCGTATACAAACGGACCTTTCGCCGCGGCAATTGATCGACGAACTGGATAGCATTCAGCGACTCGCGGGCCGCGAGCGTTCCGCGAAAAAATTCGTTTCGCGTACCCTGGATATCGACTTGCTGTTGTATGACGATCTCGTGGTGACCGAGCCGGGAATGCAACTTCCGCGACCGGATACCCTCGAGTTCAGCTTCGTATTGAAACCACTTGCCGATATCGCTCCGGACCTCGAGCATCCGCTGACCGGCAAGCGCATCTTGGATCACTGGCGTGAATTCGATGCACAGAATCATCCCCTGAAAAAAGTCGAGCTGTCCCTGTGATGGGCGAGCCAGTGTCGGAGCCGGCTGCGAGCCTTACCAGCCGGCGGAGCGACCACCGTCGATCGCGATGATCACACCACTCGAGTAGGTTGCATCCCGTGCCAGGAACAGGACGGCCCGGGCAATGTCCTCCGGTCGTCCGCCGCGTCCCAGCGGGACCTGCGAAATGATTTGCTGTTTCAAATCGTCGGTCATTCCCTGTTGCGGCCAGATGATGGCACCCGGTGCGACGCCATTTACACGCACCTCCGGGGCCAGTTCCTTTGCCAGTGAGCGCGTCAGCATGGCCAGTCCGGCCTTGGCTGCGACGTACACCGTGTGATTCCGCAACGGCTTTGTTGCGTGTATATCGACGATGTTGACGATATTTCCGCTACTCGAGCGCAACGCGGGTATCGCGGCCTGCGATAAAAACAGCGGCGCCTTCATGTTGCTGTCAACGAGATCGGTCCACTGGGCCTCGGTAATCGATCCCAGCGGTGTGGGATAAAAGGACGAGGCGTTGTTCACCAGGAGATCGAGGCGGCCCGACCAGGCAATGACCTGTTCGATCAGCGCTTCGGGATTGCCGCTTTCAGCGAGGTCACAGCAAAACATTTCGGTGGAGCCGGGGCGGCGATCGTTGAGTCGCCCGGCGAGTGCGGCTGCCTCGGATTCCGAGCTTCGATAGTGGATGGCGACACGCATTTGCTGGTCGTGCAGGCACTCGACGATTGCAGCGCCGATACGCTTTGCACCGCCCGTCACCAGGGCGGTTTTGTTCCTCAGGGAAGCGGGATCGGCATGCGGCATGGGAATAAGCGATTGGCAATCAGCAAGCAGGCAACATACATTGTCGCCATTCTTGGAGAGCGGCGATAACAATGCAACCGAAGTCGAATCCGGCAGCTTCGCTGCCCGAGCCCGACCCCGAGTCCGCGGCGCACAGTCGGCAGGTAGTTCGCTACATCCGCGATCGCATCGCCGATCAAGGAGGAAGCATCGCGTTTTCCGAATTCATGCAGCATGCGCTGTATGCCCCCGGGCTGGGCTATTACCTGTCCGGCAGCCGTAAGTTCGGTGAACGCGGCGACTTCGTCACGGCGCCGGAAATATCGCCCCTGTTCGGTCAGGTGATTGCGCGACAGGCAGCGCCCGTCTTGCGCGCCTCGGATGGCGGGCGAATACTGGAGATCGGTGCCGGCAGCGGCGAGCTGGCGGTCGCCGTCCTGAAAAAACTCGCTGACCTCGATGCGCTGCCGCAGGAGTACCTGATCCTCGAAGTGTCTCCGGAGCTTTGCCATCGTCAACAAGAGCTGATCTCCTCAAGCGTGCCCGATCACGCCGCTCGCGTGCGCTGGCTGGCGGGCTTGCCGGACAAATTCACTGGCGTGATCGTGGCGAACGAGGTTGCCGATGCCCTGCCGGTGGAACGAATAGCCAGGGTCGATGGCCGCACACTGCAAGCGCGGGTTGCCTGCGATCGGGAAAAATTTTGCTGGCAATGGGCCGAGGCGCCGCCCGCGCTCATCGACGCCATCGACGCCATCGAAAACGATCTTGGGCATGCATTGCCGGATGGCTACCGGTCGGAGGTTTGCCTGGCGCTGGCGCCCTGGGTGCGTGATCTCGTGGCGTGCCTGCGCTGCGGAGTGTTGTTCGCCTTCGATTACGGGGTTACGCGACGAGAATATTATGCGCCGGACCGCAACGGCGGCTGGCTCAGGTGTCATTTCAGGCATCACGTTCACGGCGATCCGTTGATTCTTGCCGGGATCCAGGACCTGACGGCATGGGTGGATTACTCCGCCATGGCGCGCGCCGCCCGCGAGGCCGGCGGTTGCATTGCCGGTTTCGTGTCACAGGCGCATTTCCTGATCAACGGCGGTCTCGGCGACGAACTTCGTGGATTCGATGCCCTCGATCTCGAGCGACAAGTCGATTTGTCGCGCCAGGCCAAATTACTTACCCTGCCCGGCGAAATGGGCGAACACGTGAAATGCCTGGGCGTCGCCGCCGGCGATGTCAGGTCGCCGTCGGCATTCCGGGAATTCGACCGCAGCCACACCTTATAAAGGAATCGCGAATGACCGGCTTGCAGATCCTTGTGCTGGCAATTGTCCAGGGAGTGACGGAATTCCTGCCGATATCGAGCTCCGGTCACCTGATCCTGGTACCGGCGTTGCTCAAATGGCCCGATCAGGGCCTGGATTTCGACATTGCCGTGCATTTCGGCTCGCTGGCTGCCATCCTGCTTTATTTTCGCAACGATATCGGCGGGCTGCTGCGCGGCGCCAGCGATATTTTTGCCGGTCGCGGCGATTCGTTGCAGGCACGCATCGCCTGGTGCATCGGTGTCGGCACACTTCCCGCAGCGCTCGCCGGATTGTTGCTTGCGGAGTGGATCGCCAGCAATGTCCGCAGTCCCATAGTGGTCGTCGCGACCCTCAGCGGCTACGGCATCCTCATGGCGCTGGCGGATCGATACGCACCGCGAACGCGTGATTTCGCCTCGCTCAGGCTGCGGGACGGTCTCGTCATTGGAATCGCGCAGGCACTGGCGCTGGTGCCGGGTACCTCGCGGTCCGGGGTTACGATTACCGCCGCACGCCTGCTCGGTATCCGCCGCCAGGATGCGGCACGATTCTCGTTCCTGCTGGCCGCGCCGGTCATTCTCATCGCCACGATTTACGAGTTAGTGAATCTCGTCACGGGCGAGGCGGTGGTCGCGTGGGACAATCTCGCTGTGGCGGCACTGATTTCGGGCATCGTCGCGTACCTCAGCATCGACTGGTTCATGCGTTTCGTCAGTGCCCTGGGATTGCTGCCGTTCGCCATCTATCGACTGATACTTGCGGGCGTGATTGTGTATGTTCTTTATTAACCGCTTCCTGGTCCTCGCCGTGTTGTGCCTCGTCGTCGTGCAGGCTGCAACCGCGGCGAATTACGTTCTGGGCATCGGGGCGGCTGTGGATACCGAGGACGCTATCGCGATCACCGCGTTCGGCGACCTCGAATTGCGCGAGGATACCTGGCTGTCGGCAAGCGTCGGCTCGACCGAGACCGAGGCCCTGGTCAGCGGTTTCGAGACTCGCTTCTACGACTTCGGCATCGACCATTTCCTGGATCCGATCGGTCTGCGCCTGAGTGGCGCCTACTGGGGTGACTCCGACATCCTCGATTCTTCCGATGTGAGGGCTTCGGTCTATTTCCGGGACGAAATTGCGTCGTTTTCAGTCGATTACGAACGGCGCAATTTCGATTTCGTCTTTACCAACCCGTTTACCGATGAGCGTCGCCAGGCCACGTTTCACGCCGAAGGCTGGGGCATGACCAACCGTGTGCAGCTGCACGACAGCTTCAGTGTCAGGTTGAGTGGGATGCAGTACGAGTACTCGCGCAGGATCAACCTGGAACCCAATATCGACGTGTTGCGATTCCTGTCGGCATCGAGGCTCAGCCTGATGAACAGCCTGATCGACTATCGTATCAGTGCCGGCATGGAGTATCGCTTCGGGTTACGCGCCATCGACCTGTCGCTGGGCACCTGGAAGACGGCGGTCGACCAGGGAAAGGTCGATTCGATATCGCTGGGCTTCCTGACGCCACTCAGCGACCGAACTGACGTCGAGATGCGCTTGTCTTTCGATGACTCGGAGAATTTCGGCAGGACGACGGCATTCACCGTCTACCTGTATTACTTTGGCGGCAACTGATTTTTAGGAAGCGCGGCGATTGCACGGGTTCGTCGCGCGTTCAACTCCCTGCCAATTTTTTCGCCACTCAACTCGCCATTTTTCAGATCGTCGATGTTGACACTTTTGGCGGTTTTCGCGGCATCACGAAAATAGTCGGCTTGCGGATAGGCTCGTTCCTCGAAGCCGCTACGACCGCGCGCATCCGCTTCGCACACCAGCAGGAACTTTGCGAATCGATCCGGGCGGCGGAACGCATCGACCCGGTTCAACACTTTTAGTACGGTCGCCGGGCGCAGTTCGAACGCACGATGCACGTGCGCATGAAATTCGGCTGCCAGGCAGCCGAGCTCACGAAATCCGCTGGGCACCTGCAGCCGTTGCGAGAGTTTCTTTACCAGTTTGACACTGCGCTTTTCATGCCCGGGGTGCTTCGGCAGCAGATCCTTGCGGGTCGTCGCTTTGCCGAGATCGTGCACCAGCGCCGCAAAACGGACATCGGCATCGGCGGACAATTTCGCCGCCTGCTCGACGACCATCATCGCATGGATGCCGCAATCGATTTCCGGGTGCCACTTCTGCGGCTGGGGAACGCCGAAAAGCGCATCGATCTCCGGAAATACGCTGCGTAACGCATCGCATTCGCGGAGTACTTCGAAAAACACGCGAGGATGCGCTGCCGATAAAGCTTGTTCCGTTTCCTGCCATACGCGTTCCGGCACCAGCGCGTCGACCTCGCCATTCGCGACCATCTCTTTCATGAGCTGCATGGTCTCGGCGGCAACGCGAAATCCCAGGCTATTGAATCGTGCGGCAAACTTGGCGACACGGAGGATTCGCACCGGATCCTCGACAAACGACTCCGATACGTGTCGCAGGACCCTGGAGTCGATATCGGCCTGCCCGCCCCAGGGATCGATCAGCTTGCCGCCGGCATCCTTTGCCATCGCATTGATCGTAAGGTCGCGCCGCTTGAGGTCGTCCTCGATGCTGACATCGGGCGCCGCGTGGAAGGCAAATCCGTGATAGCCGGCGCCCGTTTTTCTCTCGGTCCGCGCCAATGCATATTCTTCGTTGGTTTGCGGATGCAAGAACACCGGGAAGTCATTGCCGACCGGCTTGTAACCGAGATCGGCCATCTGCTCCGCCGTCGCGCCGACGACGCACCAGTCCCGTTCCCTGACGGGCAAACCGATCAGTTCATCGCGGACGGCACCACCCACGAGGTAAGTTTCCATGGGCGAAGCCTACCGCGAAAAACATCGTTGTCCTATGCAGCCTGCTTTGTGCCAGTGGTACTCGGTGGCGGAAGGATGCAAATCTCGACCGCAAAAAATTCGGGCCTGGCGTTGCCGCCAGGCCCGACTACGCCGGTGTTAACTTGATGAAACAAGTAATTAAAAAGAAGGGCTAGGGCCGGCGTACACAGAACAAGGTGCAGAGGCTCTGGCTGCGTCCCATGAATCCCATTCCGTCGTCTCCGATAGCTGAGCCCCTTGTCGTCTCGAATCACAGGAGTTTCGTAGCCAATGTACCCCATTACCATATGTGTGAATCTGCGGTGGGTCACATTTCATGGTGGTATGAAAGGAACTTATGTGTTTACGTAAACGACCGAATATTGCGCAAATGGTGCATTTTTTGCTCTAAAAATGTCCGGACTGGTGTCATTTCGCTCGCCAATCCGCCGCCGCAGGCCGCCTGGTTTTCACCGCCTGACCGCTCCCGAGCTCGCGCAGCCCTTTGATATCAAGGACTTCGCCCGGCTTGAGCGGGTGCGAACGCAACGCCGTCGGCCGCTCGAAGCGGGGCAGTTTTCAGAAGCCGGCTTGGGCTTTTGCCTGTACGGCATCCGGCAATCTATAGTCATGGCGGTTTTCATGCTTCATGGGACGGTGTCCGGCGGTCTTTTCCTGCAAACCCTCAGGTAAATCACGCAACACATGTATCGAGAACTACCCGACCTGTACCTGTTTGCAAAAGTCGCAGAGACCCTGTCCCTCCGGGAAGCAGCACTGCAGTTGCAACTGGCAAGATCGACTGTCAGCAAACGCCTGTCACGTTTCGAAAAAGAGCTGGGCGTCAAGCTTTTCAATCGCAGCACCCGGCGAATCAGCCTGACCGACTCCGGACGACGCCTGTACCAACAGTGGCACGACGTCTCGCGTTCCATCGATTCCGCGCTCGCTACGGTTCGCGATGCGGATCAGATCCTGTCCGGAACCCTGCGCGTCAATATGCCGTCGAGCCTGGGGTCGGCATTAATGCCGGATCTGATGGGGGATTTTCGCCGGCAATGCCCGGACCTCAAGTTGAGCATCGACTTTTTCGATCAACACGTCGACGTCGTCGGCCAGGGATACGATGTCGTGATTCGAACGGCTCGCCGGCTTCCGGATTCCCGGTTGATCGCGAGACGCCTTGCATCGTCGCCGAGGATCCTGGCCGCATCGCCGCAATACATCGAACGACACGGTCAGCCCCGAAAGCTGGAAGATCTGCGCGACCATCATTGCCTGGCGTTAGGGCGACAGTCGGAGCGCCAGGTGGTATGGAGTTTCGATAGCAATAACGGCCCGGTCGATATTTCGCTGAACCCTGCATTCGCGGCCAACAACGAACTTGCCCTCGTGCTGGCTGCCTGCCTGGGCGTAGGGATTCTCTATACGCCAAAAATACTGATCGAAAACGAACTGCAACTCGAACGATTACGAGTTCTCGGCATTCGCAAATACGAATGGCCGTCATACGGGCTGTACGCGATCTACCCGAAAGAAAATCCCTCTGCAAAGGTGAAGGCATTCGTGGATTTCGTTGAACGACGGCTTGGCTCGCTTGCCACCGCCGATCGCTGGGCGCCGCTGATGCGCGCGCCGAAAGCGGATTGATCAGCTGCCGATACGCGAATTGCGTCATCGTCCAGCATCTCACCCTTCTGATAAGCTGAAGAGACTTTGAAAATCGCGGCAACGGCAGGCCGAAACTGCCCCGTCGCCGCCATGACCCGCATGGTGTTCGCATTGCAATCATCGCCAGGTATTAGCGCCAGGCAACGGTTCGCTGGCTTGCTGGCGCTTATCGTTGTGCTCTCGCAGTTCGCCGGTTGCTATTACGTGCAGGCGGTGCGCGGTCACTACGACATCATGAAACGGCGGCAGCCGATTCCCGAGGTGATCGCCAATGAGGACTCGCCGGACGAATTGCGGCAACGCCTGAAAATCGTGCAGCAGGCGAGAGCGTTCGCAGTTGAGGAATTATTACTGGCCGACAACGACAGTTACACGTCGTATGCGGATCTCGGCAGGGATTACGTCGTCTGGAACGTCTTCGCCGCTCCGGAATTCTCACTGGAACCGAAGACCTGGTGCTTTCCGGTCGCGGGTTGCGTCGCCTATCGCGGCTATTTCGCGGAGCAGGATGCGCAAGACAAGGCGCAGCAATTGCGCGACGACGGCTTCGACGTCACGGTCAGCGGTGTCTCCGCGTATTCGACCCTGGGGCGTTTTGACGATCCGGTTCTGAATACCATGATGCGCTGGTCCGATACCCGGCTGGTCGCAACGATTTTTCACGAGCTGGCACATCAAAAACTATACGTGAAGGGTGACACCGCGTTTAACGAGTCATTCGCCACCGCGGTGGCCGACGTCGGCATCGGGCGCTGGCTCGAGCAGCGCGACCAGTCGGATCGGGCACGTCAGATCGCTCGTAACCGGGAACTGCGGCGCAGGGTGATGTCCCGGGTGGAGGCGTACAGGGCCAGGCTGCGCGAGCTTTATTCCTCGGATGCAGAAGTGGCTGTCAAACGGCAAAGAAAACGCGCCTTGCTCGATGAACTGGCAGCATCGGCGGCGGAATTGTTCGCCGGCAGCGGCGAATCGAACTGGCTGGCCGGACCGCTGAACAACGCTCACCTGGTACCGCTGGGCCTGTACCAGGGATATGAAGTCGCGTTCGCCAGGCTGTACGACGATTGTCGACAGGATCTCAGCTGTTTTTACGCGGAGTCAAAAAAGCTTGCGGACCTGGATGCAGACGAACGCCGGCAACGTCTGGAACAGGCCGGCGATTAATCCACCTGTGCCACGGCGTCGCTGCGCGCGGCAATCGGCAGGAATGCTGCCGACAGGCGCTTGGTTTTGCCAGTCATGCGCCAGTGAAAGATGGCGTCCGCCGTCAGCACGCGGCGCACGTATTCGCGGGTCTCGTTATAAGGAATGTTTTCGATCCAGATGCGGGTGTCGACGTGCCCGACCTGCGGCAGCCAGTCGTCGACCTTTAGAGGTCCGGCATTATAGGCAGCCGTCGCCAGCACCGGGTGGCCACCGAAACGGTCGAGCATTTTTCTCAAGAAAACCGTGCCAAGCCGTATATTGGTTTCCCAGTCCGTCAGGCTGCCATTGCCGTACCAGGGTTGCCCCAGCTCGCGAGCCAGGCGGCGGCCGGTCTCCGGCAGTAGCTGCATCACGCCAACGGCACCGGCGTGCGAACGGATATCGGGCATGAACAGGCTTTCGCTGCGCGCAATGCCGTAAGCCAGGCTGTCGTCGATCGTTGCGTTTCGTGAAAAACGCTGAAAGTGCTCACGCCACGGCAGGGGGTAGCGAATTTCCAGGTCATCGAACTGACCGATCAGGGAGGCCGTCGCAATCGCACGCGAGTGCCAACCCCATTCATGCGCGAGTATCGCTGCCTGTACCTGTTCATACGGCCTCAGGTCAGCTACGGCAGCGTCCCATTCCGAGCGACCGCGGCCCTCGAGGCCGACCAGGAACAATTCCCTGGCGCGCACCAGTGCCGGATCGCGCATGAGCTTTTCGGCAAGTTTCGCATCCGGAATCAGCCGATTGTGTGCATAGGTGTAGTCTCTCCCCAGCGCGTCCGCGGCGAGAAAGCCGTAATAGCTTCGCGATCTCGCCAGCGAGGCCAGCTTCGAGCTCGCGGCTTGCGATTGATCGACTTGCTGAAGCGCGATCGCTTCCCAGAACAGCCACTGATCCTGTTGCCGATCGTCGGCGGGCAATGATGCGATTGACCGCAGCACGCCGTCCCAGTCCTCGATGCGCAAGCTCGAACGAATCTTCCAGCGTTGCACTTCCGCATCGCTTGCCTCGGCCGGCAATGCGTCGAGCAGCGTTCGGGCTTCATCGAGTTGCCGCCTGGCGGCCCACAACGCAATGTGGCGATCGACGCGATTACGCAGTGACGCGGGAAACGTGTGGATATCCTGCAGTGCAAGCCATTCCTTGTGTGCCAGCAACGGCTCGCTGAAGGCAATGCGTTCGATTGCGTAGCCGAGCTGCGCGTGCGGAATCTCGTCGCCGGCACGATCGCGAAAACGCTGCACGAACAGCAACGAATCGTCGCGTGCCTCGAGCCAGCGTGTCGCCTCATCGGTGTAAGCGTCGGGCAGCGAGCTCGACAGGTATCGTGCCAGCGCAAACTGCCGCGCGTCGATCGCCAGGCCAAACCGTTGCCGGTAATGGTCGTCGGTCAGAGCACCGGCGGTGCGCAAATGGTCGAACACCGGGTCGCATTCGTCTTCCTGGCTTTTGCCACTCAGCCACAACTGTAAACCGCGCTCGACGACGCTTTGGCTCGATCCTTCCTCGATCGCTGCCCTGAGAGCAATGCAATCGAGTTTGGCAACGGCGAGATCGCTGTAGTGCCGCTTGTAGATGTCGCGGAATTCCGCCAGGTGCCCTTCTTCAGCGAGATGCAGCGCAAAAACGTAACGCAATTCTCGAGCCGGTTTCAGCTGACCGTAACGATCGAGGAACTCCGTGACCTCGGCGTGATCGATCGTCGCCAGTTGCGCTCTGAGATAGGCGGCCCTGAGGTCGGGCCACAGGATGTAATCGTCGAGCAGTCGCTGGTACCTGGCGACGGGTTGCCAGTTGCCGCGCTCGACCTCGGCATAGACGTCCTGGAAGGCAGCGCGTTGCGCCTGGAGTTGCCGACTGTCCGCAGCTTGCACCCCGGCAGACGTTATCGCCAGCAGGATGCCGGCAATGACAGCATGAAACTTCCATGCTGTGTTCATAGGCGTTAGCGAATCTGCAGCATCAGGGACCGGTCGCCGCGTTGCACGAGCAGAAACAGGATGTTGTTGGAGGCCGCAATGGCCGACATCTGTTGCAAGTCCTGCACCTGCTGCCTGTTCACCGCGATGATGACGTCGCCGGCTCGCAAGCCGCGCTGTGCGGCCGGGCTGCCGGGTTCGACTTCGATGACTTCGACGCCGCCACTCGCGTTGGTCGAGGAGGTGGCGAACACGGCGCCGTCGAGGCCGGGGTGAATATCGGCGCCGGTGACCTGTGCCGACATCCGCTGGCCGAGCGTTGCCCTGACCGTCCGTGACCGGCCGTCACGGACAAATTCGATGTCGACCACCTCACCGGAGCGCTTCAGGCCGATGGCGTTGCGCAGTTCGTTTCCGGTGTCGATTTTCTTCTCATTGACCCTGACGATGATGTCGTCGACCCTGAGGCCGGCATCTTCGGCCGCGGAGCCGGGCTCGACGGCGGACACCAGGGCGCCGCTTTCGACCTCGGCACCGAGCGCCTTGGCACTTTCCGCATCGATAGTCTGGATCGAAACACCGAGAAGACCGCGGCGGACCTCGCCGAAATCCAGGATCTGGTTCATGATCGAGCGCGCAATTTCCGAGGGCACGGCAAAGCCGATGCCGACATTGCCGCCGGTGCGGCTTACGATCGCCGAATTGATGCCCACCAGCTCGCCGCGCATGTTGACCAGCGCGCCGCCGGAGTTGCCGGGATTGATCGAAGCATCCGTCTGGATGAAATCCTCGTAGCCGTCGCGGCTGATGCCGCTGCGCCCAAGGGCGCTGACGATGCCGGAGGTGACGGTGTGGCCGAGGCCGAAAGGATTGCCGATGGCGATGACGAAATCGCCGACTTCGACGGTGTCCGAATCGCCAATAGGTATTGCCACAAGATCGTTCTGATCGACCTTGAGGACCGCGATGTCGGTGGCGGCATCCGAGCCGATGACCTCTGCATCCAGCGTCATGTCGTTGAGCAAGGACACCTGTATGCGATCCGCGCCGTCGACCACATGATGATTGGTAAGGATGTAGCCGTTGTCCGCGTCGACGATCACGCCGGAGCCCGCACTTGCGATCTCGCGTGATCCGCCGTCAATGTCCGGTAAACCGAAAAACCGCCGAAACATCTCATCGCCATAAGGCGATCGCGAACTCACAGTCTGGCTGACGCGAATGTTTACCACGGCCGGTGCGACTTCCTTGACCAGCGGTGCAAGGCTCGGCAAGGGTTGACCGTCCACGCTGTCGGGCAGCGCGGCGGAAGCCGTTGATGCGATGAACACGAGCGCAATAACGCGCATCAGGCGATAGGTTTTGCTCATGAAGCGAAGTTCCTCATCAATTCAGTGTCACAGGCGGCAGCGTTGTGGCCGGCTCGCCGTCCTCGATGACGGTAAATTTTAAGCGCCGCTCCTGAATGCCCTGTGAACAGGTGCCCAAGCATAGCCTGTTTGGCAGAGGACAGGGAATTGCCCCGGAAAGTTCCGTTTTTCCTGGCGCAACCAGCGACCAGTCCCTGGCATGGATGCCGGGACCGGTCGCTTCGTCGCACAAGGACCGTCAAGCGGATTTTACGGTGATCCGACGCGCCTGTACTGCAGGCTGCTTGGGGATGACTACCTCGAGAATGCCGTTAGTGCTTCTGGCCGAAATCTCGTCCGCGTTGGCGGTATCCGGCAGACTGAAGCGGCGATAAAACTTGCCGCTGACTCGCTCTACGCGACGCATTCCCTGGGTCTCCTCGGTTTTCTCGTCGTGGCGTTCACCGGACACCGTCAACATACCGTTTTCCATGTTGACGTCGATGTCGTCCGGGTTGACGCCGGGAACGTCCGCACGTAATACGAAGCGGTCTTTCTCCTCGACGATGTCGACTGCCGGTACCCAGTCGGCAACCGTAGCGCCACCGTTTTCTTCATTGGTCATACCGAAACGGCGGCCGGCGATCTGATCGAGGTCACGATGCAGCATATCGATCAGGCTCCACGGTTCAAATCTGGCAATGTTCATGTATCACTCCTCCTGGAAGGTTTGTTTCATGCCGGAAAGCGGCATTTCAATCCGCACGCTTTATCCTCGAATGGGGGCATTAATAGGGCCGCGCGGCGGCATTTCAAGGCGTGGAAAAGCGTAAAATCGACGGCGAGAAAAGGCTTTGTTTTTGGATTTTTACAGCCACAATATCTAGTGATTGGCGGCTTTCACGAAAGCGTCATTTTTTTCGCGAGTAATTTAAAGAACTTACTCGCATTGTTTAGATAAATTATTGATTTTATTCGCTTTTGACTCTCAGAAAAAAAACCTGCAAAGCCTTGACAGCCGTTCCCTGCAGGCATAATCTTGAAGCTTGGCCGGCACAACATCTTGTGCTTGGCCTAATGAAGAAACAGAGCCATTTGGGCACTCGCCGCAGAAAACAAGCGCAGCGGCGAGCGGGGAACTTTTCACTCTTCAAAAAGTGTGATCGGGGCAAGGCTTGGGGTCTCCACACAAGGAATCTAGGGAGTAAGGGGCAAGATGAAGTCTGCGGTACATCTTGACGCGCAGTCTGTCGCCGACATCGAACTGCAAGCAGCGTCTCTCGATATCTGGAATTCTAAATACCGACTGACCGCGAAGAGCGGCGAACACATCGATGCGGGCATAGACGATACCTACAAGCGGGTCGCGCGGGCGCTGGCGGACGTCGAATCCGAGAATTTGCGTGAGCAATGGTACGAGAATTTCCTCTGGGCATTGCGCAACGGCGCGATTCCCGCAGGCCGAATCATCTCGAACGCCGGCGCCCAGCAGCACAAGCCGGCGACCTCGACCATCAATTGCACGGTGTCGGGCACCGTTGCCGATTCGATGGACAACATCCTGAACAAGGTGCACGAGGCCGGCCTGACGCTGAAAGCGGGCTGTGGAATCGGCTACGAATTCTCGACACTGCGCCCGAAGGGGGCGTACGTGACCGGCGCCGGCGCCTATACCTCGGGGCCGCTGTCGTTCATGGATATCTACGACAAGATGTGCTTTACGGTGTCCTCCGCAGGTGGCCGTCGCGGCGCGCAGATGGGTACCTTCGACATCGGCCATCCGGACGTGATGGAGTTCATCCGCGCCAAGCGCGAGGACGGACGGCTCAGGCAATTCAACCTGTCGCTGCTCATCACCGACGAATTCATGCAGGCGGTGACTGACGATGCGGAGTGGCAGCTCGCGTTTCCCGTCACGCCCCGTGAAATCGAGCAGGACGGTCTGGACCTCGACGATCCGAGCCAGTTCGTGTGGCGGGAGTGGCCGGAGCCGGGCAATTACGTCAGCAACGATACCGGCCTGGTCGCGTGCAAGATATATAAGAGTCTGCCAGCGCGTCGCATGTGGGACCTCATCATGGCGTCGACCTACGATTTCGCGGAGCCGGGTTTCGTGCTGATCGACAGGGTCAACGAGATGAACAACAACTGGTTTGCGGAGAATATTCGCGCGACCAACCCCTGCGGCGAACAGCCGTTGCCGCCTTACGGGTCCTGCCTGCTCGGCTCGATCAATCTCACCAAGTTCGTCGTCGAGCCGTTCACCGAGGAGGCCAGGTTCGACTGGGACGAATTCCGCAAGGTCGTCAAGATATTTACGCGCATGCTGGACAACGTAGTCGAGATCAACGGACTGCCACTGCCCCGGCAGCGCGAGGAAATTATGCGCAAGCGACGTCACGGCATGGGTTTCCTGGGCCTCGGCTCGACCATTACGATGTTGCGCATGAAATACGGGGATGCCGAATCGGTTCGCTTCACGGAAGAGGTGGCCAAGCAGCTCGCACTGGCTGGCTGGGAAGCCGGGCTGGAGCTGGCCAAGGAAAAGGGTGCCGCTCCCATCATGGACGAGGAATTCGAAGTCACCCGCGAGATGCTCGCGAAACGACCGGAAATGGCGGCAGACGGCTACAAGCTCGGCGACCGGGTCCCAGGTCGTATCCTGCACACGCGTTACAGCCGCTACATGCAGCGCATCGCCACGGAAAGACCGGAGCTGGTCGCAGAGCTGGCGAAGGTTGGCGCGCGGTTTACCCATCACAGCTCGATCGCGCCGACCGGCACAATCTCGCTGTCACTGGCCAACAATGCCAGTAACGGCATCGAGCCCAGCTTCGCACACCACTATTTCCGCAACGTCATTCGCGAGGGCAAGAAGACCAAGGAGAAGGTGGACGTCTTCTCATTCGAGTTGCTGGCCTACCGCGAGCGGGTCAATCCGGCCGCTATGCCCGGTGCGGGCGATAGCGAAGAATCGGCGGCCAACGCGCTGCCCGATTATTTCATTACGGCGGAAGACATTACGCCGACCGCGCACGTGGATATCCAGGCGGCAGCACAAAAGTGGGTCGATTCGTCGATATCCAAAACGGCCAACGTGCCGACCGACTATCCGTACGAGGATTTCAAGAACATCTACCTGTATGCATACGAGCAGGGGCTGAAGGGTTGCACGACGTTCCGCTTCAATCCGCAAGCGTTCCAGGGTGTCCTGGTCAAGGAACAGGACCTGAAGAGCACCGTTTACTGTTTTACTCTGGAGGACGGCTCGGAAATCGAGCTCAGAGGAGACGAAGAGCTTGAATACGACGGCGAGGTTCACACCGCGGCAAATCTGTTTGATGCCCTCAAGGAAGGCTATTACGGCAAGTTTTGAGGTTTGAATTCATGAGCAAAACCAAGATCGAAAAGAAAATCGTCGGTTATTCAGTGAAGCCCGGCGAAAGGGCGAAGATCGAAGCGCCGCGCCAGGAATTCCGCCGTGAGGCGACGGACGGTGGCGCCGAAGTGATTCGCATGCACGAGAAGCTGGAACGCCCGGAAATGCTGGTCGGCTCGACCTACAAGGTCAAAACCCCGGTCTCCGATCACGCAATGTACGTCACGATCAACGATATCATCCTGAATGAAGGCACCGAGCACGAAAAACGCCGCCCGTTCGAGATTTTCATCAATTCCAAGAATCTCGATCACTATCAATGGATCGTCGCACTGACACGAATTATCTCGGCCGTTTTCCGCAAAGGCGGCGACGTCACTTTCCTGGCCGATGAGCTCAAGGCGGTTTTCGATCCTCGCGGCGGCTACTGGAAGCCCGGTGGCACGTTCATGCCGTCGATCATTGCCGAACTCGGGTATATCGTGGAGAAACACCTGATATCGATCGGTTTGCTCAAGAAGGCCGAACTCGACGAAGCGCAAAAGAAATTGCTCGAGGAAAAACGGGCGGAATTCGAGGCCAGCAGCCGACAGCAGGATGCGTTTTCGAAGTCCGAGTATCCCGAAGGCGCGCAACTCTGCAGCCGCTGCAATACGGCGGCTGTGGTCATGATGGACGGGTGTATGACCTGTTTGGCCTGCGCCGACTCTAAATGCGGCTGATCGGAAGCTCCGAAAAACGCCCCCTTTGCGCGATTGCTTCGTCAGCGCCGTGCTCGAATCCTTATTTATTGCATATACACTCCGGTTCTCCGCGCGGCGCTTCCTCGCACTCGCATCAAAACTGACGGTTTCAGAGCTTCCGCGACTCCGCGAAATTCGTCATGGCTGTAGTACTATCTCGCCGTGACCCTGTCGATCCCTGATTTTTCATCGGCCTCCATCGTCGTTGCCGGCGACGTCATGCTGGACCGCTACCTGTTCGGTGCCACCGGGCGCATTTCACCCGAGGCCCCGGTGCCGGTGGTACACGTGCGCGATACGCAGTCGCGCGCCGGCGGGGCGGCAAACGTCGCCGTCAACCTGGTCAGCCTGGGGGTGCGTACCACCCTGATCGGCGTCGTCGGCAAAGACGAGGAGGCGGATACCCTGCGGTCCGTCCTCGAGGCGCAGGATATCCAGTGCCGGTTCCAAACCGACCAGGGCTGGCCGACGACCACCAAGACCCGGGTGCAAAGCCGTGGGCAGCAGCTGATACGTCTCGATCGCGAGGAACGACGCCCTGCGTCCGACGATGCGCTCGGCAAGCTCTTGAAGAAAGAACTGGGCTCGGCAACCGCCGTCGTTTTGTCGGACTATGCCAAAGGAGCCCTGAACAAGGTATCCGAGATGATCGCTATGTGCAGGGATGCCGGCGTGCCGGTACTCGTCGATCCGAAAGGGCGCGAGTTCGAAAAATACCGGGGTGCGACAGTCATTACGCCGAACCAGGCGGAGTTCGAGGCGGTTGCCGGAGATTGCGAATCCGACGACGAACTCGTCGACCGCGCCCGGGACATGATTGCAAACCTCGGCTTCGAAGCCCTGCTGATCACCCGCAGCGAGAAAGGTATGTTGCTGGTCGGCGCGTCCGATGAACCGTTGTTCCTGTCGACCCGTGCCAGGGAAGTTTTCGATGTTACCGGTGCGGGAGACACTGCGATTGCGGTTTTTGCCGCGGCATTTGCAAGCGGCGAATCGCTCGCAAATTCTGCTGCACTCGCAAATCTTGCAGCAGGTCTGGTGGTGCGCAAGCTGGGCGTCGCATCGGTGACTCCTTCAGAAATTCGCGCCGCCTTGCATCAACGCGGCCAGGGCGGCCGTGGCCTGGTCGGCGAAAACGAACTCGTAGGCCTGGTTGGCGAGGCAAAGGCGCGCAACGAGTCGATCATCATGACCAATGGCTGCTTCGATTTCCTGCATGCCGGACATGTTGCTTACCTGGAAGAAGCCAAGAGCCTCGGCGATCGGCTGATCGTTGCCGTCAACGACGATGACTCCGTGCGCCGGCTCAAAGGCGAAGGTCGCCCCGTCAACACCCTGGAGGATCGCATGTCGGTGCTGGCCGGACTGGCCGCGGTCGATTGGGTCGTGCCGTTTACCGAGGACACGCCCGCACGGTTGGTTGCCAAGCTCCGTCCCGATGTGCTGGTTAAAGGCGGCGACTACCAACCCGAGGAAATCGCCGGGGCCAGGGATGTCTTGAGTAACGGCGGTGAAGTCAGGGTGCTGGCATTTCGCGAGGGACACTCGTCCAGCAAGATCATTCAGAAGCTGCGCGGCTGACTGGCTTGCAACGAGCGACACGCCGACCAGCAGATTTGACCGCTGTCTGATGCGATTCGCATACGCAATTGTCACCTACCTGTTGATGCCGGTATACGCCATCTACTGGATCGTCCGCGGCATCGGCAATCGCGGTTACTGGGACCGTTTCGGCCAGCGATTCGGCTTTGGCTATCCGGATCTCGCCGCTGGTTGCATCTGGATTCATGCGGTGTCGGTCGGTGAGGTGCAAGCGTCGGTGCCGCTGGTCAAGGCACTCGTCGAACAGTTTCCGGACAGGCGGCTGCTCGTTACCACGGTGACGCCAACCGGTGCGGAACGGGTCAGGGCCTTATTCGGCGAGTCCGTCGAGCACTGTTTCATCCCGTTCGAGATACCGTTTGCGGTCACGCGCTATTTCAATGCGGTGCGCCCGGAGATTGCGCTGATCCTGGAGACCGAAATCTGGCCGAATCTGTACTATGAATGCGGCAAGCGAAACATTCCCCTGGTGCTGGTCAGTGCCCGCATCTCTCCGAATTCCGTCGGCACCTACCGCAGGTTCCTGCCGCTTTTTCGCGAGACCCTGTCGTACGGCATCATCATAGCGGCCCAAAGCCAGACCGATGCCGAGCGTTTCCGGTCTCTCGGCGCGGCGCCGGAGCGAACCAAGGTCACCGGCAACATCAAGTTCGATATCGAGTTGGCCGACGAGCTTCTCGGGCGCGGCGCAGCGTTTCGTCGCGATAATTTTGCACAACGGCGCGTCTGGGTCGCCGCCAGCACTCACGACGGTGAGGAGGAATTGGTCATCCAGGCGCATAAGAAAATTCGCGCGACGTTTCCGGATGCGTTGCTCATCCTGGCGCCGCGCCATCCGGAACGCTTTGCGGGCGTACGCAGCCTGTTGCAACGGCATTCGATCAGGCATGTCGCACGCACCGACGGTGTCCCGTGCACAGCCGACACGGAGGTCTACCTGGGCGACACCATGGGCGACGTACCGCTGTTTTATGCGGCGGCAAACGTGGCCTTCGTCGGTGGCAGCCTGGTACCGATCGGTGGCCACAACCTGCTGGAGCCGGCGGCGCTCGGCAAGCCGGTCATCACCGGCCCGTACCTGTTTCATACCCAGGAAATCGCCGCGATGTTCGCCGATCACCGTGCGTCAATCGCGGTGCATGATGCGGACGAACTCGCCACGGCGGTAACGGACTTGTTCGCAGACCCGCAACGCGCCACTGACATCGGCAGTCGCGGCCTCACGATCGTCCGGCAAAACAAGGGCGCGCTCGATCGGCTGCTGCAACTGCTCTCGCCGCACCTCACCAGGGCGATGGATCAGTAGGCTTTTAGTTTTCGCCGGACCGCGCCGCGTCTTCCGCAATGACTTCCTCGGGCGGCCGTCGTTCGACCAGGAAGCGATCGATTTCCTCCAGGTCCTGGATCTGCAGGTTTCCGGCGGCGAGTTTCAGGCGCAAAACGTTGCCGATATAGGTATAGCGACTCGCATAGTAATTGGTGATTGCCGTGTACAGGGCACGTTGCGAATTGAGCACGTCGACGATGGTGCGGGTACCCACCTCGAAACCTGCCTGGGTCGCCTGCAGTGCGGTGCGGCTCGATGCCACCGCCTGTTCGAGTGCCCTGACGCGGCTGATCTCGGACAACACGCCGAGGTAGGCGTCGCGCGCCTGGCGCTCGGTTTCCCTGGCAACGCGTTGCAATTGTTCCCTGCTGGCGCGATGCAGATAGACGGCCTCGCGAACCCGCGAATTGGTGCGTCCGCCCTCGAATAGCGGCAGATTGAACTGCAATGCAATCGAATCACGGGTGCTGCCGGTGGGAAAGTTCGGATTGATCGTCGGCACGCCGCCGATCGTCAGGTTACTGATATCCGTGTCGCTGTCGTCGTAGTTCGCCACCAGGTCCAGGGTCGGGTAATGGCCGCTGCGGCGAAACGCAATCTCGTCCCGGGCAATCTCCTCGTCGAATCGACTGGAGACCAGTGACAGGTTCTGACTCATGGCGAGATCGATCCAGCTCGCTTCGTCGGCCGGATTCGGCGAAACCAGCGGAAATTCTTCACGCGGCGCCGACAACTCCGAAATGTATTCACCGGTGATTTCACGTAGCAGGTATCTGGACGTGGCCAGCTCCCGTTTTGCCTGGATCTCGTTGGCGACGGACTGGTCGTAGGCGGCCTGCGACTCCTGGACATCGGTAATCGCGATCAGGCCGACTTCGAACCGCTGTTGTGCCTGCTCGAGCTGTCGTGCAATCGCCAGCCGGTCTGCATGGATCGACGTCAGGCGATCCTCGGCGGCAAGCACATCGAAGTAGCGGGTGACAACGCGTACGATCAGGTCCTGCTGCGCCGCTTCGAAATCCACCTCTGCCTTGGCAACGCGCTTTCCGGCCTGCTTGAGACCGATGAACTGGTCCCAGCGAAACACGGTCTGGCGCAGTTCGGCATTCCAGCCAAAGCCGTCGAAATCGGAATCGGCATCAACCGTATTGAAGGCAATGATGTTGCCCGTGCCGTCCTGGATCGCCTCCTGCTGCAGCCGGGAATCGTTGCCCTTGAACCAGCTCGCGCCGGCCGAGAGTTGCGGCAACAGCGAACCCCGTGCCTGGGGAGTCGCCTCCAGGGCCGCCAGCCGGCGCGCCTCCGCCTCGTGAATCAGCGGGTCGCTTTGCAGCGCCTGCTGGTAAACCTCGAGAAGGGAAGCAGGTGCCGCGAGTCCGGGCACCAGCAGGGCAGACAACAGTAAAAACAGGTTTCTGACATTCATCGATTTATTCATTTTGAGGCTTCCATGGACAGCGGCTTCCGTTAGGTGTTATGGTTAACTATATCACTATATCAGTCAAGCTGGTGAAGTACCCGGCCGCTCAGTAACGCGGCAGTGAGCGATCGAGTTCCTGCGACCAGGCATCGATGCCGCCGGCGATGTTCGCAACCCGGGCGAACCCGTTGGCGGCCAGGAACCCGGCAGCCCTGGCGCTGCGGCCCCCGGAGTGGCAAATGACCGCCAGCGGACGTTCGGCGTCCAGTTCGTCGACGCGGGCCGGGACTTCGGCCAGTGGGATCCTGATGGTGTCGGGCAGCGAGACGATGTCGATTTCCCAGGGCTCCCGGACGTCGAGTAATTGCCACGCAGCGTCGACTTCGCGCAGCTTCGCGAATTCGGCCGGTGACAAGTCTTGGTACAAATCAATACTCCAGGGCGCCGGCATCACGGGCAATCGACATCATGCGATTAGATGCGTATCAATGCCGCATGGTTTCAATCAAAACGAAAATAGGGGCTTCCTGGCAAAATTTTCCAGCGCAGGAATATCTGTTTCGAACAGGACGTGCTTTTGCAATCCCTCGTCCCCCCGAATCACCAGGCAGGCATCCATTTGCGGTGACTCGCCGACGACCATGAATAACCTGCCGCCGGGTTTCAGTGCGGCGGTAAAGCGCTCATCGATACGCGGAGCCGATCCGGTCACGGCGATCGCGTCGAACTTGCCCTCAGGAAGCCGATCGCTGGCGTCCATACACTCGAGCGTTGCATTCGCGACGCCGGCATCATCCAGCGTGTCGCGGGCCCTGGTGACGAAATCCTCGTGCAGGTCGATGCTGGTCACCGAGGCACACAGCCGGCTCAGGCAGGCACACAGGTAGCCTGAGCCGGTGCCGATTTCGAGGACCTCGTCATTCTCCGCAAGCTCCAGCGCTTGCAACAACCGACCTTCGATGATCGGTCGCAGCATGACCTGGCCGTAGCCCAGCGGGATTTCGGTATCCGCATACGCGACCTCGGCGAATCCGGCGGGCACGAATCGCTCCCGGGCGACGCTGCCCAGGGCCTCGAGGACGCGCTCGTCGAAGACATCCCAGGCCCGCACCTGCTGCTGCACCATTTGGCGCCGCGCCATTTCCGGATTCATGCTGTCATTGACCTTTAAGTTATTGAATTGTGGCCATAAACGCTCGGCGAGCTGGTCGACCGTCGGCATACTCGAGGTCGCGGGCAACGGCAGCTTGTCGAATTATGGTGAATCGTCGCGGCGCGCCATGGTAGCTGGGATATCCTTAAGCGTGCACACAACGACTGTTCAAATTCGCCTCGGATCTCCGGCATAGGAGATGCAAGTCGAGCGCTCAATAATAACAAATGATCGTTTAACGGCATCATTTGCACGATAGCCGATCAAGGACGGACGAAATTGCGCTGGGATAGCATTGGTACTGACGAGGCCGGGGGCGCAAGCCGAATTCGCATGATGCCGGCTGAAGTAACTGCATGTCACCGAGCCTCGTAATTTTCGCGCTTGCCGCAGCACTGTCAGTTTCCCTGATTTTGCTCCTTGCTTTCTGGCTCCGCCGGCGACGCCTTGTCCAGCGACTCGATGAACTCAACCAGGAACTTATCTCGGTGTCCGCGGATGCGTCCGTCGGTCGCCGCTTGCAGACGACGGGCCGCAGCGATATCGGTGATCTTGCAGACACCATCAATCGCCTGTTTGACGCCATCGGCGAACGCGACGAGGAAATCCAGGACCGCGACAAGCTGTTTGCCGAATTCGCAAAAACATTACCGGAAATCGTTTTGGTCCACGATGAGCGCATCTTGCTGGCCAATGACAGTGCCGCCAACCTGGTTGGCCTGAATCCTAATCAACTCGAGGGAAGGGAAGTCGCAGACCTCGTCAAGCCGGCGTATCGGGCCCTGTTTCGCAAAACCATGAACGATCATCTGGCCGGCGAGTCGGCGCCGCGGCGACTGGAAATCCAGTTGATCGATGGTGCGGAACGCGGCCTGTGGGTCGAAGCGCAAAGTTCGCTGATCGAATTTCGCGGCAACCGGGCGATACTGACCATTGCCCGCGACGTCAGTTATCGCAAGAGTCTCGAAGTGTCGTTGAGCCGCAGCAAACGGCAAGCACAGTACACGCTCGAGTCGATCTCGGAAGGCGTCATCACCACCGACAACCAGGGCCGCATCGATTACATGAATCGCGCGGCAGAGGCGATGACCGGCGCCAATCGCGACGATGCGTCCGGCCACAAGCTGGGCGAACTGTTCAGCCTGATCGACGAGGCGGACAGGAGGCCGCTCGGCGACCCGGTCGAACGCTGCCTGTCGATGCGCCGGCGGGTCAACATGGGACGGCGCGCACTGCTGGTCAGCGGCGACGGTGAACACGAGCACTCGGTCGAAATCACGGCGTCACCGGTACGCGGCCCGGGCAATAGTATCTCGGGGACGGTGGTCGTATTTCACGACGTCAGTGAAATTCGTGGTCTGACCCGTCAAATGAGCTACCAGGCCACGCACGATGCCCTGACCGGGCTGATCAATCGCCGCGAATTCGAACGACGGTTGCAGGAAGCGATCGACTCCGCGCACGCGGAAGAGGGCGTGCACATCGTTTTCTACATGGATCTCGATCGATTCAAGGCAGTCAATGACAGTTGCGGTCACATTGCCGGTGACAACATGCTTCGCGAGGTCGCGACCTTGATCAAGGACCAGGTGCGCGATTCCGATTTTGTCGGACGTCTCGGCGGCGACGAGTTCGGTACCTTGTTGATGGGCTGCCCGCTGGACAAGGCACGGCAGATTGCTACCGATATCTGTAACGCGGTGGCCGATTATCGTTTTGTCTGGCAGGACAAGATTTTCAATATCGGTATCTCGATAGGTCTGGTCGAAATCACGCATGCCAGCGCCGCGTTGCAGGACATCATGAGCGCCGCGGACTCTGCCTGTTACGTAGCCAAGCAGCGCGGCCGCAGCCAGGTCCACGTGTACTCGGCTCGCGACGAAGCGATTGCCCGGGAACGCGGCGACATCCAGTGGCTGCGGCAACTGCAGGAGGCATTGCACGAAAGCAAATTCGAATTGGCGACCCAGCCGATCATCGCGACCGGGCCCGGGGAGACCAGCGGCCCGGCGGTCGAGGTGCTCATCCGCATGCCCGATCAACACGGGCGAAAAGCAAACAGTGCGGATTTCCTGCGCTCCGCGGAACGCTACCAGTTGATGCCGCAGATCGACCGCTGGGTCGTCAATGCAACCCTCGCCGCCATAAGCTCGGGTGAAATCAAGCTGGCCAGCCGCCGCAGTTGTGCTGTCAACATCTCCGGGCAGACGCTTGGCGACGAAGAGTTCCTGAGTTTCGTGGTCGATGCACTGGACCACAGCGGCGTGTCTCCCGCCAGCATTTGCTTCGAGGTCACCGAGAGCGCGATCTCGAATAACGTGCAGCACGCGCAACGCTTCATCGAAGTATTGCACGGCCTCGGTTGCGAGTTTGCTCTCGACGATTTTGGCAGTGGCCTGGGTTCGTTTTCCAACCTCAAGAACCTGCCGGTCGACTATTTGAAAATCGATGGCACCTATACGCGCAACCTGAGTTCCGACGAGGTCAACCAGGAGATGGTGTCGGCGATGATCAAGCTTGCCCGGACCCTGGAGTTCCGGGTTGTCGCCGAGCAAGTCGAGCAACAGGAAGACTTCGACTGGCTGCGCAACGTCGGCATCGACTTCGTACAGGGTAATTTTATCGACCCGCCGGCATCGCTGGGCAGCGGCTCTACCGGCAGCTACCGGATCCTGGGATAGGGTCAGAGCCAGGGGCTCTGACCCAGGTTCGACCGGAGTCCGGGGAGCCGGGGTCAGGGCCGGAGGCCCTGACCTTCTGCTGCTTACAATAGGGGAACGATCAGCAGCGCCACGATATTGATGATCTTGATCAGCGGATTGATCGCCGGTCCGGCGGTGTCCTTGTAGGGGTCGCCGACGGTATCACCGGTCACCGCCGCTTTGTGTGCATCCGATCCTTTGCCGCCGAAATTGCCGTCCTCGATATATTTCTTGGCGTTATCCCAGGCGCCACCGCCGGCAGTCATGGAAATTGCCACGAACAGGCCGGTGACGATGGTGCCGAGCAAGAGGCCACCCAGGGCCACCGGGCCCAGCAGCAACCCGACGAGCAACGGCACGCCGACCGGCAGCAACGATGGCACGATCATTTCCTTGATGGCGGCTTTGGTGAGCAGGTCCACGGCGCGCCCGTAATCGGGTTTGCCGGTGCCTTCCATGATGCCTTCGATCTCACGAAACTGCCGGCGCACCTCGTTGACTACGGATCCGGCTGCGCGGCCCACGGCCTCCATGGCCATCGATCCGAACAGGAACGGTACCAGTCCGCCGATGAACAGGCCGACGATGACGCGGTAGTCCGACAGGTCGAAGGACAGGTTCATGCCCTGGCCCTCGAGTGCGTTGGTGTAATCCGCAAACAGCACCAGCGCCGCCAGTCCGGCGGAGCCGATGGCGTAGCCCTTGGTAACCGCCTTGGTGGTATTGCCGACTGCGTCGAGCTGGTCGGTGATCTTGCGAACGTCCGGCGGCAGCTCGGACATTTCAGCGATGCCGCCGGCATTGTCGGTAATCGGACCGAATGCATCGAGCGCGACAATGACGCCGGTCATCGACAACATCGTGGTGGCGGCGATGGCGATGTTGTACAGCCCGGCAAGCGAGTCACCCTCCGGCGCCAGCAGGAACGAGCCCCAGATACTCGCGCACACCGCAATGACCGGCCATGCGGTCGCTTTCATCGACACCCCGAGGCCGGCAATGATGTTGGTCGCGTCGCCGGTCAGTGAGGCCTCCGCGATGGTCTTGACCGGCTTGTAGTCGGTCCCCGTGTAGTATTCGGTGATGAATACCATCGCGGCGGTCAATGCCAGTCCGATCAGCGCCGAAGCATAAATTCCCATGACGTTGCCACTGCCGGCCATCATGGCGTCAGTGATGAAATAGAAAACCACGGCGGCGATCACGCCGGCGACGATAACGCCTTTATAAAGTGCGCCCATGACTTTGCCGCCATCGGACGTCTTGACGAAAAACGTGCCGATGATGGAGGCGACGATCGACACGGCACCCAGAACCAGCGGATAGAAAACGGCAGCTATGCCGAACTCGGCAGCGACCAGGCTGCCGAGCAGCATGGTCGCGATAATGGTCACGGCATAGGTCTCGAAAAGGTCGGCGGCCATGCCGGCGCAGTCGCCGACGTTGTCGCCGACGTTGTCGGCGATAACGCCGGGATTACGCGGGTCGTCTTCCGGGATACCGGCTTCGACCTTGCCGACCAGGTCGGCACCGACGTCGGCACCCTTGGTGAAAATTCCGCCACCCAGTCGAGCAAATATCGAAATCAGCGACCCACCGAACGCCAGTCCCACAAGTGCGTGAATGGTGTCGTCGACGTTCAGACCCAAGCTGCTCAAGACCAGGTAATAGCCGGCCACGCCAATCAGCCCCAGGCCGACGACCAAGAGCCCGGTAATCGCACCGCCGCGAAAAGCCACGTCCAGCGCAGCGTTGACGCCGCTCTTGGCGGCTTGTGCAGTGCGCACGTTCGCCCGCACCGACACGAACATACCGATATAACCCGCCAGGCCGGAGAATATGGCGCCGATCGCAAAACCGACGGCCGTTGCCCAGCCGAGCACAACACCGAGAACCACGAACAACACCACACCGACCATGCCGATGGTGAAGTACTGCCGGTTCATGTAGGCGCTCGCACCCTCCTGGATTGCCAGGGCAATCTTTTGCATACGCTCATTGCCAGCCGATTGTTTGAGTATCCATTGCGAGGATATGAGTCCGTAAAGGACTGCCAGAACACCCGAACCGATGGCGAGGCCCAGTGCCACTTCATTTGTCATCAGATTGTCTCCCAATCACACGAATGACCCCGGCGCATACAGGCAACCGGGGCGATGTTCACGCAAGATTTGATTCCCCGCGGGTTTCTTTTTCGCTTGGTCCTGCCCGGGCCCGCGACGAGGGGGCCGTGCGCGGCAGGCGGCGCATCATACCACAAATTTTGTCTTGAGCCGCTTCCGCACCGGCACGTTCTTGAGCCTCACGTACCGCGGTAAGCCATTGACATATGGGGGATAATCCTCGCCCGTGATCAGCGGTTGCAGGTACCGCCTGGCGGCCGCGGTAATGCCGAAGCCGTCGCGGGAAATGTATCGCCGGGGCAGCATTTTTTCCTTGTTTGCGATTCGTGCAAGCGGTGCGCTGTCGATTTTCCAGCGGTACGGTTTGTCGGACAGGCGTTTGATGACCGGCATGACCGCGGTCTCGCCGGCGATGGCCATTTTGACCGCAGCTTCGCCGACGGCATAGGCTTGCTTCACGTCGGTTGCGGAGGCGATGTGCCGTGCCGAGCGCTGCAGGTAATCAGCCACCGCGTAGTGGTACTTGTAGCCGAGTTTTTCCCGCACCAAGTTGGCCACGACCGGCGCAACGCCGCCCAGCTGGGCATGGCCGAATGCGTCCGTGGTGCCTGCTTCGGCTAGAAATTTGCCGTTCGCGTAACGTGCACCCTCGCTGACCACGACGACGCAATACTCGTATTTTTCGACCGACTCGCGCACCCGTTTCAGGAAACTGCGTTCGTTGAACGGAATCTCGGGAAACAGGATCACGTGCGGCGGCTCTTCCGGTTTGCTGCCAGCCAGCCCGCCTGCGGCGGCGATCCAGCCTGCATGCCGGCCCATGACTTCCAGGACGAAGACCTTGGTCGAGGTTTTCGCCATGGACAGGACATCCAGCGCGGCCTCCTGGGTCGATACGGCGACATACTTGGCAACCGAGCCGAAGCCGGGGCAGTTGTCGGTGACCGGCAGATCGTTGTCCACCGTCTTCGGTATGCCGAGGCAGCGCACCGGGTATCCCATGCGTTTGCTCAACAGCGAGACCTTGTGTGCCGTATCCATCGAGTCGTTGCCACCGTTGTAGAAGAAGTAGCCGATATCGTGCGCCTTGAATACCTGGATCAGGCGCTCGTACTCGGCCAGGTTTTCCTCCAGACTCTTGAGTTTGTATCGCGCTGAACCGAACGCGCCACCCGGCGTGTGCGCCAACGCACGGATCGTGGCTCGCGATTCGCGATTGGTATCGATCATGTCTTCGGTCAGCGCGCCTATGATGCCGTTGCGGCCTGCATACACATTGGCGATGTGCTTGCGGTTTTTACGCGCAGTTTCTATGACGGCACAGGCGGTGGTATTGATCACGGCTGTTACGCCACCCGACTGTGCATAAAAAGCATTCTTGCCCGACATACAGACATTCCTCACGTAGCGATTTTGCAGACAGTGTACTGAATTGGATTCATCATTACCTCCGGGGTGCTTTCGTCGCGGACAATTCAGTAAACTGTCAAACAACACCCCAGGATAAGAGAGAGTTTGCATGCGAATTGTTCTGCTCGGAGCACCCGGTTCCGGTAAGGGCACCCAGGCGAAGCGATTGCAGGAGGAAAAATCCGTGCCGCAGATATCCACCGGCGACATGCTGCGCGCTGCGGTTGCCGCCGGCAGCCGATTCGGGCAAAAGGCCAAGGAAATCATGGAATCCGGCGATCTGGTGTCGGACGACGTCATGCTCGGCATCATTCGTGAACGATTGGCCGAAGCGGATGCGGCAGAAGGGTTTATCCTGGACGGATTTCCACGCACTGAAAAACAGGCGCTCGACCTCGAAGAGCTGCTGGACGAGCTCGGCAAGCCACTCGATGCGGCCATCCTGCTGGACGTCGATTTCGAGATCCTGTTGAAGCGCTTGACGGGACGGCGCACCTGCTCGCTGAACGGCAAGCTCCTGAATATCTACTTTTCGCCACAGGAAGAACTCGATGCTTGTACCGAGGCCGGTGGCGAACTGCTGCAGCGCGACGACGATAACGAGGAGACCATCAGGAACCGGCTGGACGTTTATCGCCAGCAAACCGAACCGTTGATCGACTACTACCGTTCGCGCAACAAGCTGAAAACGATCGATGCGACCGGCTCGGTCGACGAGGTATACGAGCGCCTCTCAGGCATCGTCTAGCATCTCGAGCAGACTGTTACCGAGCAACTCGCGGCGCCAGCCGCGAAAGATGCGCAAGTCGCGCTGTCCCAGCATGGCAGCCGACAATTCCTTTTTGGGTGCAATCAGTTCCGGCGCGAGATCCAGGTCAGCCGCGGTCTGCGAAACCCGCGTTTGCATCTTTTTCAGCATTGCCGCCTGCGACGCGTTCGGTTTTTTCGGCGGCTCGTAATCATTCCGATCGCCGTCGGCGGCGGCCACGGCATCCAGCAACTGATCGCCGGTCCGCGCAAGCGTTTTCGGGCTCAGGCCGGGAGTCTGGCCCAGCTTGTCTCGCGAATCCGGGCGCTTGACTGCGATGTCGAGTAATACGGGGTCACGCATGATCCATTGCCGCGGCCGGTTACGTCGCATCGCTTCCTGCTCGCGCCACGCGGCGAGCCGGACGGCGGCAGCCCGCGACTTGCCGCGCAGGTTCCTGGCGCCTTTCAATCGCTCGATGGCCTGCGCCGGATCGTTCCGGTACAGGCTCACGTCCAGCAGGTCCCGGGAATCCTCGACGGCCCATTCGAGGCGCCCGCGATCCTCGAGTTGGCGAGCCAGGCTGTCGTGTGCCGGCAGCAGGTACTCGACGTCCTCCGCCGCGTACTCGATGAGGGTGTCGGGCAATGGCCGCTGCGACCAGTCGGCACGGGTATGTGACTTGGCAAGCTCGACGCCAAACAATTCCCTGACCAGGTTGCCGTAGCCGATCTGCGGCTGATAGCCGAGCAGGGCGGCAGCCACCTGGGTGTCGAAAATTTCGCCCGGCAAAACGCCGGCCGTCTGGTAGATGACCTCGAGGTCCTGACGCCCCGAATGCAATATCCAGGCGGGTGACGTCAGCGATTGCCAAAGCTTTGCGGCACGATCACTGCCTTGTGCGTCAAGCCGCAACGGATCGGCGCAATAAATTCCACTTTCCACTGCGACCTGGATGAGACACAACTCTGCGTGAAAGGTTTTCTCGCGTACGAACTCGGTGTCGACTCCGATTCGCGACTGTCCGCTCAATAGCGATGTCAGCTGATCGTCCGAGGCGAGATCGACATACTGGTAGTCAGGCATCAAGACCGCTCAAGGCGATTTCGATCGCGGACGCGATCGTGAGATGATGAGGCACGGCATGACGCTATTGTGACAGAACGCTGCAACTTCTTCTTCGCACATATTTCGACATCATCTTGCTGCGCAAGGGTCCGGAGCAAATTCCGGATTCATGGCTGGTGTTGACGTTTTCGTTCAGCCTGATGCTGCTGGCGTATTTTGTCGCCTCGACGCTCATCAAGCTCAGCGAAGGTTACAGCCACCTGCTGACCATGGTCACCAATTTACTTGGCATCGGCCTGTACACCCTGGTCTTGTTGGCGACAGGCTATATCAAACGATTTGTGCCCATTCTGTCGGCGGTCATTGCCTGCGGCTCGATCCTGAGCCTGCTTTTTGTCGCAGCTTACGTGATGCTCGGGCCGTTTCTCGGCGCCGACTTAGCGTACCTGCTCGCGACGCTCATCATTGTCTGGTCGATTCCGGTCGAAGGCCATATCATTGCCCGCGGCATAGGACAACACTGGTATACCGGAATCGTCATAGCCATGGTCGTGTTCACCATGCAATACACATTCCAGTCGAGTCTGGCTGGCCGCTTATAATTCCGTTCATGCACATTCACATTCTCGGTATTTGTGGAACCTTTATGGGCGGTGTCGCCGCGCTGGCACGCGCGGCAGGACACCAGGTCACCGGCAGCGACGAGAACGTTTATCCGCCGATGAGCACACAGCTCGCCGGCCTGGGCATCGACATCATGCAGGGTTACTCGGCCGCGCATCTGGATAGTGCGCCGGACTACGTGGTGGTGGGCAATGCGATGAGCCGCGGCAATCCGGCGGTCGAGGCGATGCTGGACCGGCGCATCGCCTATTGCTCCGGGCCGCAATGGCTCGCGCAGCACGTATTGCACGACCGCCATGTGCTGGCCGTTTCCGGCACCCACGGCAAGACCACGACCTCGTGCATGCTGGCCTGGATTCTCGAGGACGCGGGCCTGGCGCCCGGCTTTCTGATCGGCGGCATTGGCAGTAACTTCGAGGTGTCCGCCCGCTTTGGAGACTCCGAATACTTCGTGGTGGAAGCCGACGAATACGACACGGCGTTTTTCGACAAGCGCGCGAAGTTTGTCCATTACAGTCCGCAGACGCTGGTCATCAACAACCTCGAATTCGATCACGCCGATATCTATGCCGACATCGATGCGATTTACTGGCAATTTCATCAACTGATGCGCACCCTCGCGTCGAACGGGCGAATCATCGCCAATGCCGATGACGACAATATCGCGACGATGCTCGAACAGGGTTGCTGGACACCGGTGGAGTTTTTTTCGCTGGGCAACGGCTGCGAGTGGAGTGGCAACTTCGCCGACACCGGGGAGCGGCGCATTCGCATTCTCGAACGAGGCGGCGAGGCAGTTGAAAGTCCGTGGCAACTCGGCGGCAGTCACAACCTGGAAAACGCACTTGCTGCAGTCGCTGCTGCGCGCTCAGCCGGCGTGAGCCTGCCGCAGGCCGTTGATGCGCTGTCGCGATTCTCAGGCGTCCGGCGTCGCATGGAAAGGACTGCGACGGTGTCGGATATTGCGATCTACGACGATTTCGCACACCATCCGACGGCCATTCGGCGCAGCATCGAGGGACTGAAGAAACGTTTTCCGGGCCAGCGAATCGTCATCGCCCTCGAACCGCGTTCCAATACCATGAAGATGGGGGTACACAAGGCGTCGCTCGCCGAGGCGCTCGATGACGCCGACCTGGTCTTTGTTTACCGACCGGACGAACTTTCGGCGGTCTTCGACGCCAGTCTCAAGAGCCTCGGCAAGCGGCTGCATGTCGTGAACGACTACGGGCTATTGCTCGACAAGCTCGAGGACAGGCTGCTGGCCGGCGACCAGCTCGTATTCATGAGTAATGGTGGTTTTGGCGGAACCCGCCAGAAGCTGACGGCAGCGCTGCGAAAAAAACAACAATAGACCGCAGTGACGCCATATTCCTGTCTGCGGCTTCTATACTAAAACCATGAGAGTGCCGCTGTTTCCATTGCGTACGGTGTTGTATCCGGGTGGCCCGCTGCCGTTGCGTATTTTCGAGGCTCGCTACATCGACATGGTCAGCGCTTGCATCGCCAATGACACGCCGTTCGGTGTCTTGCTGATCAGGGATGGCACGGAAACCGGGCCGGCAACCACCTACGAGATTGGCACACTCGCGAGGATTATCGACTGGTACCAGGGGAGCGATGGGTTACTGGGCATAACGGCGATCGGGGAACAGCGCTTCCGGCTCATCTCGAGCACACGGCAACCGGATGGCCTGGCGATCGGCGAGATCGAACTGTACCCCTGTGAATCCGTGCGCTCTCTTCCCGATGAGTACCGGCCGCTGGCCGATATCCTGGCCGGGGTACTCGACGATCTCGGCCGGCTGTACGAATCACTGGAAAAGAAATATGACGACGCAGGATGGGTCGGCTACCGGTTCGCCGAAATTTTGCCAATATCACCGGAACAGAAACAAAGTTGCCTCGAGTCCGAAGACCCGGTGCAACGCCTCGAGATGATGCGCGACGTGCTCGAAGCCGTACGCGGCCCGGAAAGCGCAGTCTAGAAACGCCTACAGCGACGCGAAGGCTGCCTGCGCCGCATCGAGTGTGGCTGCAATTTCCGCATCGCCGTGGGCTATGGAAATGAAACCCGCCTCGTATGCGGAGGGCGCGAGGTACACGCCGCGCCCAAGCATTTCGTGGAAAAACTTTCTGAATAGATCGATATCGGCGGCTGCAACTTGTGCAAAGCTGCGAACCGGGCCGTCGGCGGTGAATACGTATCCGAACATGCCGCCGCAGGATTCGACTTCGAGCGCTATACCTGCTTTGCTGGCCGCCGCTGAAAACCCGGAAACGAGCGACTCGCAACGGACACTCAGTGATTCAAAAAAGTCCGGCTTGCCGATTTCGCGCAGCGTCGCCAGGCCGGCCGCCATTGCCACGGGATTGCCGGAAAGCGTGCCGGCCTGGTAAACGGGCCCGTCGGGCGCGATGCTGGCCATGATCTCGGCGCGGCCGCCGAATGCGGCCGCGGGCATGCCACCGCCGACGACTTTGCCGATCGTCGTCAGGTCGGGCTCGATGCCGTAAATCGCCTGCGCTCCGCCGAGGGCCACCCGGAAACCGGTCATCACTTCGTCGAAGATCAGCAATGCACCGGCATCCGTGCAACCGGCACGCAAACTTTCGAGAAAGCCGTCGACCGGTGGCACCATGTTCATGTTGCCGGCGATCGGTTCGACGATGACGCAGGCGACCTGCTCGGCCAGTTCTTCGAAGGCCCTCGCAACTGCGTCGATGTCGTTGTATTCGAGCGTGACGGTGTGCTCTGCAAGCCCCTCGGGGACGCCCGGCGAACTCGGTACGCCGAGTGTCAACGCGCCGGATCCCGCCCTGATCAGCAACGAGTCCGAGTGTCCGTGATAGCAGCCTTCGAATTTGATGATCTTGTCGCGTCCGGTGTAGCCGCGCGCGAGACGGATCGCACTCATGGTTGCTTCCGTCCCTGAACTGACCATCCTCACGCGTTCCATTGACGGCATGTATTCGCGAATCTTTTTCGCCAGCTCGGTTTCGATAACGGTTGGGGCGCCGAAGCTCAGGCCGTTTTGTGCGGCGTCGCACACCGCTTTGACCACTGACGGATGTGCGTGGCCGAGGATCATCGGGCCCCAGGACCCGACATAGTCGATCAGGCGGCGTCCATCCTCGGTGTCGAGCCAGGCGCCCTGTCCGCGGCTGATGAAAACGGGGTCACCGCCGACACCTGCGAATGCGCGCACCGGCGAATTCACGCCGCCGGCGATGATATTTCTTGCTTCGTCAAAAAGATTCATACAACTCCCGGCTCATGCCGACGATGCTACCGTAGCTCCATGCGCGCGCAACCCCTCTGGAATGGATGCGGGGCTTGGTGCAAACTTCCTCGCCATGAAGACCTACATGTGTCTGATTTGCGGTTTTGTGTACCGCGAGGAAGAGGGTGATCCGGATGCCGGGATCGCCCCGGGCACGCGCTGGGATGACGTGCCCCTGTCCTGGCGCTGTCCGGACTGCGGCGCCGGCAAGGAAGACTTCGATATGGTCGAGATCTAAACCGCGAAGTCGTAACTAGTTGGCGGGTTGGTGCAGTTGCGTAACCTTGTGTCCGCGTGCCGCCAGCAACTTCGGCACACCCTGGTCGCCTATCAGGTGCAAGGCGCCGACGACAATCAGGTAGTCGTCTTTTTCGCGCAGCATGGCGTTGATTCGCTCCACCCAGTTGCGATTTCTTCGCACCACGATCGTATCGTGCAGTTCGCGGAATTTTTGCATTTCCGACAGCAGGTTCTGCTCGAGGAAATCCACCTTGCCGAAGTACCAGGCGTCGATCATCTGGTCCATCATCTCGCTTATCTTCATGCTGTCGGCGAGCGTTTGCAGCAGCATATCGCGTTGCGTTGCCGGCGAGAGATTGTCCAGGAACTCGAGTTGTTGCCGGGTGGTTTCGAAGCCGAGGATTTCCTTGCTGTCGCGTACCGCCATGTCTGCGAAGTGAGACTCGATTCCGTGCATGGGATTGAAGCCGATGCGCATCAGCATCATGACTTCGACTGTAATGGCCGCAAACCACGGCTCCGACTGGTCGAGTAACATCAGCGGAATATTAAGCTCCGCGGCCATCGATTCTGCTTTCGAGTAATTGCTGGCTCCCAGCAGGTCGCGCAGTGTTCGCCCGTCATTGATCAATCCCAGTTCTGCGGCGATTGCCTGGTCCTCGAACGGATCCATGTCATCCATGTCGATTTCCATTACCAGCGTCTCGGCGTCGCGGTAAGCGTCATACATGACCGACGGCAACGGATAGTCCGACTCGCGCAGCATGTGAATCGAACCCAGCAGGTAGATGTCGTTGCTGGCACCGCTGACGCGCCACATCGACAACGGGTGACCCTCGTCCGCCGCCACGCACGGCAGCGACAGGCACAGCAGGCAGAATGCCGCGAACAGCGATTTCATTGGGTGTCCAGCCATATCAGTTCCTTGTCGACTTTGCCGTCGGCGTGCAGGCTCAAGCGTCGATAGCCCGGAGGATTGTCATCGAGCGCAAACTCGTCGCTTCCGGGCTTGAATTGCCGGCAAGTAGACGGTGTGGCAATGATTTCGATTCCGGCATGTTCCTTGAAATAATCCTGGTGTACATGACCAAAAATGACACAGCGGACCTTGCCCGTCTGTGCGATCGTTCGCAAAAATTCCTCGCCGTTTTCGAGGCCGACCTGGTCCAGCCACTTGCTGCCGACAGGTAGCGGCGGGTGGTGCAGGCAGATCATGACATGTTCGGCCGTGGTCCTTGCGAGGATGCCCTCGAGCCGCTGCATTTCGGCCGCCTCTATGCGGCCGGACGCCTTGCCGTGAACGCAGCTGTCGATGCCCGTAATCAGCCAGTTACCGTGCTGTACCGACTCGCAATAATAGAACGGCTTTTGGGATACAGCGTCTTTCATAAGAGCACGGACATCGTGATTGCCGGGTACGCAGTAAACCGGCAGATCGAGCGTCGACATGAGCTCCCGGAAGCGGTCATAGGCAGCGCGACTGTCGTCCTGGATGAGATCGCCTGTCATCGCCACGAAGTCCGCGGGCCACCCGGCTTGTTCAACGTGTTCGAGGACCCGGGACAGGGAGGAATGGGTAACCGTCCCGCGCAGGCTCGACTCGGCGTCGGCGAACAAATGCGGGTCAGTGATGTGCAATACCCGGACAGGATCGGACGTCATATGAATGGCGTTTCTACTCGCTCAAAGAAGAAGACGATCCTTCACTGCGCGATCATAGCGGTTTGCCTATGCCCGGGCTACTGCGAAAGCGGCAGTTTGGGGCGCAGGCGGCTCAGTACCGGTAATAGTCCGGCTTGTAGGGACCGTCTTTGGAAACGCCGATGTACTTCGCCTGTTCGTCGCTCAACTCCGTGACTTTCGCACCGATGCGATCCAGGTGCAGGCGTGCCACTTTCTCGTCCAGGTGCTTCGGTAACACGTAAACCTTGTTTTCGTAATTGTCACCGTTCTGCCAAAGCTCGATCTGCGCGAGCACCTGGTTGGTGAAGGAATTCGACATCACGAAGCTGGGGTGGCCGGTGGCACAACCCAGGTTCACGAGCCGGCCTTCGGCCAGCAGAATCAATCGCTTGCCATCGGGGAAGATGACGTGATCGACTTGCGGCTTGATGTTTTCCCACTCGTACTGATGCAGGTACGCAACATCGATTTCGTTGTCGAAATGCCCGATGTTGCAAACGATCGCCTGGTTCTTCATGCGTTCCATGTGCTGTCCGGTGACCACGTGGTAGTTGCCGGTCGCCGTGACCACGATGTCCACCTTGTCGCACACCTCGTCGAAATTGACGACGCGATAGCCTTCCATTGCCGCCTGCAAGGCGCAGATGGGATCGATTTCCGTAATCAGCACGGTGGCGCCGAGGCCGCGCAGCGACTGCGCGCAACCCTTGCCGACGTCGCCGTAGCCGCAGACGACGACCAATTTGCCGGCAATCATCACATCCGTCGCGCGTTTGATGCCGTCGACCAGCGATTCGCGACAGCCATAGAGGTTATCGAATTTGGCTTTGGTGACCGAATCGTTGACGTTGAATGCGGGACACAACAGCGAGCCTTCCTTTTGCATCTCGTAAAGTCGGTGCACGCCGGTGGTGGTTTCCTCCGACAATCCTTTGACGTTTTTCATCAGTTCCGGATACTTGTCGTGCAGGACCAGGGTCAGGTCGCCGCCGTCATCCAGCACCATGTTCGGCTGCCAGCCGTCCGGTCCGTTGATGGTCTGCTCGACGCACCACCAGTACTCGTCTTCCGTTTCGCCTTTCCAGGCAAATACCGGTATGCCGGAGGCTGCAATCGCCGCTGCAGCGTGATCCTGGGTCGAAAAGATATTGCACGAGGACCAGCGAATATCGGCGCCGAGTGCGCGCAGCGTCTCGATGAGCACCGCGGTCTGAATCGTCATGTGCAGGCACCCTGCGAGACGCACGCCCTTGAGCGGCTGTTGCGCGCCGAATTCCTCGCGCAATGCCATCAGGCCCGGCATTTCCGTTTCCGCAATCGCGATTTCCTTGCGGCCCCATTCGGCCAGGGTTATGTCGGCAACCTTGTAATCCTGTTTTGCAAGCAGTACGGCTTCGCTGCTCATGTAAATCTCCTGTGTAAAGCGGTAACTAGGCGGCAACCGCACCACGCAGGGCCTCTGCCCTGTCGGTACGCTCCCAGCTCAGATCGATATCTTCCCGGCCAAAATGCCCGTAGGCAGCGGTCGGCTTGTATATGGGTCGAATCAGGTCCAGCATCTTGAGAATCCCGTAGGGGCGCAAGTCGAAATTCTCGCGAATCAGCACCGTCAACTCCTCTTCGCTGACTTTGCCGGTGCCGAAGGTTTGCACGCTGATCGAGGTGGGCTCCGCAACCCCGATGGCATAGGCGACCTGTACTTCGCAGCGCTCCGCGAGCCCGGCCGCGACGATGTTTTTTGCGACGTAGCGGCAGGCGTAGGCGGCAGACCGGTCGACCTTCGACGGGTCCTTGCCGGAAAAGGCGCCACCGCCGTGCCGCGCCGATCCGCCGTAGGTGTCGACGATGATCTTGCGTCCGGTCAGACCACAGTCACCCATCGGGCCGCCAATCTCGAAACGCCCCGTCGGGTTGATGTGATACTTGGTGTTCTTGCCGAGCCATTCGCCGGGCAGGACCGGCTTGATGATTTCCTCCATGACGCCTTCCTTAAGGTCGTCCATGCTGACGTCGGCGTGATGCTGCGTCGACAGCACCACGGCGTCGACTGCCACCGGCCTGTCGTTTTCGTAGACGAAGGTGACCTGGCTTTTTGCATCCGGCCGCAGCCAGGGAAGGGTGCCCGACTTGCGGGCCTCGGCCTGGCGGCGCACCAGGCGGTGCGCATAAGTGATCGGCGCCGGCATCAGTACGTCGGTCTCATTGCAGGCGTAACCGAACATCAGCCCCTGGTCCCCTGCGCCCTGGTTTTCTGCCTCCTCGCGATCGACGCCTTGTGCGATATCCGGCGATTGCTTGCCCAGCGCATTCAGCACCGAGCAAGAGGCGCCGTCAAAGCCCATTGCGGAGTTGTTATAGCCGATTTCGAGGATCGTCTCGCGGACCAGCTTTTCGAGGTCGACCCAGGCCGAGGTGGTGACCTCGCCCGCGATGATCACCATGCCGGTCTTGACCAGCGTCTCGCAGGCAACGCGTGCTTTCGTGTCCTGCTCGAGCATTGCATCGAGTACCGCATCGGATATCTGGTCGGCAATTTTATCGGGATGGCCCTCGGAAACGGATTCCGAGGTGAAAAGGTAAGAGTGGCTCATGGGGGGCTAATTCGCGTGGCGATACAAACCCTGCATTGTACCCTACTGTTCGCAAGCAACTCCACGAACGATTTCGCGACCCCTGCTGCGACAATGGTCGTGTGCGCCGGCAGCAGGCGGTGAGCGCGGAGGGGCCGTGCTTGCGGGCGGCACCCTAAACAGCGAAAATGCGCGGCGTCAGGGTTGCCAGTTTCCCCGGACATTCTCCTGATTTGACGATAAAACCGGCCGCAAAGGTCTCGTAAAAACCATGTCACAACATACCAGCGCCTCGCCTGTCGCCGGACGGCCGGCACGTCGGCAACTCGCCAATGCGATTCGGGCACTCAGCATGGATGCCGTACAGGCAGCCAATTCCGGCCATCCGGGCATGCCGATGGGCATGGCGGACATCGCCGAAGTACTGTGGAACGATTACCTGAAGCACAACCCCGGCAATCCCGGGTGGTGGGATCGTGACCGCTTCGTGTTATCGAACGGCCATGGCTCGATGCTGCTCTACAGCCTGTTGCATTTGAGCGGTTATCCGCTGTCGATCGACGAGCTCAAGAATTTCCGCCAGTTTGGCTACCCGACCGCCGGACACCCGGAGCGTGAGCCGGGCATCGGCATCGAAACGACCACCGGTCCGCTCGGTCAGGGTGTGTCGAATGCGGTCGGTATGGCGCTGACCGAGAAAATGCTGGCGGCGCAATTCAACCAGCCGGGTCACGAGATCGTCGATCACCGCACCTGGGTATTCCTGGGCGATGGCTGCCTGATGGAGGGCATATCCCACGAAGCCTGCTCGCTTGCCGGCACCCTCGGGCTCGGCAAGCTCATTTGCGTTTACGACGACAACGACATCTCCATCGACGGCAAGGTCAACGGCTGGTTCACCGATGACACCGCCGCTCGCTTCGCAGCCTACGGCTGGCAGGTCATCGACGCCGTTGACGGGCACGACAGCGCAGCGGTCGAGCAAGCCATAGACCAGGCGCTGGCGGACACCGATCGACCGTCGCTGATCTGCTGCAAGACCATCATCGGCTTCGGTGCCCCCAACAAACAGGGCACCGCCGGCACCCACGGCGCGCCGCTCGGCGCGGACGAAGTCGAGGCAAGCCGGGAAAATCTCGAATGGCACTATCCGCCATTCGAAATCCCGCAGGAAATTTACGACGCCTGGAACGCACACGATCGGGGTGCGCGCTACGAAGGCGAATGGCAGGAGCGCTTTGCAGCCTATGCAGAGGCACATCCGCAACTCGCCGAGGAGTATCGGCGCCGCATGCGTGGCGATCTGCCGGCGAACTGGCAGCAATACGCGGACCAGGCGATTCGCGAGATCGACGCGGCCGGTGAAGACATGGCAACGCGCAAGGCGTCGCTCAAGGCACTCAATGCGTTTGCGCCGGTTTTGCCCGAGCTTGCCGGCGGCTCGGCAGACCTGACCGGTTCGAACCTGACCAGACACGATGGCTCGCGCACCGTGAGCCGCGACGACTCCGGCGGCAATTACCTTTACTTCGGGGTACGCGAATTCGGCATGACCGCCATTTGCAACGGCATGGGCCTGCACGGCGGCGTCATTCCCTATTCCGGAACCTTTCTGGTGTTTTCGGATTATGCGCGCAATGCCGTGCGCATGGCCTCGCTGATGGGAGTGCGGCAGATATTGGTCTATACCCACGACTCCATCGGCCTCGGCGAAGACGGTCCGACGCACCAGCCGGTCGAACACCTGGCCAGCCTGCGCGTCATGCCCAATATGCGCGTGTGGCGTCCCTGTGACGCCGTCGAAACGGCCGTTGCCTGGCGGCATGCCATCGAGCGCCGCGACGGCCCCACCAGCCTGGTGCTGACGCGTCAGGGCGTGGTGCACCAGAAACGCAGTGACCAACAACTCGAGGACATCAATCGCGGCGGCTATGTCTTGCGCGATTGCCGCGAAACCCCGGATATTATCTTGCTGGCGACCGGTTCCGAAGTATCGCTGGCCGCGGATGCGGCGACGCAACTCGCCGCAGACGGCATCAATGCCCGCGTGGTATCGATGCCTTGCACGCAACTCTTCGATCAGCAGGACGCAGGCTACAGGGAACAGGTCTTGCCGGCCGCAGTCAGCCGACGGCTGGCGATCGAAGCCGGGGTCACCAGCGGCTGGTACCGGTACGTCGGACCTGACGGGCGAATCATCGGCATCGACAGCTTCGGAGAATCCGCGCCGGCGGCCGAGCTTTTCAAACACTTCGGGTTTACTGTCGACAACGTGCTTAAGGTCGCCAGGGCAGTACTCGACTGACGATTGGCGCTTCGGAAAGACACACATCAGGAGAAACACATGACGATCAAGGTAGGCATTAACGGTTACGGGCGCATCGGGCGCAATGTGCTGCGTGCCCTTTATGAAAGCGACAAGCGATCGGAAATCGAGATCGTGGCCGTTAATGATCTGGGTGATGCCAACACGAATGCGCACCTGACTCGCCGAGATACCGCTCATGGCCGGTTTCCGGGAACCGTATCCGTCGACGGCGACCACATGGTCGTCAACGGCGACAAGATTCGCGTGCTGGCGGAACGTGACCCGGCAAAGCTGCCGTGGGGCAAGCTCGGGGTCGAAATGGTATTCGAGTCGACAGGTTTGTTCGCAAGCAAGGAGGCCGCGTCCAGACATTTGGAGGGCGGCGCCAAAAAAGTCATCATCTCGGCGCCAGGCGGCAACGATGTCGACGCGACGATAGTCTATGGCGTCAATCACGACATTCTGAAAAAAAACCACACCGTCATTTCCAACGCATCGTGCACGACCAATTGCCTGGCGCCGCTGGTGAAACCCTTGCACGAGAGTATTGGTGTCAAACACGGCATCATGACCACGATTCATGCCTACACCAATGACCAGGTCCTGACTGACGTGTTTCACAAGGATCTGCGACGGGCGCGTTCCGCGACGATGTCGCAGATTCCGACCAAGACCGGTGCCGCGGCGGCGGTCGGACTCGTGCTGCCGGAACTGGCCGGGCGGCTCGACGGATTTTCGATGCGCATACCGACGATCAACGTCTCCGCGGTTGACCTGAGCTTTGTGGCCGAACGCGAAACCAGCATCGAGGAGATCAACTCGGTGATGCGCGAAGCGAGCGAGGGCAGCTTGAAGGGCGTCCTCGATTACAATGACGAGCCTCTGGTATCCATCGACTTCAACCACGACCCGGCGTCGTCGATATACGACGCAGGGCTGACTCGTGTCATGCAGGGCACCCTGGTCAAGGTTTGCGCGTGGTACGACAACGAGTGGGGATTCTCGAACCGCATGCTCGACACGGCGATCGCGTTTTACAACGCGAAATAGCAGTCGCGCGTCGTCCTGCCGAGGTTAACGATTCATGCGGGTCATCGACATGCGCGAACTGGAACTCGCCGGCCGGCGCGTCCTGATTCGCGAAGACCTGAACGTGCCGCTCGACGACGGGCGCATCGCCAGCGACCTGCGAATCCTGGCGGCATTGCCGACGATTCGTGCGGCGCTCGACGCGCAAGCCGCAGTGATGGTGATGTCGCATCTCGGTCGGCCCGTCGAAGGTCAAGTTTCTCCCGAATTGTCGCTGGCGCCGGTGGCAGAGCGGCTGTCACAACTGCTGGGCACCGACGTGCCGTTACTGGCTGACTGGTCCGCTGGCGTGGACATTTCGCCCGGGCAGGCTTGCCTGTTGGAAAACGTGCGCTTCCTGGACGGCGAAAAGGCCTGTGACGACGGGCTGTCACGGCGCATGGCCGCACTGTGCGACATATTCGTCATGGATGCCTTCGGTACGGCGCATCGTGCGCAGGCCAGCACCGTGGGCGTCGCCCGGTATGCGCCCGTCGCCTGCGCAGGACCGCTCTTGTGTGCCGAACTCGAGGCGCTCGGCAAAGCGCTCGACGATCCAAAAAGGCCAATGGTGGCGATCGTCGGCGGTTCGAAGGTATCGACCAAACTCAGCGTGCTCGAAGCGCTTGCCGACATTGTTGACACGCTGATTGTAGGCGGCGGCATTGCCAATACCTTTATTGCGGCGTCCGGCTACCCGGTCGGCGAATCACTTTACGAGCCGGAAATGCTCGACACCGCTCGCGCACTGGCACAAAACCGTGACGATCGCGCCGATATCCCGCTGCCCGTCGATGTCGTCGTGGCGACGGAACTGTCCAGGGATGCGCGCGCGGTCAGCAAATCCGTCGCCGATGTCGCCGCGGATGAGCGGATTCTCGACATCGGCCCGCAGACCGCACAGCGCTTCACCGACATTGTTGCCGGAGCCGGCACCGTCATCTGGAACGGGCCTGTCGGGGTGTTCGAATTCGAGCAGTTTGGTGCGGGCACCGAGCGGCTGGCGAAGGCGATTGCCGCGAGCCCGGCATTCTCCATCGCCGGCGGTGGTGACACCCTCGCGGCCATCGACAAGTACGGTGTGGCCAAGGAACTGAGCTACATCTCGACCGGCGGCGGCGCCTTCCTGGAGTTCGTCGAGGGCAAAACCCTGCCCGCGGTCGCCATTCTCGAACAGCGTGCTGCCGAAATCAGCCGTTCCGAACAACCGACCAGGGGCCGGTGATCGCCAGTGTTATCCCCCGGTACTGGATGTTGACGAACATCGTGCTGCCGTCGGGTGAAAAACAAATGCCGGCAAGTTCTGACCGCGTGTAGGCATTGTCGGCGATCGGGTATTGCCGGCCGTCGGCGGTGAGACCGACCAGCCCGCAGTGATCCGGCGCGTCCTCACAGATGACCAGGTCGCCCCACGGGCTCATGGAAAGATTGTCGGCGTGTTGCAGCAGACTGTCATTGCCGGATTCGGCAACCAGGGTGAGCCGACCGGGCTTACTTTGTTCATCGGCGGTACCCTCGGCAGGGCTGGGGCGATAGCTGAAAACCTGGCCGAGATGCATACGGCCGCCGATGGTTGCCGCCAAAAACACCTCGCCGTCAGCAAAGCACAGGCCTTCGCCGCGAGCAAACAGGGTGGCGCCCTTGTCGCGTCCGCGAAAACGCAAGTCGTTTTCGGCCACATCCGGATCTTCAAGATCGACCCAGCTCGTCTCGAGAACGCTGCCGACCGGCAACCGGTCGCTGTTTTTCCAATTACGGGTATCGAATTGCGGCTGGTCCTTGATGGCCATTGCCTGAAGTCGACCGCCCCTGGCCAGCTGCCCCGGAACCTTCGGAAGGTAGCGGTACCAGAGGCTCCGCCACTTGTCTTCGGAGAGATAGACGATGCCGGTCGCGGGGTCGACGGCGGCGGCCTCGTGTTCGAAGCGGCCCATTGCCCTGATCGGCAGCGGCTCCGCCAATCCGTCGCTCGCCGCCGTGACTTCGAACACGTAGCCGTGTTTTTGCTCGCGCACGGCCATTGCGCCCCATTCGAATTGCGCTCCCGGGTCGCGAAAGATCTCCTCGCAGGACAGCCAGCTGCCCCACGGCGTCGGTCCGCCCGCACAGTTGATTTCGGTGCCGGCAAGGCTCAGGTGGATGCGTTTGCGCGTGCGGCTGCGGGTGTCGTAGACGATCGTGGTGGTGCCGCCGGTGCCGGGTGTGGTGCCTTTGCCGTAGTCATACAGCTTGTCACGGTCGATTTTTTCGAGCCGCTCGAGACCGGCACCGAAAGGGCCCATGTGTTGATAGCGGGCTGCATTTTCGTGATTACAGACAAGCAGCGTCTCGCCACCGCGACCCGTGAACGCGGCCATACCGTCGTGCCTGGCCGGAACCAGCAGCCCGTCGTCCATTTCCTCGCCCTGGCGGGAAATGACCTCGTATGAGAAGCCCTTCGGCAGGTCGAGGATTTGCTGTGGATCGGATTTGAGCGGACCGAATCCGGCGTTGGCCCGGTTTTTAAAGGTGGCGGCGCGGCTTGCAGGCGCCGCCGCCGCGACGGCAATCATCTTTAAGAACTGGCGGCGCTTGAACATGGTCAGGGTCGCAGGCGTGAGGGTATGACTGCCATCATAGCCTATCTGTGTTACGCAGAGCCTACGGCAGCATTGTCACGGCGGCGCAGCAGGAGCTATGCAATAATCGCGGCCATGCTGCGCAGATCGAAGATTATCGCGACGCTGGGGCCGGCCAGCGACGACCCGAAAGTATTGCGGCAAATGATCGAAGCGGGCCTGGATGTGGCCAGGCTGAATTTCTCCCATGGTGACCACGCGGCTCAGAAAAAGCGCCTCGAAGTGCTGCGCAAGGTCGCAAAGGACTGCGGCCGGTTTGTCGGCGTCATCGGCGACCTGCAGGGCCCGAAAATTCGCGTCAAGCGCTTCGCCGATAGCCGTGTGACTTTGAACAAGGGCGATCGGTTTTTCCTGGACGCAACCCTCGGCGAGTGCGACGGTAACCACAAGGGCGTCGGCGTCGCCTACGACAACCTGCACAAGGATGTGAAAAAAGACGATGTGCTGCTGCTCAATGACGGGCAAATGACGCTCAAAGTGACCAGGGTCGACGGTACCCGGGTGCACACCACGGTCATCGTCGGCGGCGTACTGTCGGATCACAAAGGTATCAACAGGAGGGGCGGCGGGCTGTCTGCGCCGGCGCTGACCGACAAGGATCACGAGGACATCCGCTTCGCTGCCGCCATGGACATGGACTTCATCGCGGTCTCGTTTGTGCGCAATGCCGAAGACGTTGCCCGGGCGCGTGAGCTGTTCGAGGCATCCGGAGGAACCGGCAAGGTTATCGCCAAGATTGAACGCGTCGAAGCGCTCGATTCGATCGATGCCATTATCGATGTGGCGGACGTCATCATGGTGGCGCGCGGCGATCTCGGTGTCGAAATGGGCTACGCCGAGCTGACCGGCATGCAAAAGCGCATCATTCGCAAGACGCGACATGCCAACAAGGTGGTGATTACCGCGACGCAGATGATGGAATCGATGATCAACAATCCGACGCCGACACGCGCCGAAGTCTCGGACGTCGCCAATGCCGTCATGGACGGTACCGATGCCGTCATGTTGTCGGCGGAAACCGCCATTGGCGAGTATCCCGTCGCCGTCATATCGGCTGTCAGTGACGTTTGCCTCGGTGCCGAGAAACACCAGCTGGCGCGTGGTCGCACGACTCATCGACTGGACGATCGCTTCGAAGATGTGGATGAAGCCATTGCGATGGCGGTTATGTACACGGCAAACCACCTTCGGGTGAAGGCAATCATTGCCCTGACGGAAACCGGTTCGACGACTTTGTGGATGTCGAGGATCCGCTCCGACATACCGATTTATGCCTTCACGCCGCACGACGCGACGAGCCGCCGCGTGACGCTCTATCGCGGCGTGTACCCGGTGTCTTTTCAACCCGAGCACTGGGAAATGCAACTCCTGTACCGCGATATCTTCAATATCCTGCTTTCGAACCGGCTCGTCGACGAAGGTGATCTCGTCATCTTTACCCACGGTGACCTTGCCGGCGTTTCCGGCAGTACCAACACCATGAGAATCCTGAGCGTCACCTCTTCGGACTAGTGTGGTTGCGCATGCGAGTGCTTAAGCGGCTAACTCTGATTTGCCTGTTGCTCGTGCTGTTGCTGCCGCTGGCCGCCTACCTGGCGTTGCGCGCCAGCCTGCCGCAGCTCGATGGCGAGTTCACGGTCAGCGCAATTACGGCGCCGGTCAGCATCGAGCGTGACGCCTACGGCGTGCCTGTCGTTACGGCGCAGAATCGCGTCGACCTGGCCTATGCAACCGGCTTCGTACATGGACAGGATCGCTTTTTCCAGATGGACCTGAGCCGTCGCCGCGCGGCCGGTGAACTGGCAGAGCTGTTCGGCGCGGTCGCACTGCCGCTCGACAGGCGCAACCGGTTTCATCGCTTCCGCAACCGGGCACGGGCAGCAATTGCGGACCTCGTCCACAGTGAAAGCGAACTGTTGTCCGCCTACGCCGCGGGCGTCAATGCCGGGCTGACCAGTCTCGATGCGCGGCCATTCGAGTACCTGTTGTTGCGCGCCAGGCCGCAGGCCTGGCAGGCCGAGGATTCCTTGCTGGTGGGCTACAGCATGTTCCTGGAACTGAATGACGATCTGGCGGAGCGGGACCGGCAACGGGGGCGCGCACACCGGGTCCTGCCGCGCCCACTGTTCGACTTCCTGTACCCGCACGGCTCGGACTGGGATGCGCCGCTCGAGGGACCGCCCGTAAGCGTTCGGTCCGTGCCGACAGCGACCGAGGTAGGAGAATTTCTTGACGATCACAAGCCCGTCAAACGACAGCGTGTCGCGCTGCCGGACGTCGACATCCCCGGCAGCAACAACTGGGCAGTCGCCGGCTGGTTGACGGATTCGGGCCGCGCTATCGTCGCCAACGACATGCACCTGCCGATAACCGCGCCCGGCGTGTTCTACCGGGCGCGCTTGCGGGTGGTGGGCGATCGACCCCTGGATCTCACCGGGGTCACGTTGCCGGGCGTGCCGATGCTCATTGCCGGCAGTAACGGCAGTATCGCCTGGGCCAACACCAACAGTTACGGCGACTGGACAGACGCCGTGCTGTTGCAGCCGGGTGAGGCCGCTGACAGCTACCTGACCGCCGCGGGATCCAGGCGCTTTACCACCTACCTGGAAACCATTCATGTCAGGGATGGCGGCAGCGAGGAACTGCGCATCCGCGAAACCATCTGGGGACCGGTGCTGGAGGGCAACGACGAGGCGCTGATTGCCGTCAACTGGCTCGCGCACAAGCCAGGGGCGTTGAATTTTCGTGGCCTGGATCTGGAAACCGCGACGACGGCAGAGGTCGCGCTGGGGATTGCGAATCGCATGGGCATGCCGCCGCAGAATTTCGTCGTCGGTGATGCAAGCGGCAACATCGGCTGGACGATTGCAGGACGCGTCCCTGCGCGAGCCGATTACGATGCCTCGCTGCCGGCCGACTGGAGCGAACGAGCGGGATGGAGCGGCTGGCTGCGGGCCGCCGACTATCCACGCATTGTCAATCCGCAATCCGGGCGCATCTGGACGGCCAATACCCGGGTGGTCGCCGATGCGGCGCTCGCCAGGATCGGCGATGGCGGCTACGACCTCGGTGCGCGGGCCGGCCAGATCCGCGACGCGTTGCTGGCAAAAGAACGCTTCACGATCCGCGACATGCTGGACATCCAGCTCGACGACCGCGCGCTGTTCCTGGCACGCTGGCAAGCCAGGCTGCTGGCCACGCTCGATGACGCGATGCTTGCCGACGACCCGCAACTGCGCGAGTACCGGCGCCTGGTCGAAAACTGGGGAGCGCGCGCCGCCGTGGAGTCGGTCGGTTATCGACTCGTGCGGGATTTTCGCAGCCGGGTGCGGGATCGCGTTTTCGACATGCTGATGCAGCCGGTCCGCGCACGATTCGGCGCGCAGACGCCGCTGCGCATGAGCAATCAATTCGAAGCGCCGTTGTGGAGCCTGATCAATGAACAGCCGGCGCATCTCCTGGGTGCGCAATACCCGAGCTGGGATGCCTTGTTGCGGGCAGCGATACGCGAGGCCCTCGACGCTTATCGTGACGAATTCGACGGGCCGTTGACAAAGCGAAATTGGGGCGAACGCAATACGGTGCAGATTCGCCATCCGCTCAGCGCCGCCGTGCCTGCGCTGAGCCGCTGGCTCGACATGCCGAGGGATGCGCTGCCCGGGGATTCCAACATGCCGAGAGTTCAGGGTCCCGGTTTCGGCGCCTCGGAGCGCTTCGCCGTTGCGCCGGGCGATGAGGCACATGGCTACCTGCACATGCCTGCCGGCCAGAGCGGTCATCCTTTGTCCCCCTACTACCGTCGCGGTCATGACGACTGGGTGCGCGGCCGGGCGAGTCCGTTTCTGCCCGGCGCAGCCGCGCATACCCTGGTTCTGCGCCCGCAATCCGCGGATTGACGACATAATCCCAGTCGGCACTTGTGTGCTCCGGATCGAGCGGGGATACTGAAATGCGAGCAAGCGACGCGGATCAGAAAGTGACGAGCAAAAAATTCCAGGGCACCGACAGTTATGTCGCGACCGACGACCTGATGATGGCCGTCAATGCGGCGGTGACCCTCGAGCGTCCCATTCTGATCAAGGGAGAGCCCGGCACCGGCAAGACGCAGCTGGCGTTCGAAATCGCAAACGCACTGGATCGCCCTCTATTCGAATGGCACATCAAATCGACCACCAAAGCGCAACAGGGTCTGTATGACTACGACGCCGTAGCGCGGCTGCGCGATTCACAGCTGGGTGACGAACGTGTGCATGACATCTCGAACTACATTATTCGCGGAAAATTATGGGAAGCATTCGATTCGGATGTGCAGCCCGTATTGTTGATCGATGAAATCGACAAGGCAGACATCGAATTTCCAAACGATCTGCTCCAGGAACTGGATCGGATGGAATTCTATGTGTATGAAACCAAACAGCTGGTAAAAGCCAAATTTCGACCGATCGTCGTCATCACGAGCAATAATGAGAAAGAACTGGCAGACGCTTTTTTGCGTCGTTGTTTCTTTCACTACATCAAGTTCCCCGATCAGAAAACCATGGAACAGATCGTCCAGGTCCACTTTCCGGATCTCAAGAAGAGCCTGCTCAGGGAGGCGCTGCAGGCGTTTTACAAGATCCGCGACGTGCGCGGCCTGAAGAAAAAACCATCCACATCTGAACTGCTCGACTGGATCAAACTGCTGCTTGCCGAGGATATTCCGCCCGAGGCGTTGCGCAGCGACGAGCAGCGCAAGGCTATCCCGCCACTGTATGGAGCGCTCTTGAAAAACGAGCAAGACGTGCACCTGTTCGAGCAACTGGTATTCCTGGACCGGCGGAACAGCTCGGGACGATAGAATGCTGACGCGCTTTTTCTTCATGCTTCGGGAAGGCGGCATGAAGCCCTCGATTACCGAACTGCTGACCCTGCTGGAGGCGATGAAGCGAGGAGTGACCGGGCAAAGCGTCGACGACTTCTATTACCTTTCAAGAGCTGCGCTGGTAAAAGACGAATCCAAGTTTGATCGCTTCGATAAAATCTTCGCCGCGCATTTCAAAGGCATCGAGGATGCCTTCGAAGGCATCCTCGCGGAGGTTCCGGAAGAGTGGCTGGCAAAGCAGGCGGAACTGTTGCTGACGGATGAAGAGCGGGCGCAAATCGAGGCGATGGGTGGTTTCGAGGAATTGATGGAGGCCTTGCGCGAGCGCCTCGAAGAGCAGGGCAGCCGGCACGAGGGTGGCAGCAAGTGGATAGGAACCGCCGGAACCTCACCGTTCGGCGCCTACGGATACAATCCCGAGGGAGTGCGTATCGGGCAGCAGGGGTCGCGCCATCGCAGGGCCGTCAAAGTCTGGGACCAGCGCATGTACCGGAACCTCGACGACACGGTCGAACTCGGAACGCGAAACATCAAGGTCGCACTTCGCAAGCTGCGCAAGTTCGCCCGCGAGGGTGCGGCGGACCAGCTGGACCTGGATGACACCATCGACAAAACGGCACGCAACGCCGGACTCCTGGATATTCGCATGATTCCGGAGCGGCACAATGCAATCAAGGTCCTGTTGTGCCTGGATATCGGCGGTTCGATGGACGATCACGTCAGGATCTGCGAGGAATTGTTTTCCGCCGCGCGCAGCGAATTCAAGCATCTCGAGTACTTTTATTTTCATAATTTCATCTACGAAAGTCTTTGGAAGGACAATCGGCGGCGACACGACGAGCGCATGGCAACCCTGGATATGACGCACAAATACGGAGCCGATTACAAACTGGTTTTCGTCGGCGATGCGACGATGAGTCCGTACGAAATCGTCTATCCCGGGGGCAGCGTCGAACACTGGAACGAAGAGCCGGGAGCCGTGTGGATCAAGCGGCTACTCGACACCTTTCCGAAAGCCATCTGGCTCAATCCGGAACCACTGGACCGCTGGGCGTACACGCCGTCTATCAAGCTGACGAGGGAATTGATGGACGACAGAATGTTTCCGCTGACGATCCGCGGCCTCGATGACGGTATCCGCTGCCTGCACTGACCGGTGCCGGAAGTGATCAAGGAACCGCGGCAGCGGTTCCTTGAACTTCAATTTACTGACTCTGCAATACTTCGAGATCCGCGAGGACCTGCTTGGAATGGGTTTCCGGGTCGACCTTCTCGTAATGTTTCGCAAGGTTTCCCTGCGGGTCGATCAGGAATGTTTGTCGCTTGGCGACCGACATGCCCATCATCTTGGTCTTGACACCATAGGCGTCCGCGGTTGTGCCCTCGGTATCGGCCAGCAGCGGGAAAGGCAGGCTGTATTTTTCGGCGAACTCCTTGTGCGAGTCCACGTCGTCCAGGCTGACTCCCAGGATCTGGCAATTCTTGTTCTTGAAGGCAAATATGTTATCGCGAAATTCGCAGGCTTCGGTGGTGCAGCCCGGTGTGTCGTCTTTCGGATAGAAATACAGGGCTACCCATTTGCCGCGATAATCCTCGATAGAATGCATTTGCCCGCTTTGATCCATCAACTCGAAATCGGGCGCGGGGTCGCCCTTGCTGAAGCGTTCAGCGGATGCAGGCAGCGCGAGCAGGAGAAGCGCTACAGCCGATGAAAATACGGTAAAAAGTTTCATTTCGATTATCCTCGCCATTCCCTTATGGTTGGTGTGTGCGGCAGGCCGTTCGGCAAACTGGCAACCTATAATACGCGATACCCATGAAATTTCACGCGGACAACGTTAAAACCGGACTGGTCCTTCCCGGCGGGGGTGCGCGTGGAGCGTTTCAGGTCGGAGTCCTGAAAGCGATCGCCGAGTTGATGCCGCCGGGTTGTATCAATCCGTTCTCGGTCATCAGTGGCACCTCTGCTGGTGCCATCAATTCGGTGGTCCTGGCGACCAAGGCGCGCAGGTTCCGGGTTGCGGTGGCAGAGCTCGACCGCGTCTGGGGGAACTTTCGCAGCGAGCAGGTATTTCGCACCGACAGCCTGACGATGCTCAAAAGCAGTTTGCACTGGCTCGCCTCGATCGTGCTCGCCGGTAATTTTGTCGGTACTCCCAAGTCTTTGCTCGACAATTCCCCGCTGCGGGCGCTTTTGAGCCGCAACATTCGCTTTCCGCGCATACAGGCGTCGATAGAAGCTGGCTACCTGCATGCGGTTGCGGTCACGGCGGCGGGCTACGGGACCGCCCGATCGACCTCTTTTTACCAGGCCGCCCGCGGGACCCGCTCCTGGTCGCGCACGCGCCGCGTCGGCGTGCGGCAGCCGCTCAACCTGGATCACCTGATGGCGAGTATCGCGGTACCGATGATATTTCCGCCGGTCTCGATCGATGGCGAGTTTTTCGGCGATGGCGCGATGCGCCAGGCGACGCCGCTGAGCCCCGCGATTCACCTTGGCGCCGACCGAATCCTGGTGGTAGGTGTTCGCGACGAGACCGGGCGGCCCAACTTCGATCCGCATCGGCAACAAAAATATCCAAGCTTTGCGCAGATTGCCGGTTATATGCTGGATACCCTGTTCATGGACGGACTCTATTCCGACCTCGAACGGATGACCCGCATCAATCAATTGCTCGATGCCGTGCCGCCCGCCAGCCGCGGCGGGGCGCTTGCCACAATGCGTCCGATCGACACCATGGTCATCGTTCCCAGCAAGGATCTGCAGACGATTGCCTACAATCACAGGCGGGAAATGCCACTGCCGCTGCGCGGCTTGTTACGCGGGATCGGTGGCCGGCGACCGTCGGAAAACCGGCTGGCGAGCTTTCTGCTGTTCGAACAAGGCTATACCCGGGAGCTGATCGAACTCGGCTACAACGACGCGATGTCGGAAAAGGACCAGTTGATGGACTTCGTGACCGGCAGGGAGGTGCCGCGGCTGGTCGCGCCAGACTGGGTCACCTCGGACCTGAGCGTCTTCAACTGACGCGCCAGCATCTCAAAGCAAAAGCAGTGCGCCCAGTCCCAGGAAAGCCCCGTAACCGATGACATCGGTAATGGTGGTCAGAACCACGCCGCCCGCCAGCGCAGGATCGATGCCGATACGCTTCAGTGCCAGCGGTACGACAAACCCGGCCAGCGCCGCAACAATCAGGTTGATGATCATCGCACCGGCAATTACCCCGCCGATGGCCCAGTCGCGGAACCAGACGTAGGTGGCAAGAGCGACCACGGTGGCCCAGGCAAGGCCATTTGATACGCCGACCAGGAGTTCCTTGCGCAGTATCCCGGGCATGTTGGTCCGGTCGATCTGACCCAGGGCGATGGCCCTGGTGATGATGACCAGCGATTGACTGCCGGCGACGCCCCCCATACTCGGTACCACCGGCATCAGCACCGCCAGCAATACTATCTTGTCGACGGCCGATTGAAACAGGTCCACGACCGAGGCCGCGACGAATGCCGTAACCAGGTTGACACCGAGCCACACCGCGCGACGTCGCGCGCTTTTGACCACCGGCGCAAACATGTCGTCTTCCTCGTCGAGGCCGGCGGCGCCCATCAGCGAGTGTTCCGCCTCTTCGCGAATCACGTCGACGATGTCGTCAACGGTAATTCGTCCCAGCAGCCGGTTGTCGTCGTCGACCACCGGTGCAGACAGCAGATCGCGATTCTCGAATTCCCATACCACCTGCTCGGACGGGGTGTGCGCCGGAATCGGCTGAACGTCGGCCGACATCGCCTCGGCGACGGACATACTCGGATCGAGGGTCAACAGGCGCGACAGGTACAGCGAACCGAAATATTCGTTGTTGCGATTAACGACGTAGATGGAATCGGTTCCGTCGGGGATTTCACCGCGAGCTTTGAGGTAACGCAGCACGACCTCGAGCGTTACGTCCGGTCGCACTGTCACGATGTCGACATTCATCAGCCCACCGGCCGATTCTTCGTCGTACGACATGACCGCGTGCAGCCGCTCGCGATTCTGGTGGTCTAGCGAGCGCAGCACCTCCTGCGTCAGCGCCTCCGGCAGGTCGACGATCAGGTCCGCCAGGTCGTCGAGCTCCATGCCCTCGATGGCTACCATGAGTTCCTCGGCGGGCATGCCTTCGATGAGCCCGTCGCGGACTTCGTCCGCAAGCTCGACGAGTACGTCGCCTTCTGCCTCCGGGTCGACCATCTGCCAGATAACGGCGCGTTCGTGCAATGGCAGCGACTCGAGCAGGCGCGCCAGTTCCGACGGGTGCAGGGAACCGATCAGCATGCGTGCCGAGCGCATGCTGCCGCTGTCCAGCTTTTCGCGCAGCATCGAAAGATTCGCCTGCGTGGGTTCTCTGGCGGCCATATTTACGGACCCTGCTTATGATCGAGGCGAATTCTAGCTGGCTTGGGCCTGCTCTGTCAGGGTTGCCGGGAACCTACCCGGCGCGAGCCAAGGTGAGAATTGAAAGCTCAGGCCGTATCCGATTGTGCACCGACGACACGCGCGGCCTGCGGTAGCTCGTTGTGCAGAATGTGCACGGGTTGATGGGTTTTGCGCAATGCTTTGACCAGCTTCTCCGTCATGTAAACAGAACGGTGCAGGCCACCCGTGCAACCCAGGGCAACCGTGAGATAGCTGCGGTCGAAAGTCAGGTACTTCGGGATCCAGCGGTTCAGGAAAGACAAAATGTCCTCGTACATTCGCTGGAAGTCGGCCTGCGCGTCGAGAAACTCCGCAACTTCCGGATCGCAGCCGGTCAGGCCGCGCAGGTCGCTGTTCCAATACGGGTTGGGCAGGCAGCGAAGGTCGAATACGAAATCCGCATCCGCCGGAATACCGTGTTTGAAGCCGAACGACTCGAGCAGAACCGAGAGCATGTTGACATCGCGATGATCGACTCGCTGACGAATGGCATCGGCGAGTTCATAGACGCTCGTCCGTGAGGTATCGATAATCAGGTCGGCCGCATTGATCATCTGTCCCAGGAGCTCACGCTCACTGGTAATGGCGTCTCGCAACTCCTGGCCCTGTACTGCCAGCGGGTGACGACGCCGGGTTTCGCTGTAACGCTTGAGAAGGATATCGTCGCTGGCCTGCAGGAACAGTATGTCGGTTTGCACGCCCGATTGTTGCAGTTCGTCGATCAGCCCTGGAACCGCTTCGAGATCGGTCGGCCGGTTGCGCGCATCCACGCCGACTGCAATGCGCGTCGCACCCTTGTCGTCGGTTTGTGAAACTTCCTCCAGCAAGGATTTGAGGAGGGCTGCGGGCAGGTTGTCGATGCAGTAATAGCCGAGGTCCTCAAGCGCATGCAATGCCACGCTTTTTCCGGATCCTGAAAGCCCGCTGACGATAATTAGCCGCTTACTGTGCGTCATTGCCTGCCCGCGTCGTGGCATTTTGGACCTTGCCGGCGATCAATGCCTCGTGAAGATCGCGACTGCTGTTGGCACTGCGCAATCTTTCGCGCAGGGAATCGTCGCGCAGATACTCTGCAATGTCTCCGATTTCCGCGTGGCCAGCGTCATCGATGTCATTCGGTACCAATAGGCCGAAAACCAGGTCCACGTCCTCTCCGTCGACCGCGTCGAAGTCTACCGGTTCCAGTAATTTGATCAGCGCTCCACTGCTTTGCTGTACGCCGTCGAGCCGGCAATGGGGAAAGGCAATGCCCTTGTCCAGAGAGGTGCAGCCCAGCCTTTCGCGTTCTACCAGCTTTGCGAATACTTCTTCATTGGAGATGTCGGGAAATGGACGCGTCAACAGCTCGCTCAGTATTTCGAGACTGTGCTTCTTGCTGCGTGCGGTGACATTGCAAAGGACGCTGTCCGGGCGAATGATGTTTTCGAGGGTCATTTCGGTAATTCGGAACAGGTCGCCGCAACATCAGGGCAGGGTGTTAGGTCGCAACCTTGCCCGGTCACGTGGCATGTTTTCCTGTCTCATCTAGGTAAAGTGTCTCTTGTTGGAGTCTCTGGCATGATGATCGACCAGTTTTTCCTTGTGTTTTTTGACCTGACGATCCAGTTTGTCGACCAGCCCGTCGATCGCGGCATACATATCTTCCTCAGTTGCGTCCGCATAAATGGTGCCGCCGTTGACGCTTACTGTCGCTTCCGCTTTATGTCTTAATTTTTCAACCGTTAGAATGCAATGCACGTCTGAAACATGGTCAAAGTGTCGCTCAATTTTTTCGATCTTACTGACGACGTATTCCTTCAGGGCTGGTGACACTTCGACGTGATGTCCGGTAACGCTTAGCTGCATAACTTTCTCCTGTGATTATCTGAGGGACGGCACAACAGCACATGGTGATTGTCGTATCGTCGCTTGCTACTGGTTTTCTGTGGCTTTTCCTCCCCGCCCGGAGTCGGGCTCCAAACCCTACCTGGGCTTCCTTACTTTCCTGTCACTCGATGATGGAATTTTCATTGCCTCACGATATTTGGCAATCGTTCTTCGTGCAACATTGATGCCTTCGTCGGCGAGCATCTTGGCAATTTTGCTGTCACTCAAGGGTTTCGCCGGGTTTTCCCCGCCAATGAGCTTGCGTATTTTTGCGCGAACGGAGGTCGATGACTGGTCTTTGCCATCGACCGTCGACAGATGACTCGAGAAAAAGTATTTGAATTCAAAAACGCCGCGCGGTGTATGCATGTATTTGTTGGTGGTAACACGTGAAATCGTTGATTCGTGCATGCCCACCGATTCAGCGACGTCCCTTAATACCAATGGCTTCATCGCTTCCTCACCCTGTTCGAGGAAATCCTTTTGTCTCGATACGATGCAGGAAGCCACTTTCATCAGTGTTTCGTTGCGGATTTCCAGGCTGCGTACGAGCCAGCGTGCTTCCTGCAATTGCGTTCGCAACGCCGCGTGATTGCCGTTGCCGCGAAGCAGTTTCGCGTACTGTTGATTGACCGAAAGCCGCGGGATGCCGGACGAACTGATTTCGACCTGCCAGCGATCGTCGATTTTGCGAACGAAAACGTCGGGCACGACATATTCGGCTGCCGCAGGGCTGACTGCCAGTCCCGGTTTCGGATTACAGCTTCGGACCAGTGCAATCGCAGTTTCGAGGTCGGCCTCCGAGGCACGCAATCGCCGCCGCAACTCACCGTAGTCCTGGCTCGCAATGAGGTCGAGGTGATCCCGCGACAGGAGAATCGCGAGTTCCAGGCCGGGCGTCGAGCTTTCGAGTTGTTCGAGTTGCAGTTCCAGGCACTCCGCCAGTGACCGGGCCCCGACGCCAATCGGGTCGAGTCGTTGGACCTTGCGCAACGTGTCCTCGATTTCCTCGGCCGTCACGTCCGCGGTAGCGTCGAACGCATCGCCGATGTCAGCGATGTCGACTGTCAGGTAGCCATCGTCGTTGATCGCATCGATCAGCGCTTCGCCAATCATCGCTTCCCGCGGATTGAAGTCCTCCAGCTCCAGCTGCCACAAGAGATGCTCGCGCAAAGTCTGGTCACTAAGATCCGCATACTCGGCAATCGGTCGGCCTTCGCCGTTCCAGTTGCCGTCGCGGCTGCGACCCATGGAAGAATTTTGCCAGCTGTCCTCGGCCTTGATGGTTTCGATCTCAGTTACCGTGTCGCTGCCGGTCTTTGGTACGTCCGGTAAATCTTCCATCTCCAGCATTATGTTTTCCTCGAGCGCATCCTGGATCTGCGCATTGAGGTCAAGCACGGGCAGCTGCAGCAGACGAATGGCCTGTTGCAATTGCGGCGTCATCGTCAGCGTTTGACCGAGTTTGAGTTGTAGCGAAGGTTTCAGCATGGATTGACCGGGTTTCGAATCCTGTCGCCGTTGCCCAATATCGGCGACTCAAAACTGCAGCAAGTAAACGGCTTTACCCGATTTTGTCTCAGAGTTTGAACTCCTGTCCGAGATACACTTCGCGAACGTGCTGATTTTCCAGAATTTCCGCGGGAGACCCTGAAGCAATCAGGCTGCCGTCATTCAGTATATAGGCTCGAGAACAAATTCCGAGGGTTTCCCGCACATTATGGTCAGTAATCAGCACGCCGATTTCGCGCTCACACAAGTGCCTGATTATGCGCTGGATATCGAGTACCGATATCGGGTCTACGCCGGCAAACGGCTCGTCGAGCAGGACGAATCGCGGGTTGGCCGCAAGTGCCCGGGCGATCTCCACGCGCCGCCGTTCGCCACCGGACAGGCTGATACCGAGACTCGTGCGTACGTGCCCGACATGCAACTCGTCCAAAAGCTGATCGAGTTCCTGTTCACGACCCGCCCGGTCCAGCTCTTGCCGATTTTCAAGGATGGCAAGTATGTTTTGTTCGACGGATAGCTTGCGAAAAATCGACGCCTCCTGGGGCAGGTAACCGAGGCCGAGTGCAGCGCGACGGTGCATTGGCAAATCGGTCAGATCCTGGCCATCCAGCAAGATCCTGCCGCGATCGCAGGCAATCAAGCCGACGATCATGTAGAAGGCCGTCGTCTTGCCGGCACCATTCGGTCCCAGCAGGCCCACCACTTCGCCGCTGGTAATTTCGAGTGAAATTCCCTTGACGACTTCGCGAAATTTGTAGCGCTTGGAAATATCCTGAACGCTAAGAATACTCACCCGACGAACTCTCCGTCCGGTTCCGGCTCGACCGCTTCATCGTCGTCGTCCGACTCTTGATCTGCCGGTTCCGCGTCTTGTGATTCGGATTCGTCGCTGCCTGACTCGGGCGGCGCATCGGCAGGCGCCGGGGTGTAGGTAATCCGGACTTTCTCGCCGCCGTTACCGCCGGATTGTGCGTTGATACGCTGTTCCCTGATGTTATAGACCAGGTAGTTGCTGGATATCTGGTTACCGCCTTCGGTAATGGTTGCTTCTTCGGAGAATTCGATAATGCCGGAATCGAAGTCGTACTCGAAGCGGCCGGCTTCCGCGTAGGTCGTCTCGTCGCTTCCTGGTCGCTTCAATCTGAATTTCGCCGGTGACCCGGTAACAGTGGCGAGACGAAGCTGGTGGTCTGCGAAACGTAAATCCGCGGTTTCACTTTCTATATGGCCGTTGTCGGTTTCAATTACGACGTTACCGGAAAAATGCCAGACGCTGTCGGCGAAATCGAGTTTGCTTGCGCGACCTTCGTCGGCCTCGATGCCGATACTTCCCTGTGTCAGTCGCAAACCGCGGAACATGAGCATCGAACTTTTGCCGTCATAGTCGGTGGAGTCCGCGTCGAGCGAAATGGGCAGCCTCAGATCACTGATCTGTGAATTTGCGGCAGCGCATACCAACATGGCGGCGAGCGCTATTGCCGTGCACTTCGAGCGGCGTTTTGCGCGAAAGGATTTCACTTCGATCATTTGCCCATGCTGTGCTTAAGGTACGAATTTACCGCTGACATTGGAGCTCAGTTGCAGACGGTTTTCCTGCAGTAATGCTAGCATGCCGGTTGCCGTCAGGCTGCGAGAGCCTATGCGAATCTGCACCCGGCTATCGGTTCGTGCACGGTAAGTCGTTGGTTCAATATCCAGATGTGGCGCCCTGATCTCTGTGACCTGTCCCTCAAATCCGACTTCGCTGACGGCAATTACGTGGCCGCTCAGCCTGACAAGTTTCTGGTCCTCGCTGATCGTGGCCGTGTCTGCGTTGATAATCCAGGGCACCTGGGAGTCCGTGGTATACCTGACTTGCACATTCTGCATTGCGATTTCGTTGCTTTCCTTCTGCTCGACGAATTCGGCCTCGATCTCGTACAGCAACTTGCCGTTGGTATCCGTTCCAAGAATTCGTGCCGTCTTGAGGTAAAAGCCCTCTGTGCTGCCATTGGAAACCGTCTCGGTGATTTCCGTCGGCTGCAGCGATCGGGCCAGATACCAGCTAGCCAGCGCAACCACCGTCAATGCCAGGAAAGCAGTCAGGTTACGTGCATTCATTGCCGATTGTCCTCAATCGCGATTTCGTGCCGCCAGTAACAAGTCGCATATTTCCCTGACGGCACCGTGGCCGCCGGGCAGTGATGTGATCAAATCACACTCCGCCTTGACTTCCTCGGCGGCGTTCGCCACAGCGATGCCGAATCCCGCAAGCCGCAACAGCGGAATGTCCGGCACGTCGTCGCCGACGCAGGCCGTGTTCCCGGCATCGATCCCAAGATCACTGGTGAGCTTCACGAAAGCGTCCACTTTGTCCTTGCAGCCCAGTAAAACGTGGCGGACACCAAGTTCTGACATTCTGCGGCGCGCCGCGTTCGATTGCCGACCGCTCAAGACGGCCACCTGTAAGCCGGCTTCGAGGAGTCGACGTATGCCGAAACCGTCCTGGGTATGAAACGCCTTGGCCTCGCTGCCGTCGTCGAAAAACCAGATTCGACCATCGGTCAGTACGCCATCGACGTCGAACACGACCAGTTCGATATCGCCGGGGACATTGTGCACTGCGCCCGGCCTCACATGACGCCCGTGCGAAACAGATCGTGAATGTTCAACGCTCCTACCAGTCGCCGGTCGTCGTCCGCGACCAGCAAAGCCGTAATCTTGTTCTCTTCGAGAATGTGTACAGCTTCGGCAGCGAGGGTATCGGGTTTCACGGTAATGCAGTCGCGGTGCATGACCTGACCGATGCTCGTCTCATGCACATTGACGCCGGCATCCAGGGCACGCCGCAGGTCACCGTCCGTAAAAATGCCCAGAATGCAATGCTGATCGTCGACAATGGCCGTCATGCCGAGCGCTTTACCCGACATCTCGACCAGGCTGTCGCGAATACTGGTATCGGCGGCAACGGCGGGAATCTTGTCGCCGTTGCGCATAACGTCTTCGACCCGTCGCAGGTGATCCAGGTGTTTGCCGAGGCTGCCGCTCGGATGCGAGGCGGCAAAATCCTCCTCGGTGAAGCCGCGCGTTTCGAGCAGCGCCACCGCCAGCGCGTCTCCCATCGCCAGTGTCGCGGTAGTGCTTGCGGTGGGTGCGAGATTCAAGCGGCAGGCCTCCTTGTCCACGCTGACATCCAGGTGTGCGTCGGCCTCCCGGGCCAGGGTGGATTGCGCATTTCCGGTCATCGAAATCAGCCTGGCGCCCATGCGCTTGACCAGCGGCAAAATGGTCACCACTTCCTGCGTCTCGCCCGAGTAGGACACCGCGAGCATGACGTCCTTGTCGGTGATCATGCCCAGGTCGCCGTGGCTGGCCTCGGCAGGATGCATGAAAAAAGCCGGCGTGCCCGTGCTGGCCAGGGTCGCCGCGATTTTCCTGGCGACGTGACCTGACTTGCCCATACCGGTGACCACGACCCGGCCCTCGGTGTCCAGGCAGATTCGGCAGGCGGTGGCAAACGAATCGTCGAGTCGTGACTTCAGGCGGGCCACGGCATTGGATTCAATCTCCAAAACCTCGGCCGCGAGTGCGAGCAGGGCGTTACGGGAGGTCTCCTTCAAGAGCTCGGCTCCGATAGGACAGAAACGCGAATTCTAAACGTTTTGCACGATGACGTAGGACTGGTAGGCGGCGTATGCAGCGATCAGGCCGAATCCCTCCGCCCGCGTGATCTGTCCGCGCCCCTCGTACTCATAGGTCATCGCGAACAGGATCAGGGTGAATGCCACCATGACGAAAATGTGCAGCGACAACACGGATTGCGGCAGGATCGCCGGCTGGATCGAGGCAGCGACGCCAATGACAGCCAGCATGTTGAAGATGTTCGAACCGACGATATTGCCGATCGCGAGCCCGTACTCGCCGCGATAGGCACTGACCGCGGATACCGCGAGTTCCGGCAGGCTGGTCGCAATGGCGACGAGCGTGATGCCGATCACGACTTCGGAAACGCCGAGCGCCTTGGCGATGTCGACTGCGCCACCGACCATGAGTTCAGCGCCGAGCAACAGGGTGCCAATGCCGAGCAACAGCCAGAAAATGGCCAGCCGCATGCTCATGTGACGCGGGATCTCGGCATCGAATTCGACCTGCAGGGGGTCGGTGGATGAGGAACGCACGCCGAGTCGGGACAACCAGATCATGACGATCACCAGTCCTGCCAGCAGGACGAAGCCGTCTTCACGGCTCAGGTGGGAATCGAGAAACAGCGATACCGTCAACAGCGACACGGCGAGTAACGCCGGCATTTCGCGCCGCAGTGTCGCGGACTTCAGTTCGACCGGCCGAAACAGCGCGACGCAACCCAGCACGAGTCCGATATTGGCGATGTTCGAGCCGATGGCGTTGCCTACGGCAAGGTCGGATTCGCCGCGTAACGCAGCAACCAGCGACACCAGAATTTCCGGTGCGGAGGTGGCGAGTGCGACGATCGTCAGGCCGATCAAAAGCGGAGGAACGCCCAGATTTCGGGCCGTTGCGGCAGCACCATGAACGAATCGATCCGCACCCCAGACCAAGAGAAGCAAGCCGAATACTACTTCGAACACATTGCCAAGCATAAATCTTTATTCAGGTTGTAATGTCCGGTTATTCGCCGTGTTTCGATTTACTTAGCGTGGCGTTCTGCCCGGCTGTCCCTCTCTGGAAGTCAATGATACACAATGGACGCTTGCGATGTTTTGCTACACTTCGCGCCTTTCTTCGGTCTTTGCATAGAGGCGTTTATGGATCCGGACGAAATCAAGGCTCTTATCGATGCCGGTCTGCCCGGTGCCGAGGTGAGGGTGTTCAGCGACGACAATACCCACTACCAGGCCCTGGTCGTATCCGAGGCATTTTCGGGATTGCGGCCGCTTGCACGGCACCAGCGCGTGTACCAGTGCCTGGGCGAGCGAATGGGCAGGGAGATTCATGCCATGTCCATCCGCGCCTACACCCCCGAGGAATGGCGTGAGCAGGGAAACGCCGACTAGTGGACAAGCTGTTGATCGAAGGCGGTAGTCGGCTCGACGGCACTGTCACGATTTCCGGCGCGAAAAACGCCGCGCTGCCGATCCTGGCCGGGACCCTGCTGGCCGGCGAACCGGTCGTCATTCGCAATGTACCGCAGCTCAAAGACGTCGCGACAACCATCACCCTCCTGCAGAGCATGGGTGTCGAAGTCACCTTTGACGAAAAACTGAATGTCGAGGTCAATAGCGCCGCCGTCACCGATTGCCGGGCTCCCTACGAACTCGTCAAAACGATGCGTGCCTCTATCCTCGTGCTCGGCCCGCTGCTCGCGCGTTTCGGCAAGGCTGATGTGTCCCTCCCGGGGGGCTGTGCCATCGGCACCCGGCCGGTGAACCTGCACGTTAAGGGACTCGAAGCCATGGGGGCGAGCGTCTCCGTGGAAGACGGCTTTATCCTTGCGCGGGCCAAACGCCTGCACGGCGCGCATATCGTGTTCGACACGGTCACCGTGACCGGCACCGAGAACCTGATGATGGCCGCGGCCCTCGCCAAGGGCGAAACGCTGCTGGAAAACGCTGCGCGAGAACCGGAAATCGTCGACCTGGCGAATTTTCTGCAGTGCATGGGCGGCAAGATCTCCGGCGCGGGCAGCAGCAAGATCAGGATCCAGGGCGTGGATTCGCTCGGCGGTGCCGAGTTCGAGGTCATGCCCGATCGCATCGAAACCGGGACCTACCTGGTCGCAGCTGCCATCACCGGCGGCAGGGTCAGGCTCAATCGTGCGTCGTCCGCGAGCCTCGAATCCGTGCTCCGCAAACTGCGTGAAGCGGGCGCGGCCATCGAGGCGGCTGACGACTGGATCGAACTCGACATGCACGGCCGGCGGCCCACGGCGGTCGATATCGACACCGCGCCGTACCCGGGTTTCCCCACCGACATGCAGGCTCAGTTTTGCGCCATGAACGCCATCGCGGAGGGCACCGGTACGGTAACCGAGAACATTTTCGAGAATCGCTTCCAGCATGTTCTCGAACTGCAGCGCATGGGCGCAGACATTCTGGTCAAAGGTAAAAGCGCGGTGTGCCGCGGTATTCCGAGGCTGGCCGCGGCGCCGGTCATGGCGACCGATCTGCGGGCCTCCGCGAGCCTGGTGCTTGCCGGATTGGCGGCCAATGGGGAAACCCTGGTCGACCGCATCTACCACATCGATCGCGGCTACGAGCGCATCGAAGAAAAGCTCAGGGCACTGGGTGCGCTTATAAAGAGAGTGCCCTGAGCTCGCAGTAGGCTAATTGTCGCTGGCGAATTCCGGCCGCTCGGCCACGGCCAGGGTTGCCGAAAAACGCTGGCCGTCACGCCAGGCCACGACCTCCACTTCCTCGCCGGGATTCATTCTTGCCGTGATCAACAGCGCCTGCTGGCGGGAGCGAACCGCTTCACCGTCGATGCTGAGTATCACGTCCCCCGGCTGCAAACCCGCCGCGGCAGCAGGGCCATCGGCGAACGTCGAAACCAGCAGGATGCCGACGTTCGGATCGAGTCCCAGGGCTTCGGATTCGGCACGGCTCAGCTCGTCGGGCCGCATTCCCAGCCAGCCGCGGATCACACGCCCATGCTTCTTGATTTCATCGACGACGCCGCGTACCAGGTCGACCGGGATGGCAAAGCCGATGCCCTCCGTGCCGGCATCCTGTGCCAGGACCGCGGTGTTGATGCCGACCAGTTCGCCATTGCTGTTGATCAGCGCGCCGCCGGAATTGCCCTCGTTGATGGCCGCATCGGTCTGGATGAAATTTTCGAACGTCGTAAGACCCAGTAATCCGCGTCCGGTCGCACTGACGATGCCCTGGGTCACCGTCTTGCTCAGGCCATACGGATTACCGATGGCGAGCACAATATCGCCGATGCGTAGCTGATCGGAGCGGCCGAGCGGGATTGCCGGCAGCGGACCGAGGTCAACTTTTAACAGGGCGAGATCGGTCTCGCTGTCGACGCCGACCACTGTCGGATTGGCGATCCGCCCATCGCTGAGTTGCAGGCGGATTTCGGCGGCCTCGGCGACCACGTGATAATTGGTGACCAGGTAGCCCTCGCTGTCGATGACCACCGCGGAACCGAGGCTGGTATTCAGCAAAAAGCGGTCGGAGCCGCCGTTGTTCGCGGCGACCAGGCGACGGGTGTAGACGTTGGCCACCGCAGGCGCGCTGATGTCGACGGCATCCGCGTAGCTCGCGGGTTGCGAGGCAAGCCGGGCATTTCCCGCATCCAGCGCCGGCAACAGTTGCGGCCGCACCAGAACGATCACAAAGGCTGCCGCCAGGCCAACCACGATCGATTGCGCGAGAAAGATCAATACCGGTTTGAGTCGCTCCAACGGCGCCACCACAAAGTGTTCAAGCGGTAATTTTTACGGTGCCGGATCGGTCGCCGATGCTGTTTTACCGCCTAGCCAATTTTGCTTGGCCGCGTGTATAATCCGCCACTGGTTCCGCACCCAGCCCCGTGTCAACCGTCATCCTGACGGCAAATCGGGTCTGCTGCAAATCCATAAGTAGCAAAATTAAAGCGCCAAACCATCCACGTGAGAGGCCCTGTCAAATCTTTGCAAGGAACGCGTAGGTTAGGCAGGCAAGACACGGGCGATAGCAACGCACTTGCCGCTGGATGGCTACCGGCGTCCAGGCAGGCTGCCGATGAGCAATGATGGTCGCACGGAGACCGGGAGTCACTGATGACAGACGACGTTGATGAGAAAAGACGTCATTTTTTGACGATGGCCACGACCGTGACCGGCGGTGTCGGCATCGCCTTCGCGTTCGTGCCGTTCGTGTCATCGCTGAAACCGAGTGCCCGGGCACTGGCACTCGGCGCACCGGTCGAAGTCCCCGTCGGCACCATGGAGCCGGGCGAAATGGTGCGCGTCATGTGGCGAGGCCGCGTGGTCTACGTGTTGCGGCGTGACCAGGACATGATTTCGCGCCTGAGCAAGGTAACGGATCTTCTCGATGACCCGAATTCCGAGAACAAGGAACAGCAGCCGCAATTTGCCGTCAACGAATATCGCTCGATCAAGCCGGAGTTCCTGGTTGTCGAGGGTGCCTGCACGCATCTCGGTTGTGCGCCGCTCCCGGAGTTCCAGGTCGGGCCGGCGGACGACTGGTTTGGCGGATTCTTCTGTCCGTGCCACGGATCGCGGTTCGACCTGGCCGGTCGCGTCTATAAAGGTGTACCGGCGCCGACGAACCTGCGCGTGCCGCCATACCGGTTTCTTCGCGAAGACGTGATCATGATCGGCATTGAATCGGAAGAGTCCTGATGGCACGAATTGAATCCGAAATCGGCATTCCGAAGGGCGGTTTCCTGAAATGGATCGACGATCGATTCCCGTTGACGGAAACACTCAGGCTGCATGCCACAGAATATTACGCTTCCAAGAATTTCAATTGGTGGTACATCTTCGGCGTACTGGCGATGCTGGTACTGGTCATGCAAATCCTGACCGGTATTTTCCTGACCATGAATTACAAGCCGTCGGCTGCCGAAGCGTTCGCATCCGTCGAATACATCATGCGCGATGTCGAATGGGGTTGGTTGATTCGTTACATGCATTCGACCGGCGCGTCATTCTTCTTTATTGTGATTTACTTGCACATGTTCCGGGCGATGCTGTACGGCTCGTATCAAAAACCACGCGAATTGATCTGGATCATCGGCATGATGATCTTTTTCCTTACCTTTGCGGAAGCATTCGCCGGTTACCTGTTGCCCTGGGGGCAGATGTCATACTGGGGCGCGCAGGTCATTATCTCGCTGTTCGGGGCGATTCCCGCTGTGGGCGATACCATCGTTGAATTCATTCGCGGTGATTATTCGATATCCGACATCACCTTGAACCGGTTTTTTGCTCTGCATGTCATTTTGATTCCGTTGGCCATGATCGCCCTGGTATTTGTGCATATCGTCGCACTCCACCATGTCGGATCGAACAATCCGGACGGCATAGAGATCAAGAATTACAAGGATGCGGACGGCAAGCCGCTGGACGGCGTCGCGTTTCACCCCTATCACACGTCCAAGGACCTGGTTGGAATCATCGTTTTCCTGATGTTGTTCTTTACAGTAGTGTTTTTCGCGCCCGACCTGGGCGGCTACTTTCTCGAACACGCGAATTTCGAAGCGGCGAACACGATGGCCACGCCCGAGCATATTGCACCCGTCTGGTACTTCACGCCGTTCTACGCGATTCTGCGCGCCGTGCCGGACAAGCTCTGGGGAGCTATCCTGATGGCGAGCGCAGTCCTGTTGCCGCTGTTCCTGCCGTGGCTCGACCGCTCCCGGGTCAGGTCGATTCGCTACCGCGGCTGGATTTACAAACTGGCATTGTCGCTGTTCGTGGTAAGTTTCGTCACGCTCGGCTGGCTGGGGCTGCAACCCGCGGAACCCGTATACGTCATCTTGGCGCGGATTTTTTCCGTCATTTATTTCGGATATTTCCTGCTAATGCCGTATTACACGGCGATCGACCGGACCAGGCCGGTGCCGGAGAGGGTCGTTTACCATGGCTAGCACCAGGATCGCGGCGGCCGTGCTGCTCCTGTCGGCGGGATTAACGATGGCCGCCGAAGCGCCGGAGCTGGAACCTGCCCAAAACGATGCCACCGATATTCATTCGCTACAGCGCGGCGCGCGAAATTTCATGAATTATTGCGCGGGCTGCCACTCGGCGAAATACGTTCGATTCAACAGCATTGCGGATGATCTCGAGCTGACCGACGAACTGATGATCCAAAATCTCATGTTCAATGCGGAAAAGACTTTCGAGACCATTACCAACAACATGTCCGCCGAGGAATCTGCCCGCTGGTTCGGCCGCACTCCGCCGGACCTGTCATTGATGGCAAGAGCCCGCACGACCGACTACATCTATAATTTTCTCAAGGGCTTCTACATCGATCCCGATAGCCCGACCGGAGTCGACAACCGGGTGCTTGCCGGGACCAGCATGCCGCACGTCCTTTGGGAGCTGCAGGGTTTTCAGCGTGCGGTATTCAGCGAGGACGAGTTCGGGCAGGCCGTATTCGAGCGCTTCGAGTTGCATTCTCCCGGCTCGATGTCCGCCGACGAATTTGACAGCTTCGTTCGCGACACCGTCAATTTCCTGGAATTCATCAGCGAGCCCGTGCGGTCTACACGACGAGCGATCGGCGTTTGGGTACTCGGATTCCTGGCAATTTTTCTGATCTTCGCTGCATTGCTGAAGAAACAAATCTGGAAGGACGTCAGCTAGACGCAACAGTCTTTCGATTGCGGATGATTTACATCGATAATTCAGGGCGCGAAGCGACTTCGCCGAAGAGGAACGCACCATGGCATTGATCGCCAACCGACGATCGGTGATGACATTATTTTCCAAGCCGACGTGTATTCACAGCCATCGAACCCGGCTGGTGCTTGCAGAGAAAAATATCAACATCGACATAGCCGACATCGATGGTCCGGATTTGCCTGAAGACCTCATGGATCTTAATCCGTACCACACGGTTCCGACACTGGTCGATCGCGACCTGGTGCTGTATGACTCTCGCGTCATCATCGAATATCTCGATGAACGGTTTCCGCACCCGCCGCTGATGCCGGTTGACCCGGTTACCCGCGCGCAGTTTCGCCTGGCGCTGTTTCGCATCGAAACGGACTGGTACCAGCTTGCCGAGCGCTTCGAGGCCGATGGTGATCGCAAGCCGGTTACAAAATCCAGGAAAATGCTTCGCGAAAGTATTCTCGCGAGTGTCGAACTGTTCAGCGCCAAGCGTTATTTTCTCAGTGACGAATTTTCCCTTGTGGACTGCAGCATCGCCCCGATCCTTTGGAGGTTACCGGTCTATGGCATCGAACTCGGGTCGCAAGCGGAGCCGATCGAAAAGTACATGAAGCGCGTATTCGAACGACGATCCTTCCAGGCGAGCCTGACCGAACTCGAGCAGGAAATGCGACTCTAGCGTTTGCATCTGGCGTTCGGATCGTGCACGCTAAAAATGCGGATTCTGGCCAACAGCGAAAGGAACTCATTGGCATGCAGCGCCGCTGTAACAATCTGATTGGTGACCGGCTGTGAGTAACCCCAGTCGCTCGAAACGACCCTACCTGATACGCGCCATGCACGAGTGGATGGGCGATAACGGCCATACGCCGCACATCGTCATCGATGCGGCGATCGATGGTGTAACAGTACCGAACGAACACGTGCGTGACGGCAAGATCATTCTCAACATCAGCCATTCCGCTGCACATAATCTGAAGATGACCAACGCAGCCGTCAGTTTCCGGGCACGATTCAGCGGAGTACCGTTCGACGTGTGGGTGCCGGTACAGGCAGTTCTGGGTATTTATGCCAAGGAAACCGGGCAGGGCATGATTTTCTCTCATGGAGCGGATCGGCCGGAGCCGCCGGACGGTCCCGAAGACCAGGAAAAGCCGCGCAGCGATCGGTCGCACCTGAAGCTGGTGAAATAGCGAGAATCGGTGTCGAACCGGGGTCAGAGCCGGGCTCTGACCCTTCAGCCGAGTAACGTACGATCGATCAGATCGCACAGGCAATGCAATACCAGGATATGCACTTCCTGAATGCGGGCAGTGCGTTCCGCAGGCACGCGAATCTCGACGTCGCTGTCGTCGAGCAGATGCGCCATGCGCCCGCCATCGCGTCCGCTCAGCGCGACGATTTTTACGGCTCTCTCGTGTGCCGCGTCGATGGCACGGTTTACGTTCTCGGAATTGCCAGAGGTCGAAATGGCGAGCAGCACGTCGTTGTCACGGCCGAGTGCAGTGATCTGCTTGGCGAATATCTCCTCGTAGCTGTAATCGTTGGCAATTGACGTTAATGCAGACGAATCCGTCGTCAGCGCGATGGCCGGCAGGCCGGGCCGTTCCATTTCGAAGCGGTTGATCAGCTCGGCGGCAAAATGCTGGGCATCGGCTGCGGAACCGCCGTTACCACAACTGAAGATCTTGCCTTCGTCGAGCAAGGCACGGGACATCAGCTGCGCGGCCCGAACGATCGCCGGCGCGAGTGCCTCTGCGGCTGCCTGCTTGCTGGCGATACTTTCCGTAAAGTGCTCTTTTACAAGGGATTCTGCGTCCATCAGGCCTCCGCTCTGAATGCGTCGCGGAGCCATTGTAGCGTGCATTGTCCGGCAAGTGCCGCGTCCACCGCGATCACGTCGAAGCGCACCGGCATGTCACAGAGTCGCGGATTGCCGGCAAGATAAAGTGCGGCGGCACGAATGAGCTTGCGTTGTTTCAAGCCGTCGACGGATTCCGCCGCCGTGGCAAATCGGCTGTTGCCCCGGTATCGGACTTCGACGAACACCAGGCAGTCACGATCCCGCATGATCAGGTCAATCTCGCCGAGGCGGCAACGATAGTTTTCGGCAATGGGTTCGAGTCCATGCGAACGCAAATACTCGAGCGCTTGCCGTTCCCAGCGATGGCCGATGGCTGTTCGCGTGGATCCTGCCATCGGTTGGTCAGAAATCGGAATCGGGATTCAATTCGTCGAGCAGGTACAGAAATTTTTCCTGCGCCGGCAGCGGCTCCGGTCTGCCGCTTACAAACTTGGCCCATGCAAGGCGTCGATGCACACGTCCGTCCTCGTCCAGGTAGAGTGTGCCGGTGGCGCCGACAATTTCTTCCATTGGCCCGGTGCGTGCCGGAAACAGTCCGCCGACCAGGTGATAGGCGTCATAGCCCATCGCGTGCAGGCGCGCGAGGCGTTTTTCGTTCGGCCAGAACTCGTTGTACAGGCCCGGAAAATCCGCGATCCAAGCCGGGGGATCGACGACCCACGGCGTCTCCGCAAACATCACGTCGTTCAGATCATTATCGGAGCGGCCATCCATCGAATAGATGAATGATGTCGAGTAGACCGGCAATTCGCCGGAATAATGAAACTTGAGCTGGGATTTGAGCAATCTGCCTGATTTGGCGTCGGCAGCCAGGAATACAAAATCGACATCCTGACGGCGCCGCGGCTCGAACTGCAACGGGCCACCCACCAGGTTTCGCAGTCGCTGGTATCGCTGCACGCTTTGCGATAGCGCCATCAGCTGTTCGATTTCGAACGAGAAGTCCTGTACGGACGGATTGTAAGTTTGGTAGTCGAGCAACTCGCCGCCGGCTGTTTCAAACTCGCTGGCGAAACTCGTCAGGACGCGTCGTCCCCATTCGGAATCGGGGACCAGCGCGACCCCTCGCGTCAGGCCGTCGCCGACTGCACGCTGGGCGGCAGCGCGTGCCTCGTCTTCGGGCGCCAGGGCAAACTGGTAAAACCCGGGCGGGCCCGCTGCGTCGTCGGGAAGGTAGTTGAGGGCGAGTACCGGTACCGGCAGCAGCGATTCAGCGGCCAGCGCCGAAACGTTGGATCGCTGCAGCGGCCCGACCACGAATTCAGCTCCCTCACGCACCGCATTGCGATAGGCGGCGACGACGCTCGCCGCCTTGTCGATGTCGTACACACGCACCTGCTGGACGTCGGGCATGCCGGCAAAGGCATTGAAATAGGCGCCCAGGAAACCATTCCGCAAAGCATTGCCGGCCGCGGCACGGCTGCCGGACAACGGCAACAGCAAGGCGATCTGGCGCGGAAATTCCAGCGCTCCGGCTTGCGGCAGGTCCATGTCATCGAGCAGGCCGATGGCCGGATGGTCGGCATACGACTCCCGCCAGCGGGCGACGCCGTTGCTCCAGCCGATCCCCTGTTCGCCGGTCGAATTGGCCAGTGCGGCGAGTTCCAGCCAGCCCCTGATGTCGCTGTCGGCGGTTCGATCGGCAGCATCGCGCAAACTCGTGACGCTGCTCACTTTCAGGCCAGCCCACAAGCGTTGCCGGTTTTGCCGGATGCTAAAGCTGTCGTTGAGCCAGTTCTCGAGTTGCAAATAGATGTCGGTCGCGCGCACCGGTTCGCCCTTCTGGAACCAGGCATCGCCGCGCAATGCCTCGACCCGGGTCCGGTATTGGTCGGGCAGCGATTGCATGCGCAGCGGTTCCAGCATTTCGAGTGCGCGGTCGGGCTGTCCTTCCCAGAGCCGCAGCGCGGCCGTGGTCGTACTCCACAACCACAGTAACTCGCCCTGCGGCGGCCGCTGGATCGAGCGCAGGGCGTTCTGGGCGCGCCGCGCGTCACCGGCATACAACCATTGCTCGACGGCCAGCAGGGTGAGCCGCGTCTGTGCCGTGCCCGTGGCGCGGGTGGCAAGCCCGATATACGTTCCTGCCGCGTCCGCGTGGCGGCCTTCCCGCGCCAGGCGTTCCGCGCGTACTTCGACCTGTGAAGGCGAGCCGAATTCACCGGTTGCACAGGCGGCAACCAGTGCGCTAAGCAACAGGAGCGTGGCAGCGCCACGCACGCGACTCGACAATTGGAACATGCGGCTTGCCTGTCGTGCCCACATGCGGGCAGGATGTTTCGGGCTCATTGTCGCAAGATTACCTGAATAAAGGATTAAGAGATTGACCGAGAGCACGCTTTTCGTGGTTGCGACGCCGCTGGGAAATCTCGATGACCTGTCGCCCAGGGCCAGGCAAGTCCTTGACCAGGTTGATCTTATCGCGGCCGAGGATACGCGCCGCTCGCGCCGTTTGCTATCCCATTTCGGCATAAATACCCGACAAATAAGTTTGCACGAGCACAACGAGGCCGCGGTCGTTGCGAAACTCATTGACAAGCTGCTGGCGGGGCAAAATGTCGCCCTGATCAGCGACGCCGGTACGCCGCTGATCAGCGATCCGGGATATCGCTTGCTCAAGGCAGCACATCAAGAGAATGTTCGTGTGTCGCCGATACCTGGCCCGAGTGCCGTGGTCGCGGCATTGTCGGTCGCGGGTCTGCCGACGGACCGCTTTTGTTTCGAGGGTTTTCTGCCAGCAAAAAAAAACGCGCGCCGGGAACGACTCGGGGAACTCGCGGACGAGACCCGAACCGTGGTCCTGTTCGAGGCGACGCATCGGTTTGCCGATTGTGTCGCCGACCTGGTCGCAGTGTTCGGCCCGGACAGGCAGGCATTTGTTGCCCGTGAGATCAGCAAACTTCACGAGCAATGCGTATCCGCCACGCTTGCGGAACTTGCGCAGTTGACGGAGCGCGGGCAAATCGAGCTCAAGGGCGAGTTTGTAGTGGCCGTGGAAGGCCGCGAGGCAGTGGCAGGCCGCCGCGAATCCGTCGATGTGGAGGAATTGCTGCGTGCGCTCGCCGCGATGATGCCGGGCCGTCAGGCAGCCGAGCTTGCGGCGAAACTGACCGGCAGGGGCCGCAACGAGATGTATCGGCTAATGCTGGATATAAAAGGCGACACCGCGTCAGATTGATCGCGCGGTGTCGCCGAATTACGAGGCTTGACGGTTCAGACTTTCGGCACCCAGACCGAGCACCAGCCGTTTACGTTGACCAGCTTGCCGACGAAAATGGCACATGGCCGCCACTCGTCGCCATCGTTGCCCTGCAATTGCGCACAATTGAGGCAGGTCTGTTCGGCCTGCGGCTGGGTGCGGGATGCCGGATCCACGGTGCTGGCGTCATGGGTGTACTTGAGGGCCGCCGCAACCGGGTCGTCCTCGGTGATATGCGGCAAATCCTGGGCCTGCAATGCCGGCCCGACAAAGCAACCGGCTGCCGCACCCGCGGATAACTGTATGAACTTGCGTCTGGCTAACTTGCTCAACGGAGCCTCCTTCGACTGCTTTCGATCGTCCCCGAGACTGACTGATTATAGCGCCCGATGCTGAATGCCTGATGAACGATCGAAGATCCGGCAACAGCTGGCATTTATGTAATCCTGGCCCGAATGTTGCGCCACACTGGTGCAATATTCCGGCTAATGGTGCGGTGACACCGCCGGCGCCCCTTCGCCGAAAAATACGATTCGCGTCAGGAACGTGTAATCGGCTTCGTACACCATCAGCCAGACCAGCACCAGAAGCGCGATCGGCGGCAGCAGGACGGCGAACTTGAGCGCCAGCCGTTCGCCGCCCATGTGCATGAATATCCAGACGATGCCGGTGGCCTTTAATATCATGAACAGCAGAATGAGAGAGGTGCGCAGCGCGCCGTGTTCCATGAAGTCGGTACCGTAGGACATGGCACTCAAGACGAAGAGTGCGCCCCACATGATCCAGTAGGGTCGTAATGAACCGTGTTGTGCATCCGTTGCCATCAGAATTGCCCTTTCAGAATGTCAATCAGGTGAATAGGAAAAACTGCGCCGCGAGTCGCTACCACAAGTAGAAGAACGCGAAGATGAATACCCATACGAGGTCGACGAAGTGCCAGTACAGGCCGGCGATCTCGACCATCTCGTAATTGCCGCGCGTGCGGTCATAAAATCCGGATTTCACTCGCATTGCGACGACGATCAGGTAAATGACCCCGGCCGAGACGTGCAGCCCGTGGAAGCCGGTGATCATGAAGAAGGTGGCCCCGAACTGCGCGGCGCCCATGGGGTTTGTCCACGGCCGCACGCCCTCGTCGACGATCAGCTTGGTCCATTCGAAAGCCTGCATGCCGACGAACGTCGCGCCGAAAGCGGCGGTGGCGATCATCAGCCAGAAGGCCTTGTTCTTGTCGCCGCGATATCCCATGTTGACCGCCATCGCCATGGTGCCGCTCGAGGAAATGAGTACGAAGGTCATGATCGCGATCAGGATCAAGGGGATCGGATCGCCGCCGAAAGACAGCGCAAATACTTCGCTGGGATTTGGCCATTCGTCGGTGACCGACATGCGGACCTTCATGTATCCGGTCAGGAAGCTGCCGAACACGAAGGTATCGGAGAGCAGGAAGAACCACATCATGGCCTTGCCCCAGGGCACGTGAAACGCCTGCTTGTCCGCCGCAAAGTCCTGTACGACTCCTCGGGTACCAACAGCTAATGCATCAGCATTCGACATAGGCTTCAATCCTTCAAGTTGATAACAGCAAAGCAAACAATCCGATCCAGACCAGCAACAGGTAATGCCAGTACGTGGTGCACAACTCGACGCTGAGGCGCACGCTTTGTGCGTCGGCGCCGCTGAACATACGGAACGTCGTGCGCGCCCAGACCCACAGGCCGCCGAGCAGGTGCAGGCCGTGCAAAGCGGTGAGCAGATAGAAAAACGAATTGGCGGGGTTCGAAGACATGAAATAGCCGTCTGCGTTCAGCTGCTGCCAGGCAACCAGCTGCCCGCCGAGGAACAGGATCGTGCAGGCACCGCCCACCAGCAATCCGACCTTTACCGTCAGGGGCTGAGCGCGACGTGCCGCGCCGCGTGTCAGCTGGAAAGCGATACTCGCGAGCACGAGGACCACGCTGTTGACCCAGAGCAATCCTGGCTCGTCGAGCGGCCGCCAGTCCGCGAGCTTCATGCGCATCATGTAGGCGCTCAGGAACAGCGCGAACAGCGAGGTCACCACCGCGATAAACGACCACAAGCCGACCTTTGCAGGATCGATATTGAGCATGCCGCGCCCCGGGCGGTTTTCCAGCGGATCGTTCGCTTCCCAGGGCTGAATGTTCAGCGACTGGCGCAATAACCAGCCGATGACGCTCGCCATGACGACCGCCAGAAAAATCAGCGTGTAGGTCATGTTGCGCTGCCCGTGCCGCTTCCCGTACCTGTGCCATGACCGTCATGAACCGGCGCGTCTGCGGTCGCGGGGACGTTCTGTGGGATGAAGTCCTCGGGATAGCCCGGCACGCTGTAGTCGTAGGCCCAGCGATGCACTTCCGGCAGATCGTGGCCCCAGTTGCCGTGTTTCGGCGGATTGTCGGGTGTTTGCCATTCGAGCGTCGTGGCCTTCCACGGGTTCGGGTCGGCCTTCTTGCCGTATTTCAGGCTATAGATCATGTTGAACAGGAAGATCAGCTGGGTCGCACCGACGATCAGCGCGGAAATGGTGATGCTCTGGTTGAGCGCCTGCGTGGACTCGGGCATGAAAGCGGTGTCGCCCATTGAAAAGTAACGCCGCGGTATGCCGAGGAAGCCCAGGTAGTGCATCGGCAGATAGATGGCATAGGTGCCGAAGAACGTCAGCCAGAAGTGCCACTTGCCGAGGGTTTCGCTGTACATCCTGCCGGTCATCTTCGGGAACCAGTGATAGATGGCGCCGAACACCACCAGCACCGGCGACACGCCCATCACCATGTGGAAATGCGCGACCACGAAATAGGTGTCGGACAGCGGCAGGTCGACGACCACGTTACCCAGGAAGATTCCGGTCAGGCCGCCGTGTGTAAAGGTGAAGATGAAGCCGATGGCGAATAGCATCGGTACTCTCAGGTGAATGTTGCCCTGCCATAGGGTCAGTATCCAGTTGTACACCTTGATCGCCGTCGGCACCGCGATGATCAGCGTGGTGGTGGCAAAGAAGAAGCCGAAGTACGGGTTCATGCCACTGACGTACATGTGATGTGCCCAGACGATGAAGCTCAAGCCGCCGATGGCGAGGATGGCCCAGACCATCATGCGATAGCCGAAGATGTTCTTCCTGGCGTGAGTGCTCAAGAGATCGGAGACCAGACCGAACGCCGGCAACGCGACGATGTAAACCTCCGGATGTCCGAAGAACCAGAACAGGTGCTGGAACAGCACAGGACTGCCGCCCGTGTGGTCGAGAGTTTCGCCCATCGAAATGATCGCCGGCATGAAGAAACTGGTACCGACCATCTTGTCCAGCGCCATCATGACCGCGCTGACGAACAGCGCCGGGAATGCCAGCAGACCCAGGATGGTAGCCATGAAAATACCCCACAGGGACAGCGGCATGCGCATCAAGGTCATGCCGCGCGCGCGTGCCTGCAGGATCGTGGTGACGTAATTCAGGCCGCCCATGGTAAATGCCACGATAAACACGGCGAGGGACACCAGCATCAGCACGATGCCCCAGTCGGTGCCCGGAGTGCCCGGCAGAATCGCCTGCGGCGGATACAGGGTCCAGCCGGCGCCAGTCGGCCCGCCCGGGACGAAAAAGCTCGCCAGCAGAATAATCACCGACAACAGGTAGACCCAGTAGCTGAGCATGTTCATAAACGGGAACACCATGTCCCGCGAACCGATCATCAGCGGAATCAGGTAATTACCGAATCCGCCGAGGAACAGCGCGGTCAGCAGGTAGATCACCATGATCATGCCGTGCATGGTGATGAACTGGTAGTAATCCGTCGGCGTAATAAATGAGAAGGCATCCGGGAAGCCGAGCTGCAATCGCATCATCGCTGACAACACCAGCGCCACGAGTCCGACAACAATTGCCGTAACGCCGTATTGAATCGCGATCACTTTGTGATCCTGACTCCAGATGTACTTGGTTATGAATGTCGTCGGATCGTGATGTTCGACTTCGTGATCCCGATCGGCGATTGCAACGTATGCCATCAAAAACCCCTTACGATTAATTCCTGTCGTATGCGTACTATAAAGTGTTGATATAAGCGACCACGTCGCGCATGTCCTGTTCGTTCATGAGCATTCGCGACATGAAGCCCATCTGTTTCCCATGCAGGTCGGCTGGATGTGTGCCGCGAATGCCGGCCTTGAAGTTCTTGAGCTGGTTGAGCAGGTACCAGTCGCTGATACCTGCGGTTCGCGGCGCGTTCATCGGAATACCCATGCCGTCCGCGCCATGACAATTCGCGCAATCACGCCATAGTTCGGCGCCGCGTTCCACATTGCCGGTAATCGTCGCCGGGGCCGGCGTATCGGGTTGCGAGTCGATATAGGCGACGACGTTGTTCAACAGCGTGTCGTTGACCAGCGTCGCAGCCATCGGTTGCATCTGCCGGCCGTAAATATCTTCCTCGTGCGTGCCGCGGATTCCCGCCTTGTATTTCCTGAGTTGTTCCTTTAGATAAGTCGGGTCCTGGCCCGCCAGTTTCGGCGCATTCAGCGCGACCAGGCCCTCGGCCCGGGGGCCGTGACAAGCCGCGCACACCGCGTAGGACGCGGCACCCGCCGTGGCGTTGCCGGCGGCCATGGCCTGCAGTTCGCCGAAGGTCGGCTGGCTGTCGACCCAGGCTCGGAAATCGTCCGCCGGCTCGACAATGATCCTGCCGCGCATTGCGTGGTGCGCAATACCGCAGAGTTCCTGACACAGTATTTCGTATTCGCCGACTTCGGTGGGCTCGAGCCACATGTAAGTTTCGAGCCCTGGAACCGCGTCCATCTTGACCCGGAACTGCGGTACCGTCAGGTTGTGTAAAACATCTTTCGAGCGCAGCCAGAATCTGACCGGGCTGCCGAAAGGAATGTGCACGGTCGGATCGTCGATCAGCACGTCATCCTGCCCGGCCGGATCGTCCGGGTCCATGCCGAAGGGGTTCTCGGTGCTGATCAGCTTACCGTCGGTAATTCCGAATTCCCCGTCGGCGCCCGGCAAGCGATAGGTCCACTTCCATTGCTGACCGATGGCCTCGACTTCGGTTGCGCCGTCCGGAACGGCAACAAACTTGGCCCACACGAACAGCCCCGGTGTCAGCATGGCGGCGACACCAACCGTCGTCAGCGCGGTCAGCCAGATTTCCAGTTTCTTGTTCTCGGGTTCGTAATTCGCCTTGGCGCCTTCCTTGTGGCGATAGCGGAAAATCGAGTAGGCCATGAATGAATTGACCGCCACGAACACGATGCCGGTGACGACCAGGGTAATGTCGATGGTGTTGTCGATCATTCCCCAATTGGAGGCAATTGGCGTAAACGTCCAGGGACTCAGGAAATGAAAGACAAGCGAACCGACGATCAGGACAATCAACGCAACTACTAAAGGCATACTTCGTGCACCCTCGTTGTTCGGGCCGCTGCAATGTCCCCGCTCGGGTCCGGATACTTAGCGGCCGTAAGTTTTATTGTGTTATCGGTCTGCAATAAATGCTTGAGACGCTGGTCCGGCGAATGGTTCCCCAAGCTTCGATACCGGCTTTTTTGCGCCGATTTCTTGAGTGGTCCGGTCCCGTCCTCGGGGGAGAATAGAGTATTCAGTATCTAATTTCCACAGGTTAGACTGCCGCTCCCGGCCCTCACCGAGACCCTGACAAAGGCGCGAAATTCATGCAGGCGGCATTCCTTTTTTGCAGCGACGCCAACGCCCGGCCGGACGGCAAACTGGATATCCAGGGCGTTTTCAATGAACTGTATGCAAACGATTTTCCGGCGCGCCAGCAACGCCTGGTACTGGTCGGGGTGGTCGAATGGCCGCGCGAGCTCGACGGGCGGATCCCGTTCGCGGTCGACCTGGTGGATGCCGCCGGCCTGGCGATATTCTCCATCGAGGGACATACCGAGGTGGATGCGCGGCCAAAATCGCGGGCGCCCGCCAAAACGCACTTCGTGTTGCCGATGGATAACGTCATGTTCCCGTCACCCGGGTGTTACCGGGCAAGGATCAATCTGCACGGCAAGGACGTACCCGGACCCACGATGCACCTGTTACGAAAGCAGTGATCGCGGCTGAAGCCGCTCCCACGGTGCCATTCCAGTTAAAGGACTAAAGATCAATCCGCACCGATCTGGAGTGTCAAATTCTTCAGTTGTGGGCGGATTGGGGAGCGGCTTCAGCCGCGATGCATTCGCCCGGTCACTCGCCGCCGGGTTTGTACTCCAGGCTGGCAATGTAGGCGGCGACTGCGCGGATGCGCTCATCGGATTCGAGCATCTGCGACATGATGCGCATCTGGGCGCCGTAAATGTCATTCTGGTGACTGCCGCGAATGCCCGCGATGAAATTTTCGAGTTGCCGCACGATGTACCAGTCATGCTGATTCGACAAACGTGGCGCGTCCAGTGACTGTGCGCCCTCGCCGAATTCACCGTGACACGGGATGCAGGTCTCGTAGGCCTGTTTGCCGAGCTCGATATCGCCGTCGACCGTCTTCGGCGGGTCGGGCAGCTCGAGACTGGTAATGTAAGCCACCACATCGGCGATTTGCTCATCGGTCGCCAGCACCATCGCCATCGGCCGCATCTGCGCGCCGAAGGTGTCGTTGGGATGGGCGCCACGAATGCCCGCCTTGAAGTTCTTCAGCTGGCGAGTCATGTACCAGGGATCCTGGCCGGCGTTCGCCGGAGCGTTGAGTGCCGCCATGCCCTCGGCGTTGGGGCCGTGGCATGCGGCGCACACCGCGTAGAGTTGCCTTCCATTATCCACATTGCCGGCGGCGCCGGCCGGCAACACTGCGCCGACTACCAGCAGCAGGACGAGCGTCAAGTGCATGCTTGTTCTGGTCATTTGCTTCAATGCACCTTCAGGGACACGCAAGGCGCGAGTAAAGCTACCGAAGTCACCGCCCTGCTGCAAGCTTCGAAAAATGCCGGGTCTTCGAGCTCGCCACCGGCAAAAATCAGCGGCGCTCGGTGCCTGACCGAGCGGCGCAGCATGGCGGCAGGTATTATTTGTAGTTTTCAAATCTTCAAGGCAAACTCTTGCCAAAATAAAAACGGGGGAATCATTTGTCGATCTCGGTACTCGACGCACTGCGGCCCGCAGGCAAACCGACTGCGATCACGATCATTGTGATCATCGGCTTGTTCGTCGGCGCGTGGGTACATGGCAAATATTTTTCAAATCGCACTCCGGTGCAGCCGATCGAATTCAGTCACAAGGTGCACGCCACCGATAACCAGATCCCCTGCCAGCACTGTCATATATACGCCGCGACGACGCCGTCGGCGGGCGTGCCGAGCGTGAGCAAATGCATGGGTTGCCACAATTCGCTGCCGGGCGTGCGCGACCGGCCGGAGATTCTCAAGCTGGCCGCTTACTGGGAAAACCGCGAACCGATACCGTGGGTCAAGGTCCACGACGTACCCGATTTCGTTCATTTCACGCACAAGCGTCACGTCAAGGCGGGCCTCGAATGCCAGGAGTGCCACGGTCCCGTCGAAACCATGGACCGGGTTACCCGCATTGCGACGATGCGCATGCCCTGGTGCGTCGATTGCCATACGGAAAGAAACGTGGAACACGGCCGGGATTGCCTGACGTGCCACAAGTGAAACCGACGAACATAAGGAAACGAGCAAACCGCGTGAGCAAAAAGTAACAACGCGTATCGCCGAACAGGCGTGGGGTCGCATCGAATGTCGAAAATCAGCCGCAGAGACTTGCTGCAATACATCGGGGCCGGAGGCATCGGGGTCGCGGGCGGCGTCTTGTATGGCGAAAGCATCGAGCGCCCTCTCGAATACCTGATTCCGCAGGTCGTACCGCCGGAGGATTATTCCCCGGGTGTCGCGACCTGGTACAACACGGTTTGCAGGCAGTGCCCCGCAGGCTGTGGTATTTCGGTTCGGACGCGGGAAGGCAAGGCGAAAAAAATCGAGGGCAATCCCGTACATCCGGTCAGCCAGGGTCGCAGTTGCGCCAGGGGCCAGGCAGGCCTCAACGTGCTCTACAACCCCGATCGCATCCGCCAGCCGATGCAAAGCAACGGGCAGCGGGGTTCCGGGCAGTTCACTGCCTTGAGCTGGGACGAGGCGCTGACCAGTGTCGGTAGTCGCCTGGGTGTCCTGAGAATCGAGAAGCAGGCCGAGCGGGTGCGCCTGCTGAGCGGACATGTTCGCGGCCACCTGGACGAACTGTTCGCGCGCTTTATGAATCTTTTTGGTTCACCTCACTATCAGCAGTACGATTTCTCGTATCCGCTGTCGCTCAGGGCGGCGAACCGCATTGCCTTTGCGAGCGATTCCTTGCCGTATTACGACATCCGCAATTGCGACTACCTGCTGTCGTTCGGCGCGGACTACCTGGGCACCTGGATTTCGCCGGTGCATCACAGCCTGGCCTACGGGCATTTGCGCCAGGGTCGCGAAAGCCGCGGCAAGACGGTACAGGTGGAACCGAGGATGTCACTGAGCGGCGCCAATGCGGACCAGTGGATCGCGGCGCGCCCCGGCAGCGAAGGAGCGCTGGCGCTGGCGATCGGCCACGAGCTTGTGCGCCAGGGCCACTACGACGGCGATGATGCAGAGCAATGGGCCTCGGTGCTGCAAGACTACTCGCCGGCCGCGGTGGCGCAATTGACCGAGATTGCCGCCGAAAAAATTACTGAAATTGCCAGCGAGTTCGGCAGCAGTAACGCAAGCCTGGCCATCGCTGGCGGCGCAACGGCAGCCGGTACCCACGCCGTGACCAGCCTGGTGGCCGTGAATGCGTTGAATCACCTTGCCGGCAGTATCAACCGCCCGGGTGGCGTCATCCTGAATGCGGGCGGCAGCGCTGATCGTGCCGGCAGCAGCGGTTTTGGCGGCATTCGCGAACTCGTGTACGCGATGGAAACCGGTGACGTCGAGGTGTTGATCGTGCACGACAGCAACCCGGTATTTGCGCTGCCGGACAGCGTCGGATTGCGCGCCGCAATGCAGAAAGTGCCGCTGATCGTGGCGCTGTCGAGTTTCCGCGACGAGACCAGCGCGATGGCCGATATCATTTTGCCGACCAATACCTATCTCGAATCCTGGGGCGACGACGTGCCGGAACCAGGGGTCGGATTCCCGCTGGCGTCGCTGTCGCAGCCGGTCGTGGCGCCGCTGTACGACACACTGCCGGCCGGCGATATCATCCTGGCACTGGCCCGCCAGATCGGCGGCGAATTGCCGGTCGAACTCAGCTGGGGCAACACCGAGGACTTCATCAAGTCGCGCTGGCGCGAGGACTATTACGACGCCGCCGCCGACGAGTCCGGCCAGGGATTCGAGGAATTCTGGGAGGCCGCACTGGAGGCCGGTGTCTGGGGCCAGCCGGGCGCGGCACGCCCACAGCCGGCGGCGGCATCGGGCGAGCAAATGCGCGCCGCGATCGGCAACCCGCTGTCGGAATTCTCCGGTAACCAGAGCGAATACCCGCTGGTGCTGCATCCCTACCTGACGGCGACGTTCAGCGACGGGCGTGGTGCGAATCTTCCCTGGCTGCAGGAAATGCCCGACCCGTTGACCAGCGTGGTTTACGGCTCCTGGGCCGAGCTCAATCCGCAGACCGCGGCAGAACTCGGCATTGCCGACGGCGACGTGCTCGAAGTCAGCTCACCGGCGGGCTCGCTGCGCGTACCTGCACTGATCTTCCCCGGTATTCGCCCCGGTGTCGTGGCAATGCCGATCGGCCAGGGACACAGCGACTATGGCCGCTACGCCAGCGGGCGCGGCGCCAATCCGATACACATTGCGCAACCGCTGGTCGACGAACAGTCCGGCGAGCTGGCGTGGGCCGCGACGCGGGTAAAACTGGAAAAAACCGGGGAACGAGTGAATCTCATCCGCACCAGCGGCGAATCGCGCACCCTCGGCCGCCAGATACTCGGGCCTGCGGACGATCACGCCTGACCAAAAAGGACATGCAATCTTGAGCACATTCGTTGACAAACTCAGGGAGTACCGCAAGCCCGGTTACTACGAGAAATTCGACTATCACTGGACGATGACGATCGACCTCGATCGCTGCACCGGTTGCGAGGCCTGCGTCGTGGCCTGCCAGGCGGAGAACAACCTGCCAATCGTCGGCGAAAAACAATTCGCCCGGAGCCGCGAGATCAAGTGGATTCGTATCGAACGGTACTGGGAAGGCGAATACCCGGATGTGAAGCTCGGGTTCATACCGATGCTGTGCCAGCAATGTGATGACGCGCCCTGCGAAACGGCTTGCCCGGTGTTTGCCACCTATCACAATCCCGACGGGTTAAACACGCAGATCTATAACCGCTGCATCGGTACCCGAACCTGTGCCGTTTACTGCCCCTATGACGTGCGCTATTTCAACTGGTTCAGCTACACCTGGGACGAACCGCTCGAGCAGCAACTGAACCCCGACGTCAGCGTGCGCGAAAAAGGCGTCATGGAAAAATGCACCTTCTGCATCCAGCGCATCCGTATCGCAAAGGATCACGCGAAAGACGACGGCCGGCGCCGGGTCCGTGATGGCGAGGTCGTGCCGGCTTGCGTGCAGGCATGTCCGACTGAAGCCATGGTATTCGGTGACAGCAACGACCCCGACGCCGCCGTATCGAGAAAAATGCGCGACGAACGAGGATACAAGGTTTTAGAAGAACTGAATACGACACCTTCGATCGTTTATTTGAAGAAATCTCACGCCTGAGAACAAACATGTTTGATCACGGACAGCCAAGTTACGCCGAAGTCAACAAGGACGTCCTGTCCACGATGCTCGAGACCGGTCGCGGCTACTGGATCTTGCTCGGGACCACCATAACGATCGCCGTGGTTTGCTTTTTCATGCCGTGGATCTACCAGATATTCGTCGGCGTCGGTGCGGCAGGCATGAATCGCAGTGCGGTGTGGGGAACCTACCTGTCGAATTTCATATTCTGGATCGGCCTGAGCCATTCCGGCACGTTGTTGTCGGCGGTCCTGCACATCACCAACAGCCACTGGCGCAAATCGATCTACCGCAGTGCCGAGGCGATGACCTTGTTCTCGCTGATGACGGCCGCGCTGTTCGTCATGGTGCACGTCGGTCGCGTATGGTTCGTGCACTGGAGTTTTCCGATTCCGAACCAGATGGGCTTGTGGCCGAACTTCCGCTCGCCACTGATGTTCGACGTAATGGCCATTACCACCTACCTGACGGCCAGTTCGATTTTTATCTACATGGGTTCGGTACCGGACTTCGCGGCGGTACGCGACGCCAGCAGCGGATTGCGCCGCCGCCTGTATACGATTTTCTCGTTCGGTTGGCGCGGCACCGAACGTGAATGGCACACCCTCGGCTGGGCCTATACCTTCTTTGCGGTGTTCGTCATTCCGCTTGCGGTGTCCGTGCACAGCATCGTGTCCTGGGACTTCGCGCTGTCGATCGTGCCCGGATTGCATCACACGATATTTGCACCGTATTTCGTCTGCGGCGCGATCTATTCCGGAACCGCCGGCATCGTCACCGTCATGTGGTGCCTGCGCAGATTCCTCAATTTCGAGCGCTACATCGGTCAGGAACATCTCGATAACCTGGGCAAGCTCCTGATCGTCCTGTCGCTGATCTGGACCTACATCAACATTCTCGAGGTATTCAGCAGCTGGTACGGTGGATCATCGTTCGAACTGGAAGCACTGAAATTCAGGCTGTTCGGATTCTATGCGCCGCTTTACTGGGAAATGATCCTGTTCTGTGCCTTCGTGCCCTTGCTGATGTTGTCCCGCAAGATTCGCCTGTCATGGAACAAGATGCTGGTGATTTCCATACTGATCAACATCGGCATGCTCACCGAGCGTTTCATCATCGTGGCGACATCGCAGCCGCGTAAGTTTCTGCCGGATGCGTTCGGCTTTTATTTCCCGAGCTTTGTCGAAATTTCGATTACGGTCGGTTCATTCGCAATATTTGCAACCCTTTTCCTGATCTTCATCAAGTGGGTCCCGGCCGTGTCTATTTACGAAGTCAAGGAAACGCTGAAGCCGCTGAAGAGGAATGCATAATGGCAATCGTCGGTACCTTTGCCTATGAAGATGAATTCCTGGCGGCGGCCAGGAGTCTCAAATCGTCCGGCTTCGAGAACCTTTCGCTGCTGTCGCCGCTGCCCATCGAAGAAGCCCAGGAGATCGTCGGACTGGGCAAGTCACCGGTGCGCCGGTTTTCCCTCGCCGGCGCATTGATCGGTGCCGCCTCCGGGTTCGCAATGGCGGTGGCCACGGCCCTGGTGTTCGTGTTGCCCACCGGCGGCCGGCCGATTATCCCGTTGCCGCCATACCTCGTCATAACCTACGAAATGACGATCCTGCTGGGCGTGCTTTTCACGCTGATCGGATTTCACGTGGTGTCGGGACTGCCGGCGTGGCGCGACATGCCGTACCTGCCAGCGGCCAATATCGATCGCTTCCTGGTGATTGTCGAAGGCGAGGAGGGCGACAGGGCTCGCCAGGCCGAATCGATCATCCGCGACGCGGGGGCTGAAGAGGTGCAGCAAATGGAGGTCGAGTCATGAATTTCGCAAGCTGCCGCAACCTGGCGTGTGCTTGCCTGCTGCTGGCGCTGCCCGGCGCCGCAGTCACGCTGCCCTGGGACAAGGACATGCAGGACCAGCCCAGCATCAAGGCACAGGAGTCGCTGGTGCGCCTGAATCCGGGTTCCGTCCCGGTTGGTGGCAAGGACGGGTATCCACCCCCGGAAGACGTTATCGAGTTGGTGCGGGCGCGACTGGACGCCGGCCGTACGCTGCTGAATCCCATTGCCAAGTCCCCGGAGTCGCTCGAACGCGGGCGCGAGCTGTATGCGCTGCATTGCCTCGTCTGCCATGGCCCGCAGGGTCGCGGCAACGGGCCGGTCGGGCAAAAATTCGTGCCACAGCCGATGGAATTGAATTTTGATTACGTGCAGCTGCAGCCGGACGGGCAACTCTTTTATACGATCAGCCACGGCAGCCTGGCCATGCCTTTCTACCGCCAGGCCATTGCCGTCGAAGATCGCTGGCACCTGGTCAATTTCATCAAGGAAGTATTTGGCGAACAATGAGCGCGATTCCGCAAATTGCCACCGGTGTTCCGGCTGGCCGCACGGGCTACAAGACGGCACTGCTCGTTCTTGCTGGCGTGTTTGCCGCGGGTGCGCTGGGCCTCGTGTACCTGCTGGCGACCAATCCCGATGTGGTGCCCTGGGGTATTCTGACGGCCAGTTATGTCTACCTGCTCGGCGTGACCCAGTTCGGCATCGCGTTCACCGCCGTCATGCGCCTGTGCCGGGCCAAATGGGCCAGGCCTTTTTATCGGGTCGGTGAAATCGCCACCCTGGCTTACCTGCCGTTCGCCTTCGTCCTGTTCCTGGTAATCTTCGCCTTCGGCGGGGAGCAGCTGTTTTTCTGGTTGAACCCGGCGCCCGGTGAGCATTTGAGCGCCTGGCTCAACGCCGATTTCCTGCTGATTCGCAACCTGGTTGCGCAAGCGGTGTTCTACCTCCTGGCGATTGTCTATTTCCTGTCGGGGCTGATACCGGATGCAACGGCCCCGTCCGCGACTTCCGGCGGCGGCACGCAGGGCGCGTTCCAGCGCTGGCTCTATGCCCAGCAGCAAAAACGTGACCTCGACGGGCTGAAGTCCAACATGTACATGTTGGCGCCGGTCGTGCTGGTGGTCGCGGTGGTCGCGAATACCTTTATCGCATGGGATTTCGGAATGATGCTGTTCCCGCACTACCACAGCACCGTTTTCCCGATGTATTTCATACTCGGCAACATGCTCGGCGGCACCGCCTTGATCGTTGTCCTCGCGGCGTTCACGTCACGCACGCTCGACCAGGAAAAATTCTTCACGACCTTCCAGTTAAAGAGTGTCGGCGTCGTCATTACGGGTTTTTCGCTGTTCTGGATCTACATGTTCTGGGCCCAGTTCTTTGTCACCTGGTTCGGTAATCTGCCGCACGAGACCCAGCCGCTCGCGACTCGCATGGTCGGTCACTACGCGCCGTATTTCTGGGTCATGATGGCCTGCGTGTTCGGCATACCCGTTGCTTCGATGGTTGCCGCCTACACCAAGCGACACTGGTGGTCACTGTTGACGGTGTGCGTGATCATCCTGATCGGTATCTGGCTGAATCGCTACCTGCTGGTGGTGCCGGCGTCTATCCCGGATCACACGCCGTTTTCGGCGTTCTCGGAAATCGTGCTGGTGGGCGGACTGCTCGCGGGTTTCCTGCTGCTGTATTTCCTGCTGATCCGGGCGGTGCCGATGATCTCCGCCTGGGAGATGCGTGACGCCGCCGGCGAAGAGGGTCCCGCCTACTGAGGGTCAGAGCCGGCTCTGACCCTATGCCAACACGCTATAATCACCGGTTCGAGAAAGTAAGAGTCGGCCAGACAACCGCCGGTCAAGCGTAAGGCTCGGCCGGAGGAAAGTCCGGGCTCCATCAGGCAGGGCGCCAGGTAACGCCTGGAGGACGCGAGTCCATGGAAAGTGCCGCAGAAAACATACCGCCTAAGCGCATTGCGCCGGCAAGGGTGAAAAGGTGCGGTAAGAGCGCACCGCACGCGTGGTAACACGCCGTGGCAGGGTAAACCCCGCCTGGAGCAAGACCAAATAGGGGAGCATGCGCGCATCGCGTGCAGCGTGCCTGAACGCGCTCCCGGGTAGGTCGCTAGAGGCAGCCGGCGACGGCTGTCCCAGATGAATGGTTGTCCACGACAGAACCCGGCTTACGGCCGGCTCTTTCTTTCTCTTCCTTTTCCGCCATCGAGCCCGCGACGGAGTCTGAACCCGCCGCGGGATTCGAGCGCGCGTAAGCGCATTTTTCCAGTTCTTGACGCCTCGGTGCCTTGCCTGTCGCGGTCTGGCGACTGATTTCTAATCCGATATCTAGAAATCAGTTTTAAATCATTGATTTAAGGTTCCTAAACAGCGCCATAATTCGCCCGATTTTTGCCACGGCAAAGGCCCTAAGTCCCTGTAGAAAAAGAATATTTGGACCAGTCGGTTGACAGCCGGCGAAACCCCTGAATATAGTGTCGAAAAGTGGAAAAAAGTGGGAGGAGATGGGTTAATGCGGCAATCGCGCGACCACTGCCGATTCCGTTCCCATCATAAAAACTTTGTTTCGTGGGGCTACCAAAGTGACCCTGGATGCCAAGGGTCGACTGGCGATTCCGACCCGCTATCGGGAACGGATTATCGCCCGATGCGAAGGCGCTTTGGTAGCGACCGTCGACAAGGACTATTGCCTCCTTATTTATCCGTACCCGGATTGGGAAGAAATCGAGCGCAAGCTCGTACGCCTGCCGAGCCTGAACAAGAAGGCGCGCCGCCTGCAGCGGCTAATGGTGGGACACGCGACGGAAGTCGATCTCGACGGCAATGGACGCATCCTGCTGTCGCGCGAACTGCGCGAATTTGCAGGACTCGATCGCCAGGCCGTGCTGATCGGCCAGGGCAACAAATTTGAACTATGGGACGAGGACAGGTGGAACCAGAAGCGGGATGAGTGGCTTGGCGAAGACGACGAATCTGATTTGCCGGCGGAGCTCGAGTCGCTGTCTCTGTAGTCACTGCCTGTGAGGTGAACAAGAAACAGCACGTACCAGTCCTGCTGGATGGCGTCCTCTGCGGGCTGAACTTGAAGCCAGATGGCTGTTACGTGGATGCGACCTTCGGTCGCGGGGGTCATAGCGGCGAGATTGTCAGGCATCTGGGCAGCACGGGGCAGTTACTTGCCATCGATCGCGATCCGCATGCCGTAAGCGCAGTCGAACCGGCGCTCGCCAATGACCCGCGGTTCGAATTGATACACGGCGAATTCTCGGAGCTTCGAAGATATGCGTTGGAAAGACAACTACTCGGAAAGGTGGATGGCCTGTTACTCGATCTGGGGGTCTCGTCACCACAACTGGATGAAGCCGAACGCGGCTTCAGCTTCCAGGCAGAAGGGCCGCTTGACATGCGAATGGACCCGGGGCGCGGAATCAGCGCTGGCGAATGGCTCGCGGAGGTCGACGAAAAAACCTTGAAGACGGTGATTGCAAAATTCGGTGAAGAACGTTTTGCGGCGCGCATCGCCAGGTCGATCGTATCGGCGCGGGCGAACCGACGTATTGCGACGACTCGCGAGCTGGCCGATATCGTCGCCTCGGCCGTGCCGCAGCAACGCTCGCGCAAACACCCGGCGACCAAGACCTTTCAGGCGATTCGCATGTTCGTCAACGAGGAGCTCGAGCAGCTTGCCGCAGCACTCGAGGCTTCGCTCGAACTGTTATGCGCCGGCGGACGGCTTTGTGTCATCAGTTTTCACTCACTCGAAGACCGGCAGGTCAAACGATTCATTCGCAACGCGTCGCTGGTGCCGGAGCCGTTCCGGGGACTGCCTGAAATTCCCCTGCATGCACAGCCGAAGCTGAAACCCATCGGTAAAGCCGTGAAACCGGGTGACACAGAAATTGCAGCCAATGCCAGGGCGCGAAGTGCACGCCTGCGGATTGCGGAGCGACTTTGATGAAAAAAATCAGCAAATCGCAGCCGCTGTGGTTACTGATGGTGCTGGTACTGGTATGCGTCATGTCCGCAATCGCCCTGGTTTACACAAAGCACGAATCGCGAAACCTGTTCGTGGAAATGGAACGGCTTACCCGCGAACGCGATGAGTTGAATATCGAATGGGGCCAGTTACAGATCGAACAGAGCACCTGGGCCACGCACGGGCGCATCGAGCGACTCGCGCTGGAAGAGCTGGCCCTGGTGCGTCCCAAATCAACGGAAATTTATCTCATTGAAGAGCAATGAACCGCGGAGCAGAAACCAAACAACGAACTGCGCGGCGATTTACCGGCAGGGTGTCACTGGTGATGGCGGTTTTCGCGATCATGGCAGTGACGCTGGTTGCGCGAGCAATTCACCTGCAGGTCTTTAACAAGGAGTTCCTGAACCAGCAGGCCGATACCCGCCATCTACGTACTGAACGCATCTCCGCACACCGTGGTTCGATCGTCGATCGTAACGGCGAGCCGCTCGCCATCAGCACGCCCGTCGATAGCGTGTGGGCCAATCCCAAGGAACTGTCGGGCGCCGTCGACCGGCTGCCCGAGCTGGCGCAATCGCTCGGCATCGACTCCGAGGTGCTGAAGCGGCGTGTGACCAGCAGCCTGGACAAGGATTTCCTGTACCTGAAACGGCACCTGTCGCCGGACACGGCGCAAACGGTCATGGCACTCAAGGTGCCGGGCGTCAACGTGATCCGTGAATATCGCCGCTACTATCCGGCCGGCGAGGTCGCGGGCCACCTGGTCGGTTTTACCGACGTCGACGACGAAGGCCAGGAAGGTCTGGAACTCGCGTTCAATCACTGGCTGGGGGGCGAGTCCGGCGCCAAGCGAGTGCTCAAGGATCGTCTCGGACGATCCGTCGAAAACGTCGAAAGTATCAAGCCGCCGCGACCCGGCAAGGAACTCAGAACCAGTATCGATCTGCGACTGCAATATCTCGCCTATCGCACGCTCAAGGGTGCCATTCTGCAACACGGCGCTGCCTCCGGTTCGATCGTCATCCTGGATATCGCCACCGGGGAAATCCTGGCGATGGTCAACCAGCCGTCGTACAACCCGAACGACCGGGCGCAATACTCGGCAGAGCGCTATCGCAACCGGGCGATCACCGACATCTTCGAGCCCGGCTCCAGCCTCAAGCCACTGGTGATTGCCGCGGCCCTGGAGTCAGGGCGTTACCGTACATCGAGTCTCGTGGACACGACGCCGGGCTACGTGGTGGTGGGACCCAAGAAGATTGTAGATCCGCATAACCTCGGCAGGGTCAGCCTGGCGACCGTGCTGTCGCGCTCGAGTAATGTCGGCGCGACGAAAATCGCCATGTCGCTTCCGTCGAATCAGCTTTGGAAGACGATGACGCAATTCGGCCTCGGCGAGCTGACCTCGAGTGGCTTCCCGGGCGAATCGGCCGGGCTGCTCACGCATTACGAGGACTGGCGACAAATTAGTCAGGCGACACTCGGTTACGGCTACGGGGTTTCGGTAACGCCGTTGCAGCTGGTGCAGGCCTATGCCGCAATCGGCAGCGGCGGAATCCTGCGCCCGGTATCGCTAGTCGCCCTGGACGAGCCGCACCAGGGGGAGAGAGTAATAAGCAGAAACACCGCGCTCGCCATCCGCGGCATGCTGGAGGATGTGGTGCGTCCCGGCGGTACCGGCAACAACGCCAGCATTGCCGGTTACCGGGTCGCCGGGAAGACCGGCACGGCATGGAAATTCGCCACCGGCGGCTACTCGCAGGACAAGTACTTTTCGATATTCGCTGGCCTGGTTCCGGCCAGTGAGCCGCGGCTGGCGGCTGTGGTGGTCATCGACGAACCGAGCGGCCATCTGTATTACGGCAGCGACGTTGCGGCACCGGTCTTTGCCAACGTGATGTCAGAGTCGCTGCGCCTGCTGGCCGTGCCGCCGGACGCGCTGCCCGCTGACGGCGCGGTTGGCAGCATACAGGCAATGAGTCAATGAGCATGCCGGCCCCGATCATAAGTTCCAGGCTCACCCTCGATCAGTTGCTCGCAGGGCTGGCCGATGCGCCGGCCATTGCAGTCAGCGGGATTTCCTCCGATACCCGGATGCTGGCGGCGGGCGACGTTTTCGTCGCACTGGGCGGCCGCACTTCGCACGGCTTCGATTATCTCGGTGAGGCGCTCGACGCCGGCATTTCGGCCGTCATCTACGATCCGCAGGACCGCGAGCCGCCCGCGTCGCCGGTTCCCTTGCTGCCCGTTGCAGACCTCGATGCCGCGGTCGGCGAAATCGCAAACCGGTTTTTCGACTTTCCGTCGAAGCGCATGCGTGTCGCCGGCGTCACCGGCACCAACGGCAAAACCACGGTCGCCTACCTGATTCGCCAATGCCTGAACGCGCTCGGCTATGAGTGTGGCTATGTCGGCACGCTCGGTTCCGGCAGTTCGGAAATCTCTGCCAGCGGCGGCATGACCACCCCGGCGTGCATCGAGCTGCATCGCCAGCTGGCGGAGTTTGCCGGGTCCGGTGTCAATCATGCCGCGATAGAGGTGTCGTCGCATGCCCTCGAACAGCGGCGCGTCGACGGCGTGCATTTCGATACCGCGATTTTCACCAACCTGAGCCGCGACCACCTCGACTATCACGGCAGTATGCGGGCCTATGGCGAAACCAAGGCAAAACTGTTTTTCGAACACGACGTCGGGCATCGGATCGTCAACATCGATACGGATTTCGGCCAGGAAATAGCAGACCGCAGCGTCAGCGACGTGGTTACCGTTTCGACGCGTTTCGACCGGGTTGCCAATGGTCGCCCGTTCGTGTTCGTCAAATCGGTCGTCGCCACCGGCGGCGGATCGAAAGTCTCGATCGACAGTTCCTGGGGCAAAGGCGAATTCCTGTTGCCTTTACCCGGCGAATTCAACGTGGCCAATGCGATCACGGTGCTCGGTGCATTGTTGCGCTGGGATGTCGACATGGCCCAATGCTGTGCGCTGATGTCGCAACTCGAGGCACCACCGGGAAGAATGCAGCGGGTGACGGTCGCGGCCAAAGCGCGGTTGCCGGCGGTTTTTGTCGATTACGCGCACACACCGGCGAGCCTCGAGGCGTCTTTGCGCGCGCTTCGCAAACACTGCAGCGGCGTCTTGTGGTGCGTCTTCGGTTGCGGCGGAGATCGTGATCGCGGCAAGCGTTCGTTAATGGGAAAAATCGTCGCGCGCCATGCGGACCGGGCAATCGTTACCAACGACAACCCGCGTTTCGAAGACCCCATGAAAATCATCGCTGACATTCTCGAAGGCATGAATGTCGAACCGCTCGTCGTCGAGGATCGAGGCGCTGCGATCGCCGCTGCGATATCCGGGGCGAGCGCCGACGACGTCGTACTGATTGCCGGCAAGGGCCACGAGGACTACCAGATCATCGGCAGTCAACGTCGCGATTTCTCCGATTACCGGGTCGCAGAGGCGCACCTTCGAGCGCGCCTCGATAAAGGCAACCCGGAGAGATGATGGAGGGCACCTTGGCGCAGGCAGCACTGACAATGCACGGCAGGCTTCGCGGAGAGGACCGGGCATTCCGTGGCGTCAGCACGGATACCCGCTCGCTGGCGGCCGGTGAGTTGTTCTTCGCGCTCAAGGGGCCGAATTTTGACGGCGCGGCGTTTGTCGAGGTCGCCGCAGAACGCGGGGCAGCGGGCGCGGTGGTGCAATCGGAGCTTGCCGCCGATATTTCGACCATTACCGTGCCGGACACACTGCAGGCACTGGGGCTACTCAGCGCCGCTTGGCGGCAACGGCTCGAGGTCACCATGGTCGGGATCACCGGCAGCAACGGCAAGACCACGCTCAAGGAAATGGTGGCAAGCTGCCTGTCGCTGTCGGCCAGCACGCTGGCGACCCAGGGCAATCTCAACAATGAAATCGGCGTGCCGCTGATGCTCGCCAAGCTTTCTGCAGATCACCGTTACGCGGTGATCGAAATGGGTGCCAACCACGCCGGTGAGATAGCGCGCCTCACCGACCTGGTCGAACCGAAGATCGTCGCCATCACGAACGCGGCGCCCGCGCATCTCGAAGGATTCGGCTCGATCGAGGGTGTCGCCAGGGCAAAAGGCGAAATTCTGACCGGCGATGTGCCGCCGGAGGTCGTCATCCTGAATGCCGATGACGAATTTTTCCCCTACTGGAGTTCACTCGTACCGGTATCCAGGGTTTCGAGTTTCGGACTTGCGCCACAGGCCGACTTTCGCGCAAGCGACGTGTACGCGACGGAAACGGGATCGAACTTTACCCTGCGCATGCCGCACGGTGAACTGCAGATCAGCTTACCGCTGTACGGCGCACACAACGTATTGCATGCCTGCGCCGCCGCTGCGATCGCCGCATCGCTGGGGATAGACGATCGACAGATCAAGCAAGGCCTGGAGACCGTGCGCCCGGTGTCGGGACGGCTGCAATCGGTGCGCAGCAGTTCGGGTGACACGCTGTACGACGACAGCTACAACGCCAACCCGGTCAGCGTGATCGCCGCTGCGAAATTCCTCGCGGCGCAGCCGGGCACCAGCTGGCTGATTCTCGGCGACATGGCCGAGCTCGGCATCGACGCGGAGGAAATGCATGCCGCCGTTGGCAGGGACCTGAAAAATGTCGGCATCGATCACCTGCTTGCGACCGGCGAGTTATCCCGTCTCACGGTCGATGCTTTCGGTGACCGCGGTCACTGGTTCGCGACCCAGGACGAGCTCGTAGACAGCTTGCGCGACTCACTCGACGGCAACAACAACGTGCTGGTCAAGGGATCGCGTTCGTCGGGCATGGAACGCGTGGTGCAGGCGTTGCGAGACGCTACGGACGAGGCGGGAGGCGGTTGACGATGCTGCTTTACCTGACCAACTACCTCGCTCAGTACGAATCGGGATTCAATGTCTTCAATTACCTGACGATGCGCGCGATTCTAGGTGCGCTGACCGCCCTGGTGTTGTCGTTCGTGATCGGGCCGAAGATGATCAGCCGCTTGAGCAGCAACCAGGCTGGCCAGCCGGTGCGCGACGACGGGCCCTCGACGCACATTATCAAGGCGGGCACGCCGACGATGGGCGGCGCACTGATATTGACGGCGATTGTCGTCAGTACCATCTTGTGGGCGGACCTCGAGAATCACTTTATCTGGGTGGTACTGTTCGTCACCCTGGCATACGGCGTCATCGGCTTCGTCGACGACTACCGCAAGCTGGTCCTGCAGAATCCAAAAGGTATGAGTGCCGGCCAGAAACTGTTCTGGCAATCGGCATCGGCCATCGTCGCTGCAGTCGCGCTTTACATGCTGGCGAGCGACGAAGTCAGCACCTCGCTGCTGATTCCGTATTTCAAGGATCTGGCGCTGCCGCTCGGCATGTTCCAGATCGTAGTCACATTCCTTTTCATTGTCGGTTTTTCAAATGCAGTCAACCTGACAGACGGATTGGACGGGCTCGCGATCATGCCAACGGTACTCGTGGGCGGAGCGCTCGGCGTTTTCGCTTACGTAACCGGTAACGTGAACTTCGCGGGTTACCTGGGTATTCCTTACGTAAGTGGCACCGGTGAAGTCCTGGTCTTTTGCGCCGCGTTGTGCGGTGCCGGCCTCGGATTTCTCTGGTTCAACACGTACCCCGCCCAGGTTTTCATGGGAGATATTGGTGCACTTTCGCTTGGTGCAGCTCTCGGTGTTGTAGCGGTCGTCGTTCGGCAGGAAATTGTGCTTGCAATCATGGGCGGAGTTTTTGTCGTCGAAACTGTGTCGGTAATGATCCAGGTCGCTTCTTTCAAGTTGACCGGCCGACGCGTATTCCGAATGGCGCCGCTACACCACCATTTTGAATTGAAAGGTTGGGCCGAACCGAAGGTCATCGTTCGGTTCTGGATCATCACGGTGATCCTGGTACTGATTGGACTTGCGAGCCTCAAGATTCGATGAACGCCCAGGCCAAAAAGAAGAGCGCCGAATCGGTGAAACCCGGTGGTCAGGCCAACCTGGTATTCGGTATCGGTAACACCGGTTTGTCGATCGCACGCTATCTCAAACGCAAACAGCTCAGTGCGCGGTATGTGGATACCCGTACTGCGCCTCCCGGCCTCGAGCAACTCGCCGAGATCGATCCGGCTGCGGACATCGTGTTGGGGGAAACACCTGACAGTCTCGTTGACGGTGTTGCCCGGTTGATCGTGTCTCCCGGTGTTTCCGATCGCGAACCGTTGATCGGTGCTGCGCAGCGGGCGGGCGTCGATATCGTCAGTGACATTCAGTTGTTCGTCGACGAAGTAACTGCGCCGCTGGTGGGAATTACCGGATCGAACGGCAAGAGCACGGTAACAACGCTGCTGTCGCTGATGTGCGATGCGTCGGGAGTCCACGGCATGGCGGGTGCCAATCTCGGTGAGCCGGCACTCGATTTGCTGGAGCGCGAGACGCCCGATTACTACATCCTGGAGTTATCGAGCTTTCAGTTGCAACGTACGGCGTCATTGCCGCTGAAGGTGGCCGTGCTGCTGAACATTTCGCCGGATCACCTTGACTGGCACGCTGACGAGGCCGAATACCGCGACGCGAAATACCGCATTTTCAGGGAGGCAGAATCGGCCGTCTTCAATCGCGAGGACGATCAGGTACGAAGTCGGCTCGAGAATATTGAAGCCTGCATTAGTTTCGGTCTCGACGAACCCGCGGACGACCAGTACGGACTGCGCGACGACGAGGGTGAAATCTTTCTCGCCCGCGGCGAAACGCTGTTGCTGTCTACCGCGGACGTGGCGATGGTCGGCGTGCACAACCATGCCAACGCCCTGGCGGCGCTGGCTGCCGGTGAGCTGATGGGCCTCGACATGCCGGCCATGCTGCAGGTGTTGCACGAGTTTCCCGGCCTGCCGCATCGCATGCAGTTCGTGGCGCGCGTCAATGGGGCCGACTTCATCAACGATTCCAAGGCAACCAATGTCGGTGCCGCCGTAGCTTCCGTCGACTCGATTCCCGGTCTGGTGGTGCTGCTCGCCGGCGGCCAGGGCAAAGGCGGCGATTTCGCGAGTTTTGCCCGATCCGTGTCGGAAAAACTCAAGCTTGCCATCGTATACGGTGAGGACGCGGAACTCATCGAACAGGCCTTTCACGACCTTGCGCCGACGCAGCGTGTTGGCAACCTGCGCGAGGCGGTGCGGGCGGCGGCTGCAGTCGCCGAGGCAGGCGATACCGTGTTGCTGGCACCGGCTTGTGCGAGTTTCGATCAGTACCGCAATTACGAAGCGCGTGGCGACGACTTCAGCCAGGCGGTGCGGGAGCTGACGGCGTGAATACGAGCAGCATCGCCATGCCGTTTGCCGGCCGCACTGCCGCCCCGGTGCAACTCGACCCGGTCTTGTTGACCATGGTCGGCCTGTTGCTGTGTGGTGGCATGATCATACTGGCATCGGCCTCCATGTCGATTTCCGACAGCACACAGAACAATCCGTTTTATTACCTGGGTCGACAATCGGTCGCCGCCCTCATCGGCTTGGCTGCCGGTTTCGCTTGTTTGTTCGTGCCCATGCGCTTCCTGAGTCATGTCGGACCGGTCTTGTTGATCATCGGGCTTGCGATGCTGCTGCTGGTCCTCATTCCCGGTCTCGGTCACACCGTCAACGGCAGCACGCGCTGGTTGCGTATCGGTGCCATCAACCTGCAGGTTTCCGAGCCGGTTCGATTATTTGTGTTGATCTATCTCGCCGGTTACCTGGTAAGAAAGAACAAAACATTACGTGAACATTTCACCGGCTTTCTCTGGCCGATGGTGGTGCTGAGTATCGTCTGTGTGTTGTTGCTTGCAGAACCGGATTTCGGCGCGGCGATCGTGCTGCTGACCACCGCGCTGGCCATGTTGTTCGTTGCCGGTGCGCGATTTCGCGACTTTTTGATCTTCTTCGGTGTTGCGGTGTTTGCGATGGCTGCGCTCGCAATTACCTCGCCGTATCGTCTCGAAAGAATGACGGGATTCCTGGATCCGTGGTCTGATCCGTACGATTCGGGATTTCAGCTGACGCAATCGCTGATTGCCATCGGTCGTGGCGAATGGTTCGGCGTAGGCCTGGGCGAGGGCGTGCAAAAACTCTTTTATCTCCCCGAGGCACATACGGACTTCGTGTTTGCCGTTTTTGCCGAAGAGTTCGGACTCATCGGTTCGCTGCTGCTCATCGGCCTGTTCCTGGCACTGCTGGCACGCATCTGTTCGCTGGCGATACGGGCGGCAAACAGCGATCGATTTTTCGAAGCCTATCTCGCTGTCGGCATAGCCACCTGGCTGGGATTGCAGACCTTCATCAACATTGGCGTGAACATGGGGTTGTTACCGACAAAAGGCCTGACGCTGCCGCTGGTCAGCTACGGCCGCTCCAGCCTGATCGTTGCCATGACCAGTATTGGTTTGCTACTGCGCATTCATCACGAATTGCAGACCGACACCGGTGTACGTGGTGCGCGCAGGAAACGCACGAGGCGAAAGGCAAGATGAGTTCCGGACCGATACTGGTAATGGCAGGCGGCACTGGCGGGCACGTCTACCCGGCACTTGCGGTCGCCCGTGCATTGCAGGCGCAATCGCGCGAAGTCGTCTGGCTGGGGACGCATGCCGGCCTCGAATCTCGCGTGGTGCCCGCCGCCGGCATCGTCCTGGAATGCATCAGCGTCCGCGGCCTGCGCGGTAAAGGAATCGTCACCTTGCTGCTGGCGCCGTTTCGCTTGTTGCTGGCCCTCGTGCAGTCACTCGGTGTCATTCTCAGGCACCGGCCGTCCGCTGTACTGGGCATGGGCGGTTTCGTCAGCGGACCCGGCGGACTGGCCGCGTGGCTGACTCGCCGGCCGCTCGTCATTCACGAACAAAACGCAATCGCAGGCTTGACCAACCGTCTTCTGGCGCGTCTTGCCCGGGTCGTGCTGCAGGCCTTCCCGGGCAGTTTTTCTTCCGCTGTCCGACCGCAAACGGTCGGTAATCCGGTGCGCCCCGACATCGCGGCCCTCGAAGCCCCGGCGCTGCGCTATGCCGGCCGCCAGGGGCCGCTGCGCCTCTTGGTGCTCGGCGGCAGCCAGGGCGCACTGGCATTGAACAAGGTCGTGCCCGCTGCGCTCGGCCTGCTGCCGGCTGAATTGAAGCCGGTGGTGCGCCACCAGGCCGGCGAAAAGACCCTGGCCGAGGCCGCAGCGGCCTACCGGGCGCTCGGTCTCGAGGTTCGGCTCGAAGCCTTCATCGAGGACATGGCAGAGGCCTATGCCTGGGCGGACCTGGTGGTCTGTCGCGCCGGTGCGCTGACGGTCGCCGAGCTCGCGGCCGCCGGCCTGCCCGCCATCTTCGTGCCGTTTCCTTACGCCGTCGACGATCACCAGACGGCGAACGCACGGCCGATGACGGAATCGGGCGCGGCAGCCGTATTGCAGGAAAAGGATCTCACCGGTGAGTCGCTGGCCGACCTGTTGCGCCAGTGGTTGTCGAGTCGCGAGGGCTTGCTGGAACGGGCGCTGAAGTCGCGCTTGCTCGCGCAACCTGACGCATTGCAACGGATCACCGGCTATTGCCTCGAGGTGGCGGGGGCGAGCCCATGATCCGGCGCATGCGACGAATCAATTGCGTGCACTTCGTCGGCATCGGCGGCTCCGGCATGTCCGGCATCGCCGAGGTCATGCTGAGCCTCGGTTACCGGGTGCAGGGATCCGATCTGAAAAGCAACGAGGCCGTCAGGCGGCTCAAGTCGCAGGGCGCGACGGTCTTCATCGGCCACGACGCCGGCAATATCCAGGATGCGGATGCGGTTGTGGTATCCAGCGCCGTGAATGAATCGAATCCCGAGGTCGCCGCGGCACGCAAGGCGCTGATGCCCGTCGTGCAGCGCGCGGAAATGCTGGCCGAGCTGATGCGCTTTCGTTACTCGATTGCCGTCGCCGGGACGCACGGTAAGACCACGACCACCAGCCTGGTTGCCAGCGTCCTGGCGGAAGCCGGTCTCGATCCGACCTTCGTCATCGGCGGTCGACTGAAAAGCGCGGATGCCAACGCGAGACTCGGGCAGGGCGAGTACCTGGTCGCCGAGGCCGACGAAAGCGACGCCTCGTTCGTACACCTGAAGCCGATGCTGGCCATCGTTACCAATATCGATGCGGACCACATGTCGACCTACGACGGTGATCTCGAAAAACTGCGCCGCGGATTCATCGATTTTCTGCACAACTTGCCGTTCTACGGCCTCGCAGTCATGTGCGCGGACGATCCCGGAGTTCTCGATATTCTTCCCGACGTCGGTCGCTCGGTCGTCACCTACGGCATTGACAGCGACGCCGACATTCGCGCCGAGAACATTCGTTTCGATGGCGAGGTAACGAAATTCGATGTCGTTCGCAAAGATCGGGAAGGGCGCGTCTCCGTAAGCCTGCGGCTTCCCGGCATGCACAACGTACGCAATGCGCTCGCCGCGATTGCGATTGCCGGCGAATTGAAAATCAACGATGAGGCCTGCGTGAAGGCGCTGGCGAAGTTCGAAGGCATCGAACGCCGGTTCCAGAATCACGGCGAGATTCGCACCCGGTTTGGCAAGGTGATGCTGGTCGACGATTACGGCCACCACCCGACGGAGATCGCCGCAACCATGGCCGCCGCGCGAACCGGCTGGCCACAAAAACGGCTTGTGCTGGCTTTTCAGCCGCATCGCTATACGCGAACCCGCGACCTGCTCGACGATTTCGCGAACGTCCTGAGTGCCGCAGACGTACTGGTGCTACTCGAAGTTTACGCCGCCGGCGAAGATCCGATCGCGGGCGCCGACGGGCGCGCCATCGCCCGTGCCGTACGCAGCCGCGGCGGCACCGAGCCGGTGTTCGTCGAGTCGGCAGAGGCACTGCTGCCGGTGCTCGAGGGCATCCTCGAGGACGGTGACCTGTTGTTGACGATGGGGGCAGGCGACATCGGCGCCGCGGCGGCCAGGCTGCCGGAGCAATTGCGTCGCGGCACTTCCCTGAAGGTCCTGAAATGAACCCGGGTATGACGACATGTCCTGCACCGGTTATGCGGGTGGACCGATGATGGCCGCGACCAGCAAGCCGGGCGTTTCCGGAGAGCTCAGGGAAATGGAGCCGATGAGCCGGCATACCTCGTGGCGGGTCGGCGGACCCGCAGACCTTTATTTTCAACCGGCAGGGCTCGAGGATCTGTGCCTGTTTCTCGAAGGGCTCGATGCGGCGACGCCGGTGTTCTGGCTCGGGCTCGGCAGCAACCTGCTGGTCCGCGACGGCGGTATTCGCGGCGCGGTGATCTCCGCGGTCGGCATATTCCGCAATCTCGAACGGCTCGGCGAACGCGGCGTGCGCGCCGGTGCCGGCCTGGCCTGCACGCAGCTCGCGCGGCAATGCGTGCGCTGGGGGCTCGGTCCGTCGGAGTTTTTCGCCGGCATCCCGGGCACCGTCGGCGGCGCGCTGGCAATGAACGCCGGGGCGCACGGTCACGAAACCTGGGAGCGGGTAGAAGCGGTGACCACGGTCGATCGCCGGGGTCAGTTGCACGAGCGCACGCCGCAGGACTACCGGATTGCATACCGCAGTGTCGAAGGACCGGCCGACGAATGGTTCGTCGAGGCACAGCTCGGCTTCGACGCCGGTGCGAGCCGGGAAACCCTGCAGCAGATGCTGGCAAGGCGCAAGGACACACAGCCGCTCGGTCTGCCGAGTTGCGGTTCCGTATTCCGCAACCCGCAAGGCGACTTCGCTGCCCGCTTGATTGAAACGGCCGGCCTCAAAGGTTTTCGTATCGGCGGCGCGGAAGTGTCGGAAAAGCACGCCAATTTCATTATCAACCGCGAGCAAGCCAGTGCCCGGGAAATCGAGGAACTGATCACGCACGTACAACAGACCGTTGCCGAGGTTCACGGTGTCGATCTTGTGCGTGAAGTGCGCATCGTCGGCGAGGACGCCCGATGAACGAGCAGCGCTTCGCGGTGGAAAATGCTGCCGACTTCGGCCGCGTCGCCGTCATGTACGGCGGCACGTCCAGCGAACGCGAGGTGTCACTCGCTTCGGGATCCGCCGTGCTCGAGGCATTGCAATCGCGGGGCATCGACGCCCGTGGCTGGGATCCGGCCGAGCACGATCTTCAGGCATTGTCGAGGGAACGCTTCGATCGCGTCTGGATCGCCTTGCATGGCGCAGGCGGTGAGGATGGCAGCTTGCAGGGTCTGCTGGAATGGCTGGCTGTGCCGTACACGGGTTCGGGGGTGCTCGCCTCGGCACTGGCGATGGACAAGCTCCGCTCCAAGCAGCTGTTCGTCGCCGCCGGTATCGCGACGCCCGAATATTTCGTGCTCAACACGCCCGGCGATGCCCGGCTCGCAGAGCAGGAATTCGGCTTTCCGCTGGTCATCAAACCGGCCGCGCAGGGATCGAGCGTCGGCATGAGCAAAGTGTTCGAGGCCGATGAACTGCAGGCTGCGGTCGAGCTGGCACTGCAATACGACCCGGTGGCACTCGCCGAACGTTGCATCGTCGGCGACGAATCCACGGTCGCGGTCTTGCAGGGACAGGCGCTGCCGAGCGTCCGCATCGAAACGCCCAGGGTGTTTTACGACTATCGCGCCAAGTACGAGTCCGAAAGCACCCAGTACTTCTGTCCCGGCACCGAAGACGCCGAACTCGAGAAAAAGTTTCACGACCTGGCAAACCGCGCATTCGAGGTACTCGGTTGCAGCGGCTGGGGCCGGGTCGACTTCATGACCGGCAATGACGGCGAGCCACAGGTGCTGGAAGTCAACACCGTGCCGGGCATGACCAGCCACAGCCTGGTGCCGATGGCGGCGAAAGCCGCCGGCATGGATTTCGCCGAACTGTGCTGGCGCATCCTCGAAACCAGCATGACGGCGGACGCCAAAATCGCCGCCGTTGGAGTCGCAGCCAATGACGCGTAAGCAGGCAAAACGGCGGCGCCGGCAACCACAGTCACGGTTCGAGCTGCCGTCGATACCGTGGCGCGCGTTGTCGGCGGGCGCTGTTGCCGTCGCCGTCATTGCGCTCAGTTATCACTTCAGTGCGCAGGTGCTCGACCGGCCCATCAGCGCCATTCGCATCGAAGGGCCGTTCCAGCGTGTCAGCGCGCTGCAAATCGAGGAAGCGATCGACGCCGAAGTACAAAAAGGCTTCCTGAGTGCCAGCCTGGTTCGGGTCCAGCAAGCGATCGTCGCGCTGCCCTGGATCGACAGCGCGAAGGTCGCACGACGCTGGCCGGCAAGCATCGAAATCAGCGTCACCGAGCAGATACCGGCAGCCACCTGGGGCGAAAGTGGTTTGTTGAATACTCGAGGCGAGCTGTTCGTTACCCAGGCACGCCACGTTCCGGCGGAGTTGCCGAAACTCAGCGGACCCGATGGTCAATACCCGCTGGTGGCGGCCCGCTACCTCGAAATCAGGGACAAGCTGATACCCATCGGCCTCGACATGCGGCGTTTGCAGGTCGATGCGCGCGGCGCCTGGGAGATGACGCTGGCCAACGGCATCGACATTCGCCTGGGCAGGCGCGACGTCGCAGCGCGCATACAGCTGTTCCTCAACGTTGCGACAAACATCATTTCGCAACGTGGCGAGGACATCGACTTCGTCGACATGCGTTACGTAAACGGCTTCACGATTGGCTGGAAAAATGGCTCTCGCACGCCGCTCGAGGAATCCGAGAGCGACGAACCGGGAATGCTCGCGGGAATTCTCCGGTGAACAAGAAGAGTGACAAAAATCTCATCGTCGGGCTGGATATCGGAACCTCCAAGGTCGTGGCGATCGTTGGCGAAGTCAGCGACGAGGGCAAGATCGAGGTTGTCGGTATCGGCTCACACCCGTCGCGCGGTCTCAAGAAAGGCGTGGTCGTCAACATCGAGTCCACGGTGCATTCCATACAACGGGCCGTCGAGGAAGCGGAGCTGATGGCCGGTTGCGACATACATTCGGTGTATACCGGCATCGCCGGCAGTCATGTGAGGAGCCTCAATTCACACGGCATCGTGCGCGTGCGCGACAAGGAAGTCAGCACCGGCGACGTCGAACGGGTGATCGATGCCGCAAGGGCGGTCGCGATACCGGCAGACCAGAAAATTCTGCACATCCTTCCCCAGGAATTTCTCATCGACGGGCAGGAAGGCATTCGCGAACCCGTCGGCATGTCCGGGGTTCGCCTCGAGGCAAAAGTGCACATGGTGACCGGCGCAGTCAGCGCAGCACAAAACATCGTCAAGTGCGTGCAACGCTGCGGACTCGAGGTCGATGACATCGTGCTGGAACAACTGGCATCCAGTTATTCGGTATTGACCGAAGACGAAAAAGAACTGGGTGCCTGCATCGTCGACGTCGGCGGCGGTACCACGGACATTGCCGTTTTTCTCCACGGCGCGATACAGCATACCGCGGTCATTCCGATTGCCGGTGACCAGGTTACCAACGACATCGCGATATCGATGCGCACGCCGACGCAGTATGCGGAGGAAATCAAGATCAAGTACGCCTGTGCGCTGTCGCAGCTGGCGAATCCGGACGAGACCATCGAGGTGCCGAGTGTCGGCGATCGCCCGTCCCGCAGGCTGGCACGGCAAACGCTGGCGGAAATCGTGGAACCGCGGTTCGAGGAGCTGTTCGGCCTGATCCGTGACGAGCTGCGTCGCAGCGGATTCGAGGAATTGATTGCTGCCGGCGTCGTGATCACCGGTGGCAGCTCGAAAATGGAAGGCGCCGTCGAGTTGGCAGAGGAAGTGTTTCACATGCCGGTGCGACTCGGCTCACCGCAGTATGTCGACGGTTTGCTCGAAGTCGTGCGCAACCCGATTCATGCCACGGGCGTCGGACTGCTGCTTTACGGGTACGAGAACATATCAAGAGGCGGTCGCCGGAGCTCACCGGTCGGTGGCGGCATCGGCGACCTGTGGGAGCGAATGAAAACCTGGTTTCAGGGGAGATTTTAGGCAGGCGATGGGCAGCAATGCAGATCCCTGTCGTTAGTAACGAGTGAGTCTTGAGAGACGGAAATTGAGCGGAGGAACCTAAATGTTTGAATTATTGGATGCGCATAGCCAGAGCGCGGTCATCAAGGTGATCGGCGTCGGCGGCGGCGGCGGCAACGCGGTCGCGCACATGGTGAATGCAGGAATCGAGGGTGTCGATTTCATTTGCGCCAACACGGACGCGCAGGCGCTCAACAGCGCGCGGGTCCGCACTGCGCTGCAAATCGGCTGTAACATAACCAAGGGACTTGGCGCGGGCGCCAATCCCGACATCGGTCGGCAGGCGGCTATGGAGGACCGCGACCGGATCCATGAAGTGATCGAAGGTGCCGACATGCTGTTCATCACCGCCGGCATGGGCGGCGGTACCGGAACCGGCGCGACACCGGTCGTGGCCCAGGTTGCCAAGGAACTCGGCATTCTGACGGTCGCGGTTGTGACCAAGCCGTTTGTCATGGAGGGCGGCAAGCGAATGCTGATCGCGGAACACGGCATCGCCGAACTCGGCAAGTATGTCGACTCGCTGATTACCATTCCCAACGAAAAACTGTTGCAGGTACTGGGTGGCGAAACGACCCTGCTCGATGCGTTCCGCTCGGCGAACGAAGTGCTGCAAGGTGCCGTGCAGGGCATCGCAGAACTGATCACCAGGCCGGGACTGATCAATGTCGATTTTGCCGACGTCCGTACGGTCATGGCCGAAATGGGCATGGCCATGATGGGTTCGGGAACGGCGTCGGGCGAGGATCGGGCGCGCGAAGCAGCGGAAGCCGCGGTATCCAGTCCGTTGCTCGAGGACATCAATCTCGCGGGCGCGAACGGTATCCTGGTCAATGTCACTGCGGGCATGGATATGTCGATCGGCGAATTCCAGGAGGTTGGCAACACCGTCAAGGAATTCTCCTCGGAAGATGCCACGGTGGTCGTCGGTACGGTGATCGATCCCGATCTCAAGGACACGATCCGGGTGACCGTCGTTGCAACCGGGCTCGGGCAACAGGCGCGACAGGCCACGTCGCCAATGCGCGTGGTGCAAAAGCCGGCCCAGGCGGCAGAACCGAACTACCAGCAACTGGACAAGCCGACCGTGCAGCGCAAGCGCGCCGTCGGCGACGGACTGGAGGACGGAACGCTGCAGGAGGAGCTCCTGGATATCCCGGCATTCTTGCGGCGCCAGGCAGACTGAACGGCTCGATTTCAGGGCCGCGGCCGCGTGATCACTCGTCGCGGTCGTCGTACTCCGCTCTCGCCGCGGACGGGGTCGGGAACGCATCCCGACTCCGTCCCGATTGCCGCAAGCGACAGGTGATCCGATGGCCGGTTTTATGTGCCAGGCGGGTCCAATGTGGTAGGCTTCGCCGCTCAATCGAATGATCGTCAGCATAAGCCATTGATAGTATTGAGGTCAGGCGTCAGAAGCCGGACCTTGTCGGGAACGCGAAAATTTACGTGAGCAATCGGCCATTGAGCGTAAACGAAGGACACTGATGTTGCGACAACGTACGATCAAAACGGCTATTCGCGCCACGGGTGTCGGCCTGCACACCGGCAAGAAAGTCTACATGACCTTGCGTCCCGCAGCGGTCAACACCGGTATCGTATTCCGCCGCGTCGATCTCGACGAGCCGGTCGATATTGCTGCCGATCCGCGCAGTGTCGGCGAAACCATGCTCGGTACCACGCTGATCAAGGACGGCGTTAAGGTCGCGACCGTCGAACATCTCATGTCGGCACTTGCAGGACTCGGTATCGACAACCTTTTCGTCGATCTGTCAGCGCCCGAAGTACCGATCATGGATGGCAGTGCCGCACCCTTTGTGTTCCTGCTGCAATCGGCAGGTATCGAGGAACAGGAAGCTGCCAAGAAATTCATTCGTATCAAAAAGAAAATCCGTGTCGAGGACGGCGACAAGTGGGCGCAATTGAAACCGTTCAACGGCTTCAAGGTGAATTTCGAAATTGCGTTCAATCATCCCGTCTTTAACAAACTCAAGCAGAGCGCAAGCATCGATTTCTCGTCGACCTCTTTCATGAAAGAGGTCGCGCGCGCCCGGACCTTCTGTTTCCTGCGTGACGTGGAAGCGATGCGCGCACGGAACCTGACCCTGGGCGGCAGCATGGACAATGCGATCGTGCTCGACGACTACCGCATCCTGAATGAAGACGGGCTGCGCTACGCGAACGAATTCGTCGTGCACAAGATCCTCGATGCCATCGGCGACGTCTACCTTCTCGGCCACAGCCTGATCGGCGAGTTCTCGGCGCACAAATCCGGTCACGACCTCAACAACAAGCTGCTTCGCGCGGTCCTCGATCAGCAAAAAACCTGGGAAGAAGTGACCTTCAGCGATTCGCGCAAAGCGCCCATTTCCTACGCGACTCCGGCCTATGCCTAGCCAGGGTCAGAGCCGGCTCTGACGCAATTATGTCTCTTTGCTCACGGTGACCCGTGCGCGATCTACCATAAAACCGGCCTGCCGCGCGGTCTCGATCAGCCGATTCGCCTCGTATCGCAGCCTTGCCGCGAACGCCGACGAGGCGCAGATCAGCACCAGCTCGCCGTCATCGCGCAGGCTCGCGCCAATAAGGGCGCCAGCTGAGTCGGCCGGCAGGGCCGTGCGCAAAACGCGCAGAAGCTCGTCCAGTTTTTGAGCATGCTGGACTATTTTTTCCAGGTCGTCGCTGACGCCGGATTTGAGCAGTTTTTCGAGCCTGATAATGGACATGGAAATGTGACGGAGTTGGCGAAATTGGCGGCGCCGCGGTGACCGATCTCAAGATTCCGAGGTGCTGATCTTGTAATAAAAAGCCGAATTTTGCATATTGGCCAAACGATAAAGGCATACCCGCCGAAAGACGGGGACGCAAAACCACCGATCTAAGGGACTTCGGTCCTATGATAGCGGGGCTACCGAAGTGAGTATTGAGCTCAGGCCAAAAATAAAGAGAGGGCGCCACACGTGGCAGCTGGCCTGGAGCTTAAATGCTTCAGAATCAATAACTTATAATTATAGCCAAACGCACTCGGGGCGGGGTTGATGAACGTAGTCATCTTTGGCAAGGGCTTTGGACGGCCCCGGCAGGTCAACCTGTCGGGCAGGCAAGCCGCCCTGTATGGGTCCCTGATCGCGCTGTTCTTCGTAAGCCTGGCCTTCGCCGGCGGCTACTTTTATTCGGCAATCAACGGCTCGGGCGTCAGCTTCAACGAAGTCGCCTCCATCAATGAGGAGCTCGCCTTGCAGCGCGAGGCGATTGCCAGGGCCCGGCAGCAAAACGAGGACACGCTGGATGCGCTCGCAATCCGCATCGGCCAGATGAATGCGCGCGTCATCCGGCTGGATGCGCTGGGCCGCCGGCTCACGGAAATGGCCGACCTGGAGGAGGGTGAATTCACCTTCGATGCGGTGCCGGCAATCGGCGGTCCCGTCGAGCCGGACGAGGAGCTCCTGGCAAGTGGTTCGGCCACCGCGGCGCCAGAGCTACTGGCGGCAATGCAGGACCTCGATAACCAGCTCGACAATCGCGAAGCCCAGCTCGGCGTGCTCGAAAGCATGATCCTGGATCGCAACCTGTCCGACCGCGTGTACCCGAAAGGCAGACCCGTCAAGTCCGGCTGGATGTCGTCCTATTTCGGCAGACGGACCGATCCCTTCACCGGTAAGCCCGCCAATCACCGTGGCGTGGACTTCGCCGGCAAGGCCGGATCAGAAGTCATCGCCGTTGCGGACGGCGTCGTCACCTGGTCATCGCCCAGGTACGGCTTCGGCAAGCTGGTGGAAATCAATCACGGCAACGGCTACGCGACCCGCTATGCACACAATTCGGAAAACCTCGTGTCGGTCGGCGAGGAGGTCAGGAAAGGCCAAACGGTTGCTCTGATGGGCGATACCGGCCGTGCGACCGGGCCGAACCTGCACTTCGAAGTGCTGCGCAACGGCAGGCGCGTCAATCCGGTGACCTTCATCCGCCAGGGCGCCGACTAGCAATTTCAAATCCCGCCAATACCGCGATATTCATCTCTTGTGATCGCGGTAAGGGGCCTCATATTACCCGCACAGACAGATGCCAAAGTGGCGCATCGCATCGTGCAAATTGGCGTGCAGTCAGTAAAATACCGGTCTTTGTGCCATCCGGCGGTGGCCCGTCCTTTTCCGGAATCCTGAGTGGCTAACTTTCTAACGCGCATTTTCGGCAGCAGAAACCAGCGACTGCTGCGCCAGTACTCGAAGATCGTTGAGAGAATCAACGGTCTCGAGCCGGCTATGCAGGCCCTGAGCGACGAAGCGCTCAAGGCCAAGACCGACGAGTTTCGCAAGCGGGTGTCGGCGGGCGAAACGCTCGACGAGCTGTTGCCGGAGGCCTTCGCCGTGGTGCGCGAAGCGTCGCAGCGCACGCTCGGTTTGCGGCCATTCGACGTGCAGCTGATCGGCGGCATCGTGTTGCACGAAGGCAAGATTGCAGAAATGCGGACCGGCGAAGGCAAGACCCTGGTGGCCACTTTGCCGGCCTACCTCAATACGCTGGGTGGTGACGGCGTACACATCGTCACGGTCAACGAATACCTGGCGCAGCGCGACGCAGACTGGATGGGTCCGATCTACGCGTTTCTCGGACTCGACGTCGGCGTATCCAAATCGGGGCAATCCCAGGAAGAGAAACGCGCGGCCTACAACGCCGATATCACCTATGCCACCAACAACGAACTCGGTTTCGACTACTTGCGGGATAACCTGGCATTTTCCCTCGACGACAAGGTACAGCGTGAGCTGAAATTCGCAGTCGTCGACGAGGTCGATTCGATTTTGATCGACGAAGCGCGCACCCCGCTGATCATTTCCGGCCCGGTCGAGGAAAGCACCGACCTTTACCTGAAAATCAACAAGCTCATTCCCAAGCTGCGCCGCCACGAGGAGCCCGAAGCGCCGAGTAATTTCGACATCGTGGCCAAGCAGGTCGTGGTGCTTGATGAAAAGGACAAACCGGTATCCCTCAACGGCTCGGGAGAGGAGGGCGCGCAACTCGCCGACCTCGATGATGCCGTCGCATACGCAGACGAGCACGGTGCCGATCTGGTGCTGATCGACGGCGATGCGAAAACGCCGGTGTGCAAACTGGTACAGCGCGGGCATTACACCAGCGACGAAAAAGCGAAGCAGGTTTACGTTACCGAAGACGGCCATCAATACGTCGAGCAATTGATGATCCAGGCAGGCCTTCTCGGCGAGGGTGAAAGTCTGTATGACCCGGGTAACATTCGCTTGCTTCACCATCTGAATGCAGCCCTGCGCGCGCACGTCATGTTCCACAAGGACGTCGAGTACATCGTCAAGGACGGCGAGATCGTTATCGTGGACGAATTTACCGGCAGAACCATGCCCGGGCGTCGCTGGTCCGATGGTTTGCACCAGGCGGTCGAAGCGAAGGAAGGGGTCAAGGTAAAGCAGGAAAACCAGACCGTCGCGTCCATCACCTTCCAGAACTATTTCAGGTTGTACGACAATCTTTCCGGCATGACCGGCACTGCCGATACCGAAGCGTTCGAATTTCAGCAAATCTACGGGCTCGAAGTGGTCGTCATTCCGACGCATAAGCCAATGATCCGGATTGACGCTCCCGATCTGGTATACCTCACGCAAAAAGACAAGTTCGATGCCATCGTCGAGGACATCGTCGATTGCCGCGAGCGTGGCCAGCCTGTGCTCGTCGGTACGACGTCGATCGAGACGTCGGAGTTCTTGTCGAATATCCTGAAAAAGAAGAAGGTCAAGCACGAAGTTTTAAACGCCAAACAGCACGCGCGTGAGGCTATCGTCGTTCAGCAGGCCGGTCGTCCCGGTGCCATTACCATCGCGACCAACATGGCGGGCCGCGGTACGGATATCGTGTTGGGCGGCAATCTCGAGGCCGAACTCGAGGCGGCCAAAGATGCGGACAGGGACGCCATCCGGGAGGATTGGCAGCAACGCCACAACGCGGTCATCGAGGCCGGCGGCCTGCACATCGTCGGCACGGAACGCCACGAATCACGACGCATCGACAACCAGCTGCGCGGCAGGTCGGGCCGCCAGGGCGATCCTGGCTCGAGTCGTTTCTACCTGTCCATGGAAGACAGCCTGATGCGCATTTTCGGCGACCCGCAACGCACCAAACGCTTGTTATCCCGTGCCGGCATGCGCGAGGGCGAGGCAATCGAAAGTCCGCTGCTGACCCGCCAGATCGAGCGGGCACAGCGCAAGGTCGAATCGCATAACTTCGATATACGCAAGAACCTGCTCGAGTACGACGACGTCGCGAATGACCAGCGCAAGGTGGTTTATCACCAGCGAACGGAGTTGATGGCGGCCGAGGAGGTCGAGGAGTCGATTGCGGCCATCCGCGACGAAGTGGTCGAATCCCTGGTCAACCAGTACATCCCGCCGGGCAGCCTCGAAGAGCAATGGGATCCGGACGGTCTCGCGCAGGCATTCGAGGCCGATTTCGCGACCTCGATGAACATTCCCCAATGGCTCAAGGACGATCCGAAAATTAACGAGGAACAGATTCGCGAGCGCTGCGTCGAAACGATGCGCAAGAATTACGAGGCCAAAGTCGCCTCGATCGGTGCGCCGCTGATGCGCCTCGTGGAAAAGGAAGTGATGCTGAAGCAGCTCGATTTCCACTGGAAGGAACACCTGGCCGCGATGGACTACCTGCGGCAGGGAATCCATCTTCGGGGTTACGCGCAAAAAAACCCCAAGCAGGAGTACAAACGGGAAGCGTTCGAGATGTTTGGCGAAATGCTCGACCAGGTCAAATTCGAGACTATCAGCATCTTGTCGCGAATCCGAATCCAGAGCGAACAGGACGTGCAGCGCATGGAAGCCGACCGCAGGCGCGCACAGGCCATGGAGTTTCGTCATGCGGAGGCGTCCGCGCTCGCCGGCGCACAAGCGCAACAGGCTGCCGCGGCACCTCCGCCTCCGCCACCGCCCGAGCCGTTCGTCCGTGAAGGGCGCAAGGTCGGGCGCAACGAACCCTGTCCCTGCGGCTCCGGCAAGAAGTTCAAGCAGTGCCACGGGCGCCTGAGCTGACGCGACCGGAAACCGTCAACGTCGCCGCCGGCATCCTGCGCGACGCCGAGGGCCGGGTGCTATTGAGTGACCGGGCGCAAGCCACATCCCTGCAGGATCACTGGGAATTTCCAGGGGGCAAGATTCGCGCCGGCGAATCGGCGGCAGACGCCTTGCGCAGAGAACTTGCCGAAGAGCTCGGCATCCAGATTGCGAAACCGGAGTTTTTCTGCACGACACGTCACGACTACGAGGAGTTTCGCGTCGCCATCGATTTCTACCTGGTCACGGGATGGCAGGGGTCGCCGACCGGCGTCGAAGGTCAGTCGCTCAGGTGGGTTGGTGTCGATGAGCTGGCGTCGGCCGGCTTGTTGCCCGCGGACGAACCGCTCATCCGGCTCCTGAAAGAATTGTAGGCAATTGCAGCCTCAGCAGATGCTGATTCTGAAGGCGACGTCGTCCTTGGTCTGAACCGCGCGGCTGTAAATCGTCGACCATTCCAGGAAGCGCACAGTGCAGCGATGCTGGCTGCCGCTAATCTCCGGATACAAGCGACTGTTGTCCGGGAGTGTGACCCGCAATAGCCGGCAAGCGACGTTTTTCTCCATGCGATGCTGATACATGCCGTTTGTTGCAACCCTGTCCTCGGGTTGTGCAAATTCGCGAATCAGCCACAACACTTCGATCACGGCATCGCAGACCGGCCGAATCGTGCCCAACCAGCGTTGCATGTCCTCCTGGCGCCGGCCAAAGTCCTGCCGCAGCCAGTGACTGTATTCGGGTAAATCGAATTCACAGGTTCCGCCCGGGATGGCACTGCGATGTTTTATCGAACTCAGGAACTCGCAATCCTTCAGCGGTTGCAGAAAGTTGACACCCGCCGCGTCGAGCTGGTTGCGACTTTCATGCAAATTCGCAATCAGGTTTCGCAGACGCTGTTCGTCGACACCTGGCTGGCTTTCGAAGCGCTGCAAGGCGCCGAGCTGGAAATCGAGCTCCTTCATCACATCGCTGCGCACGTCGCCACGGGTGAGGATCGCCATGATCTCCAGCAAACTCGAGGTAGCCGCACGCGTCGACCAGTCCGCCTCCAGTTCGCTGTTGTACAGCATCTGTTGGTAGAGAAACTCGAGGCGCATGAAGGTACGCATGCGCTCGTTGATTGGCTGCTCGTACTCCGCCATGCGCTCTGCGTCGGCTGGGGTCCGGGCACGTTTTGCGCTGACGGCCATGGCGTTATTCTGCGCTAGCGGCGAATCGCGGGCAATGATCCAGTTCGCATCACGGCTGCTGGCTGCCGGCTGCCGCGAGGTAGGATTCGTGCAGTGCGGCGACCCGCACCCGTGTATCCGCCAGCTCACCGTCGTTCAGCAACACGTCGTCGGCGATCGCCTGGCGCTCTTCACGGCTGGCCTGGGCCGCGATCATGCGCAGCGCCTGGTCCCTGTCGTCGGCATCTCGCGACATGAGGCGCTCGAGCTGCACCTCTTCGCTGCAGTCGACGACCAGCACGCGGTCCATGTAGTCCCGCATCGGCGATTCCACCAGCAGCGGGACGACGATGATCGCGTACGGGTAGCTGACCTCGGCCACCCGGGTAACAGTCTCTTCGCGAATGCGTGGATGCAGGATACGTTCGAGCTGCCGGCGTTTGCCCGCGTCGGCAAACACGATGCTGCGCATGGCCTTGCGATCGAGAGAACCGTCCTGCAAAAACACCGAATCACCGAACGCCTGGCGGATCTCATCGAGCGCCGGACTGCCAATCGCGACCACCTCGCGAGCTATGACGTCGGTGTCGATGACGGGAACGCCGAGCTCCGCAAACATGTCGGCGACGGTGGACTTGCCACTGGCGATGCCACCGGTAAGCCCGATACGCAACGGGCGTGAGCCTGCGGGGTTACTGCTCAATGACGCATCAGCTCATGTAATCGAGATAGGCCGCAACGATCTGCGGCCCGTACAGCATGGCGATCCATCCCGCGGCCGCGAGATAGGGGCCGAAGGGAATAGGTACGCTGCGATCGTGACGGCTGAAGGCGATCATCGACAGGCCCACGACCGCGCCGACCGCAGCCGAAAGCAGGATGATGAGCGGCAGCATTTGCCAGCCGAGCCAGGCGCCGAGCGCCGCAAGCAATTTGAAATCGCCGTATCCCATACCCTCCTTGCCGGTCACCAGCCGGAAAAGATGGTAGATGCTCCACAAGCTCAGGTAACCCGCAAGTGCGCCGACAATGGCGGTCCGTGGCTCGATGAACAGTATCTCGGCCTGCACGCGGCTGCTGAAAAGGCTGAGAGTGAGTCCGGCCCAGACCAGCGGCAGGGATATCGAATCGGGGATGATCTGGTGATCGATGTCGATGACGCTGACCGTGATCAGGGCCCAGGTCATGACTACGGCCGCCGCCGCTTCCCAGCTGAAACCGAAACGCCACGCGCACAACGCCGTCATGGTCGCGGTCATGAACTCGATGAGCGGATAACGTCGCGATATGGGCGCCGCGCAATTGGCGCATTTGCCGCCGAGCGCCAGGTAACTGAAAACCGGAATGTTCTGCAGAGCGGTAATCGCTGCGCCACAGGACGGGCAACGGGATCGCGGTGACACCAAATCGAAGCGGCCGGTCGGTAAATCAGCGGGTGACTGTGTAAGCTCATCGCACTGCGCGCGCCACTCGCGCTCCATCATGATCGGCAGGCGGTAAATGACCACGTTGAGAAAGCTGCCGATCATCAGCGCGAAGACGAACGACACGCCGATGAACACCATGGGTACCTGCATCATGAGCTCAAGCATTGCTGTCCCCGTGCCAGCCTGAGGAAAAAACACGGCGCCTTGCGGCGCCGTGTGATTATCGAATTATTCGCTCGCTTGAGCCAGTTTAAATGACCGAACCCATCTTGAAGATCGGCAGGTACATGGCGACGACCAGGCCGCCGACCAGTATGCCGAGTATGGCCATGATCATCGGTTCGAGCAGGCTCGACAGGTTGTCGACCGCGTTATCGACGTCTTCTTCATAAAAATCGGCAACCTTGGCCGACATCTCGTCCAGGGAACCGGATTCCTCGCCGACCGCGATCATCTGGATCACCATGTTCGGGAACAGGTCGGTGTTTTCCATCGCCTGTTGCAGGCGCTGACCGGTGGCGACCTCGTCTTTCATGTGCAGGACGCCAACCTCGTAGACGATGTTACCGGTGGCTCCGGCAACCGACTCCAGCGCCTCCACCAGCGGTACGCCGGCGGCAAACATCGTCGACAGGGTCCGCGCGTAACGTGCAATCGACGCCTTTTGCAGGATCGGGCCGACGATGGGCATGTTGAGCATCATGCGATCGAGAAAATGCCGCATCGGTCGCGAGCGCTTTTTGAAATAAAAGAACAGGTAAATGCCGATACCGGAAACGATGGCCAGGATCCACCCCTGCTCACGTACGAAAACCGAGACATCGATGACCATGCGCGTAAAGGCCGGCAAGTCCGCACCGAATCCCTGGAAGAGGTCCTCGAAGGCCGGAATCACGAAAATCAGCAGGATGATCGTGACCACGAATGCGACTACCAGTACCGCGGCAGGGTAGGTAAGCGCCTTCTTGATCTTCTTCTTGATCGCCTCGGTCTTTTCCTTGTAGGTGGCGATTTTGTCGAGCAGCGTCTCGAGCGCACCGGCCTGTTCGCCGGCCTCGACCAGGTTGACGAACAGATCATCGAAATAAAGCGGATGCTTGCCAAGCGCTTCTGCCAGCGCACTGCCGCCTTCGACGTCGGCCTTGACGGTCAGGATCAGCTTCTGCATGGCTGCATTTTCGTGACCGGTGCCGACGATTTCGAATGCCTGCACCAGCGGTATGCCGGCCGCCAGCATGGTCGCGAGCTGACGACTGAAGATGGCGATATCACCCGGGGTGATGGTGCCACCGCCTTTGAAGAGTCCCTGACTCTGCTTACGAATACGGCTGGGGACAACGCCCTGGCGGCGCAGATCGGCACGCACGGCGGCCTCGTCCGGCGCCATGGTCTTGCCCTTGATCTTGTTGCCCTTGCGATCTGTCCCTTCCCACAGGAACGGGACATTTTCCATTACTGCTGCATTTGCCATCGTCTATCTCTGTAGTAAGACGGGTCCAAGCTATTCGATTGTAACCCGGTTGACTTCCTCGAGGCTGGTAATTCCTTCCTTGACTTTGTTCAAACCAGCTCCGCGCAAATCCATAACCCCCTCACTAGCAGCCTGGTCGGCAATCTGCATCGCGTTGCCGCCCTCCATTATTATTCGTCCCATCTGCTCCGAGACCTCCATCACCTGGAAGATGCCGAGGCGTCCCTTGTAACCGTCGTTGCACGACTTGCAGCCGACCGGCCCGAAGATGGTGAGTCCGTTTTCGATGTCTTTCTTGGTAAATCCTTCCTTGAGCAAGGCCTCCTTCGGAATGTCCTTCACTTCCTTGCAGCTATCGCACAGGCGTCGTGCCAGGCGTTGCGCAATGATCAGGCTCACCGAGGTGGCAATCGCGTACGGCTTGACCCCCATGTCGACGAGTCGCGTCAGGGTGCGCGGCGCGTCGTTGGTATGCAAGGTCGAAAGAACCAGGTGACCCGTTTGCGCGGCCTTGATGGCAATTTCAGCGGTCTCGAGGTCACGGATCTCACCGACCATGATCACGTCCGGGTCCTGGCGCAGGAAGGCTTTCAGCGATGACGCGAAGGTCAGCCCGACCTTCGGATTTACGTTGACCTGGTTGATACCCGGCAAGTTGATTTCCGCCGGGTCCTCCGCGGTCGAGATATTGCGATCGACCGTATTGAGGATGTTGAGGCCGGTATACAGCGACACCGTTTTACCGGAACCGGTCGGTCCGGTCACCAGGATCATGCCGTACGGCTTGTTGAGATGCTTCAGGTACATCGCTTTTTGCTTGTCTTCGTAGCCGAGCGCGTCGATACCGAGCTTGGCGCTCGACGGGTCGAGGATACGCAGCACGATCTTTTCGCCGAACAACGTGGGGCAGGTGTTGACACGAAAGTCGATGGCGCGCCGTTTCGAGAGACGCATCTTGATACGGCCGTCCTGCGGTACACGACGTTCCGCGATGTCCATGCGGGACATGACCTTGATACGCGCGCAAAGCTTGTTGGCCAGTGCGACCGGCGGCTGCGCGACTTCCGACAGCACGCCGTCGAGACGGGTACGAACGCGGAACATTTTCTCGTACGGTTCGAAATGGATATCGGATGCACCACGCTTGATTGCATCCAGCAGCACCTTGTTGACAAAGCGCACGACCGGCGCGTCTTCGACGTCGTCGCGGCTGGCCATCTCCTCTTCGTCGTCGTCGACGCCGGAGACATCGAGGTTTTCGAGATCGAGATCCTCGTCGTCGAGCGAGGACATCGTGGTATCGACGGCCTCCAGGGCTTTCGCAATGCGTTCCTCGAGCTTGCCTTCCTCGACGACGATGGGATCGATCCTGAGACTCGTCTGGAATTTGACGTCGTCGATGGCCTGCAGGTTGGTCGGATCGGAAATCCCGAGAAACAGCTTTTGCCCCCGCTTCAACAGCGGCAGAACCCGGTGCTTGGTCAGCAGCTTCTGGTCGACGGCACGCAGGGTCTCGAGCTCGATTTCGATGGCATCGAGGTCCAGGAGCGGCACGCCGAATTCGTGGGATGCGGCAACGGCGACTGCTCGCGAGTCGGCCTTCTCGTTGGCCACGAGATAGGCAACCAGGTTCATCTTCTCCTTGCGGGCGGCCTCCTGGGCCTCCTGGATGACCGCCTCGGTGACGATGCCGTCCTGAACCAGGCGTCTCGGCAAGCCCGAGAGATTGGATTGCGATGCAGTTGCTGCCATGCGTGCTGAAATCCCGAAATCGCGTCAGTACATTTGTGCCGACGTTACAGTCTCACTGATCTAAGTGTGCGGATCAACTGGATTTTGTGCTGTTGTTCACAGTTGCGAAGTTTCCTTAAACCAGCGGGTGAAAAATAGGCCAAATTGGCCAATTTTGAATTTCCCGGCGCGCCCATCAGCGGCAGTTCGCCGGCAGATAGCGCGGCTCGAGAGTCGGCCCGAGGTGCGGCGCTCCGCCGTTCAGCGGCACTCCGGCCGGTACTGCGGCATTGCCGCAGCGCCAGACCACCGTGTTGTCGGCGGTCTCGTAGGGCGTGAGTGACAGTGTCTGACCGACGATGTCGGGGTGGGCGAGCGGCCCGCCGAAGGCGATGTCGATGCGGCCGTCCACGATCGCCACCGAGGCGACGTAACTGCCTCGCGAATCGCTGGCCAGCGGCGTCAGGCCGGCCGCCGCACGGTTGGCCGGTGCCACGCCTGCATTGGTGTACGCATCCACCACCGGGCCCTTGGCACCGGCGGCAAAGTTGATGCCTTCCGATACCTGTGCCCTGACGGTGTAGGTCTGGTAGGCGGAGACGGCAAGCGATGCAAGCACGGCGATGATCGCGATGACGATCATCAGCTCGATCAGGGTGAAACCCCGCTTGCGGCCTAACATGACACCATCCCGACCTGTCCTCCGCGAAACCCGAAATACCTGCCCAAGGGCCGCATCGAGCCTACCGGGATTACCCGGGTATTTCACGCGAGGGCGTCAATCGGCAAACTGTGACCGGCTTCACAGGCGAAACGATTTCGCCGGGCGGAATCCGCCAGGGAAATTTCCCGGCCGCAAAAAAAAGCCCCGCAGTACTGCGGGGCTTTTCTCGTCCCAATCAAGGGTAGCGAAGCTACCCTCGAACGTTTCTTAGGTGCGGCATGCCGCCGGCAGCCACTTGTTGACCAGCTTGGCGTCGCCTTTGCATTCCCAGCTGACCGAACCTTCCTGGTCCGTCGGCGTCATGGTCAGTACGGCACCCGTGATCTTGGCGTTTGCCTTGCCACCGTAGGTCGCATTGCAAGTGCCCAAGCCAGTGACTTCGACCTGGGTCGTGTACTTGCCCTTGATCTTGGCTTTGTCTTCCAAGCCGGCTGTTTTGTTGTCACCGGGGAAAGCGCCCTGGTCCTGGTAATACTCGGTTACTGCAGCTTTGCAGGCACCGGTCAGGTTCAAGCCCTCAGACACCTGTGCGCGAATCGTGTAGTCCTGGTACGCAGGAATAGCGATCGCAGCCAGGATGCCGATGATCGCGATAACGATCATGAGCTCGATCAATGTAAAACCCTGTTGTTTCCTCATGTCAGTCTCCGTCAATCCTTGAGAACGTCAGTCAATATCAAAACGGCGTTTCCGCCTGTACCTCAAGTAAAGCAAGCGTCGTGCCAGAATTGAAGTATATTAGTTAACTGTCTGTTATATATGTATTTTTTATTTCTCAAGCGGTCTGCGAGCGGCCCCGGTGCAGGCGCGGATGCGGCATTTCGAGCCAGTTACTGTCACTAGCTGACAAAAATTGTCAGTCGATGCCGAGTTTCTTGATGCGATAGCGCAATTGGCGGAACGTCAGGCCCAAAAGCTTGGCCGCGGCCGTGCGGTTATAGCGGGTTTTTTCCAGCGCCTCGACGATCGCCTGCCGCTGAATGTCTTCGACCTGGTCACCGAGATTGATGAGCGGCGGGCTTGCGCTGTGGTCCTCCAGCGCGCCGCCGGGCTTCATCGCCAGGTCGGCCTCGGAAATCTTGCCCGACGCGCACAGCGTGACGGCGCGTTCCAGCATGTTTTCGAGTTCCCTGACATTGCCCGGAAAGTGGTACTTGAGCAGTGCATTGCGTGCGCCGGCGTCGAGCGCGTCGAGCGACGAGCCCATGCGCTTCAGGATGTGATCGGCGAGCAGCAGGACGTCCTCGCCGCGTTCCCTCAAGGAAGGCACGTGCAATTCAATGACATTGATCCGGTAATACAGGTCCTCGCGAAATTCCCCGCTTTGTACCAGCTCCGACAGGTTCTTGTGGGTGGCCGAAACGATGCGCACATCGACGCCTTGCTCCTCGGAGGAGCCGACCGGCCGGATCGTCTGCTCCTGGATTACCCGCAGGAGCTTGACCTGCATGGCGAGCGGCAGGTCGGCGATTTCGTCGAGAAACAGGGTGCCGGAGTCCGCCGCCTGCACCAGTCCGCTCTTGTCGCGGACGGCACCGGTAAACGAGCCTTTCTTGTGGCCAAAAAACTCGCTCTCCATGAGTTCGCCGGGAATGGCCCCGCAGTTCACCGGCACGAAAGGCCCGTCGCTTCGCGGGCCGCTGTCGTGAATGAGTCGCGCCACCAGTTCCTTGCCGGTGCCGGAATCGCCGGAGATGTGCACCGGCGCCTGGCTGCGCGCGACCCTGTCGACGAGATCGCGCAATTCGTGCATGGCCGGCGAATCGCCGAGCAGCGGCGATGCCTGCGGCTTTGAGTCGCGGTCGAGCTTCAGGGCGTTGTGAACGATACTCCGAAGATTGTTCAGGTCGAGCGGCTTGGAAATGAAGTCGAATGCCCCGAGTTTCAGCGCCTGCACGGCGGTTTCCACGTTGCCGTGAGCAGTGATGACGGCGACCGGTACGCCGCTCGAGTTTTTCTGCATCCACTCGACCAGTTCCAGGCCGTCGCCATCCGGCAGGCGCATGTCGGTAAGGCAGATGTCGAAGCGTTTTTCGGCAAGCTGCGCCTTGGCACTTTCGACATCGCCGGCGACGGCGGTGTCGATATCCATGCGACCGAGCGTCAATGACAGGAGCTCGCGAATATCGGGCTCGTCGTCGATAACCAATGCCAGGGGTTTGCTCATGAGTTGACTACACCTTCCCAGCGTGCCGGATCGGCGAATACGATCCTGAATATGCTGCCGCCGCCAGTTCGCGGCTGGTAGACCAGGGTTGCCCGGTTCAATTCGCACAATTCCCGCGATATATAAAGTCCCAGACCGGTGCCGCCTTGACGGTCGGTAAAGAACGGTTCGAATATTTTATCGACGGTCTGCGGGTCGACACCGTGACCGCGATCAAGAACTTCGAGATACGGTTGCCCGGTGCGCATGGTGTACCCGGCCCTCAATTCGACCATGATTCCGCCGGTCTCACTGGCGTACTTGACGGCGTTGTCGCACAGGTTCCACATCACCTGCCTCAGGTGACTCGGGTCCATGCGGATTTCCAGGCCGTCGTCGATGTTGGCAATGCTGAGCTCGCCCTCCTGCAGCTCGAGGGTGCGCGAGAATTCTTCGGAAAAATCGCGCAGCCAGGGCGCGAGGCCGAATTGCTCCGGACGGCTGGAATCGCGGCGCGACAATTGCAACACGTTCTCGACGATGTGACTGACGCGCTCGGCATGGGAGCGAATGATGTCGGTCAGCCGCAGGTCGTCATCGGAAATATTCTCGGACTCGGCCAGCAACTGACCGGCGTGGCTCATCGCGCCGACCGGATTGCGAATTTCGTGGGCGATACTTGCGCTCAGGCGGCCCAGCGACGCGAGTTTCGACTGCTGCACGCGCTCGTTCATCAGGCTCGCATCTTCGAGGAACACCAGGATCGGCCCGTCACGCCCGTCGCCCTTACCCAACGGCGCAACGTGCACCTTGATGCGCGGGCTGTCGTCGGTGGCAATCAGCGAGAACTCGGTGTGCGGAGACTGGTCCTGGTGATTGCGCCATGCCCGCACGTGCTGCGCGAGATCCTCGGAGGCCTCGCTCAGCGGCATGCCGTTGCAGTCGTCCGGCGCGCCGAGCAGTTTGGCAGCCGAGCCGTTGATCAGGCGAATCCTGTCCGCAGTATCGAGAACCACGATGCTCTCGCGCAGATGCTGCACGATGTACTCGTTGAGTTCCGACAGGTTTGCCAGGTCGACACCGCGTTGCCTGGCGAGCTCCTCGGTCAACTGGATGCGCCGCGCCAGCGGCCGGGCGGCCAGCGAAATGGCGAAAATGATGGCGCCGAGCACACCGGCGGCCGGGTAATTACTGGCGTCACTCACGCCACCGATCTGCGAAAAGAACTGCTCGCCGAGCACGGCCAGCGTCGCCAGTGCGGCGAAAAATGCCGGCACATGCAGCGGCAGCACCAGGTGTCCGGCGCCGACGAACACCACCAGCAAGCCGCCGAGGCCGCTGGTGATACCGCCGCTCGAGTGCATCAGGATGACGATCGCCATGATGTCGGCGGCGATCTGCGTCAGTATCTGCGGCTCGGCGGTTACCCAACGGTAACGGATCGCAAATCCGGAAATGATGGCGAACACCAGGTAGCCCGCCGCGGTCGCCGAGAACAGGGCCGGGTAGCGCTCACCGAAGAAACGTGGATCGCCGCTCGCGAAAAACAGGCCGAGGAGAACGACAGCGACGAACAGGCGGAACAGGTTCAGCGTACCGAGCACACGCCAGGTCAGGTCCGACTCGTCGATGCTGCGCGACAGCGGCAACTCGCTGCGCAGTGTCCGGGTCTCTGTCATTGACTGGCTCATCGGTCTCCAGTAATTCCCGGCAGGGGCGCCGCCGGCGATCCGGGCGGACTGTGAGCGTCAATCACCGACCGGGCTCGCGATGCGGCTCCGGAATGCGTCATCAGCAGCCACCAACCGTGGCGTGATCGACAGACTACCCGCTCATTGCCCAAAAGTGGCAGGCCGCGTGCGTCGATTGTAGTCCAAGCTGAATATTTTGCGTATGACAATGCTTTGCTCCACAATACGCCGGGTTTTGAGCCGGGGGCCTGGGCCGAGCCCGAAAACAACAACAATGAATCTTCACGAATACCAGTCGAAAAAACTGTTTACTAAGTACGGTATTCCGGTTCCCGATGGCATTCCCGCAGAATCCGCCGAGGCGGCCGAAAAGGCGGCAGGCGAGCTGGGCGGCGAGTTATGGGTGGTCAAGGCGCAGGTCCACGCCGGCGGCCGCGGCAAAGCCGGCGGTGTCAAGCTCGCACGCAGCTTGCAGGAAGTGAAGGCGGCCGCAGAGGAGATGCTCGGCACCCGGCTGGTCACCCATCAATCAGGTCCTGAGGGCTTGCCGGTCGATGTCGTCTATGTCGAGGCAGGCTCGGCGATCGAACGGGAACTGTACCTGAGCATGCTCGTGGACCGTGGCGTCAGCAAGGTGTCGATCATCGCTTCCGCCGCGGGCGGCATGGATATCGAGCAGGTTGCTGCCGATACCCCGGAGAAGATTCTGACCCAGGCGGTGTCACCGACGAAAGGTCTCCAGGACGCTGAGCTTCGGGCGCTGGCCAGTGGCCTTGGCTTCGACGAAAAACAAAGCGCCCAGTTCGCCGAGCTGGTTCGCAACCTCTACCGGCTGTTCGTGGAATGCGACGCCAGCCTGGTCGAGGTGAATCCGCTGATCGTTTCCGGTGCCGGTGACGTGCTTGCCCTGGACGCCAAAATCAACATCGACGACAACGCGCTTTTTCGCCAGGAGGAAATCGCGCAAATGCGTGACAGCCGGCAGGAGGACGAGCGCGAGCGAGAGGCGGCTGCCCACGACCTGAACTACGTGTCGCTCGATGGTGATATCGCCTGCATGGTCAATGGCGCGGGACTGGCCATGGCGACCATGGATTTGATCAAGCTGCACGGCGGCGAACCTGCGAATTTTCTCGATGTCGGCGGTGGTGCCACCAGCGAAAGAGTGGCCGCTGCCTTCAAGCTGATCCTGTCGAATGAAAACGTGCGTGCCATCCTGGTGAATATTTTCGGTGGCATCGTCCGCTGCGACCTGATCGCGCAGGGTGTGATCAGTGCCGTCAAGGAAGTCGGTGTGACGGTTCCCGTCGTGGTGCGTCTCGAGGGTACCAACGTGATCAAGGGACGCACGCTGCTGGCGGAAAGCGGACTGGACGTGATCGCTGCCGACGACCTGACGGACGCCGCACAAAAAGCGGTTGCCTTCGCCGCCGAGTGATAGCGGGACGACGATGAGCGTATTGATCGACAAGAACAGCAAGATTGTCTGCCAGGGCATTACCGGCAACCAGGGTGCGTTCCACACCGAGCAATGCATCGAATACGGAACGAAGGTCGTTGCCGGCGTTACGCCGGGCCGCGGCGGCCAGGAGGTACTTGGCGTGCCGGTGTATGACAGCATGCGCGAGGCGGTCGACCAGTCGGGGGCCGAGGTGAGCATGATTTTCGTGCCGGCCCGGTTTGCCGGTGCCGCCATTACCGAGGCTGCGGAGTCCGGCGTCGGCTTGATCGTCTGTATCACCGAAGGCATACCGGTGCTCGACATGGTCAATGTCAAGGCGGCAATCCAGGGCAACGGATGCCGTCTGATCGGGCCGAACTGCCCGGGCATCATTACCCCGGATGAATGCAAGATCGGCATTATGCCCGGATTCATTCATCAAAAAGGTCGTATCGGCGTGGTATCGCGGTCGGGCACGCTGACCTACGAGGCTGTCTACCAGACGACCCAGAACGGGCTCGGCCAGAGCACCTGCATCGGCATTGGCGGCGATCCGGTTCGCGGCATGGACTTCATCGATTGCCTGAAGCTGTTCCAGGAGGACCCGGAAACAGAGGGCATTCTGATGGTCGGAGAAATCGGCGGCAGCGACGAGGAAGCCGCCGCCGAATACATCCAGTCCGAGGTGTCCAAGCCGGTCGTTGCTTACATCGCGGGTGTCACCGCGCCGCCGGGAAAACGCATGGGACATGCCGGGGCGATCATCGCGGGCGGCAAGGGTACCGCAGACGACAAGTACAAGGCCCTGAATGCGGCGAGTGTGACGACGGTTCGTTCGCCGGCCGAGCTGGGCAGCAAGATACTGGAAGTCTTGAGCGACACCCAGACCGTCGAATTGCTAACATAGCGTTACCCGCAGGCATTTATCTCCCTGGGCATTCGGTTGCCATACCGCAATGACTGACAACATCACCGTCGCGCTTGCGCAACTCGATCTGGTGGTCGGTGACGTCAGTGGCAACACCGGAAAGATTCTCGATTACTCCGTCGAGGCCCGCGATAAACTGCAGGCCGATCTCGTCGTCTTCCCTGAACTGAGTGTTTGCGGCTACCCGCCGGAAGACCTGCTGTTTCACTCGGGTTTGCGGCGACGTGTCGAAAACGCTGTCGAAAAAATTCGCGAGTCGGTGCGCGGCATTGCGGTCATGATCGGCGTTCCCGAGTACCAGGGTGATGACATCTTCAATGCCTGCGTGGTATTCAAGGACAAACAGATAGTTGCACGTTATCGCAAACAAATATTGCCGAACTACAGCGTCTTCGACGAGGAACGATACTTCACTGCAGGAACTGCTTCGTCAGTGTTTACGCTGAATGGTATTCGGATAGGTCTCAATATTTGCGAGGATGTCTGGGTAAAGAGCCCGGCGGCCGCCAGTCGCGCAGCCGGCGCAGAAGTACTCATCGCGATCAACGGCTCGCCGTACGAGCTCAACAGCCAGGCGCATCGGGAGTCCGTCGTACGCGACCGGGTGCAGGAGATCGGCATCCCGGCGGTCTACCTGAACATGGTCGGCGGCCAGGACGAGCTGGTTTTCGACGGTGGATCCTTCGCCATGGATGCCAGCGGCGAGGTCGTGTTCCGCGCGCCGGCGTTCAAAGAGGGCCTTCACAGGATCGAGCTGGTGGCCGGTGGCGCCGGTGTGGCGCCGCAAATTGCGGAGGTTGCGCCGCTGTTACCCAAAGAGCAGAGCGTGTACGAGGCGCTGGTGTGCGGCACCCGGGACTATGTCGGCAAGCACGGCTTTCCCGGGGTGATCATCGGTCTGTCCGGCGGCGTCGATTCTGCGCTGGTACTCGCGGTTGCCTGCGACGCGCTCGGCGCAGATCACGTACGTGCGGTAATGATGCCGTACCGCTACACGAGCACCATGAGCCAGGAAGACGCAGCGAAACAGGCAGCTACCCAGAAGGTGCGTTACGACGTGATCCCGATTGAGCCGATCTACGTATCGGTGCTCGGACAACTGGCGCCGATCTTCAAGGACCGGGAATTCGACGTTACCGAGGAGAACGTGCAGGCGCGCATCCGCGGGCTTTTGTTGATGGCCATATCGAACAAGACCGGACGCATGCTGCTGACCACCGGTAATAAGAGTGAAATGGCAGTCGGCTATGCCACTTTGTACGGCGACATGGCGGGCGGCTTTGCGCCGATAAAGGATTGCAGCAAGTCGCTCGTCTATCAGCTCGCGCGCTATCGCAATTCGATAAGCGAGGTGATTCCGGAGCGGGTAATTACCCGAGCACCCTCGGCGGAATTGCGGCCAAACCAGAAAGACAGCGACGAATTGCCGGACTACTCGGTACTCGACCCGATTCTCGAATCCCTGATCGAGGAAGACCTGTCAGTCAATGAAATCGTCGAGCGCGGGTTCGACCGCGACGTTGTTATTCGCGTGCTTGAGATGGTCAAGCGCAACGAATACAAGCGACGACAGGCGCCACCGGGGATACGGATCAGCAGAAGGGCGTTTGGGAGGGATTGGCGGTATCCGATAACTTCGAAATACACCTTCCCTGAGTAAAAGGAATCGCGGCTAAAGCCGCTCCCACAGGTGCCATTAGCAAGATTGTGGGAGCGACTTCAGCCGCGATACTTTCTCGGGCCATGAGTAAAGAATGTGGGAGCGGCTTCAGCCGCGATACTTTCTCGGGCCATGAGTAAAGAATGTGGGAGCGGCTTCAGCCGCGATACTTTCTCGGGCCATGAGTAAAGAATGTGGGAGCGGCTTCAGCCGCGATACTTTCTCG
>JAWWCT010000002.1:0-143658 GCA_033720315.1 Woeseiaceae bacterium | reverse complement strand
TTCGGCGGGCCGGATCTCGAGAAAGTAAGGACGCAATGGAAAGCCGCCATCGCGGACATCGTGCGCGAGGCGACGCTCGAATTACCGGCGGACGAAGCCATGGCGAGCGGCGGGCGCAATGGCCTGCATAGTGAGGAATTCGGCTACATGATCGCCGAGATGCAGCATTTGCAGCGTGCCTATCCGGGCCTCCGATGGTGAGGCGGAAGTGAACGCGGCGGCGGCAAAACCCACCCGGGTTACGGAACAGCAGATCTGGAACTACCTGGAATCCGTGCCTGACCCCGAGATTCCGGTATTGAACGTACTGGACCTGGGTATCGTGCGTGCGGTCACGGCCTCGGACGATGGCGTGGAAATCCTGGTTACGCCGACCTACTCGGGATGCCCGGCAACCGAAGTCATCGAGAAAAGCATCGTCGATGTGCTGCGTAACAAAGGCGTAAACAACGTCGTATTAAAACGCGTACTGTCACCACCCTGGACCACGGCATGGCTCAGTGACGCCGGACGTGAAAAATTGCGTGCCTACGGAATAGCGCCGCCCGACGACAGCAGTGGCAAGCGGGGGTTGCTGGATTCTTTGCGGCCGGTGGCCTGCCCGCGTTGCAACACCACCGCAACGACCCTGGTGAGCGAGTTCGGCTCGACGCCCTGCAAGGCGTCGTACAAGTGCAATGATTGCCTGGAACCGTTCGAATACTTCAAGTGCATCTGAGTCCGAATGCGAAAATTTCACACCTTAAAGGTCGTTGACAAGCAAACCGAGACGCCGGATTCGGTACGCCTCACCTTGCAGGTTCCCGACGAGCTAAAGCAGGAATTCGACTTTCTTCCCGGCCAGCATTTGCCGATCCAGATCGAAGTAGACGGCAAACCCGTGCGCCGCACATACAGTATTTGTTCGTCACCGGGTAACGGTGCACTGCAACTCGGCATACGCATTCAGCCCGGCGGAGTCTTCTCAGCTTACGTTGCCAACAATTTGAAAGCAGGCGATGAGCTCGAGGTAATGCCTCCTTTTGGCCAGTTTCACGCAAACGTCGATCCGGGCAACCGCAAAACCTACCTGGCGTTTGCCGCGGGCAGCGGCATAACTCCCATTCTGTCGATCATCAGAACGACGCTCGAGTGCGAGCCCGGGAGCAGGGTCATTCTGTTTTACGGAAATCGGCGACAGAATACGACCATGTTTATCGATGACCTGTATGCGCTGAAAAACCGCTTCGCGGAGCGGCTGCAGCTCAATTTCTTTTTTACCCGTGAAGACCAGGAATTCGAACTGTTCAGCGGTCGCCTCGACAAGCAAAAAGCGACTGCACTTTATCAGCTGTTTTGCAAGAACCTGGAACCTGACGAGGCTTTCGTGTGCGGTCCGGACCCCATGACCGATACGGTGCGCGAAGCGCTGATCGAGCTCGGCATGAATGCGGATGTCATACACCTGGAGCGCTACGGCCCGCCGCGCAGAAAGCCCGAGCGGGCGTCGCTGACGGCGGAAGAACTCGACTGTGACGTGACGGTCATCATGGACGGACACAAAAAATCCTTCCGGATGTCATCGACGGGAACGAACGTTGTGGACGCCGCTGCCGCTCAGGGAATCGAGCTACCGTATTCCTGCAAGGGAGGCGTCTGTGCAACCTGTCGCACGCACGTCCGCCAGGGTGAGGTGCGTATGGATACCAATTACGGCCTCGAGCCCTGGGAGCTGGAGGCGGGTTACGTACTGGCGTGCCAGTCGCACCCCGTCAGCAAGCGCCTCACCCTCGACTACGACAAAACCTGACGCTGTGCAAATCGCGATGAATTTTGCCGCACTGCGGCATTTTTGAGCGCTGGCGCCCGGGGTTCGGTAAGATACGCCAGCGTCAGGTCGCGCAAAAACGGCGGCTTATCCCACAAACCAAAAACCCAAGGATGCGCCGGAGCGCGTATGGCTGAAACCGATACGATTCTATCCGTGGAAGGCTGCCCACCCGGGCGCAAGAATGCCTACAGCCGCGAGGAACTGCTCGATTGTGCGCACGGCAAGTTGTTCGATGACGGCGACGCCCGCTTGCCGTTACCGGACATGCTGATGACCGACCGAATTACCGTGATAAGCAACCAGGGCGGCAAGTACGGAAAAGGTGAGATCGAAGCCGAGATGGACATCAATCCGGACCTGTGGTTTTTCAATTGCCATTTCGAGGGCGACCCGGTGATGCCGGGTTGCCTGGGACTCGATGCGCTGTGGCAGCTGGTCGGGTTTTATCTACTGTGGTCCGGTTGCCCGGGGCGCGGCAGGGCGCTGGGCGCGGGCAAAGTGAAGTTCTTCGGCCAGGTGCTGCCCGACGCAAAATTGGTTACCTACAGATTGCACATCAAGCGCATGATTACACGCAAGCTGATGCTGGCGATTGCCGACGGCAGTGTTGCCGTCGACGGCCGCGAGATTTACCAGGCGGACGACTTGCGAGTCGGATTATTCCAATCGACCGATGACTTTTAGGGGGACACTGTGCGGCGGGTCGTAATTTCGGGTCTTGGTGTGGTTTCCTGCCTCGGCAACAGCAAGCAGGAAGTCAGCGAATCACTGCGGCAGGGCCGTTCCGGCATCAGTTACAACGAAGGCTTTGCGGAAAAAGGCTTGCGCAGCCAGGTCTGTGGCAGTGTAGACATCGATATTGCGGAGCATATCGATCGCAAGGTTCGACGCTTCATGGGCGACGCCGCTGCCTACGCTTACATTGCCATGCAGCAGGCGATCGACGATGCGGGACTGGACGACAGCGACGTATCGAATCCGCGAACCGGGCTGATCGCGTCATCCGGTGGCGCTTCGAGCGCCAACATCGTTATTTGCGCGGATACGCTGCGAGAGAAGGGGGTGCGCAGAATCGGCCCGTACATGGTGCCGCGCACCATGAGCAGCACGGTATCGGCCTGTCTTGCGACGCCGTTCAAGATCAAGGGGATCAATTATTCGATCACCTCGGCGTGTGCCACCAGCGCACATTGCATCGGCGCAGCAATGGAGCAAATACAACTGGACAAACAGGACCTGGTGTTCGCCGGGGGCGGCGAGGAAGAGGACTGGACGCTGACCAGCATGTTCGACGCGATGGGCGCATTGTCCAGCAAATACAACGATGCACCGACGACGGCATCGAGAACATACGACATCAATCGCGACGGCTTCGTGATCGCCGCAGGCGGCGGCATGCTGGTCGTCGAGGAACTCGAGCACGCAAAGGCGCGGGGCGCGAAAATCTACGCGGAAATTGTCGGTTACGGAGCAACTTCGGACGGCTTCGACATGGTGGCTCCGTCAGGCGAAGGCGCAGTGCGCTGCATGCAGATGGCCCGCTCGACGGTCGATGCGCCCGTTGACTACATCAACACCCACGGCACCAGCACACCGGTTGGCGATACACAGGAACTCGAGGCAATGCGCGAGGTCTTCGGCGATGCCGTACCAAGGTTTGCATCGAGCAAGTCGCTTTGCGGTCATTCCCTCGGCGCCGCCGGCGTCAACGAAGCCATACACTGCCTGCTGATGATGGAAGAGGATTTCATTGCACCTTCGATCAACGTCATCGACATCGATCCCGCCGCGGAGGGCATGCCCCTGGTTACCGAAAGAATCGACAATGCGGGACTGAGGACCGCCATGAGCAACAGTTTCGGCTTCGGTGGCACCAATGCGACGCTGATTTTCCAGAAGTTCGGCGGCTAGGTATTTTCCCCAGTAACGGCAAGGGCCACGGCATCGGCAACATATATACTTAGCGAATTCGCCGAATCCATCGGTCGGCGCTTGGTCCGAGCATGAAACTGACTCCCGCTGTAGCTACCGACATCCTCGGTACCGCAAACGAAGCCATCATCGTGGTTGACGGCGACGGTCACATTGTCTTCGCCAATGCCAAAGCCGAAAACCTGTTCGGCTACGGCACCGGCGAACTGATCGGTGAGTCGGTCGAAACCCTGATGCCCGAGGCGTTCCGGCACCGGCACGAGCAACACCGCAAGCGCTACAAGAAGTCACCACACGCCCGACCGCTGGTATCCGGGCTGAAACTCCAGGGTATGCGCAAGGACGGCAATGTTTTCGACGCCGAGATCGCGCTGACGCCCGTGGAAAGCGAAGGCCAGTTGTTCGTATCCAGCACCGTACGCGATATCACCGTCAGTGATACCTCGGAGGCGTACTTTCGTAATCTGCTGGAGGCGGCGCCGGATGCGATGGTCATCATCGATCAGAACGGCAGGATTGCCGTGGTCAATGGCCAGGCGGAACACATGTTCGGTTATGCGCGCCAGGAAATGTTGGGACAGCCGGTCGAGATGCTGTTGCCCGCTGAATTGCGTGACAAACACGTCAGGCACCGCGCCACGTATGTGAGCGATCCTCATTTGCGGCCGATGGGAATCGGCATGGATCTCATGGCGAAGCGCAGGGATGGCTCGACGTTTCCCGTGGAGATAAGCCTGAACGCCATTGACGCGGCAAACGGCCAGTACGTTTCGAGTGTCATTCGGGATATCACGACTCGCAAGGAAATGCAGGACGAACTGATCGCGGCGAGGCAGGAGGCGGAACGCGCAAACAAGGCCAATTCGGCGTTCCTGGCAGCGGCGAGTCACGATCTGCGCCAGCCGGTGCAGGCACTGAGCCTGCTGGCCGGGGCGTTGCGACGAACGGCAAAGGAGCCACTCGTCCTGGAAATGGTGGAAAGCCAGCAACACTCGCTCGACGCCATGACAAATCTCCTCAACAGCCTGCTCGACATCAGTCGCCTGGATGCGGGCGCCGTGCAACCCGAATTCGAGGAATTTCCCATTCAGCGGCTGGTCGATCGACTGTCGGCCGAGCTGTCACGGCAGGCTTTGCACAAGAATCTGACTTTCAGTTCCTGCAAAAGCGACGCGATCGTGCGCAGCGACCCGAACATGCTCGGTGAAATCGTGCAGAACCTGGTATCGAATGCCATTCAGTACACGGACCAGGGCAGCGTTTCGCTGCGATGTCGGGTGCAGAACGGCCTGCTGGAATTGTCGATCACCGATACCGGCATCGGCATCGAGCAGGATCAGCTGGACATGATTTTCGATGAGTTTCACCAGATCAAGACGCCGGGTCGGGAAAAAGAGGGTTTCGGACTGGGTCTCGCGATCGTCAGGCGCATGGCCGACCTGCTGGGACACGAAATTTCGGCAGAATCGACGCCGGGCAAAGGATCGACGTTTTCGGTCCTGATGCCGGTCGTCGAGCGAACAACTCGATCGAAGCGGCCCTCCGGGAAGAAACAGCCGGACGCGCCGCAAGCGCCGGCGTCCGGACTGATCGTCCTGATCGAGGATGACGTGCAGGTCGCAAATGCCTGGGGCTTGTTGTTGGAGGCCGAAGGCTTTGAGGTCGCAACCGCCGCCTCGGCCAACGAGGCACGGGCCGTTGCCGAGCACCTCGCTGAGGTGCCCGACCTGATCATTTCCGATTTTTACCTGCTCGACGGTTCGACCGGCGTCGATGCAGTGGCCGAAATCCGCGACAAGTTCGCTTGCAACATTCCGGCTTTTATCGTCAGCGGTGATACTTCGAAAATGGTGAAGCAAGCCAGGAATACCGAGAATTGCACGATCATGAACAAGCCGGTGAACACCGATCACCTTCTGTCGACGGCGAAACAGGCAATTGCGACAGGCATCGTGCCGTCTGATTGACGGCGCGCTCAGGCCAGCCAGCTCAGCGTCGATTTGTTCAGTGCGACGCCGACGATGTAGGCAAAAACGGCAAGGCTGAAAACGAATGCCGTGGTTCGCGCCCGCATGGATTTGCCCCGGCCGAGGGCGATCGCTCCGAACACGATGTAGATCACGAGCGCTGCAAACTTCGTTAACAGCCACTTCTGATCGAGTACCGGCAATCGCAGCACGACGATGAGTGCAACGCCCGACGCCAGCAATACAGTGTCGATGACGTGCGGCGCGATGCGGGTAACGCGCAACCGCAGATTCGGTGAGCCGGTAAGCATCCAGTAGCCACGCAGCATGAACCCCAGGATGGTCAATACGACCGTGCCGATGTGGACCAGTTTTAGGGTCTCGTACATAACGCTCTCGCGACAGCCACCTGCGGGCATTCTGGAACGCTGCACCAATACGCGCAACCCGGCGCGGAGTAAGGATTCTTACGTATGGTTTGCAGCCGCTCCAATGGCAATGTGACTGTTGCAACCCCACTGATCCGACTGATCGTTTGCCTATGCCAATTATCAAAATGACCGCCGGCCGATTGCCGGCGCGGTGCATTTTCGTCTGGCCGATCCTGCTCTTTGGACCTGCAATGGCGGCCGATGGCAACGACGCAGAGGACGCGGCGACTATTCTCGACGAGATTGTCGTCGTGGCGAACAAGTCGGAGCGCTCCATCCGCGATATCGCCGCCAACGTCACCGTGTTTTCGCGGGAGGAACTTCGCGCCGATCTTTCGACGACGGTCGCGGACATTTTTCGCTACTCGCCGGGCATCGACTACGAAGCGTCCGGTTCCCGCTTCGGCACCGAGGGCATCAACATCCGCGGCATCGGCGGCAACAGGGTCGCGATGCTGGTCGACGGCGTGCCGCTTAGCGATCAGTTCGACATCGGCAACTTCTCCAATGCAACCCGCGATTTCATCAATGCGGGCCTGGTGGAACGTGTCGAAGTGTTGCACGGTCCGGCTTCCGCACTGTACGGCAGTTCCGCCATCGGCGGTGTGGTGGCCGTGCGTACGCCGGACCCGGCCGATATCGTGCGCGATGGCGCAGGCGGTGACATCACCGCTCACTGGCGCGGCGCCGACGAGAGTTCACACGGCACCGGCCTGTTCGCGATCGGCGATGCGTCGCTCGGCGTATTGCTGGGCGGCAGCCTGCGAAGCGGTCATGAACTCGAGTCCGCGGCCGTCGATGAGCACCTCGACCTGAGGTCCTACGAGCGGCTCTCCGGCTTGCTCAAGTTCGTGGTCGAAGATGCCATGGGCAGTCTGTGGCGTTTCGGCGTGATTCACCAGCATGTCGACGTGCGTTCCGATATCAATTCCAAACTCGGCGTCGGTCGCTTTCGCTCGACGACGGCGCTGGAGGGTGATGACGCCTACACGATGAGCCTGGTCAACCTCGAGTACGAGTTTGGCTCACCTGATGCGTGGGTCGATGCCGGCGTGCTGCGGGCGTACGCGCAGTCAGCCGAAGTTTCGCAGCAGTCGCTGGACGAAAGGGGCCTCGCATCGACGCCCGTATCGATTGACAGGTTCTTCAGTTTTGATCAGCAGATTCAGGGTGCCGAGCTGAACCTGCAAAAATCACTGGGTGATGTTTCGAACGCACATCAGCTCGGCTTCGGGCTCGAGTACCGTGAGCGTGAGACGACCGAGTATCGCGATGGCCTGTCGACCAACATGCTCGATGGTTCGGCAACTCGCGTCATTCTCGGCGAGGAATTTCCGCTGCGGGACTTTCCGATCAGTACGACGAGAGAGTGGGGCGCATATGTCGAGGATGCGTATTCGCTCGGCCACTGGTCGCTGATTGCCGCGGTCCGCGCGGATCGTTACGAGCTGTCGCCTTCGAGCGATCCCATGTATGCCGAGGATTTCCCGTTTGCCGAGCTGGTGTCGATCAGCGAGTCGGACCTTTCGCCAAAACTCGGACTGATTTACCGGCTGACTCCACAGACAGACATCTATTTGCAATACGCCCATGGATTCCGCGCACCGCCGTACGAGGACGCAAACATCGGGCTGGAAATTCCGGTTTTCAATGTTCGCGCGATACCGAATCCGGATCTCAGGTCCGAATCGTCCGATGGAATCGATCTGGGCCTGCGCTGGCAGGGCGTGGAAAAAGGCGCACGGCTGTCGATATTCCGCACTCGGTACAGCGATTTCATCGAGTCGAAAGTCCGCCTCGGAATCGATCCCGTCAGTGGGCGGTTGCTGTTTCAGTCGCAGAACCTCAGTGAAGCGATCATCGAGGGCCTCGAGGCGGGCGGCCACCTGCAACAGCAATCCGACGTCGGCGAGTTTCGCATCGACGCATCGCTGTACCTGGCGCGTGGCGAAAATCGCGATAACGGTCAGCCGCTGAATTCCGTCGGTCCGGCGCAGGCCGTTGTCGGCACCAGTTGGCTCGCGACCGACGGCAGGCATTCGTTGAGACTGCAGACGACGATGACCGAAGCCTGGGACGATCGGGACGAATCCGCCGGCGAGCTTTTCGAACCGGCGGGCCATACGGTGTTTGATTTCTATTACACGCGCCGGTTCGGCGACACGACGACCCTGCGAGTCGGAGTCTTGAATTTGCTGGATCGCGTCTACTGGAACTGGTCGGACGTGCGGGGCCTGGCACCGTCGGACCCCGTCCTGCCTTTCCTGGCGCAACCGGGACGACACTTCTCGTTGAGCATCAACCTGAGCTGGCAATGAACAACCGAAAATCGATAAATCAGGAGCGCAAGTCATGAACATGGCAAGCCAACTACGAACCATTGGACTCTTCCTGGCAGCACTCGTCCTGCAGGCCTGTGGGCCGGCGGCCGAGCCACCGGCGCCTTCGGACACGGCCGTCCACGAGGCAGAGGTCGCCGCCGGTGCGATGGGCGATGTCATGGCACGCGGCGAGACGGTCTACCTGCAGAATTGCGCCGCCTGCCACCAGCCGAATGGCCAGGGCCTGGCCGGGGCGTTTCCGCCGCTTGCGAACTCCGATTACCTGCAAGGCGACAGGAAACAGGTGATGCGGGCAGCGTTGTTCGGACTGTCCGGTCCGATCACGGTGAACGGCGTCGAATACAACGGCGTCATGCCGAGCATGGGTTACCTGAGCGACGAAGACCTGGCTGCCGCACTGACTTATGTATTCGCTTCCTGGGGAAACAACGAGGCGGCGGTTTCGGTCGCCGAAGTCGCTGCATTGCGCGCCGAACTCGGAGAGGCCGGCGAAATGGTCGCCGGGCAACGTCACACCGGTGCCACGGAAGGTGAAATGCGTTATCGCGGCGCACCATCGCCGATCGCGCCGGAAGATACCCGGCCGTTGCTCGGGGCCGGCGGCCCCGTTTTGAGCGAACCCGAATACGCGGTTGCAACCCAGCTTTATTTCGAACGCTGTGCCGGCTGCCACGGTGTGCTGCGCAAGGGCGCAACCGGCAAACCGCTGACGCCCGACATCACCGCCGAGCGGGGTACCGAGTATCTGAAGGCCCTGATCACCTACGGCTCGCCGGCGGGCATGCCCAACTGGGGCAGCTCGGGAGAATTGACCGCCGAGCAGATCGACATCATGGCGCGCTTCCTGCAACAGGAACCGCCGGCGCCGCCGGAATTCGGCATGCCGGAAATGCGTGAGTCCTGGTCGGTATTGGTCGCACCCGAGGACCGGCCAAGCGAACCGCAGCACGACCGCAACATCGAAAACTTTTTCTCCGTGACGCTGCGCGATTCCGGCCAGGTTGCGATCATCGACGGCGACACCAAGGACATCGTCAGCATTGTCGAAACCGGCTACGCGGTACACATATCCCGCGTATCCGCGTCGGGTCGTTACGTGTTCACAATCGGCCGTGACGCCCTCATCAATATGATCGACCTGTACATGGATCCGCCGGCCACGGTTGCCCAGATCAAGGTCGGGCTGGAAGCGCGTTCGGTCGAGACGTCCAAGTACCGTGGTTTCGAGGACCGGTACGCCATTGCAGGTTCATACTGGCCGCCGCAATACGTGATCATGGACGGCGACACCCTGGAACCCCTGAAGATTGTTTCGACCAGGGGCATGACGGTCGATACCCAGGAGTATCATCCGGAGCCCCGGGTTGCGGCGATCGTCGCCTCGCACGAGCACCCTGAATTCATCGTTAACGTCAAGGAGACCGGGCACATCCTGCTGGTGAATTACCAGGATGTGGACAGTCTGAGTGTCACCGACATCGGCGCCGCAAAATTCCTGCACGACGGCGGCTGGGACAGCAGCAAACGCTATTTCCTGACCGCCGCCAACCAGTCCGACAAGATTGCCATCGTCGACTCGCGTGACCGCGATCTCGAGGCGCTGGTCGACGTCGAAAAAATTCCGCATCCGGGACGCGGCGCAAACATTGTCGATCCGCAATACGGGCCCGTGTGGGTCACCAGCGCCCTCGGCAATGCCAATATCACCTTCCTGGGCACCGACCCGGAAGGCAATCCCGACAGCGCGTGGAAGGTCGTGCGAGTGTTGCAAGGTCTGGGCGGCGGCTCGCTGTTCGTCAAGTCGCACCCGAATTCGAGCAACCTTTGGGTCGATGCGCCACTCAATCCCGATGCCTCGATCAGTCAGAGCGTCGCGGTATTCGACGTCAATGATCTCGACGCCGGATTCGAGGCATTGCCGATCGCCGAATGGGCGGATCTGGGTCCGGGCCCGAAGCGAGTCGTGCAACCCGAATACAACCGGGCAGGCGACGAGGTCTGGTTCTCGGTCTGGAGCGGGCAGGAGGAGGAGTCGGCGCTGGTGGTCGTTGACGACAAGACGCGCACGCTCAAGCATGTCATCAAGGGTCCCGAAGTGATCACGCCGACCGGCAAGTTCAATGTCTATAACACGCTGAACGATGTCTACTAGGGCGAGGTCGACGTTGCCTGCTTGGATATAAAGGAAGCAATCCGATGACGATCCATAAATGGCCAGTCACTGCAGGTCTCCTTGCCTGGATGATCCTGGTGCCGGCGCCCGGCCACTCACAGGAGGGTGCGGACTCGAGCCTCGAATCCGCCCTGGCCGATGGCGAGGCTCACTTCGCATTCAGGTACCGGTACGAGCATGTCGATCAGGACGGCTTTTCCGAAGATGCGAATGCGTCGACGGTCCGTCTGCGACTGAATTACAAGACCGGGACCTGGCGCAAGCTCTGGGGCTTTGTCGAATTTGACTATATTGCCGAATTGTTGCTGAAGGATTTCAATAGCCTCGGCGGCAGCAGCCCGGAGCGTAACCGGTATCCGGTCGTCGCGGATCCGAAGGGCCCGGACCTCAATCAGCTGTTTTTCGAGTATGCGCCCGACGCTCAAACCAGGGTCAGGGCCGGCCGCGAGCGCATCGTGCTCGACAACCATCGCTTCGTCGGTGACGTGGGCTGGCGGCAAAACACACAGACTTACGATGCGGCCGGCATCGATTACAGCGGTTTCTCCGATACCCAGGTGTTCTACCGCTACGTGACGGCGGTGCGCCGAATCAACGGCGACAATGTTCCTGCGGGACGCCATGACAACGACACGCATCTGTTGAACGTGCGCATCAAGTTGTCCGATGACTGGAACGTCATTCCATATTTGTACGCTATCGACAACAAGGACGTGGCCGTTTTTTCGACCACGACGTTTGGTGCCCGGGTAACCGGCAAGGCGGTTGTGGCCGGCGGCAAACTGGACCTGGTCGCCGAAATAGCCACGCAATCCGACGCGGCCAACAACCCGGTCAACTACGATGCGGATTACTGGCATGCCGCGGCAACCTGGACGCTCGAAAACGGACTGTCGGTAGGCCTCGCGTTCGACTCGCTGGGCGGCGATGCGAGTGTCGCCGGTGCGTCGTTCCGTACGCCGCTGGCTACACTGCACGCACACCAGGGCTGGGCCGACAAGTTTCTCGCCACGCCCGCCGAGGGCATCGAGGACCTGTTCGTCACCGTCAAATACCAGTTTGCGGACTGGAACCTGACTGGCGTCTGGCACGATTTCTCCGCCGAGGCCGGGAGCAGCGACTGGGGAACGGAACTCGACCTGTCGCTGGGCAGGCGACTCAACGATCGCTACGGCATCCTGTTCAAGGCTGCACTGTACGACGCGGACCAGCATCTGACGGACACCAACAAGTTCTGGATCATGTTTACCGGCAATTACTGATTGCCGTTACGAACTGACTGGCTGCAGCCATTTCATGACTGGATGCAGCCATTTCATGACTGGATGCAGCCATTTCATGACTGGATGCAGCCATTTCATGACTGGATTCAGCGCGCGCCATCGTGCAACCATACGCCCTTCCTGTGCCTGCATCGGGGGCTGCATCGATGGCCGGATTGCTTTCGAAACAGCGCATCATCGCGCCGCCGGGATATAACCGCTGGCGTGTTGCCGCGGCATCGGTCGCCATTCATCTTTGTATCGGCTCCGTGTATGCGTGGAGTATTTACAATCCGCCACTGACGAAGGTATTTGGCGTCGTTACCAGTGCCGCCGACGACTGGAGCCTGCGCCAGGTCGTCTGGGTATTCACGGTATCCATCGTTTTTCTCGGCCTGGCTGCCGCGATCGCCGGTCGCTGGCTGGAAACGGTCGGCCCGCGCAAGGTAGGTACCGTCGCCGCCTGCTGCTGGGGTGGCGGATACCTCGTCGGCGCGCTCGGCATCGTCACCCACCAGCTCTGGTTGCTCTATCTCGGCTATGGGGTGATCGGCGGCTGCGGCCTGGGGCTCGGCTATGTATCACCCGTCAGTACCCTGATTCGCTGGTTTCCGGACCGGCGCGGCATGGCGACCGGCCTGGCGATCATGGGCTTTGGCGGCGGCGCGATGATCGGAGCACCGCTGAAAGAGTTTTTCCTGCGTAGCTTTTACCGTGCCCCGGACTACCTGGGCCCGACTGACGCAGTGACCCTGGTGACGGAGGGTGGCAGACGCTTCGCCGAGGTGTCCGGGGTGTTGCGCGAAGTGGTCGTCGCGGGCGCGGCCGATGTCCGCGGCATGACCGTGCCCGGACCGGAAGGTGTCTACGTGGTCGGCACAGGCGCCAGTGGCGTTGCACAAACGTTCCTGGTGCTTGGTCTGATCTACCTGGTCGTCATGTTGCTTGCCGCCTTCTCGTATCGTCTGCCGGCGCCCGGATGGCAGCCGAAAGGCTGGCAACCGCCCCCCGAAGACCAGCAGCACCACCTGATCAGCCGCCATGACGTCGACATCGATCAGGCATTGAAGACGCCGCAGTTCTACCAGCTATGGATCGTATTGTGTTTCAACGTCACCGCGGGCATCGGCGTACTGGGCGTTGCAAGGACGATGATTACCGAAATCTTCGGTACGACGTTGCCGCACATCGTCGACGCGGCGTTTGCCGCGACTTACGTCGTCATGATCAGCGTGTTCAATATGATCGGGCGCATCATCTGGGCCTCGAGCTCTGACTACCTCGGTCGTCGCACGACCTACTGGATATTTTTTGTGCTGGGAATCTTTTTGTATTTGTCGGTCCCTTACACCGCGCAACAGGTGAGCGCAAACCCGAACGTTATCTGGCTCGTTTACTTTTACGCCGCGACCATGATCATTTTCACCATGTACGGCGGCGGCTTCGCAACCATTCCCGCTTACCTGGCCGATATTTTCGGCACCCGGTATGTCGGCGGGATTCACGGCCGATTGCTCACCGCGTGGAGTACTGCCGGCGTACTCGGGCCGCTGGCCATCACCTCATTGCGTCAGAGCTCGGTCAACCGGGCGATCGACGATTTGATGAGCAAGATCGATCACGGTGATTTCGCCAACCATTTCGGCGCTCCGGTGAGCGAGCTGGAATTGCTGGTCGAACAAAAGACCGTGACCATCGCGCGATTGATGGAGATTGCCCCGCCCGGGACCGTCGACCCGACCAGCAGCCTGTACAACACGACGATGACCCTGATGGCGGCGTTGCTTGCCATCGCGCTGATCGCCAATGCGCTGATGCGCCCGGTCGACCGCCGGCACCACCTGAAACAGGAACCTGACGCCGCGGCAGGTTGACTACGCTATCGTCATTCCTGCTTGCGCAGGTGATAGTCGAAAGACGGACCTTCGCCGCTACCATAACGGTTGTGGATCCAGATCAGCAGCATGCCTTCGATATGACGTGCGTAGCGCAACGGGCCCACGTCAATGGCTTCGAGACCCATGCCCTCGACCAGTTCCGCAACCCTTGCCTTGGCCTCGGGACTGTCGCCGACCAGGGGAATGCTGACCGGACCGCCCGAGGTGTCCGGGTCGACCATGGTGCGCCAGTTCAAGGTATTGAACGCCTTGACGACGTGTGCCCCGGGCGCGGCTGCCTGGATCTTCTCGGCCGCCGAGGTTTCGTAGGACAGTGTGAGGTAGCCGTCGGCATGCCGGTCGATGGCATTCGTCGGGTCGATGATGATCTTTCCGGACAGGTCCCCGAGGCTGCCGGTCACTGCCTCGACGACCGCGCCCGGTACCGCCATGACGACCATATCGGCGCCGACAACCGATTCTGCCGGCGTGGTGGCCGACGCGTTGCCACCCGTGCGGGCAACCAACTCACGGACTTCGTCGCGAGCCGGGTTTCGCGATCCATACACGATGGTATGCCCCTGCGCGGCAAACTCGGGCCCCAGCGCACCAGCGACGTCCCCGGTTCCGATAACCGCGATGACGTCCGCATGAGCCGGCATCGACAAAAAAAGGCTGGCGGCAAGAGTGAATAAAGCTCGTCTGACTGGCTGCATGACTGGGTCCTGTGGCGAATCGGACGCATACGCTGCGCCCGGTGAATTCTACAAATGCACCTGGCTTATCTGGATGACCGGTTGAGCGTTCGTGTAGTTCGGAATATCGCTCATGATTGCATCGGCGTGGGGCCCGAAGGCGGATTGAAAATCCTCAACGGAATCGAAATACAAATGGCCCATTGCGACGTAGGTCGGTGGTGAATCCGGTTCCCCGCCGCCAAGACCACCTTCGACGGCAATGTTTTTGCAAGCGCCGCCGAGCTTTTCTCGTACCATCGGCATGTGACTGTTGCAGTAATAATCCATATTGAATGACGTGCCCTCGTCATTCGGGTACAAAACGCTTACCTTGATCATCGGAACCTTCCCTCTTCGAATTATCCTGCCGAATAGTAATACGATGATCATTCATAATGTACCGCCCGCATGGAGTTTGCCGCAAGCCATGTCGCCCAGGCATGAATAGGTTGCTCGCGCCATGCGCCGTCGTGGATTGCGGCAAGAAATGCTGCGGACGGCGCGCAGTCTCTGCGTACCGCGGAAACCCCCGGGTTATACAGAAATCAGGCGGCCTGGTCGCCGCAGATCTCGGCCGGCGTCTGGAACCAGTCCGGCTTGACGATCAACAGATCGCAGTGCAGGTGCTCCAGTGTGCGTTCCGCCGTTGAGCCTATAAACAGCCGTTTCCAGCGATTGCGCGACACGGCACCCATCACCACAACGTCCGCATTGACGCTTGCCGCGAATTCCGGCAGCTCCTCGTGCGTCACACCGGCGACGAGATGCGATTTATCTGCGTCGACGCCGTGGAAATCTACGACCTCGTTAAAACGTTTCTCGTGCTGTTCGTGCATTTGTTTTTCGATTTCGTCGAACGGCAACGACACCGGGATGTATGCGTTGGCCGTCGCGGTGGCGACCGCAATTCGCGGATCGTACGCGTGAAACGCCCTGACTTCCGCGTTGACGGCCTTTGCGATGCTCTTGCTGGTTATCAGGATCTCGTCATCCAGCGCGGCCGGCTTGTCGTGTTCGTGCAACGGATCGATGGCGGCAATAACGACGGGCTTGTCTGCAAAATCCCTCGGCTTGACCAGCCAAAGCGGCACTGGACAGGCGCGCATCAGGTTCCAGTCCGTGTTGGTGAGCAACGCCCGGGTAAGCGCAGAATGGTGGTGTGTGTCTTTGAATACGATATTTGCATCGCATGCGATGGCCTGGCGAATGATGCCTTCGTACAGAGGGTGGTCCCAGGTTGACGTCGTATTGACTGTCAGGCCGGATTTTCGCAGCGGTTCCGCGAGCGACTCGAGGCGTTTGTCCAATCCCTCGAGGATGTCCTCCTGTGCATTTTCCAGCGCGGGGTAATCTCCAAGGCGACCCGTGGTCAGGTACTCATTGTAATAACAGACCGTCAGTTCGAGGTTCGCCTTCAATTGTTTGGCCAACCAGGCGCCGCGATTCATGGCGTGCTGTTGTTCGCTTTCCGGATCGATGACGCACATGATGGTAGTGATGTCCTGCATCGGTGTTCCTCTCAGGCTGCCCGTTCTCTTGAAATTTCTTCGGGAATTTCAAACCAGTTTTGTTTGACGATCAGCAGGTCACAGGGTAAGTGCTCCAGTGTACGTTCCGCGGTCGCCCCGATGAAGAAGCGTTTCCAGCGATTGCGGGACACTGCACCCATGACAACGACGTCGGCATTAATCTCCTTGCAGAATCTTGGCAGTTCTTCATGGATCAGACCTGCCACAAGGTGCAATTTATCAGAAGCTATATCATGTTTCCCGGCAGTTGCGTTAAATTTTTTCTTGTGGTCTTCGACAATTTGCTGTTCCAGTTCCTCGAAAGGATAGGTTACGGGAAGGTAAGCACTGGCATTCCCGGTTACGGTCGCCATTCTCGGGTCATAAGAGTGAAAGGCGTGAAGCTCGCCGCCGGACAGCTGCGCCAGTTGCGAGCCGAGTTGCAGAATATCGTCATCCAGTTCGGCAGGTTTGTCATGTTCATGCAGTGGATCGACCGCTGCTACCCAAACGGGTTCCTCGGCGGTGTCTCCAGGCTTGACCAGCCACAGGGTCGAGGCACACGACCTGATCAGATTCCAGTCCGTATTGGTCAGCAAGGCCCGGGAAATCGCTGAATGATGATGTGTGTCCTTGAACACGATGTCCGCGCCGGTGGCCGCGGCATGCCGCACGATCCCCTCGTGCAGAGGATGATCCCACAGTGCCGTGGTCGTCACGGCAAGTCCCGATTCTCGCAACGGGGCTGCCATTTCCTCCAGGTTCGTTTTGTGGCCCTGGATGATTTCCTGCCGGGTTTTTTCGAGAGACGGTGAGTCGAACAATCGCTCACCGCTCAAATACTCGTTGTAGTAGCAGATGAACAGTTCGAGCTGTGCGTGGCACTTTTCGGCGAGCCACGCGGCACGCCGTACGGCATGTTGTTCGGTCGAGGTCGGATCGACGACGCACAGCAGCTGCTTGATGTCTTGCATGTCCCTGGATCGAATGGCCGCAGAACCGTCTCCGCGGGGTCAGATTGCAGACTAGTCGCAACCGCAGAACCGGCCAATAGGCCCTGTTGCTTAGCCGGTCTCGGAATTTACTTATTCATCAATCGCCCGGAATCCCTTGATATTCCAGTATCAAAACCGATTTTTATCGGGCCGGTGACTGGAGGCGGGTCGTTTACTGACTTTTTTGCATTCTCTACTAGTATTTGACTAATGGCGGCCATTAACCGGCAATGCAGACCTGTGCGCGCCGCCGATGCAACGCGTCTAATGGAGGCAGCGACGATGCAACAAAACTGGCCCAAGGGACTTCGTGAACGCCTGGAAAAGAAACGATCGGAGCTCAACGACCGGCTGGAAAAAATTACCGCCAACCTTCGCCGTGGCCTGGAAACCGATTCCAAGGAAAGGGCCAAGCAGCTCGAAGACAGCGAGGTGGTTGACGCTCTCGGTAACGAGGCACGCGAGGAGCTCAAGAAAATATCTCGCGCCCTGCAACGAATGGATGCCGGCGAATACGGCGTTTGTTCGAGTTGCGGACTCGTAATCGACAGCAAGCGAATCGAAGTCTATCCCTATGCCAGCGAATGCATCGACTGTGCGACCATTGAGGAAGAATTTCGCGCCAGGAATTGATCAGATCCTAACTCGCAAGATGCATGCGAACCAGGTCGGCCAGCGACTTTGCCTGCATCTTTTCCATGACCCTGGCGCGATGTATTTCGACTGTGCGCTGGCTGACCCCCAGCTCATACGCGATGACCTTGTTCGGTTTGCCGGTCACCACAAGATCCATCACTTCCCGCTCGCGCTTGGTCAGCTTGTCCAGGCGCGCCGCAACTTCGGCTTGCCGGTTACGAGCCGAGCGACGTTCCTCATCCGCCTTTAGCGCTACGCCGATCCGGTCCAGCAGCTCCTGGTCGCGGAACGGCTTCTGGATGAAGTCGACCGCGCCTTTTTGCATGGCCTCGACAGCCATCGGCACATCGCCATGTCCGGTGATGAAAATGATCGGCAAGGTGCTGCCCATTTCGTTGAGTTTTTCCTGCAGCTCCAGGCCGCCAAGGCCCGGCATGCGAATGTCCAGGACCAGGCAACCCGCACGCTGATTGCTGTGATTCTCGAGAAAATCGTCCGCGGTATGAAAGATTTCGTAATCAAGTCCCACGGAACGCATGAGGAGTTCCATCGCACGGCGAATGGCCTGGTCGTCATCGACGACGTAAACAGTCTGTTTGCGCTCCGGTTCCCTGTTCATTCGTTGTTCGATCAAGCGGTATTGCGACGAGCCCGCGCGGCATCCTGGACGGTGCTTATCATAGCAGGCGATGGATCTATGAAAACATCAATCGAGCCGCTTTGTGAAGCGGATGGTTGCAGCGGTCATTGCCAGCAGGGTGAAGACCGCCAGCGCAAGCAGTTCCTGCGACATATCCAGCAGGGGTGCGTCGCGCAACATGATGCCGCGCGTCAGGCGAATAAAATGCGTGGTCGGCAGTATTTCACCGATGTATTGCACCACTCGCGGCATGCCGTCGAACGGAAACACGAATCCGCTCAGCAGTATTGACGGCAGCAGGAAGAAGATGGTCGCCTGGATGGCCTGGAACTGGGTCTTTACGACCGTCGAAACGAACAGTCCGAGCGCCAGGTTTGCGGCGATGAAAATCGCCGCGGCCAGGTACAGGTCGAGAATGCTGCCGAGAATCGGCACCTTGAACAGCAAGCTGCCTACGGCAAGGATGAGCGCGAGCTGCACGATGCCGATCAATATATAAGGGATGACCTTGCCGACCATGAGCTCTACCGTGCTGACGGGCGTATTGATAATCAACTCGAGATTGCCGTGTTCGCGTTCCCGAACCACTGCGACCGCCGTAAACAACATCATCGTCAGTGTCAGGATGATGCCCATCAGCCCGGGGATGACAAATACCGCCGAACGGCGCTCCGGGTTGTAGAACGGTCTGACCTCGAACGCGGCCGCACGTTGCGGGGGCAATACCGTTGCATCGAATTTGAGGGGCATGTTTCTGAGTTGGTTGGCAACGCCCAGTACCGTCGGATCTACGGCGTCGACCAGCAGCTGTGCCGCAGGGCGCCTATTGTCGATGACACGGCGGTCGAAGTCAGGCGGCAGGTGAATGCCGAGTGATATTTTTCCGCTGCGCAACATTGCCTGGAGTTGCTGCGGCGTATCGACCGCATACTTGAGGTCGAGGACCTGGGTCTGGCCGAGTTCGGCGATGAACTGGCGAGACAAGTGTGTATTCGCCTGGTTGGCAACCGCCGACGAAAGATTACGCACGTCCGTGTTGATCGCGTAACCGAACAGCAGCATTTGCATGACCGGAATGCCGACGATCATCGCGAAAGTCAAGCGGTCCCTTTTCAGTTGCAGCAGTTCCTTGTGCATCACGGCGAGCAACCTGGAAGCCGGGTTCATGCCGCCTGCTCCACGTCGCTCCTCTGAAGCGTCGCGGCGACGAAAACGTCCTCGAGCGACGCCGGTACCTGCTCGGTGTGTGCGGCAATGCCGACCGTTGTAAACACCCGGTCGACGAGCCCCCGTGGATCGGCGATCGACTCCGGTATCAGTACCCGCAGCCGCACCCCGAGCTGGGTTACGCTGGCCACCTCGTCGAGTTTGCGCATTTCGGCCTGTGCTGCCCGGGTATCGTTTGCCAGTACCTCGATGACCGACATGCCGGTCGAGGCCTGCAAATCCGCCGGCGCCCCATCCGCGACCTTGCGTCCGTGATCGAGAATCGCCAGTCGGTGACAACGTTCGGCTTCATCCATGTAATGCGTCGACACCAGGATGGTCGTGCCGGTGTCAGCAAGCGCAAACAGCTTGGACCAGAAATCGCGGCGGCTTTTTGGATCGACGGCACTGGTCGGCTCATCGAGCAGCAACAGCTTCGGCTTGTTGAGCACGGCACAGGCCAGTGCAAGGCGCTGTTTCTGGCCGCCGCTCATGGTGCCCGCAAACTGCTTACGCTGCTGGACCAGGTCGTAGTTTTCGATGAGTTCCTCGATACGCTGGCTTCGCGAAGCGCGCGGGTAGGAATAGATGTCGGCAATGAACGAAAGGTTTTCCTGTACCGTCAGGTCGCCGTACAGGGAAAACTTCTGCGTCATGTAGCCGATCTGCGGTTTCAATGATTGCGCATGTTGCGGCACTTCCAGTCCTAAAACCGTGGCGCCGCCCTCGCTCGGCGTCAGCAAGCCGCACAACATGCGAATAGCGGTGGTCTTGCCGGAACCGTTCGGGCCGAGAAAGCCGTAGATGATCGATTCGGGCACTTGCAGATCGAGGTGGTCGACGGCCGTCAATGTGCCGAACCGTTTGGTCAGGCCGCGTGCGTCGATCGCCAGGCTGTTTTGCTTGTTCATCGGTCAATCGGTCCTGGTATCGATCTGCAGTTCGACTTCGACCGGTACGCCGTCCGGCAGCCGCGACTGCGCATCCAGGATGTCCACTTTTGCCGCGAAGCTCAGGCGTCCACGATCGTGTTCCGTCAATGCGAAGTAGGGCGTGAATGCGGCTTCGCTTGCGACCCAGCGAACGCGGCCGTCGAACGCTTGCTCGAGTCCGTCGACAAACACTCGCGCACGGGTGCCCGGTGTCACGCGCACGCGCTGTGCTTCGGTGATGAAAACCCGCGCATACGGCTGATTACCGGACAACAGGATTGCCATCGGCTGGCCCAGCGACGGCCGTTCGCCGACTTCGAACAACAGCGAATCGACAATGCTGTCGACTGGCGCCACCGAGAAATGGCGGTCGAAATCGACTTCGAGCGATTGCCGGCGGGCTGCCGCCTGGCTCACCGCCTGCTCCGCCTGGCGCAATTCCTCGGGCGTCGTGCCGGTGAGCAATTCCTCGAGCCTGGCCTCGCGGTTTTCGAGCGTGGCTCTGGCAGTGTCCCTTGCGACCTTGGCGCGGTCACGAAGCTCGTGCGAGGCGAGGTTTTTCTCGAATACTTCCTGGGCGCGCGCCAGATCGGTCTCCCGAAACTCGAGCTCGTCCCTCGCACCCAGTACTTCTGCGCGCGCGGCTTCGATCAGTTCCCTGCGCGGACCGCGAATCAGTTCGTCGAGGCGCGCCTGTGCCTGCCGCTCCGCAGCCGCTGCCTCGGCAATGCGTGCTTCGATGCGCGAGGTGTCCTGCCGGATGAGCAGTGTACCGGCTACGACGGACTGGCCTTCGATGACCGGGCGTTCGACGATGGGCTCCGACACTTCCGCCGTGATTTCGATGCGGTCCGACTCGAGCTGGCCAACCAGGCGCTGCTCCGCGTTTTGCGAGTCGCAGCCGCCGAGCAGGATCAGCGTAGAAAAAATGGCAATGGCGGTTTTCATGTCGTTTTCACCCTGACCGCATTTAGCAGCAGATCGACATGCGCTTCGATGAATCGATCCGTGTCGAGGTCGGCCTGTTTGCGGAACACGGTCGTAAAAATCGTCGAGAACAGGACCGGGGCCACCAGCAGTTGCGGAAATTCCGACAGCGCCGTGTGCCTGAACTCGCCGTTCCTTACGCCTTTTTCGATGAGCGAGCCGAGCGCCTTGATCGCCCGCGACACGACGGTATCCCAGTACCATTGCACCAGGTCCGGATGCTTCGGGCCCTCGGCCACCATCAGCCGGATGAGCACTTTCACCGGTGAGTTCGGCACCGACTTCGCGAAATCCAAAAACGGGCCGCGAATGAACGCTTCGGCGGACAATTCGGTGTTCGCGATGGTGTCGACCAGCGCATCGACGCGCGGCGAGACGAAGCTGCGGATGACCGCCTTGAACAGGTCTTCCTTGGTCTTGAAGTACAGGTACAGGAGCCCTTTGCTGACACCGGCGCGCTTCGCCACCTCGTCGACCCGGGTCGCCGCATAGCCTTTTTCGGCAAACGCCTCGAGCGCCGCCTGGGTGATCTCCTCGGGGCGCTCTTCCTTGCGGCGCTGGAAACGCGGCTCGGCCAAGGGGTTTCTCCTGTTACTGACTCACGAGTCAGTAACTATAGCTTAATGACCCGTAGGTCAGCAAGTTGTCGCGGGGGGAGCCGCGCCCCCCATGCTCAAAGGGGTTGTGGGGGCGGGGTTGCCCCCCGCGATTGCCCGATTCGAGAGGCATTTGCAGGATAGGAATTTTGTGCCATCGGCGTCTGTGTTCATCCGGCCAAAGGACAAAAGATTATTTGTGGGAGCGGCTTCAGCCGCGATTGCCCAATGCCTGGACCAGCATTGGCAGGAACAGCTGTCTGTGGCTGCAGCTTTTGAGGGGCCGCTTTAGCCGCGACAACGATGGTAGTCTCTCGCCATGTTCAGCTACATAGACCCCACGGTTCGCGAGCGACTGATCGAGCAGGGCAAGCTCATCCGCATCGACGCCGACGGCAAGACCACCGATCCGCAACACGCGCCGGAGCCCGGCGCCCGGGCGCTCAGCATACTCGGGCCGATCCCGCTGCCGCTCGAACGCCACGGCAGGCACTACGAGACGATCTGGTACGCCAGCGTGCGCCACACCGAGCTGCGCAAGACACAGGAACTCGCGGACGAACTTCGGCAACGCGGCGGCCAGCGATCGTTCGCCGTCATGGCCGACGCGATGGCAATCAACAGCGTGCTGATTTTCGGCGATCCGCAATCATGGCAAAAACCACTGGTACGCATTCACTCGAGTTGCCTGACCGGCGACGTGTTCGGCTCCGAGCGCTGCGAATGCGGGCCGCAGTTCGTCGCCGCGCTCGAACGCATCGCCGACGATCCGCAAGGCGGCATGATCGTCTACATGTCGGGCCACGAGGGCAGGGGCATCGGACTGTGGGCCAAGGCGGCGACTTACCTGTTACAGGACTCGGGAGAAAACACCTACCAGGCGAACCGCTCGCTCGGCCTGCCGGACGACTCGCGCGACTTCAGCGATGCCGCCTCGCTGATCAAGTATTTTCTCGGCGACAAACCGTTTCGCCTGCTCACTAACAACCCGAAGAAAGTCGACGACCTCGAGGCGCTCGGTGTCAAAAACATCGAACGAATAAAACACGTTTGCGGAGTGCGTGACAGCAACCGGGAATACATGTCCGCCAAGCGCGACTGGGGCCACCAGATCGGCCCCGATGATCTGGACAAGAAACCAACCAGGTAAGCAAAGGAGTGCAATGAATGAGAAAGATTATGCAGTTCCTGTTTTTGGCGGCTTCCCTCGTTTTGACGCTGCCCGCAATGGCGGATACGGCGTCGTTCGCCGAAAAACTCGTCGAAAACTATTATTCACAATTTCAGAAGCCCGGGTTCTTCGTCGACGACCTGATGCGTTTCTATTCCGATGACATCGTATTTACGGATCCGACGTTCGAAATCGTTGCGAAGGGGAAGGCGGAGGTTCGGAAGCTTTATGCGGACCTGGGAACCGATAAAACCGCTTACCGGAATATCCAGTGGGATATCTCAAACGTCATCTCTCAAAATGATCGCATCGTGATTCGCGGAAAATGGTCGGGCCGCTTTCACCACTGCGAGTTCGATATTGACTTTGTGACGCTCTGGAAAATCACAGACAGAAAAATTGCCGAGCAAAATGACTTCTTTGCCGCCAGCGCATTCGATCGGCAGGTCGGCTGGAACGGTACGACCGCAACCTGCGAAAATCTGTCCGGTCCCGGGTCCTGACAGGGACTAAGAAAACAACGGTCTGAGCGTTGCCAGTGCGTCGAGCATTTCCTGCCGGTCCGCAATTTCGCTGTCGTCGCCATAACCCCAGTCGTCGTCCGGTCCGACGTACTGAACGATCACACCGTCCCGGCGCGACAATCCGACGACGTTGTTATAAAAGACGCTGTAACGCGCTTCGGGCTGCGGCGCCAGCCAGTTGATCTGGCCGCGAACCGGAACCAGGTCGTCATCTTGCCAGAGGCTTTTCGCGCCGTAGCCCGCGCAATTGACGATGACCGGCTCGGGCAAGGCCAGTGCCGCCGCGCGATCGGGCAGCTCGCGCCGCAGCATGCGCCCGCCGTGCGCCAAAAAGTCCTGTGTCAGGCGTTGCGCATAGCTGGCGACGTTGAAAGTCATATAGAGCCCGCTTTCTGCACGGGCGACCGGGAACGGAACGGTATCGGGGGGCACAGCCGAGAAGCCCGGCACGGCGTCGTCAATGCGCGAATCGAGTTTCAGGAAGTCGTGTTTCCCGGACGCGTGCGGCCGGTCGGATTCATCGAACAGGTTGTAGGCCGGCACGAATTCCACGGGATCACCAATCGCACCGAGGTATCGCTGGTGCGCCTCGAGAGAAAAGCGCGCCCAGCGTTCCCACCTGTCGGGAAAACTCCTGTCGACGGCGTCCGCGAGACCGATCCGGCTCGACGGCGACCACACCCCTGTTGCCCGTGATGAACGGGTTTCCATGGGAAATTCCTTGGCATAGATCGTTACCCGGACACCGGTCTCGACCAGGCGCAGCGCGGTTGTCAGACCCATGACGCCGGCACCGATGACGGCCACCTCCCGCGGTCCGTCGGTGAGAGCGAGCGCGGTGGCTTCCTCCGCACAGCCCCAGGAAAGCGACCAACCCGAACCTCCCTGCCCGTAGTTGTGCACCACCAGTTTGCCGTCAAAAGCTTCTGCTTCCAGGCGCGGCCCGGCGGGGCGAAATGGACGGCTGCAGACTGTGATCCGCATGAGTCGATCGGCAGAAAACTTGAGCGGTGCGAGTGGAACAGGATGGGCAAAGCCGGCGTGTCGCAGTCCGGGACCCGCCGAACAGCCCGATATGATTGCACCGGCGGTGCCCGCCAGGAAAAGTCGTCGGTTCAGCATCAACGGTCCTTTTTCACTGCTGAAAGATCAATGCATCGCAATCGAATCGCACATGAGATTCGGGGGGAATGATAATGGTAGCGGCAGAACAGAACCACTCATTAATAGCCGACAAGTTGCGCGTTGACATGTGACTGGTCCGCTCCTGGTCGTAAGCGGACATTCGGCTAGACGTGGAAAAAGGGCTACTATCGACCCGAAGCATATGTCGCGAAGCAATTAGCCCGGAGACCTGAAATGAGCAGTCAGCCTTTACCAAAAAAGACTCGTGAGATTCATAATCATCATTTTGACTCCACGATCTGGAATGATTTCGAGTTTCGTGATGACGACATAGTTATCGCGACCTATGCCAAAGCAGGTACCACCTGGGTACAGCAAATCGTTGCCCAGCTGTTGTTCGATGGTGCTGAAAACCTTGAAACAGCCGAAATGTCACCGTGGATGGACCTTCGGGTTCCGCCAAAAGAAATAAAACTGCCGATCGTTGCCGGGCAGAAACACCGCCGATTCCTGAAAACGCACTTGCCGGTTGATGCGCTGGTCTTTTCAGAGCAAGCAAAGTATCTGTACATCGGCAGGGACGGGCGCGATGTCGTCTGGAGCATGTACAACCATCACGCCAACGCAAACGAAAACTGGTACGACGCATTAAACAATACGCCAGGCAGAGTCGGGCCGCCGATCGAGAAGCCGCCGGAAACCGTCAAAGAGTATTATCGCGACTGGCTTGACAGGGATGGCCACCCCTGGTGGCCGTTCTGGGAAAACGTTCGATCCTGGTGGGCAATTCGGGATTTGCCAAATGTCTATCTGCTGCATTTTACGAACCTCAAGAACGACATGCCGGGAACCATTCGCCGGATTGCCGAATTTCTCGAGATTCCGGTCAACGAGGAAAAATGGGACGATATTCTGCTCCATTGCAGTTTCGATTACATGAAAGCCAATGCGACCAAGAGCGTTCCTTTGGGTGGCGCGTTCTGGGACGGGGGCGCGAAGACGTTCATCCACAAGGGGATTAATGGCCGCTGGCGCGACACACTGACCAGTGACGAAATTTCCGCCTATGAGCAGCGTGCCAGACAGGAACTCGGCGAGGAGTGTGCCCGTTGGATCGCAACAGGCGAATAATGGCAGTGCGATAATTCGAGTCCGGGCGAGGCCGAAAGCGGACATTCCGCCTTCGCTTTGTTTATTGGCGCCAGAGTCTCAAGTTTTCCGCTGAGGTTTCGAAATCCGAGCGAAACGGATTGATGTCGATGCCGCCGCGGCGGTTGAATCTTGCGTAGACGGTCAGCTTCTCTGTAGCGCACCGCGTTTTGATGTCGACGAATATGCGCTCGACGCAAGCCTCGTGGAAGTCGTTATGCTGGCGGTAAGAGACGATGTATTTAAGCAGCGATTCCCGGTCTATATTTGTGCCTTTGTAGCGAACCATGACACTGCCCATGTCCGGCTGGTTGGTGACGGGGCAGTTGCTGCGCAACAGGTGTGAATGCAGCGTTTCCTCCGTTTCCCCCTCTGTTGTTTTTAACAGGCTGGCGTCGACGCCACTGGCTTCGATATTAATGTCCAGGTCATCGATACTTCGGCCGGGCAGGTCGACGATGCGATACATCTTGGGATCCGTTTCCGGCTTGATGTCGACCGTCACCTTTGACTCGATAATGTCAGACAGGTCACGGGCGATGATGCCTTCGAGTTCGCTTTTGGCCGCGTAGCGCGTCATCGCGAATGAGTTCAGGTAGAGCTTTAAGGATTTCGATTCGACGATGTTGGGCGACTCGGCAGGCACGGTGATGACCGCCGTGGCAACGATCGGCTTGCCGGTTTTGGCCAGCCAGGTCAGCTCCCAGGCGTTCCAGATGTCCATGCCCATAAACGGCAATTGAGTGCCCAGGCCGAGAGCTTCACGAGCCGGGTTTCGCGACACGGCGCACAGCACCCCAGGGTCGTATTCCAGCGGGTATCGCGTGCTTTTACCGAGCGGTGTGTCTTGCATTTTTTGTGTCCGAGCGTGTGTCGGCCAATCAGGCGCTAGTGTAATATAGCGCCCCTTTTTTGGCCCCGGACAAGACCTTGCTCAAGCTCCTGAAGAATGCACGGGTATTCGCGCCCGAGGATCTCGGCGTCGGCCACCTGCTGGTCGGCGGCGGCCGCTTCGTGGCGGTCACCGACAAGCTTCAGGAGGCATCGGCCGCGCACGCGGCGGAATTCGACCTCGAGGGCCGGCGGGTCATTCCCGGATTCATCGACGGGCACGCGCACGTGACGGGTGGTGGCGGCGAATCGGGATTCAGTTCGCGGGTGCCGCCGGTGCCGCTCGGGCAATTCACCCGTGCCGGCATTACCACCGTCGTCGGCCTGCTCGGCACCGATGACACGACCAGGGACACCAAGTCGCTGCTGGCGCAGACGCGCGCGCTGCGTGACGAGGGGCTCGGCGCCTGGTGCTACACCGGCGGCTATCACGTGCCGCCGGTCACGCTTACCGGCAGCGTGCGCGACGATATCGTGTACCTGGATCCGGTAATCGGGGTCGGCGAGCTGGCACTGTCCGATCATCGCTCGAGCCAGCCCACGCGTGACGAACTCCTGAGGATCGCCAGCGATGCACACGTTGCCGGCATGATCTCCGGCAAAGCAGGGATCGTGCACCTGCATCTCGGCGACGGCGAACGCGGCCTCGACCTGGTGCGCCAGGCGCTGGATCTCACGGAGCTGCCGGCGCGGGTCTTCAACCCAACGCATGTCAACCGGCGCAAGGCCCTGTTCGAGGAAGCCGTCGAACTGGCGCGCCGCGGCAGCACGATCGACATTACCGCGTTTCCGGTGGCAGAGGGCGAGGACGCGTGGCCGGCCGAGGCGGCGCTTTTGAAGTACCTCGAGTCGGGCGCGCCAGCGTCACGGGTGACCATCAGCTCCGACGGTGGCGGCTGCCTGCCGGTCTTCACCGAGCAGGGCGAGATCCTGCACTGGGACGTCGGTCAGCCGGCGAGCCTGATGGCGACGCTCAAGGCGTTGCTCGAGCAGGGCGCGGAACTGGAACAGGTATTGCCCGCGTTTACCTCCAACGTGGCCGATATACTACGATTGCACGATCGCGGCCGGATCCGCGAGGGAGACGCGGCCGACCTGATCGTGCTGGATGACAACGACACAATCTCCGGCGTCATGATTGCCGGCATCTGGCACGTGCAGGATGGATCGCAACAGGTGTTCGGCCAATTCGAGAACCCGACAGATACCCAAGAACAAGAATGAGTCCGTCCAACCACACCGACTACGCCGGGCGCGGATACCTGGTGCCGATCGGCGGCGCCGAGGAGAAATTCGATAACCCGGAAATTCTCGACCGATTCGTCGGCTTGTGTGGCGGCAAGAAAGCGCGCATTGCAATCATCCCCACGGCGTCGGAACTGGAAGACACCGGGCGCAACTACGAAAAGCTGTTTCGTAAACTCGGCATCCGCCACGCCCAGGTCTTGCAGCTGATTACCCGCGAGGACTGCCAGTCGGACAAATTCCTCGAGTACATCGAAAAAGCCGACGGTGTGTTCATGACCGGCGGTAACCAGTTACGGCTGTCGACGACCCTGGGCGGGACGCCGGTGGCGCAGGCGATCCGACGACGCAATGCCGAAGGCATGCACGTGGCCGGCACCTCGGCCGGTGCCGCATTCATGCCCGAACACATGATTGCCGGCGGCAACGAGGGCAGCACGCCGCGACCCGACATGGTGACCATGGCACCGGGTCTGGGCTTGACCAACAATTTCATCATCGACCAGCATTTCCGCGAGCGCGACCGCCTGGGCCGATTGCTGACGGCACTCGCCTATAACCCGTTCGCCGTCGGTATCGGGCTGGACGAAGATACCGCCGCGTTTATCAAACCCGGTGACAGCCTGGAAGTAGTCGGTTCGGGCGGCATCACGATCATCGATCCGACCAAGCTGAGCTATTCCTCCATGGATCGCGCCAAGCGCGGCGATCCGGTCAGCCTTATCGATGTGAAACTGCATATACTTATTTCAGGCGGCCGCTTCGATATCGAGTCCAGGACAGCCATCGCCGAAGAAGCGGCGGAATAAAAAAACGACGGAGCCAATGCGATGAAAATCGTCGAAACCAACGTCTACGTTGGTCCCAGCATCTATTCTCATTACCCGGTCATCCGGCATCTCCTCGATCTCGAGGAACTGGAAAAATGGCCTACCGGAAAGTTGGGCGATTCATTCGTGGAGCCGATGCTCGAGTACCTGCCTGGCTTGCACGAGCACGGCTGTTCCTACGGTGAGCCCGGAGGATTCGTACGAAGGATGCAGGAAGACGGGGGCACCTGGCTCGGGCACGTCATGGAGCACGTTGCCATCGAACTGCAAAATGTCGCCGGCTCGAATGTCGGCTACGGGCGTACCCGGTCGGTCGACGGTAAACCCGGTCTGTACAACATGTGGTTCCAGTATCACGACGCCGAGGTCGGGCGCGAAGCCAGCCGCCTGTCCCTGGATCTCATTCACAGCCTGTTACCCGACGAGATCAGGCCGCAAGATGCGCCGCCCGGCGACTGGAATTTCGCCGCGCAGCGCGACGACTTCATTCGCTATGCGCAATCGCGTGCTTTCGGCCCGAGCACGGGCTCGCTCGTCAAGGCGGCCGAAGGTCGCGGGATTCCGTGGATTCGCTTGAACCAGCAGAGCCTGGTTCAGTTCGGACACGGCAAGTACCAACAGCGCATCCAGGCAACCACCACCGGGCGCACCAGCAACATCGCGGTGGAACTTGCGTCGGATAAAGAAGAGACCAATCGCATCCTGCGCGACCTCGGCCTGCCAGTGCCGAAACAAAAGCTCGTGCGAAACGCCAAGGATGCGGCACGCGCGGCCGAGCGTATCGGCTTTCCGGTCGTGGTGAAGCCGTTGTCGGGAAACCACGGGCGTGGCGTTTCCATCAACCTGACTACGCCGGAGGAAGTCGAAGTAGCGTTCGAGAAAGCCCGGGAGCATGGCCGCAACGTGCTTGTCGAAAGCTTCCTGGTCGGTTATGACCACCGGCTCCTGGTGGTCAACGGAAAACTGGTTGCCGCGGCAAAAAGAATGCCGGGTCATGTCGTCGGCGACGGTAAACACACCATCGAGCAACTGGTCGAGATCGTGAACCAGGACCCACGGCGCGGTGTCGGCCACGAGAAAGTTCTGACGCGCCTCGAATTCGACCATCAGGCAGAGCGGCTCCTCAAGAAACTCGGTTACGACCGCAACACGGTTCCGCAGAAAGACGAGTTGGTATTTCTGCGATCGACGGCCAACCTGTCGACGGGCGGCACGGCCATCGATGTCACCGACGTCATCCATCCCGACAATCGCGAAATGGCCGAGAGAACGATCAAGGCGATCGGCCTGGACATCGGCGGCGTCGATTTCCTTATCAACGACATTACCGAGTCGTATCGCGATTCGGGCGGCGGCATTTGTGAGGTGAATGCCGGACCCGGTTTTCGCATGCATGTGGCACCGAGCGAAGGTAAGCCGCGTGACGTCGGCGGCGCCGTTATCGACATGTTGTTTCCGCCGGATCAGCCGAGCCGCATCCCGATAGCGGCCGTCACTGGAACCAACGGCAAAACCACGACGGCGCGCATGCTCGCGCACATACTGAAAATGTGCGGTCACACCGTCGGCCTGACGTCGACCGACGGCGTATATATCGACGGCAAACTCAGCGTGCCGGGGGACATGACGGGGCCTGTGTCATCCAGGATGATCCTGCGCGATCCGTCCGTCGATGCGGCGGTCATGGAGGTGGCGCGCGGCGGCATGCTGCGCGGTGGCCTGGGGTTTCAGGAGAGCAACGTCTCGGCTTGCCTGAACGTGTCCGGTGATCACCTGGGTAGCAAGGGCATTGAAACCCTGGAGCAGCTCGCAGAGATCAAGCGGGTACCGATCGAAATCGCCAAAGATGCCGCCGTTCTGAATGCCGACGACAGTCTTTGCTTGCAGATGGCCGATTACACCGCTGCGACGACGGTTTGCTACGTGACCATGAACCCGGGACATGCGCTGGTCAAGGAACACATCCGGGCCGGCGGGCAGGCATTCGTTCTGGAAGAAGGCATGAACGGTCACATGATCTCGATCTACGACAAGGGATCGCATACGCCATTGTTATGGACGCACCTGATTCCGGCAACCATCGAAGGCCGGGCGATGCACAACGTGCAAAACGCGATGTTTGCCGCAGCAATGGCCTACAACATGGGCAAGAGCCTCGAGGACATACGTCACGGGCTGCGGACTTTCGATTCGACCTTCTTCCAGGCGCCGGGACGAATGAACGTCTACAACGAGCATCCGTTCAAGGTCATTCTCGACTACGCGCACAACCCGGCTGCGGTCCGGGCGATGTGCGCCCTGGTCGACCGCTTTGCCCCCGAGGGGCGGCGTATCGTCGTGCTGGCGGCGCCGGGCGACCGCCGCGACGAGGACATTCGTGAAATTGCGAAAATCGCGGCCGGGCATTTCGATCACTTCATCTGTCGTTGCGACGACAATCGGCGCGGCCGTGGCGTGGACGAAGTTGCGGTAATGATGAAGAACCAGCTCCTCGAGCTGAACATCAGCCCCGAGCAAATCGAAGTCATACCGGACGAGCAGGAAGCGACCAGCCGCGCATTGCAGATTGCCCAGCCGAACGACCTGGTCCTGGTGCTGGCCGACAACGTCAAGCGAAGCTGGAAGCAAATCATCTACTTCAACTCGGAGGCGCGGGGTGTCGACGTCACCAGGAAGACCACGGCGATACTCGAGTTGCCGGAGACCGGCCAGTTTTCACTGGACGAGGACCTCGAGATCATCAGCGACGAACGCGGCGTGCGCATCGCCAGAGAAGCCGGCGACTGACGTTCGGGGCGACCGATGGAGTTTCTGGACGCGAGACGCCTGACGGGTCCGAACCTGCTCTGGGAGAAGCCGGGTTCGATACTCGACATCGCCTGCAGCGGCGGCGAAGCGGACCAGCTCATTCCGTTTTGCGAAGCGCAGATTCGCAAGATGCTCGCAGCGGTAGGATGGGGTGGTGAGTCCGTGCGCCACGTGCGTCTGACGGGGGGCATCAGTGTCGCATTTTCCGCTCCGATCGATGCGCTGTACGCTGCATCTGCGATCAATGAGTGGGTATGGGCCTGTTGCGATGCGGAGTTCAACGGCGCCGCCGAAGCCGATCTTGACAAAGCCGCGCAAACGATCCGGCAGGCCATCGCCGAGGAAGTGAATCCTCCACTCCTGGCGCTCGAAGGTGCCGCACGGCACCACGATGTGGCATTTCTGTGGGACGACGACGAGGTGTCGGTAGGTCACGGTGCTGCGTCCGAAACCTGGCCGTTTCGCGAGCTGCCGGAACCGTCCGCACTCGACTGGGCCGCGTATCACGACGTACCGGTAGGCATCGTCACCGGCACCAATGGCAAGACGACGACGGCCCGCATAGCAAAGAATATCCTGCAGTCGGCAGGCCGCAACGTGGGCTTGAGTTGCACCGACTATGTTGCCGTCAACGACCGTATTATCGATCGCGACGACTGGTCCGGTCCGGGCGGTGCAAGAATGGTCCTGCGGCAACAAGACGTTGACGCGGCCATTTTGGAAACGGCGCGCGGTGGCCTGTTGCGGCGCGGGCTGGGCATAAGTTCATCCGACGCAGCAGTAATAACCAATATTTCCGAGGATCACCTGGGCGACTTCGGCTCGCGGAACCTCGACGAACTGCTGAACATAAAATGGATCGTCAGCCACGCGGTTAGGGGATCGGGTTTATTGATCCTGAATGCCGACGACGAACTGCTGGTCGCCAAGGCTAAGGATTACGACGGACGGATAGCCTGGTTCAGCCTTGATCCGCTCAATGCCGTGGTCGCGAGACAGGCGGCAAACGGCGAGCTCGCATACGTTTGCGACAACGGGGAGTTGTTGCGCATTGCAGGTGAGGATCGCGAGGTCATCTGCAACGCCAGCGAGATTGCAATCACGCTGCACGGCGCAGCGCAACACAACGTCGCGAATGCACTGGCCGCAGCGGCGTTGACCCAGGGGCTCGGCATGACACTCGACCAGGTTCGCGACGGGCTTCGCGCGATAGGCCAGGATGCGAATCCTGGTCGCAGCAATTTGTACGATTACAAAGGATTCAAAGTGCTGGTCGACTTTGCGCATAACCCGCAGGCGATGCAGGCGCTGTTCGGCATGGCGCGGGCGATTCCGGCGAAACGCCGTGCCTTGTGTTTCGCGCAGGCTGGCGACCGGACGGACGCCCAGATCCGTGAGCTTGCGCGAAGTGCCTGGTCGATCGGCCTGGATCTCGCCTGCATTTCGGAACTCGAAAAATACCGTCGCGGCCGAGACGAGAAAGAGGTTTACACGATCATTCGCGACGAACTGCTGAACTGCGGTGCGAGCGAGGAGCAGATTCGCTACTTTCTCACCGAGAGCGAATCCTTCGATGCGGCGCTCGAGTGGGCCGGGCCGGGCGACCTGGTCGTCATCCTCGACCTGGGCCGAAACTCCGACGTCCAGACCAAACTGGATCGCGGCTAAAGCCCCGACCACGAAAGCATTTTTTTGTGGGAGCGGCTTTAGCCGCGATAAAAAAGGTCAGACCCCGTTTAAGGGGTCTGACCTGATGACAAGAAAATCAGAATCTTGAAGCTGTCAGAGTCACGTCTGCCTGCGCCCAGGTCCTGTCGAAACGTTCCTGTATCTCGCTCGCATCCTTCTCCTGGGCTTCGAGGGCCTGGATCAGGCCATACATTGCCCAGCCGTTGCGCGGATATTGCTCGAGGTCGACACGATACACTTCCTCGGCCTCCGCCGGCCTGCCGGCGGTCAACAACGCCTTTCCAAGGGTGTGCCGGGTCGGGTAATACCAGAATGGCGGCTCCATGTAAGGCAGTTCGTCCTGAGTCTCAACCGCGAGCCTGAAATGAGCGATTGCCTCATCGTATCTTTCTTCGCCCATCGCAATGTCGCCCTGTACAAGGGCATCCGCGATCGTCAACAGCATCGACGCCGGATAGTAGATACTATCGAGGAAAAGCACGTCGGTCTCGTCGCGAAGTGGAACCAGTTTCGCATGTTCGGTACGAGCATCGTCCAGCTGGCCCTGTCTGGCATAGGCCGTTGCGCGTGCGTAATGCCAGATCGCCTGCGAAAATTCCAGATTCTCGGGTGGGGCGGGCTCGGCGAGTACTTCGTCCCAGCGGCCGAACTGCACCAGAGCCAGCAACGGAATCGTCTGGAAGAATTCGACGCTGGGAAATTCCTCGATCATTTCCAGTCTGACGTTGGCAGCGACCTTTCTCGCAGCTTCGATGGCGACCGCGCTGCGCCCTTCCATGCTCGACGCGGCCCACAGGAAATGAATGTTGTGAGGGTAATATGCAGCGGGATAAAAACCCTGAGCGTTGCAGGCGGCAATGTAGGCTTCATCGACGGCAGCCGCCAGGACATTAGCCTGGGATGCGTCAGCGTATCTGCCCACACGCCAGTAGATATGCGCCGGCATGTGCACGAGATGCCCGGCACCCGGCACGAGGTCGCGCAGTGTATCGGCCGGCGCTTCGGCGCGTTCCGGCTGAGACGACGCTTCAACCGCATGTATATATAAGTGAATCGCCAATGGATGCTCGGGATTCCGCTCGAGAACACCTTCCAGTGCTGCAAGCACTTCCTCGGTCAAGGGCTTGGGATTCTCAGGATCGAGCCAGTAATCCCACGGCATCGTGTTCATCATCGATTCCGCGAACAGGGATGCCGCATCGTCGTCGTCGGGATACTTGTGGTGCAGCTTGCGCATTGCCTCGACATAGGCCAGGTCGAGCGGTTCACGGTCGGTTGACGGATCGCCGTTGTAGCGCGTTGCCAGCGCATCGATGTAATCGCGTTCTGCCTCGGTCAGGCGTTCGTGATCGCGCAAAGCAACCGCTTTTTGAATCGCCGCGTACGCAGTGCGCCTGTCGTCGTCACTCATGACAACTTTGCCGTTACTCGTGACGTTGATATTTGGGCCGAGCGCCAGCGCTTCGCCCCAGTAGCACATGGCGCACTCCGGGTCGAGTTTTTGTGCGGCGCGGAAGGAACGTGCGGACTCCGCGTGATTGAAGGCGAAATCGATGATCAGGCCCTGGTCGAAATAGCGCTGCGCATCCGGGTCGCTGGTGGTAATCGGGTGATGGTGATTGCCCATGCCGTCGAACAGCGGCGCACCGGCGCGGGTCGCAAGGTCGAGGACCTCGGGACTGACAGCGGCGTCCGGCCCGGCCGGCGCCTGTTCGCGCGAACAGCCACCCAGGGCCAGCCCCGCGATCAGCAGGAGATGGACTGAAAAAGCTTGGAACTTCATTGACTTCCCCTTGGCCCGGGCGACATCCGGGCAGGTCTTTTGTGCTCGTGGAAGCACGAATTATATCGCAAGCAGCGAGTCGCGGGGTCAGTGCTATTCGAGGCCGAGGACGATATTCCAGTGTTCCTCGCTGACCGGAAAGATGGACAGCCGGTTGCCGCGCTGCGTAAGGCGGAAATCGCCAAGCCCCGGGTGTTCCTTGAGTTCCTTCAGCGTGATGGGCCGGCGCAGCTTGCGCTGGAAAAGGACGTCGACCAGCAGCCAGCGCGGATCGTCTTCGGTGCTTTTTTCGTCGTAATATTTCGACGCCGGATCGAACTGGGTCGGATCGGGATAGGCCTGGCTTGCAATTTTCGCAATGCCGACGATGGCAGGCACCTTGCAGCTCGAATGGTAGAAAAAAACCTCGTCGCCGATCTGCATATCGTCGCGAATCATGTTACGCACCTGGTAATTACGAATCCCGTCCCACGGTTCCATCTTGTCCCGTTCGAGATCGTCGATGCTGTACGCATTGGGTTCGGACTTGAATAACCAGTAGCTCACCGCAGTCTCTATGGTTGTGAAAGGCGCCGGCAGTGTAGCATGCACCACGCGGCGAATTACTTTCGATCGGAAAGTGTCTACCAGGCTACGGCGGTGTAGAATTACGTTGCCGCGCCGGATCAGCCGGCGGTCAGCTTCGCCCAAGGAGACAACCATTGGCCAATGTACTGGCAAACATATTTGGCTCGTCGCCGGTCATGCCGCTGGAACAACATGTCAATCTCGCGTATCAGTGCACGCGAGAGCTGAACGGCTTTTTTGCTGCTGTCGTAAAGGAAGACTGGAAAAAGGCGTCGAAATGCCGCGACAAGATCGAGGCGCTGGAACATGAAGCAGACGATTTGAAAAAGGAAATCCGGCTGCACTTGCCGAAAAGCTTGTTCATGCCCGTACCCCGCGAAGACTTGCTGGAGTTGCTGCTGGTCCAGGACAAAATGGCAAACCGGACAAGGGATGTTTCAGGCCTGGTACTTGGCAGAAAAATGAAAATCCCGTCCGAGATCTCCGGGCAGTTCCTGGAATTCGTGTCGAGAAACGTGGACGCCGCGAAGCAGGCGCGCAAGAGCGTTCGTGAACTCGATGAGCTGTTCACCACCGGTTTTCGCGGCGCAGAGGTATCGCTCGTGGAATCGATGATCGAGGAACTCGATCGGATCGAAACCGACACCGACGACAGGCAAGCGGAATTGCGCGCGGCCTTGTTCAAAATCGAAAAAGATCTGGATCCTGTCAATGTCATTTTCCTTTACAGGGTCATCGAATTGACGGGCGAGGTTGCAGACATGGCGGAGCGTGTTGGTCGTCGTCTCGAGCTGCTGCTCTCGCATTAGAAAAAAAACAATAACTCGAAGGGGGAGCATTGGACGCTGCGATTGTCTACGTCAGTCTGGCCGCACTGTTCGGCATATTCATGGCATGGGGTATTGGCGCCAATGACGTTGCCAATGCAATGGCGACATCGGTTGGGTCGAAAGCGTTAACGATACGACAGGCAATACTCGTCGCAGCCGTTTTTGAGTTTGCAGGTGCCGTATTGGCCGGCGGTGAAGTGACCTCGACGATCCGCAAGGGAATCGTCGATTCGGAGCTCCTGGCCGGTGCCCCCGAATTGCTCATCTACGGCATGCTCGCATCATTGCTCGCTGCCGGGACCTGGTTGTTGGTAGCGTCACGCAAGGGATGGCCGGTATCGACGACACATTCGATCGTCGGCGCAATTGTCGGATTTGCCGCAGTCGGCATCGGCATCGATGCCGTGCAGTGGGGGCAGGTGGGGACCATCGTCATGAGCTGGGTCATCTCGCCATTGACGGCCGGATTTATTGCGTTTCTTATATACATGAGCGTGCAACGACTCATCCTGTCGCACAAAGACCCGCTGGCACGGGCAAAGCGATACGTTCCGATTTACATTTTCCTTGCCGCATTCACGATCGTTCTGGTCACCATTCTCAAGGGATTGACACACGTTGGACTGGACCTCAGCCTGACCGTCAGTTACCTGTTGGCAGTGGGGATTGCCTTGTCAATCGCGCTCTTTGGCGCGGTAGTAATCCAGCGGATCCAGCCAAATCGCAAAGCGGAAAAGAAGTTTCATTATTTCACTGTCGAGCGCGTATTTGCGGTGCTCATGGTAGTCACTGCGTGCTCGATGGCTTTCGCACACGGCTCGAACGACGTTGCCAATGCGATCGGTCCCCTCGCTGCCGTGATCAGCGTTGCACATTCAGGTATTGTCGGTGCGCAGTCGGCATTGCCCATCTGGGTTTTATTGATCGGTGGCACCGGTATCGTCATCGGGCTTGCGACATTCGGCGTGCACGTCATTGCCACCGTCGGCAAGAAAATTACGCAGTTGACACCAAGCCGCGGGTTTGCAGCCGAGCTCGCTGCCGCGACCACCATCGTCATTGCATCCGGCACAGGTATTCCGATCTCAACGACGCACACCCTCGTCGGTGCGGTTCTTGGCGTAGGACTGGCTCGCGGTATAGAAGCAATCGACCTCAGGGTTGTCGGGCGGGTATTCGTATCCTGGGTTGTCACCATCCCGGCGGGCGCATTTTTGTCGATTGTCTTCTTCCTGGTTTTCAGGACGGTGTTGCCCTGAGCCAATGAGCGCTGCAATGGAATCCAAGGTCGACGTAAACGCTCGACGCTATGCACTCGCGGTTCTCGTCATCGTTTACACGTTCAATTTCATCGATCGGCAGATACTTGCAATTCTCCTTCCGGCAATCAAAGCGGAATTCGTAGTCGATGACTGGGTGCTCGGGTTCCTTGCCGGCACGGCATTTGCGGTTTTCTACGCGACGCTCGGAATGCCGATTGCACTGCTCGCGGACCGGTTCAATCGTCGCAATCTCATCGCAATTGCGTTGGCGATCTGGAGCGGCATGACCGCGTTGTCAGGTCTCACAATGAACGTGTTGCAACTGGCATTGGCGAGAATCGGCGTAGGAATCGGCGAGGCAGGCTGCAGTCCACCTGCGCATTCAATGATTTCGGATTTCTATCCGCCGGAGCAACGCGCCACGGCAATGGGAATTTTCACTGTGGGGATCTCTGCCGGAATCACGATCGCTTATCTGGGCGGTGGCTGGGTCGTCGAGAATATTGGCTGGCGGCAAGCGTTTCTGATCGTCGGATTGCCGGGACTGCTTCTGGCGCTGATTGTCCGGTTTACGGTCAGCGAACCGGAGCGCGGTTCGTCCGAGGGCCGCGCAGACAGTGATACCCGCTACGGCGTCATTGCAGTAGCGAAATATTTGTTGCGCAGAAAGTCGTTCCTGCACATGGCGATCGGAGCCGGACTGGCTGCTTTCAATGGCTACGCCATTCTCAGCTTCTTTCCGAGTTTTCTCGATCGCAGCCACGGCATGGGCATCCAGGAGATCGGCATGTATTTAGGTCTGATTATCGGCGCATCGACAGCGATTGGTTTCGTCGGCGGCGGCTACATTGCAGACCGGCTCGGCAAGATCGATATCCGGTACGCATTCTGGACCATATCGGCATCGGCGATGCTGGCCTGGATATTCGTATTTCCACTTTACCTGCTCGATAACGTGGGGCTCGTCCTGGTCATTTTTTTCGTCGCCTCGGTGCCGACAAACGTATACCTGGCGACAACTTTTGCACAAACGCAGGGCCTGGTGCGTTTACGCATGCGCGCAACCGCATCCGCAATAGTGTTATTTGTCATCAATATCATCGGACTCGGTCTGGGGCCGCAAGTTACCGGCATCCTGAGCGACATCTTGTCCGAATCGTTTGGTATGGAATCGATGCGTTACAGCTTGTTGGCGATAGGTTTTGTGATGGGGCCGTGGGTCGCGATTCACTACTACCTCGCGAGTCGCCATATCGTCGCAGATCTCGCGCGCCTGGAGTCGGATTAACTGTCAGCCGTTATTCTTGCGAATAACCCTCGCCGTCGACGACGCTGTCGCCAGCAATTTTCCCGCAGAATCCCGGAGTTCGGCATCCAGAAAGGTTATCGTCTTGCCTGAGCGGACAATGGTCCCCGTTGCAAACAAGTCGCCAGGACGGCAGATCTCCAGGTAGCTCACCTTGATCTCGAGAGTGGCGACGATGGCCAGCTCGCGGAAATTGCAAAAAACGGCGTTCGCCATTGCCGCATCGAGCATGCCGCAAACGAATCCGCCCTGGATGCCGTCGTCGGAATTGCACAGCGCTTTGCCGGCGGAAAAACGCAGCAATACCGAGGCACGCTCCTCGTCAAACTCGAGCACCTCACCGCCGAGCGTCTGCATTGCCGGTGGCAGGTGAGCATTGAGACTCTCGATGTACTCGGCGACTTTCATGAACCCGACGGATCGTCAAATGCAGCGCAGGAACCACTCATAATCGACGTTGCTGATCATGTTGTGGAAGCGCCGGGATTCGTGGCGCTTGACTGCGGCGTAAATGCGGCAGAATTCTTCGCCGAGGTACTGCGGCAGGACCTTGCTGCGTACGAATTTATCGATTGCGTCGTCCCAGCGATTCGGAATCTTTCGTTTCAAGCTGATGACCTGACCTTCTTCGACCATGCGTCCAGGATCGCAGCGGTTCTTGATGCCGTAATGGACGCCCGCAAGAATAGCAGCGGAAACCAGGTATGGGTTTGCATCCGCTCCCGATGTCCGGTGCTCGAAACGCAGGTTTTTGGCATCGCTTAGCGGTACCCGAAGCGCGACATTGCGGTGATTGCTCCCCCAGTTGGGTTCAACCGGCGCAAACATCTCCGGGCGCAGCCGCCGATAGGAATTGGCATTCGGCGCAAATATCGCGGTTGCTTCCGCCATGGTTTTCTTGAGCCCACCGATGGCGTGCCTGAAGCGCGCTGCGAAAGGGGGTGCCGCGAGTTTGTCCTTGCCCTGCGAGAAGTAATTTTTTCCGCTCTTGTCGACAAAGCTCATATGAACGTGCATGCCGGAACCGGATTCTTCTTCAAAAGGCTTGGCCATAAAGCAAGCGACGCAGCCGTGCCTGCGAGCGACGGCCTTGATGACGCGTTTCAACAGCACCGCGTGATCGCAAGCGAGCACCGGGTCAGGTACGTGATGCAGGTTTATCTCGAACTGGCCCGGTGAAAATTCCGACAGCGTAGTGCCCGCAGGAATATTTTGCGCGGCACAGGCTTTATTCAATTCGATCAGGAAGTCTTCGATGTCCTGCAAGTCGTCCGGGCTGTACACCTGCGGTCCCGGTTGTGGCGTTCCAATGCCGGGTACGCGGGACACCCGCGCCGTCGGCCGATCGGTATTTGCGTCGAGCAGGTAGAACTCCAGCTCCGCAGCCATGACGATGGTCAGCCCCATCTTCTTCAACGGTGCTGCCGCGTTTTCGAGGACGGTGCGCGGATCGGCGAAAAACGGTGAGCCGTCCCTGGTGTAGAAGCGAAACAGCGCCTGCGCACTCGGCGTCTTCGCCCAGGGTACGGGTGCGACGCTGCCAGCCACGATCGCAGCATTAATGTCCGGATCGCCGTCCGCGGCACTGAAGGGAATGTCCTCTACGACGTCTCCCAGGGTATCGAGCAGCAGGGTCCCGCCCGGAAGGCAAAAGCCGTCCTTGAAGACTTTTTCGAATTCGTTCCGGCGTATCTGTTTGCCGCGCAATATCCCTGACACGTCCGCGACGAGGACCTCCATCTTTTCGGTGCCGGGGTAGCTCTTGAGGAATTTGCGTAACCCGGCGATCGCGCTTTCAGTTTTAGCCCTGGCCATCGGTCTGCCTTGTTGTTAGTTGTTCAGGTCCCGATTCGTTTTTCATACCACGCGACATCCCAATATCGGTCGAATTTCCAGCCGACTTCCTTGTAGACGCCGATTCGTCGAAAGCCGAGCGATTCGTGCAGTTTAACGGAAGCGTCATTCGGCAGGGCAATGCCCGCGTAGGCGCCATGTATGCCGATCCCCTCCAGGTTTGCCAGCAGCTGGCTGAAAAGCTGCTTGCCGATCCCTTTTCCGGTGATCGACTCGTCCAGGTAGACCGAGGTCTCCACCGATACCTCGTAACCCGGCTTTCGACCGAAAGGCGTACTCGAGCAATAGCCGACGACGGATGCTTCCTGTACCGCAACCAGCAGTTGATGCGGTCCCGAATCTGAAAATTGCGAAAACCACGGAGCGCGTTCACCGATCGAATACGGGCGCAGATCGAAAGTGGCATGCGAGTTTTCGATGTAATGGTTATAGATCGCGACCACTGCCGCATAATCACCAGGCGCGCAATGCCGAATCTCGACCTCCTTCATGCCCGCAGTGTGGTCGGAATTCCGCCGTTCGGCAACCGCTTTGTCCGGCGCCCGGCAGCGCCGGAAATCGCCGGGTGGGGCGGTGTCGCGGCCGGCCAAACCCGGTCAGGTCATCGTTTGGCGCAGCATCAGGCTTGAACCCTGAGCCGCGAAAGTAGGAGAATTCGCGGCCCGCGTGAATTCTGCGGACCGGCGGCCGATGGTCGCAGGTCCGGCAGACTGATCGCCAAACCGCATAGCAATCCAGCTGGAGGAAAAATGATGCGATTACTGCTTGTATGCGTGCTCGGCGCCTTCGCCGTCAATGCATTTGCCCAGGACGAGACCGAAGCCAAGATCCGTGCCGCGATCGCCGGCGAGATCCGCAGCGAGGCCGATGTTGCCCGGGACCCGAACAGAAAGCCACTCGAAACACTGCAATTTTTCCAGCTTTCACACGACATGCGGGTGCTCGAGTTGCTGCCGGGCGGCGGCTGGTACACCAAGATTCTGGCCCCCGTGTTGCGCGACGAAGGTGAGCTGTACGTGGCCATCGGCACCACGAATGTGGAGCAGAACCTGTTGACGGAACCCGGCTTCGATCGCGTCAAGGTTCTCGACATCGGCGTCGATCTGGTGCGGGACGGCCCTTACGGCACCCGGAGCGTAGCGCCGTTCGAGTTTGACGTGCGCGATGTCGATCTCGTGCTCACGTTCCGAAACTGGCATAACTTCACGCCGGCAGGCAGGGCTAACCTGAATGCAGCGGTATTCAACGCATTGCGCCCAGGTGGCCTGTTCGGTGTCATCGACCATTCGCGGCGGCACATGGCTGAACTGACCGCAGAGACCAGACGCCGGGTCGATGCGGTGCAAATTATCAAGGAGGTGCTGGATGCGGGCTTCGAATTCGTCGACTACAGTGACCTTCATTACCGTCCGGACGACGAATTGGTTTACGAGGTCGGCAGGGCGACGGTGACCGGCAATACCGATCGTTTCACCCTGCTGTTTCGAAAACCGTAACGGAATCCGTGCAAATCGAACCTTATGCGTGAAAAGCCCGTAATCGGCATTCCGGCTGACCGGCGCCAACTCGAGCCCCATCCTTTCCACATGGTCGGAGAGAAATACGCGACGGCAATCAGGGACGGCGCGGACGGGTTACCGTTCCTGATCCCGGCGCTCGGCAGCAGCATCGACACGGCAACCATACTGCACCACGTCGATGGCCTGTTGCTGACCGGCAGCCCGTCGAATGTCGAACCGCATCATTACGGCGGAGAGGCAAGCCGGCCCGGTACGCTGCACGACCCGCATCGCGACGAAACGACGCTGCCGCTGGCGGAAAAAGCGCTGCAAATCGGTGTGCCATTGCTCGCCCTGTGCCGCGGGTTCCAGGAACTGAACGTGGTACTCGGCGGCACGCTGCACCAGCACGTGCAGGAAGTCGAGGGTTACCTGGATCACCGCGAGAACCCGGACGATCCGCTGGACGTACAGTATGCGCCGGCGCATGATGTCCACCTGGTCGAAGGCGGGCTGCTACGCAGCCTCGCCGGTGCGGATACGGTGACCGTCAATTCGCTGCACGCCCAGGGCATCGCGAAACTCGCCGATGGCGTAACGGTTGAAGCCGTGGCGAGCGACGGACTGATCGAGGGCTTCCGCGTCGACGGCGCAGCGGGTTTTGCGCTGGCACTGCAGTGGCATCCCGAATGGAAAGTCACCGAAAACGAATTCTCCATGGCGATATTCAAAGCCTTCGGTGACGCGTGCAGAGCGTACGCGAAGCGCAAATAAGGTGATTTGTGAGTGAACAAGAATCGATACAAACCTGGTTGAAAGAACACGATATCGAAGATGTCGAGGCTTTCGTGCCCGACATGGCCGGTGCGGCCCGCGGCAAGGTGATACCCGCGGCCAAATTCGGCAAAGGTGAATTGAAACTGCCGGAAGCCATATTCGGCCAGACCGTATCCGGCAATTACGTAACAAACGAAGACAACGTCGAAGATCGCGACATGCTGTTGTCGGCGGACGCGGATTCCCTGCGTCCGGTCCCGTGGACGGTGGACAAGGCAGCGTCGATTTTCCTCGACTGTTATCACAAGGATGGGAAACCGGTCCAGACATCGCCGCGTCGCGTATTGCGCAACGTTCTCGATCTGTTCAAGGAAAAAGGCTGGCAGCCGATCGTGGCACCAGAAGTCGAGTTTTACCTGATTAACCCGCATTCCGACCCAAACCAGGAAGTCGAGCCGCCCGAGGGTCGGCTTGGTCGTACCGAAACATCGAAGCAACCCTACAGCATCGACATGATGAACGACTTCGACCCGTTCATTAACGATGTGTACAAGTTCTGCGAAGACCAGGACATTCGTATCGATACACTGTCGCAAGAAATGGGTCCGGCCCAGTTCGAGTTGAATTTCCTGCACGGCGAAGCCGTATCGCTTGCGGATCAGGTGTTTCTATTCAAGCGCACGGTTCGCGAAGCTGCCATTGCGCACGAGATGCACGCGACATTCCTGGCGCGGCCCATATCCGAAGCCCCGGGGAGCGCGCTGCATGTACACCAGAGTGTCGTGGACGAGCAGGGAAACAACATATTCTCGGACAAGCATGGTAAACCCAGCAAGCTGTTCATGTCTTACATTGGCGGCCTTCAGAAATACATGCCCGAGGCATTGCTGATATTCGCCCCCTATGCGAATTCGTATCGTCGCTTCCTCAGTTATTATTCGTCACCGGTAAACTTGTCCTGGGCTGTCGACAATAGGACGGTCGGGCTCCGTGTGCCGGATTCGGATCCACAAGCGCGGCGCGTCGAAAACCGGGTTGCGGGTTCGGACGTTAATCCTTATCTTGCAATCGCGGCATCGCTTGCCTGCGGTTATCTTGGAATGACAGAGAAACTGAAACCATCGCCGCCGATCGAAGGCAGTGCCTACGACCAACCGTTCAGTTTGCATCCTTATTTGTACGAAGCGATCAAGGCGATGGAAAACAGCGAAGCGATGCGCAAGACTTTGGGTGATAAATTCGTAACATTGTACTGCGCCGTAAAAGACAGCGAGTGCAAGGAATTCCAGGAGATCGTCACACCGTGGGAACGCGAGGTACTCCTGTTCAACGTTTGAGGTAAAAATGGCTATTGTCGAATCCCGATCGCGATCAGAGTGGCAACAGATTGACCGCGAACATTATCTGCACCCGTTCACCGACTACAAGGAACTGGGCGAGAAGAAGAGCCGTATCATTACGCGCGCCGATGACGTTTATGTGTACGACATCGACGGCAACAAGATCCTGGACGGCATGTCCGGTTTGTGGTGCGTCAATATCGGTTACGGCAGGGACGAGCTTGTCGAAGCAGCCGCGAAACAATTACGCGAGCTGCCGTATTACAACAGCTTCTTCCAGTGTGCTCATCCACCGTCGATCGAGCTGTCGCGCGTGCTGCAGGAAATAACCCAGCCGCAGTTCAATCACACATTTTTTACCGGCTCCGGATCCGAATCGATAGACACGATGATTCGCATGGTGCGGCGCTACTGGGAACTCATGGACAGTCCCGAGCGGCAGATCATCATTTCCCGGGAAAACGCCTATCATGGATCGACCATCGGCGGCACAAGCCTGGGCGGCATGAAACTTCAACGTGCCCAGGGCGGCGTGCACGTGCCCGGTATCGAGCACATCGAACAGCCGTACTGGTTCGGCAGCGATCGGAGCCTGGCACCGGACGAATTCGGGTTACAGGCGGCGCGTGCGCTCGATCGAAAAATCGAGGAACTGGGTGCGGACAAGGTTGCCGCGTTTGTAGGCGAACCGGTTCAGGGTGCCGGCGGCGTCATTATTCCGCCGGATAGCTATTGGCCGGAAATCCAGCGCATCTGTGACAAACACGGCATCCTGCTGGTGACCGACGAAGTCATTTGCGGCTTCGGCAGGCTCGGCGAATGGTTCGGTGCCGATTACTTTGGCGTCAAGCCGGACCTGATGACGTTCGCCAAAGGCGTTACCTCGGGATACCTGCCACTCGGCGGCGTCATGGTGGGCGATCGCGTCAGTGAAACGTTGATCGACAAAGGCGGTGAATTCTTCCATGGGTTTACCTATTCGGGGCATCCGGCGGCCTGCGCGGTGGCACTTGAAAACATACGAATCTTGCGTGACGAGAAATTGGTCGACTATGTTCGCGAGGATATCGGGCCGTACCTGCGGCAGAAATGGCAAACGCTGTCGGAGCATCCGCTGGTCGGCGAGACACGCATGGCCGGCCTCATGGGTGCATTCGAGCTCGTCAAGGACAAGTCTTCCTGCGAACGATTCGACAAGGACGAGGGCGTCGGCACGATATGCCGAGATCACTCCGTCGACACCGGCCTGGTGATGCGTGCGGTCGGCGATACCATGGTCGTCGCTCCGCCGCTGATCCTTACGCACGAGCAAGCCGACGAACTCGTCGACAAGGCCTGGAAAACGCTTGACCGGACGGCAAAAGCAGTGAGTTAGCGTTATGACTGTCAAAAAAGACGGCGACTTCGCGTTATATCGCGACAGCCTTTACGGCATAACCAACGAGCCGACGTATGCCGGCGCGACTTCGTTCATGCGGCGCAAGTACACGCGCGACCTCAACGGCGTCGACCTGGTTGTTACCGGGGTGCCGCTCGACACTGCGACCACCGGCAGGCCGGGCGCGCGATTCGGGCCGCGCGGCATTCGAGCGGCGTCCGCCGCGATTGCCTGGATGCGACCGTACGATACGCAAATCGATCCCTTCGAAAAGCTGGCCGTGATCGACTATGGCGACTGTTTTTTCGATTTCGGCCGGCCGGAGACCATTCCCGACGCGATCGAAGCACATGCTTCGAAAATCATCGAGGCCGGCCCGGCGCTGTTGTCGCTGGGTGGCGATCACTTCATCGCCTGGCCATTACTCAAGGCGCACGCAAAGAAATTCGGCAAGCCATTGTCGCTGTTGCACTTCGATGCGCACAGCGACACCTGGAAAGACGAAGAGGGCAGGGTCGACCACGGCACCATGTTCTGGCATGCCGTCAAGCAAGGCCTGGTCGATCCGGCGCATTCCGTGCAGATCGGTTTGCGCACGACCAATGACGATACCCTGGGTTTCAACATCCTCGATGGCCCATGGGTGCATGAGCACGGCATCGACGCCGTGGTCAAGAAAACCAGGAAGATTCTCGGCAAGCGCCCGGTTTATCTCAGTTTCGACATCGATTGTCTCGATCCGAGTTACGCGCCCGGCACCGGCACGCCGGTTTGCGGTGGGCTGACCACGCACCAGGCCATTCAAATCATTCGCGGACTGATCGGCATCAACCTGATCGGCATGGACATCGTCGAGGTCGCACCGATCTACGACGTCGGGGAGATCACCTCACTGGCGGGCGCGACGCTCGCCATGGAGATGATCAACACCTACGCGAACCGCCCGGACGCCTGACGATCAATTCGAAAGGGTAGGAGCAACTTTTGTGGGAGCGGTTTTAGCCGCGATACGCCTTACGACGTGTGAAGCACCGATCTAGATCGAGGGATGTCGCATGTGCCACTCGGTCGCGCCTTCATATGCATGCCCGATCCGGCACAGCATGGGCTCCGACAGCTTCGGACCCATGAACTGCACGCCGAGCGGAATACCCTCGTCCGCAAAGCCGCACGGCACGGTCAAGGTCGGCGTCCCGGCAAAGTCCGCCGGAATAATGAAATGCCGTTGCAGGGCACCCAAAGCGGCACCGAAATCGGCGCCACTGCCGTAAAGCGAGTCCGCGTCGATCGGCAGCGTCACTCCGCCCGCAGGGCTAACCACCGCGTGCACGCTGCGGAGCACCGCTTCGAACTGCCGGTTGAACTTGCTACGTGCCTCATTGGCAGCGGCGTATTGATCCGCGCTGACGGTCGCGCCGCGTTCGAGAAAGCCGCGCAGGAAGTGTCCGTACTCGTCCGCACGTGCAGGAAACGTCGCGGCATGGGCCCGGTAGGCTTCATAGCCGCAGATGGGAAACCAGGTGTCGAGGAAGAATTCCGCTGGGTAGTCCGGCATCCGGATGTCGACGATATCGGCTCCCAGGCCGCTCAGTGTCGCGATAACCTGGTCGACGGCGGCAACCACCCGGGCATCGGTTCCGGCGCTTGCCCAGGCCCTGTCGAAACCGATCCGCAGGCTCTCGATACCCGCATCGATGCCCGCGAGCATCTGCGGCACCGGGTCGGGCAACGACGTCGCATCGTTGGCGTCGTGTCCGGCGATGGCCTCGAACACGATTGCGGCGTCCAGCGAACGCCGCGTCATCGGTCCGACGTGGTCCAGCGATTCGCCGAGTGGCAGTACGCCATGACGGCTGACTCTGCCGTAAGTCGGTTTCAGGCCCACGATGCCGTTTGCCATCGAGGGATAGCGAATCGAACCGCCGGTGTCTGTGCCGAGGGATGCGAAGCACAGACCCGCTGCTGTCGCGACGCCCGAACCGCTCGACGACGCACCCGCCCAGTAATCGGCATTCCAGGGATTGACGGGAATATCGAAGTCACGGTGGTAGCCGAGCAGGGCACCTTCGGTAAGGTTGAGTTTGCCGAGCAGCACGGCGCCGGCGGACTCGAGGCGGGCAACGGCGGTCGCGTCGTAGTCGGGCACGAAGTCGGCGAGCACGGCCATGCCGCCCATCGTAGGTACGCCTCGGGTATAGCAAAGATCCTTGACCGCGATCGGCACGCCGTGCAGCGGGCCGCGATACCGGCCGGCCGCGATCTCCTGCTCCGCTTTGCCTGCGGCCTGCAACGCACGTTCCGCGGTCACCGTTGCATAGCTTTTGAGCGTGCCATCGACCAGCTCGATTCGCTGCAGCATCATCTCTGTGAGTTCGAGCGGCGAGACTTCCCTGGCCTGCAGCATTGCCGCGATATCCTCGAGGCTGGCATAGTGAAGCGCGCCGCGATCGACAGCCGTCGTCGATGCCGTTCGTCGCGAGCAGCCGCCGACGAGCGCCAGTGCCGCCAGGCCGCCGCCGGCCGCAATCGCCTGCCTGCGTGATATCGGATCGTTCTCGTACATGGCCGGTTTCCCCGATGGCCCTCTGCATGGCGCCTTGCAAGCCAGTGTATCACTGGCATCCGAGGCCACTGCACTGCCGATGGGGTCACATCACATCAGCCGGTTTTTGCACTACCATTTCCGCCCATGGCGTTCAGATTCCTGAGAAAGCTGGGTTCGTGGATCCGCATACCGGTAGTGACCACCACGCTGCGCTGGAGCGTGCGGTTATTGCCGGTGCTGGTCATGATGGACATCGGTTACCTCATCGGCATCTGGCCGGACTGGGAGCTGTATTCGGAAGGGCCGATCCAGCGCTCCAGCTTCATTCGCAGCTACGAGTTCGAGCAACACCGGCATCCGGACTGGCCGCGGCTGCGCTGGGACCCGGTGTCGATCGACGCCATTCCGCAAAGCATGGTGCGTGCCGTGATCGTCGCGGAGGATGCGCGGTTTTACGAGCATGACGGCGTGGATATCGATGCGCTCAAGGAAGCGATGGAATACAACCTGTCGGAAAAGAGGCTCGTCTACGGCGGCAGCACCATTTCGCAGCAGACCGTCAAGAATGTTTTTCTGAGCCCGTCCAGGAACCCGTTGCGCAAATGGCACGAACTCGTCTTGACTATCGGCATGGAAAGGAACCTGTCGAAGAAACGCATACTCGAGCACTACCTGAACGTTGCCGAATTCGGGCGCGGGATTTACGGCGTGGATGCCGCCGCGCGGCACTACTTTGGTGTCCCCGCGTCGAGAATGACCAGCCGCCAGGCGATCGAGCTTGCCGCGACCCTGCCGTCTCCCGTCAGCAACAATCCGCAGACGCGCACGCGTGCGTTTCAGAATCGGGTAAACAAGATCAGGCGCTATTTCTAGACGGACCGACGACGTGATTCGCCGCCTCCTGTCACGAATACGATATTCCGCGCCCGTCGGATGGCTGCTCGGCCTGCGCTACCGGCTTGCCGATTTCTGGTTCCTGCGCGACAAGGAGAACCTGCTGTTCTTCTCGTTGTTTGCCGTCGCGATTTCGTTGATCGGCGGCATGGTGTATTTCGTATACGTCGATCATCTGCGCGTCCGCTGGGCGCAGCAGCGCCAGGAGGACCTCATGTGCCTCGCGCGCAACGTCTACCACGAAGCACGCGGCGAGCCGATGGCCGGTCAGTACGCGGTCGCCGAGGTGACCATGAACCGGGTTGCCTCGAGGCATTTCCCGGACACGGTTTGCGAGGTCGTCTACGAGAAAAGACTGGATACCGGGCGCAATCGCCTCGTCGGCGCGTTCTCCTGGACCGAGCTCGACTCGATCGAGTCGCCGCGCGGCATCCAGTGGGACAGGGCCAGGCGGGCGGCACTAGCCATTTACGACGAGCAGCACGAACCGACTGTGCCGGATGCGCTTTTCTATCACTCGGATCGGATCGAGCCGCGCTGGGCGACGGAGAAACGGCGCATAACCAAGATCGGCCGTCACATCTTTTACGAATAAACAACAGCTCGGCTCAGCCAGGTAAGCAGCAGTGTGGCGGTCTTCGTCGCGTCGTACTACCCTGTCTGGACGCCGCAAAAAATCATCAATACCCGGATCCTGCTTGCGGCCTTTTCCAACGGAAGCGAATGACAAAATGAATACGCATATCTCAACGATCTGGCGGGTGGTCTTGATCGTCGTGGCGGGTCTTGCCACCTCGACAGTCATTGCACAAAGCAACCCGCTGTGGACACAGCAAAAGGTCAGGAACTACCTGCCGCACATGACGTCGCCCGAGGTTGCAACGTTCCTCGAGAAATCCGACATGGTTATCATCCCGGTCGCGTCGCTTGAGCAGCACGGCACCCACCTGCCGATCGGCACGGACTTCATTAACGGTGTGGAACGCTGCAAGTTGATTGCGCAGGAGCGGGACGTCCTCGTTGCGCCGGTGTTGATGATCGGACAATCGCCATACCACATGGGTTTTCCCGGTACCATTACCCTGAGTGCCGACCTCATCATCGATGTACATCTCGAAGCCGTGCAAAGCCTGATCCGACATGGTTTCAAGCGCTTCATCATCATGAATTCGCACGGCGGTAACCGGGCGATTTCGACATTGCTCGTCGACCAGATCAACCAGACCACGGCCGGTGTCGCTGTGGAATTCGGCCAGGCCATCCGGCCGTTCCTGGAGCCCTCGGGCGAGCCGCCAAGCACGGTGCTCGACCGGCACGGCGGTACACCGGAAACCTCGAGTTCTCTCTACCTGATGCCGACGCTGGTGCAACTCGACAAGGCCGTTACCGCGGAGCTGACTTTGCCCGATCACCTGGACGCAATGTTGCCCGAAGTCGTCGCAGAGGATCCTACCGCGCTAATGCTGTTTCTTGCGGAAGGCCTGAAAGCCGAAGAGACCGGCAAGAAAACGTCGTCGGCGGAAATGTCAACCACGGGCGTCTGGGGTGAACGCAATCCGGCCGAGGGAACGGCAGCGCGAGGTGAAGACGACACCCGCAGGACCGTCGAAGCCGCCGTAAAATTCATTGATCGCTGGAACGAGCTGTCTGGTAAATAGGCGAAAGTACGGATGTCTTTTGATATCTATAAACGTTGCCGGCGACTATACTGATTCTTATCGACACACTCAGGTGCCGAGTCCGAACAACAAAAAAGAGAGGGTAACCGTGAACAAGTTATTCAAAATTGTTTTGGCGATTGGTGCACTAGTATCAGTCGCGATGGGGTCTGCTTTCGCGCAGGTCAGCGAGAGCGGTATGGGCAAGGTGGTCCCGGTGGAACTTTGGGCCTGCAACTATAACAATCGCCAGGATTCGGAAGACCTGGACGCGGTCCACGCGCGCTTTAACCGATGGTTGGACGAGCGCAACGTCAACAATTTCGCGGCATGGGTTTTGACGCCGTATCACTACGGCCCCGACCAGGATTTCGACCTGCTCTGGATGGGAGCCTACACCGACGGTAACGCGATGGGCGCCGGCACGGATCAATGGTTTGCCGAAGGCGGCGACGTCAATGAAGGGTTCGAGGAAGTATTGACCTGCGATGCGCACATCGGCTTTGCGTCGGCCATGTACAAATCGCCGCCGAGTAACGAGACGCCCGGCACAGGCATCATCACGATGATGGACTGTAAACTCAACGAAGGGCAGCGCTATCCCGATATTCAGGCGGCCGAATTGAAATGGGCCGAATATATGACCAGCGCCGGTTCGACCGCGGGTACGTTCCACTGGTTTCCCACCTTTGGTGGTGGCGGAGCAGATTTCGATTACAAAGTCGTGAATGCTTATGCTAGTTACACGGAGCTCGGCGCAGATTGGCAACGTGTTGCCAATGGCGGCGGTCGTGAAGCATCGACGGATATCTTCGGCGATATCGATGACTGTGACGATGCGCGCGTTTACATAGCGACGACTGTCAGAGCTGCGCAACTGCGATAAGCCAGTCAATCCATAACAAAAGGAAAAGGCGGCAGCTTCCGGCTGCCGCCTTGTTGATTGACACGGAGCGCCAATGGCTTCCCTGAGAAAAAGCTGCATCAAGGCAATGGTGGTGACTGCCGCACTGAGCCTCGCGACGGGTGCGACTGCCGAGTCCCTCGAATTCACGAACGCGACCATCGCCGAAATCAACCAGGCGGTCGATGCGGGCGCCCTGAATTCCGAGAAGCTCGTCGAGCTGAGCCTCGCGCGCATTGCCGCCTACGACGACGCAGGCCCGAAGCTGAATGCCGTCATGTTGCTGAATCCGAACGCGATGGACAGGGCTCGCGAACTCGATGCGGAACGCGAACGTCAAGGCAGGCGCTCACCGTTGCACGGCATCCCCGTGGTCTTGAAGGACAACATCGATACGGCGGACATGCCGACGACGGCCGGCTCGTTCATGCTCAAGGGCTCGATGCCGCCGGACGACGCGTATTTGACGCGCAAACTTCGTGAAGCCGGCGCGATCATTCTCGCCAAGCTGAACATGAGTGAATTTGCATCGGGCGATGCCATGAATTCACTCGACGGTGCGACTTACAACCCGCACGATCCGAGCCGCACCCCGTCCGGATCGTCCGGCGGTACCGGCGCTGCCATTGCCGCGGGCTACGCATTCGTCGGTCTCGGCACGGATACCGGCGGTTCCGTCCGTGGGCCATCGACGGCGAACGGCATTGTCGGCCTGAAGCCGACACTCGGCCTGCTGAGCCGCGACGGCATCATTCCGCTCGCGCTGTCGTTCGACACCGCCGGTCCGATGGCGAGAAGCGTTTACGACGTTGCCGTTGCGCTCGGTGCGCTGGTCGGGGTCGACAAGGCCGATGCAGCAACTTCACGGAGTGAAGGCCGACTCGAAAAGGACTACACGAAATTTCTCGACGCGGATGCACTCGACGGCGCACGCATCGGTGTGGCTCGGGATTTCATGGAAGCGGACGAGGAAGTCGACTGGATCATCGAGGCGTCATTGCAGGCAATGCGCGACGCCGGCGCCGAGGTAGTCGATGTGGAGTTGCCCGAGTGGCTGCTCGATTCCAGGGGAAAATTTTATCGCGCGATTCGCTATCGCGAGTTTCGTGCACAGATCGAGGATTACCTGGCAACGACGGATCGCGAATACCCGAAAACACTCGCGGAGTTGATCGAGCGATCCAAGACCTTGACCGCAAGACGCGAGGATGGTGCCATCCCGAATCCCGGTCGCTGGCGGCTGATGTTACGGGAAGAGGCCAGTGGCGAGCTGTCCGACCACGAGTACATTGCCGTCCGGGACCATGCGCTGCCGTTGATCCGCGGGGTGATCGGCGGGCTGATCGAATCGCAGGAACTCGATGCAATCGTCTATCCGACGTCGCCGACACGGCCCGAGCGAGTCGATCCCGACCCCGACCCCGATGGCCAGCCCGGTGGCGGCGGCTCGCCGGTGATTCTTGCCAACCTGTCGGGGTTTCCGGACCTGATCGTGCCGGCCGGTTTTACCGGCCGGGGATTGCCGGTAGCGATCTCGTTTATGGGTCCGGCGTTCAGCGAACCGCGCCTGCTGGCACTGGGCTATGCCTTCGAATCCCGCACCAGGGCGCGGCGCTTGCCGGCCTCGACGCCGGCATTGCCGGGAGAACGGCTCGACTACTGAGCGATTACCGGACTAGCGAACGGTGACTGCCGTGCCGCTGACGCTGACCATCAACATGCCGCCATGCGAGCCGACGGTCTCGTAGTCGATATCGATGCCGACGACGGCATTGGCACCCAGGTCGCGTGCTTTTTCGGTCAGTTCCTCGAAGGCGATTTCCCGGGCCTTTTGTAATTCCGATTCGTAGGCTGCGGAACGGCCGCCGACGATGTCGCGGATGCCGGCGAAAAAATCCTTGAATATATTGGCGCCGAGTATGGCTTCGCCGGTGACCACGCCGTGGTAAGCGGTAATGGATTTGCCGTCGATCGCGGGAGTCGTGGTCTGCAGCATCAATAACCCGAGATGTAATGCTGCAAGTGATCGATCAACACCTGCTGTTCGTTGATGGTTGCCTTGACCAGGTCGCCGATCGACAACACGCCAACCACCTTTTGCCCATCGAGCACCGGGAGGTGCCTGGCGCGCTTGTCGGTCATGAGCGCCATGCATTCATCGACCGTTTGCGAGGGGCTCACACAAAGTACCTGGCTGGTCATGATCTCGGAGACCGTTGCCTTTTGTGAGGATTTTCCCTCGAGAATGACTTTCCGCGCATAGTCGCGCTCGGTGACGATGCCAATCAGTTTCTCGCCTTCCATGACCAGCAGCGCTCCGACTCCCTTGTCGGCCATGACTTTCAAGGATTCCAAGACGGTATCGTCCGGCCTCACTGACCAGACGTCGTGGCCTTTGCTACTCAGGATATCCTGGACCGATTTCATTACCCCAAACTCCTTCGCGTTCTATTGTTTTTCTTGGTATGGCGATCAGTGCCGAGAATGTGATTCTACGCCATCCGCCCGCGGGCGAGCATCCGTAAGCGCCGTAACCGGCCACATTGGCGCTGCGGCAGGCCCACGAGCTAGAAACTCGGCGGCGTGCAGGCGGAGACCACCACGCACTCCCGGTTGCCGGGGTTGCGGAAACGGTGCGGCAAGCGGCTGTTGAATCGATAGGCGTCGCCGGCTTTGAGTACCTGAACCTGCTCGCCGACCGTGACCTCGAGCCGGCCCTCGAGCACGATACCGCCTTCCTCTGCCTCGTGGCTCAGCATCGAGCGGCCGGTGTCGGCCCCGGGCTGGTAGCGCTCGTAGAGGATCTGCAACTGGCTGTCACTCAGATCGCTGCCGAGTTGCAGGTAGGAAATCGGGCCACTGCCGATCTCGCTCAGCTCGTCACGCGTGTAAAAATACTTTTCACGAGTGCGCGTGTCCGAAGCGAAAAATTCGGCAAAGGAAACGCCCAGCGAATCCAGGAGTTTCTTCAGCAAGCCCATCGAGGGATCGGTTCGGCCGTGCTCGATCAGCGACACGGTGGCGTTCGACACGCCGGCCAGCGCGGCCAGCTTGCGCTGCGACAGGCCGCGATGCTTGCGCAGCGTCTTGAGTTTCAGGCCGAGTTCGTCCATCGGCGGGCTCCGTGTTGAATCGTTGAGTAAACTGAACGTTTGCATGGCACATTCTATGAAAATCAATCATTTACTTCCAATCATTTAAATATTGTTAACTTTTTTGGGCTGAGTTACCCTGAATCGTTATGCACGGCAGCGGCGAACATACGAATTCCTACTACGCGGCAACGGCCAACTGGCAGACCGATTACCCGGCGCTGGCCGGCGAACAGCGCTGTGATGTCGCGGTGGTGGGTGCGGGCTTCACCGGCATCTCGACCGCGTTGCACCTGGCCGAGCGCGGCTACGACGTGGCCGTGATCGAGGCCAACCGGGTCGGTTGGGGCGCATCCGGGCGCAACGGCGGCCAGTTGATCGACGGCATCGTCGAGGTGAAGAAAATCGAGGAGATACGCCGCAAATACGGCGAGTCGGCAGCGAACACCCTGACGCAGATCGGCATTGATTGTCGCGACGTGGTGCTGCAGCGTATCGACCAGTACAACATCGCTTGCGATTTGAAATTCGGCTTTCTCGACGTCGCGCTGACCCGGGAAGACCTGGACTATTTCGAAACCGAGATCGAACGCAAACGTGCCAGCAACTACCCGCACCGGATGGAGCTGGTGCCGAGAGATCGCCTGCACACCGTAGTCGGTTCGGCGATTTATCTCGGCGGTCTGATCCACTGGGGCAACGGGCACCTGCATCCGTTGAACCTCTGCATCGGCGAGGCCCGTGCGGCGGAACAAAACGGCGCCAGGATATTCGAGCAGTCGGAAGTGATCCGGGTGGTGCACGGCGCCAGGCCGCGCGTCGAGACCGCGAACGGCGTCATGCATGCCGACAAGGTGGTGCTGGCCGGCAATGCCTATCTGGGAAAATGCGAGCCGCATCTCTACGGCAAGGTCATTCCGGCCGGCAGCTATATCATCGCGACCGAGCAACTGCCGGACGAGCTTGCAAACGAATTGTTGCCGCAGGACATGGCGGTCTGCGACCAGCGGGTCGGTCTCGATTATTACCGCCTGTCCGCGGACAAGCGGCTGCTGTTTGGCGGTCTGTGCAATTATTCCGGTCGACATCCGAAGGACATCACCGAAAGCCTGCGCCCGAGAATGCTCAAGGTGTTTCCGCAGCTCGCAAAAACGCGCATCGACTACGAGTGGGGCGGCTATATCGCCATCACCATCAAGCGCGTGCCGCAGCTCGGGCGTATCCAGGGCAATACCTATTACTCGACCGGGTACTCGGGCCACGGACTGGCGCCGACACACATTGCAGGGCAAATCGTGGCAGATGCGATCTGCGGAGACTTCGAACGATTCGACGTGTTCGAGCGCATTCGCCACTGGAAATTGCCGGGCGGCAAATGGTTTGCCAACCCGGCGCTGGCCCTGGGCATGCTTTATTACCGATTAAGAGAGATACTTTAGAAAACCAGGGTCAGAGCCAGCTCTGACCCCTGTGGAGAACGACGATGGCAGACAGCACCGTACGCAAGTTGCAACCCGATTTACCCGACCTCCAGGCCTACTGGATGCCGTTCACGGGCAATCGCTATTTCAAACAACATCCGCGCATGATCTCGCGCGCCAGTGGCATGTATTGCTACACGCACGACGGCAAGAAACTGCTCGACGCGGTATCCGGCCTTTGGTGCTGCAATGCCGGTCATTGCCACCCGAAGATTGTCGAAGCCATCCAGTCGCAGGCAGAAACGCTCGACTACGCAATGGCGTTTCAGCTCGGGCATCCGACCGTTTTCGAGCTGGCCAACCGGCTGACCGATATTGCGCCCGAGGGGCTCGATTACGCGTTTTTCGTCAACTCGGGTTCCGAAGCCGTGGACACCGCACTCAAGATGGCGCTGGCTTATCACCGGCTCCGCGGCGAAGGCGCGCGCACGCGGCTCATCGGCCGCGAAAAGGGCTATCACGGCGTCGGCTTCGGCGGCATCTCCGTCGGTGGCATCTCACCGAACCGCAAGATGTTCGGTGCCATGCTACCCGGTGTCGACCACCTGCCGCACACCCACAACATCGACAAGAATGCCTACTCGAAAGGCCAGCCGGAGTGGGGCGCGCATCTCGCCGACGAGTTGGAAAACATCGTGCAACTGCACGACCCGTCGAACGTGGCGGCCGTCATCATCGAGCCGATCGCCGGCTCCGCGGGCGTGCTGATTCCGCCCAAGGGCTACCTCGAGCGCATCCGCGAGATCTGCGACCGGCACGGAATCTTGTTGATTTTCGACGAGGTCATCTGCGGTTTCGGCCGTACCGGCGACAACTTCGGTTCGACACGCTTTAACGTGACGCCCGACCTCATGACGACCGCCAAAGGGCTGACCAGCGGCACGGTGCCGATGGGCGCGGTGCTGGCGAAGAGCGAGATCTATGACACCTTCATGACTGGCCCGGAAGGGGCGATCGAGTTTTTCCACGGCTATACCTACTCCGGTCATCCGCTGGCAGCGGCTGCAGGCTGCGCGACGCTGGACGTTTACCTCGGCGAAGGCCTGTTCGAGCGGGCTCGCAGCCTCGAGGGCAAGTTCGAGGATGCGCTGCATAGCCTCAAAGGCGAGCCGACCGTCATCGACGTGCGCAACTTCGGGCTCATCGGTGCCGTGGAACTGGAGCCGATCGAGGGCCAGCCGACGGCGCGGGCGATGCAAATATTCCGCAACTGTTTCGACGAAGGCGTAATCATTCGCACCACCGGCGACACCCTGGCATTTTCACCGCCGCTCATCATCGAGGAGTCGCAGATCGATACCGTCATCGAATCGGTGCGTTCCGCGTTGCGATCGCAGTAGCGGCAAATCATTCAGGTGATACGAGATGGCGCAAAAAGCTGAAGCATTAAAAGCAATCCGCAAAGTACCGAACTGGATAAACGGCGAATTACGTGAATCGGCCTCCGGCCGCTTCGGCGATGTATTCGACTCCGCGACGGGAGAACGCTGCGCCGAGGTCGTCATGTCCGACCCGGCAGATGTCGACGCTGCGGTATCCGCGGCGAGGGCTGCATTTACGGAGTGGTCGAAGACACCGATCATGAAACGCGCCCGGATCATGTTCAAGTTGAAGGAGCTGATCGAACGTGATCGCGCGGAAATCGCCGCACTGATCACCCAGGAACACGGAAAAGTATTGCACGACGCGGACGGCTCTATTCAACGCGGTCTCGAGAACGTCGAGTTCGCCTGCGGTATTCCGCACCTGATCAAAGGTGAATTCAACGACCAGGTCGGCACCGGCGTCGATTGTTATTCGATGCGCCAACCGCTCGGCGTTTGCGTCGGCATCACGCCATTCAATTTCCCGGCCATGGTGCCTCTGTGGATGTTTCCGCTGGCGATCGCCTGCGGTAACACGTTCATACTCAAGCCGTCTGAAAAAGATCCGGGTTGTTCGATCAAGTGGGCCGAGTTGATGCAGGAGGCGGGCGTGCCGCCGGGCGTTTTCAACGTGGTGCAGGGCGATCACGTTGCCGTCAACGCGCTGCTGACGGATGAACGGGTGGCGGCGGTCAGCTTCGTCGGTTCGACGCCGGTGGCCGAGCATATCTACAGGACGGCCTCCGAGCACGGCAAGCGCGTGCAAGCCCTGGGCGGTGCCAAGAATCACCTCGTCGTGATGCCGGATGCCGACATGGAGCAGGCAGCGGACGCGCTGGTCGGCGCCGGCTACGGATCGGCCGGCGAACGCTGCATGGCCATATCGGCGATCGTTGCCGTCGGCGATTCGGCGGAACCGTTACTCGAAAAACTCGTGCCGAAAATCGAGGCACTGAAGATCGGACCCGGCACCGACAACAACAACGACATGGGGCCGCTCATCACCAGGGAACACTGTGAAAAAGTACGCTCCTACATCGACCTCGGCGAGCAAGAGGGCGCGAAACTGGTGGTCGACGGCAGAAATCACGAGATCACGAAGTCACAAGGCTATTTCCTCGGGCCCACGCTGTTCGATCACGCGACGCGCGACATGCGCATCTACCAGGAAGAAATATTCGGCCCGGTGCTCACCATGACGCGTGTCGATTCGTTCGATGCTGCCGTGGACCTGGTCAATGCTCACGAATACGGTAACGGCACGGCAATATTCACGCGCGACGGCGACGCTGCTCGCGAATTTGCCACTGGCATCCAGGTCGGCATGGTCGGCGTGAACGTGCCCATTCCGGTGCCGTTGTCGTTCCACAGCTTCGGCGGCTGGAAACGATCGCTGTTCGGCGATATGTCGATATACGGCATGGAGGGCGTGCGTTTTTACACACGGCTCAAGACGGTCACATCGCGCTGGCCCACCGGGATACGCGCCGGCGCCGAATTTTCAATGCCGGTTATGAAATAACATAAGTCTATGTGGGAGCGGCTTTTTAACAGGTCCGGTCGAAGGACTAAAGATCAATCCGCACCGATCAGGCGTGGCCATTACATGCGCCGCGGGCGGATTGGGGAGCGGCTTCAGCCGCGATTCATTACAATCAGGCAATGGAGATAAAGGGCGAGTACCAGATAGGAGCCAGCCGCGAGCAGGTCTGGCAGGCGCTCAACGATCCGCAAATGCTGAAGAAGTGTATCCCGGGTTGCGAGAGCATCGAGAAAACCGGCGACAATGCGTACAAGGCCACGGTGATGGCGGCAATCGGCCCGGTGCGCGCCCGCTTCAACACCAGCCTTTCACTCGAGAATCTCAATCCACCGGACAGTTACACGCTGGTCGGTGAAAGCAAGGCGGGTGCTGCCGGCTTCGGTCGGGGCAGCGCGGATGTCGCGCTGGTCGAAAACGACGATGGCACGCTGCTCACCTATTCCGCCGATTTCAAGGTCGGCGGCAAACTCGCACAGGTCGGATCGCGGCTGGTCCTGGGCGCCACCAGAAAGACCGCCGATGACTTTTTCGGCAAATTTTCCTCTGAACTGGACCCGGGCGCACAGCGCCTCGACGCCGAAGAAACCGGCGACGGAAAAACCGCTCTGAAACTGCGCATCGCGCTCGCAGGCGCGGCCGTGGCCTTGCTGATCTGGTGGTTTCTGCTACGCTGAGCAGTGCCGCTTAACTGGCAATAAGAACCAAGCGTGGGAGCGGCTTTAGCCGCGACACTAACCGGCGACGCGCCGGCCCAAAAAAAGCATACAAAGGATGGTCCGATGACGATCAATGTCTCGTGCACCTTGAACGGCGAAGCCGTCAGTGCCCAGGTGGAACCCCGTACTTTGCTGGTCGAAATGATTCGCGAACATTTCGGCAGGACGGGCACCCACGTTGGCTGCGACACCAGTCAGTGTGGTGCCTGCGTCGTGCACGTCGATGGTCGCTCGGTGAAAAGCTGCACGATGCTCGCAGCGCAGGCCGAGGGCGCCGACATCGTTACCATCGAAGGCGTTGCTCAAAACGGCCAGCTGCATCCGATGCAGGAAGCGTTTCGTGAGCATCACGGCTTGCAGTGCGGTTTCTGTACACCAGGCATGATCATGAGTGCACTGGATCTGGTGAAACAGAACCCGGATCCCAGCGACAGAGAAATTCGGGAGTGGCTCGAGGGTAATCTGTGCCGCTGCACCGGCTATCAAAATATCGTACGCGCCGTGAAAGCCGGCGCTGAATCCATGAAACAAGGGTAACCCAGTCGAATCAGGGGCAAGGTATGACTGAGAATGGCATTGGCGCCGCAGTCCGACGCAAAGAAGACCAGCGATTTATCACTGGCCGAGGGCAATACGTCGACGATATCAACCGGCCGCACCAGGTTTATGCACACATCCTCAGGTCGTCGATACCGCACGGCAAGATAAAAAAAGTCGACGTTGAGGCAGCCAGGAAAATGCCGGGCGTGGTGGGAGTGCTTACCGGCGCCGAAATGGCTGCCGACGGGATAAACGGGCTGCCTTGCGGGTGGGGCGTCAATAACAAGGACGGGTCACCAATGGCGGAACCGGCACACCCGGCGCTCGCCGTCGACGTGGTGCGTTACGTCGGCGACCAGGTCGCGGTCGTGCTTGCCGAGTCCAGGGCCCAGGCCCGAGATGCGGCTGAATTGGTTGAAATCGACTACGACACCTTACCGGCGGTTGCAGATCTCGACGCAGCGAGTGCCGATGGCGCACCGCTGGTCTGGGACGACGTAAAAGGAAACGTGTGTTTCGACTGGGAGATCGGCGACGAGGCCGCGACCAACGAGGTCTTCGAGAAAGCCGATACGGTCGTCGGCATCGACCTCGTCAACAACCGGCTGATCGCAAATGCGATGGAACCGCGCGCGGCGATCGGCGAATACGACAGCGGCAAGGACGAATACACACTCTATACCACCAGTCAGAATCCGCACGTCATTCGGCTTCTGATGGGCGCATTCGTCATGGGCATACCCGAGCACAAGTTGCGAGTGATCTCGCCGGACGTCGGCGGCGGCTTTGGCTCCAAGATTTTTCATTACGCCGAAGAGGTCATCGTCACCTGGGCATCGACCAAGGTAGGCAGGCCGGTCAAATGGACTGCCGATCGCAGCGAGTCGTTCATGAGTGACGCGCACGGCAGGGATCATAAAAGCCATGCAGAGCTGGCGTTGAGCAAGGATGGTGACTTTCTGGCGTTGCGAGTCTACACGCTGGCCAATCTCGGGGCTTACCTGTCGACCTTCGGGCCGGCAGTTCCGACCTACATGCATGCCGTGTTGCTCGCGGGTAATTACAAGACACCGATAATCTACGCCAACGTGAAGGGCCTGTTCACGCACACGGTTCCGGTGGATGCCTACCGCGGCGCCGGCCGGCCAGAGGCCAGCTACCTGCTGGAACGCTTGATCGACAAGGCAGCCAGGAAAACCGGCATCGACCCGATCGAACTCAGGCGTCGAAATTTCATCAAGCCGGAGGATTTTCCTTACCAGACGCCGGTTGCTCTCGAATACGACACCGGCAATTACGACGCGTCGGTCGATAAGGCACTTGAATTGAGCGACTACAAGAACTACGAAAAACGCAAAGCGGAATCGGCTAAGCGCGGCAAGTTACGTGGCATCGGCATCGCCTCCTATATCGAGGCCTGCGGAGTCGCGCCGTCGAATGTCGCCGGTGCGCTCGGTGCACGCGCCGGCCTGTACGAGGTCGGAACCGTGCGCGTCAATCCGACCGGATCGGTGACCGTGCTGACGGGTTCCCATGCCCACGGGCAGGGGCACGAGACGACAATGTCACAACTCGTCGTCGAAGCACTCGGCGTCGACTATGACAGCGTGGAAGTCGTGCATGGCGACACCGGCAAAGTCCCGTTCGGCATGGGCACCTACGGTTCGCGCTCGGCTGCTGTTGGCGGCGTCGCATTGATGAATGCCCTGGAGAAAATCAAAACCAAGTCGAAGAAAATTGCGGCGCATCTTCTAGAAGCATCAGAAGAGGATATCGAGTTCGAGAACGGTCAACTCACCGTAAAGGGCACGGACCGTTCGGTCGCGTTCGCTGAGGTTGCGCTGGCTGCGTATGTGCCGCACAACTATCCACTGGACGTGCTGGAGCCTGGACTCGAGGAAACCGCTTTTTACGACCCGAAGAATTTCACCTTTCCCGCTGGTTGCCACATCTGCGAAGTCGAAGTCGATCCTGATACCGGCGTCGTCGAGGTGGTCGCATTTACCGCGGGCGATGATTTCGGCCGCATTATCAATCCGATGATCGTGGACGGACAGGTGCACGGTGGCGTTACCCAGGGCATCGGCCAGGCACTGTACGAGCAATGCGTGTACGACGAGTCGGGCCAGTTGCTGACAGGCTCGATGATGGACTACTGCCTGCCCAAAGCCGACAACGTACCCAATTTTTCGGTTTCGACTGACGTTACTCCCTGCACGCATAACGTACTTGGCGTCAAGGGATGCGGTGAGGCTGGCGCCATTGGCGCACCGCCCGCGGTGATCAACGCGGTGCTGAATGCACTGTCGGACTACAACGTCGACAACCTGCAGATGCCGGCGACTCCGGAGCGCGTCTGGCAGGCCATGCACGGCAACGGATAGAGGGAAACGCGGTATGTATCAATTCAACTATCATCGACCGTCGTCGCTCGACGAAGTCAAGAAAATTCTGGGTGACAATGCAGAGGCAAAACTGCTGGCCGGTGGCATGACGCTGTTACCGACGATGAAAATGCGGCTCGCACAACCCTCCGACCTGGTCGACATGTCGGGCGTTGACGGCCTGTCGGAGATCAGGGACGACGGCGACGCAATCGAAATCGGCGCCATGGTGCGGCATGCGGATGTCGCTTCGAACGACCGGGTGCGCGCTTCGATCCCCGCACTGGCCGAGCTCGCAGAGAGTATCGGTGATGCGCAGGTCAGGAATCGCGGCACGATCGGCGGCTCGGTGGCCAATAGCGACCCGGCGGCCGACTATCCGGCAGCCGTGCTCGGCCTGAATGCCGTGATCAAGACCGACCGCCGCGAAATCAAGGCGGACGATTTTTTCAAAGGTCTTTTCGAGACGGCGCTGGAACCCGGCGAAATCATCGTCGCCGTCCGCTTCCCGAAAGCGAAACGTGCCGCGTATGCGAAATTCCCGAATCCGGCATCGCGTTACGCCGTCGTCGGCGTGATGGTCGCCGAAACCGCCGATGGCATTCGCGTAGCGGTCACGGGTGCCGGCGGTTGTGCTTTCCGTGCGTCGGCGATGGAGGCAGCGCTTGCCAAGGATTTCTCCGCTGCGGCGCTCGAAGGAATCGCCGTCGATGCGGCCGATCTCAACAGCGATCTGCACGCCAGCGCCGAGTACCGTGCGCACCTGGTCGGCGTGATGGCAAAGCGCGCCGTCCAATCCCTAGGTGGCTAAGAAGCAGGCAAAAACAAGTCTTCCGGGCGACGTAAGCGAAACAGCCAGTCTGCTGGACGCCGGCGACTACGTTGCCGGTCGCGACCTGGCGACTGTGGTTTACCTGGCGCTCAGCATGCAGAAACCGCTGCTGCTCGAAGGCGAAGCCGGCGTCGGCAAGACCGAAATCGCCAAGGTGCTCGCGTCGACGCTCGGACGCGAGCTCATCCGGTTGCAGTGTTTCGAGGGCCTCGATCTCGCCAATGCTGCCTACGAATGGAATTATCCGCGGCAGATGGTCGCGATCCGCATGGCGGAAGCGCAAGGCAAGATTCAAGAAACGGCCAGCACTCTCTATACCCGGGAATACCTGATCGAACGTCCGCTGCTGAAAGCCCTCAGTCGTCACGAAACCGGGCCACCGGTGCTACTGATCGACGAGATCGATCGGGCCGATGAACCCTTCGAAGCGTTCCTGTTGGAACTGTTATCCGATTTCCAGTTGAGTATTCCCGAGCTCGGCACGATTCGTGCCGATAATCCGCCCATCGTCGTGATTACCTCGAATCGGACCCGCGAGGTGCACGACGCCTTGCGGCGACGCTGCCTCTATCACTGGGTCGACTATCCGACGCATGAGGCGGAAAGCAGAATTCTGGCGCTCAAGTCGCCGGCACTCGGCGACGCGTTGCGCGAACAATTGATCTCGTTCGTCCACAAACTGAGGGACGAGGACCTGTTCAAGCGACCCGGTGTCGCGGAGACCCTCGATTGGGCCAACGCGTTGACGCAACTCAACGTGGTCGCGCTGTCGGCGGACGTCGTGCACGACACGCTGGGCTCGCTGCTCAAATACCAGGATGACATCGCCAAAATACAGGGCAGCGAGGCAGCCCGCCTTTTGGCGGAGATTCAGGCGCACGCCTAGCATGCAAAGCGCCGACTCAACCGGGCAGGAAGGCCGCATCGCCGACAACATTCTGCTGTTCTGCAGAACCTTGCGCAGTGCGGGATTGCCCATAGGGCCGGGCCAGGTTATCGAAGCCGGGAGCGCCGTATTGCGCACCGGCATCGCACGGCGCGATGAGTTCTACTTTGCCCTGCGCTCGGTACTGGTGAACGATCCGTCGCAGTTCCGGCTGTTCGACCAGGCCTTTCACATTTATTTTCGCAATCCCAGGCTGCTGGAGCGACTGATCGATATGCTGCTGCCGACGATATCCCGCGATACGGACGGTGGTAATCGAGACCAGGCGCTGAGGCGCCTGCTGGAGACCATGACCCAGTCTGCCGACGTGGTAGACGAAGAGACCGTTATCGAAATCGATCGATCGGCGTCGTATTCGCGCCGGGAAATCTTGCGTCGGAAGGATTTCGAAGAAATGAGCCTGCGGGAGCAAAGCGAGGCGAAACAGCTACTCCGAGAGGACTTTACTGTCATCAAGGATATTCCCACGCGACGCTTCAGGCCGCACCCGTTCGGGCATCGCTACGATCTGCGGCGAACGATGCAACTCATGCTGCGTAACAACGGTCAATTAATCCAACTCGCGAAAAAGAAACGCAGGTTTCGCCCACCGACGCTGGTATTGTTGTGCGACATTTCCGGCTCGATGAGCGGCTATTCGAGAATCTTTTTGCATTTTGCCCATGCCATGAGTTTGCATCGACGCTCGGTCCACAGCTTCGTGTTCGGGACGCGCCTGACGAATATCAGCCACCGGCTGATCGACAGGGACGTCGACCGTGCATTGTCGAATGTAGCCGGCGACGTCGAGGATTGGGACGGAGGCACGCGGATTGCCGATTGCCTGGAGCGCTTCAATGTGGACTGGGGTCGCCGCGTACTGGCGGGACGCTCGGTGGTCATTTTGCTGAGTGACGGCTTGGAACGTGACTCGCACGCAAACCTCGAATTCCAGATGCAAAGATTGCGTAACTCCTGCGATCAGCTGATCTGGCTGAATCCGATGTTGCGCTATGAATTTTTCGAAGCGAAGGCGATGGGCATCCGGACGATGCTGCCGCATGTCGACAGGTTCTTGCCCGCACACAATCTCGAGAGCCTGCATGAGCTAGGGCAGGTATTGCAGGGCGGCGGCCAGGTCGCAGAGTTACCCGCATGACGCCGAAAAAGCTGCAACAGGCGTTCGAGCAGTGGACCCGCAGCGGTGAGCCGCTGGTGCTGGCCAGTGTTTACGAAACGGAAGGCTCGACCTACAGCAAGACCGGCGCCCAGATGTTGATCAACAGCGCAGGCGATTTCCGCGGCATGCTGTCGGGTGGTTGCCTGGAAGGCGACCTTGCGGAACGGGCGCGGGCGGTCATCGAATCGGGCGTGCCGCAAGCCGTGACTTACGACCTGGGTCTAAACGACGAGCAGCTATGGGGCCTGGGCGTGGGTTGCGACGGGCTGATGCGAATATTCCTGCAGGCATTACTGCCTGCCAATGACTATCAACCGTTTGCGGCGATGTCCCGGGTCTATGACGGCCAGGAGAAGCAGGTCGCGGCGACGGTGCTCGAATCGGAGGTAGAAGGACTGGTACCGGGGTCGGCGCTGGTCACGGTTGACGGCAAGACCGCATTTACCGACACCGGCGGCCAACATCGAGAGGCGATCGAGCAACAAGCGGCAAGCGTTCTGGCGGCGGGGGAGTCAAGAGTCGTGGAACTCGACATCGCGGACGCGACGGCAAAAGTGCTGTTCTCCGTGTTGCGGCCGCCACCGCGCGTGCTGGTGCTCGGCGCCGGCCTCGATGCGGAACCCGTGGTGCGACTGGCCACCGAGCTCGGCTGGCGGGTCACGGTGCAGGACCACCGTCCGGCCTACGTGGAAGCAGGAGATTTCACAAGCGCGGAACGGGTCGTGTGCGTACCGGTTCACGATCTGCAGAAAGAAATCGACCTGGCGCCGTTCGCCGCCGCCATCGTCATGAGTCACCACCTGGCCAGCGACCTCGAGTACCTGAGGCAGCTGGCAACGACCAACCTGGAGTACATCGGCTTGCTGGGCCCACGCGACCGCAAGCGGCGTTTACTCGAAGACCTCGGTGAGCTCGCGGACAGATTGACGCCACGGCTCCACGGTCCGGCCGGCATCGATATCGGAGGTCGCGGCCCGGCATCGATTGCCTTGTCGATCGTCGCAGAAATGCATCGGGAATTGATGCAAGAGGATGTCTGAGACGAACTGGCTACTCTTCGTCGATGTCGCCCGGCAGGAACACCCGGATAATCAGGTCTGCAAGCGCGTCCAGTTGCGCCGGTTTTTCCAGGTCGATGTTACTGGTGCCCTTTAACTCGAGCGCCAGTGCGATCAGCGCGCCGGACGATACGCGGATCATATGGAACAACAGTGCGGGATCGCCCTCGGGCGCGACCCCCCGTTTTTGCAGCTCCTCGATATCCTTGACCACGATCTGGAACACCGGGCGAAGATGCGTGTCAACCAGCCAGTCGAGACGCTTGCTCGGCCGCGATGCCTCCTGGACCATGATCTTGTGCAATGCCGGATTGCTTGCGGCGTAGTGCACGTAAGCGCGGATCATCGCCGACATTCGGGCTTTCGGACACTCGCCCGCCTGCTCCTCGGCGGCTCGCGCAAGCTTGCCGTTGAACTCCCGGAATATGCGATCCGCAGCGGCCCGCCACAGTTCTTCTTTGTTTTTGAAATGATAGGTGATCAGTGGGTGATGGACCCCGGCACGTTCGGCGATGTTGCGCGTGGAGGTACCCTGGAATCCGTTTTCAGCAAATGCGTCGAGTGCGGCGTCAAGTAACTTCTGCTTGGTCCTGATGCTGCGCTGTTGTTGCTTGCGCGGGGTCTTCTCGTAGCTGACGTCCAAGGCAGGCCTCTTATGCATTATTGTTGGCCAAGATTACCCGGATTGGACCATTTGATCCAACCCGGATTGTTTTTTGCAGTGTGAATTGGCGAACCGAACCGTACGGCTTTGCGACGCTCCGCGTGGCGAACTTATTGCAGGTTGAAGCTCAGGCGAACTGCGGAGCGTTTCTCCAGCGCCACGCCATTCTCGATAACCGGCTCGAAGCGCCACTTGGAAACGGCGTCGATCGCCGCCTTGTTGAAGGTGTCGTCGGGTTCGGCGCTGACCACGGTGACGTCCTTGACGTTACCGACGGTGCTGACCGTGAACACGAGATCGACCGAGCCGCTCAGGTTGCGGCGTTGCGCAGCCCGCGGATATTCCGGAGCGACGTAATTGGTGCGGGTCAGCGAACTGATTGGCACGGTGGTCGGCGATGGCGGCGGCTCGCTGGACATGCCGGCACGCAAGGGCAGGGTCATCGTCGGCAGGTCGTCCCGGGCGACGAGCTGCTCGGTCGGCTCAGGCGTCGGCTCGACGGGCGCAAGCGGTTTGGGTCGGGCGGGAGCGGTGTTGCTTGCGGCGCTTGACGCATTGCTGCCGGCACTCGGCTTGCTGATCGGCGCCGCTTCGCGGACGGTCGAACCGCCGACGCCGAGCATCGATGTGGTTGCGGCGACGGCGGCATCGTTTTCAGCATCCCGCTGTTGTGCCTCGCGAACCCGGGCCTGTCTTGCTTCCTCCTGCTGGCGCCTGATTTCCGCCAGGCGGGCTTGTTCGGCTTGTCGTTCGAGTTCCGCCAGGCGGGCTTCTTCGGCCTGGCGTTGCAGCTCCGCCTGCCGGGCGAGTTCTTGCTGGCGCGCCGCTTCGGCCTGCCTTGCGAGTTCTGCCTGGCGTTCCAGCTCGGCCAGGCGTGCCGCTTCGGCCTGGCGCTCCGCCTCGGCCCTGGCCGCGAGCGCAGCGTCGAGCGCCTTGCTCGATGCCGCCAGGTCCTCGCTGTCGGGATCCAGCGCGCGGGCATAGGCGATCAGCTCGGATGCATCGTCGAGACGGGCCTCATCGATCGCGTCGCGTGCTCTCAGGACCAGCTTGCTGGCAACGATGATCAGACCCTGTTTCGCAGTCTGATTGTCTGTATCGTTGGAGAGTGCAAGCTCGTAGTAATAGCGCGCATTGTTGTTGGTCGGCGAAATCAGGTCGCCCGCCTCGAGACGTTCGGCGGCCAGCGTAAGGACCTCTTCGACTTTTTGCTGGCTGCGCGCATCGAGCAGTTCCTGCGAGAGCAGGTCGATTTCCTCGATGTTGTCGCCGGACAGGTACCTGGCTTCGGAGATCAACAGCGCGGCATCCTCGAACAAGCCCTCACGAATCGCGATGCGTGCCTCGTCGAGCGCGGCGCGGTACTGGATCTGCGTCAGTTGTGCCTCGAGGAAGGCGAGCCGGGGATTCTCGGAATCCGCGAGCCGTGCCATCGCCAGTGCATCGCCGGCATCTTCGACGTTCTGTTCGAGAAGCGCGGATTCTGCCAGTCGCAACACCTGGTCTACGACATAGGCGAGTTCTTCATTGATTGCCGGATCGTCCGGCGCTTCTTCGAGCACCGCGACGTAGAGCTCGATAGCGTTGTCGCCTTCCGGGTATATGAAGTTGCCGGCATCACTGGCAGCACGAGCCTCCTCGAGCAATGCCTGGTAGACGGGCGGTTCGTTTTGCGCGTCAGACGGCGTCTGTGCAGCGGGCAACGGGAACGGGATATCGGTCTCGACGATGGTTGGAACAGATTGGCTGGCGGATGACTCTTCCGCGACCGGTTGCGGCTCGGGGACGATCTCGGGCAGCGACAAGTCGTCCCAGTTCGATACCAGCCAGGCGGCGCCGCCGGCCAGTAGCACGACAGCCGCTGCGATGCCGATCGTCTTCGGTTTGCGCAACGGCGCGAGTGCACCGGCGACGGCCTCGCCGGATGCCTGAACCGCATCCTGAGCGCCGCTCGCGAGCGATCCCGCGCTCGCCAGGGTCTTGTCGACAGACTCGGCCAGTTGTTTGCGTTTAGCATCGATGGCGCCATACAGCTTTTCGGTTACCGGGGTCGCCGATATCGTCGGTTCCACGCGCGCCGGCTTTTCCTTTCGCGGTGACGCTTTGGGCGGCGGCGAACGCTTACCCGATGCTGCCGGCGTTACAGGCCGCGCCGTCGGCCTGGGCTGCGGCTTTGCCGGCGACCTGGCGACTTTTCTCGCGACCGGTTTTGGCGGGGCTTTTGGCGCCGCTTTGAGAACCGGCAGGTCCTCTTTAGCGGCTGCGGGTTTGGGCGTGGCCGCCGGTTTTCTTACCGGTTTTGAAACGGGCGTCGAGGCGGGTTTGGCGACCGGCTTGGCCTTGGCCAGAGACTGGGTCGGCGATTTCGATACCGGTTTCGCCTTGACCGGTCTGCTGCTCGATCGAGAGGGCGGTTTCGGCTTGAAGGCCGACTCGGGTGCCTCGACGTGATGCTTGACCGAGGCCTCGATCGCCAGCCGCGCGCGACCCGGGGACACCGGCTTCAGCAGAAACCGGTACACGTGACCGCGGTTGATGAGGTCCATGAGCATTTCGCCGTCATCACGACGGCCTGCGACGATCGCCACCAGCCGCGGTCGTTCCTTGCGTAATTTTTCCGTCAGTTTTTCGATGCCGTCGTCGACAATCGCCGCGTCCGTAATCAGTACGCCTACCTGGTGGTCGCGCACGAATTTTTCGGCCTGCGTCGGCGATACCGCATGATGCATATGGTGCAGGCCGCGCGCTGAATCCCGTATGGTCGCGAGAAATTCCTCGTCCCGGGTCAACACCATCAGGTCCACTTCGCGGGCGCCGGCTTCCGCCGAAATGTCGATTTTTTGCGGTTGCAATGCCGGCAACCGGTTGGTGCCGTCGCTGATGATGTGCGAACCGTTTTCCGAGGTCTCCATGACGATTTCTTCGGTGATCGGCTCGTCGAAATTCGAAGAGGTGTCGTTCGCGGATTCACCGAGCGCCAGCAGGCGAGCCTGCTTGGTCGCGGACTCGACGAGTTCGAGAATCGAATCCGCCGAAACTTCGCCGCGAACGATCTGGAAAACTTCCTTGTCGCTGACCATCGCCTCGAGGTCGTCACCCTTGTTCGGGCCTGCAAGCAAAATGCCGATGGTGTCAGGAGATCTTTTCTTTGCTTCGCGCAGCGCCTGGAGCCCGCTCATGCCAGGGAGGTCATGTGCAGACACGATCACATGTATCGGGGTTTCACCGAAAATGTTTAATGCTTCGCTGCCGCTCGTCGCACAGTGAACGGAGTACTTATCGTTAAATCCTGCGCTTAATTTGTCGAGAGTTCCCTGCTGGCTGTGCAGCAGAAGCACTTGCGTCCTGTATTGCTCGAAAGCCAAATCGGTCCTCCCTGGAGCTTATGTCGAATGGTCAATCCAGACCTCTCGGAGAGCGAGTATATCCTTGAGCGAATTGAGATTTATCGGCGGAGCCAGACGAGATTGAGAATCTGTGACGAATTGCACATTTGTGACAAAAAGCGCCCGCATCGGGGCTGAGAAAAATGCCTTGCCGGGCAGCGAATCGCGACAAATTGCGCAAACCGTTTTCGGGGTGCGACTTCAGGCTCGCAGGCGTCCGGGCGGTCTCTTAAAGTGCCTTTCAGGCGGCCTGGCCGCGGCAGCGTATTTCCTCACGCAACTCGGAGATGGCATCGTTGAGCGCCAGAACCGTTTGTTGCTTTGAGCCGAGGCGTCGCAGGGCGACGGTTTCCTCGTCGACTTCGCGCTGGCCGACGGCCATCAGTACCGGTACCTTGGCGACGCTGTGTTCTCTCACCTTGTAGGAAATCTTTTCATTACGCAGGTCCGCATCCGCATTAATGCCGGCGCCGCGCAGCCGCTCGACAACGTCCAGCGCATAAGCATCGGCATCCGAAGTAATCGTCAGCACCTTCGCCTGCGTCGGCGCAAGCCACAACGGTAATTTTCCGGCATGGTGCTCGAGCAAAATGCCGATGAATCGCTCGAGGGAGCCGAACATCGCGCGATGCAACAGTACCGGGGTGTGCTTTTCCCCATCTTCGCCGATGTAGGTCGCACCGAGTCGCGCCGGAAGGTTGAGATCCACCTGGTGTGTGCCGCACTGCCAGTCGCGACCGATGGCATCACGTAATACGAATTCCAGTTTGGGTCCGTAGAACGCGCCTTCGCCGGGGTTATGGCTGTATTCCAGGCCCGATTCTTCGAGCGCAGTCTTCAATGCTGTTTCTGCCTGGTCCCACACCGCGTCGTCGCCGACGCGAACCTCGGGGCGATCGGCAAACTTGATCAGCACGTCGTCGAAGCCGAAATCCCGGTAGATGCTCAAAATCAGATCGCAGACGGCAATCGTTTCCGCCGTTATCTGTTCCGGAGTGCAAAAAATATGCGCATCGTCCTGGGTGAAGGCGCGAACGCGCAACATGCCGTGCAGCGCGCCGGAGGGTTCGTAACGATGCACCTTGCCGAACTCGGCCAGGCGATACGGCAAGTCGCGATAGCTTCGGATGCCTTGCTTGAACACCTGCACGTGCCCGGGACAGTTCATCGGCTTGATGGCGTAAATGCGGCCGTCCTCGGTTTGCGAGGTGTACATGTTGTCGCCAAACGTCTCGAGGTGCCCCGATTTCTCCCATAGCGACTGGTCCATCAACTCCGGCGTATTGACTTCCAGGTAGCCGGCTTCGTGCTGCCGTTTGCGCATGTAGTCGACCAGGTTCTGGAACAGTGCCCAGCCCTTGGCGTGCCAGAAGACTGCGCCCGGCGCCTCCTCCTGGAAATGGAACAGGTCCATGATCCGCCCGAGGACCCGGTGGTCGCGCTTCGCGGCCTCCTCGAGCTGGTGCATGTATGCCTTCAGCTGTTTCGGGGTCGCCCAGGCGGTGCCGTAAATGCGCTGCAACATTTCGTTTCTGGAGTCGCCGCGCCAGTAAGCGCCGGATACCCGCAAAAGCCGAAACGCCTTGCCGAGTTTGCCGGTCGATGGCAGGTGCGGGCCGCGGCACAAATCAACGAACTCGCCCTGGCGATACAGGGTGATCGTCTCACCGGGCGGGATGGCCTCGATGATCTGCGCCTTGTACTCCTCGCCCATGTCGCGAAACAGCTTGATCGCGTCGTCGCGTTTCCAGACCTCGCGGGTGATCTCCTCGTCGCGCTCGACGATTTCATGCATTCGTTCCGTGATAACGGCAAGGTCTTCCTCGGTAAAGGGTTCCTCGCGGGCGAAGTCGTAGTAAAAGCCGTTCTCGATCGCCGGACCGATGGTCACTTGCGTTTCCGGCCACAACTCCTTGACCGCCTCGGCGAGAACGTGTGCAGCGTCGTGACGCAACATCTCGAGACCGTCTTCGGTATCGCGCTTGACGATTTCGACGCTCGCGTCTGACTCGATCGAGCGCGTCAGGTCCCACAGTTCATCGTTGACCCGCACGGCCACTGCCTCTTTCGCCAGGCCTTTGGAAATCTCGGCGGCGATTTGCATGCCGGTGACCGGACTGTCGAAATCCAGTTTGGCACCGTCTGGCAGTTGTATGGCTGGCATGCTGGTCCCGCGATCGTATCAAGGTCGAAACGCGCCGATTGTACAGAAACCTGAAGTCCTGCCAACCGGCGTTCCGCAGCCAAAATCGCTGTACAATCCGCAGCGACATCGACAAGAGCGAGGAGCATGGCCGAGACCAATACAGCCGCGCGATTTCCAGACGAAGCGCACGATCACGACAGTTGCGTGGCGGAGGCCATGGCAACCGCGGTGCGCATCTGCCGCGAACGCGGTCTTCGCCTGACCCGCCAGCGACGGCGGGTGCTGGAGCTGGTCTGGAACAGTCACAAGCCGATCGGCGCCTACGAAATCCTCGACCGCCTGAATCGTGATGGCGCGAGAGTGGCGCCACCGACCGTGTATCGGGCGCTGGAGTTCCTGATCGAGGCGGAACTGGTGCACCGGCTGGATTCCCTGAACGCCTTCGTCGGCTGTCCGGATCCCGCCAATCCCCATTCCAGGCAATTCCTGATTTGCCGCGAGTGCCGTTCCGTTGCCGAACTGGAGGACAGCGATATCGACCAGCTGGTTCGGCAAAGCGCCGCCAGGCTCGGTTTCGAGGCGCTCGAACAGACACTGGAAATCGAGGGCGTCTGTCGGAATTGCGCGGAAGGTAAATGAACGACAGCGAACCGAAGGACTTTATTCGGCATATCATTGCCGACGACTTTGCAAGCGGCAAACACGATACGGTCGTCACTCGCTTCCCGCCGGAACCGAACGGTTACCTGCACATCGGTCATGCCAAATCGATTTGTCTCAATTTCGGTGTTGCGGAGGAAAATGGCGGCACGACGTACCTGCGGTTCGATGACACCAATCCCGGCAAGGAAGACCCGGAATACGTGCGGGCGATCAAGGATGACGTGCATTGGCTCGGTTTCGACTGGGGTGACCGCCTGACGCATGCTTCGGATTACTTCGACCAGCTCTATGCCTGCGCCGAGAAACTGATCGAGCTGGGCAAGGCCTACGTCGACAGCCTGAGCGCGGAGCAGATCCGCGAGTATCGCGGCACACTGACGGAGCCCGGCAGGAACAGTCCGTATCGCGATCGCGGCGTCGAGGAGAACCTGGATTTGTTCCGCAAGATGCGCGACGGCGAATTCGCCGACGGCGAACACGTGCTGCGTGCAAAAATCGACATGGCGTCGCCCAACATGAACATGCGTGACCCGACGATCTACCGGATTCGCAACATCCCGCACCAGAATACCGGTGACAAATGGAAGATCTACCCGATGTACGATTTCGCGCACGGCCTGTCCGACGCCTTCGAAGGCATCACGCACTCGCTGTGTACGCTCGAGTTCGAGGATCATCGGCCGTTGTATGACTGGTTTCTCGACCAGCTCGAACCGGAGCACCGGCCACGCCAGATCGAGTTTTCCCGCCTCAATCTCGCCTATGCCCTGACCAGCAAGCGCAAACTCAACCAGCTGGTCGAGGAGGGGCTGGTCGGCGGCTGGGACGACCCGCGACTGGCGACGATTTCCGGCATGCGCCGCCGGGGCTACCCGCCAGAAGCGCTGCGCGATTTCATCGGCAGGGTCGGTGTTACCAAGAAGGAAAACCTGATCGAGATGAGTGCGCTCGAAAACAGCGTGCGCGAGCATTTCGACTTTCACGCTGAGCGGCGCATGGCGGTACTGCAGCCGTTGAAGATCGTTCTGACGAACTATCCCGAGGGAAAGTCGGAGATGTTGACCGCTCAGAACCATCCGAAACGCGATGAGTCGGGGAGCCGTGAGCTGCCGTTCAGCCGCGAGCTGTACATCGAGCGCAGCGACTTCATGGAAGACGCACCGAGAAAGTTTTTTCGCCTGAAACCGGGCGGTGAAGTTCGCCTGCGTTTCGCCTACATCATCCGTTGCGACGAAGTGATCAAGGACGACTCCGGAAACGTCGTGGAACTGCGCTGCAGTTACGATCCGGAAACCAGAAGCGGCAGTTCCGCGGCGCAGCGCAAGGTGAAAGGCACCATTCACTGGGTCGCAGCCGACACCGCCGTGGCGGGGGAGGTGCGTCTTTACGATCGCTTATTCACCGTCCCGGAGCCGGGCAGTGTCGCGGACTTCCACGACGCCCTGAATCCCGATTCGCTCGAGATCGTGACCGCGATGCTGGAACCGTCACTCGGCGACGTCGAAACCGGCAGCGCTTTTCAGTTCGAGCGACAGGGTTACTTCGCCACCGACCCGCTCGATCACAAGCCGGGCAAACCGGTGTTCAACCGGGTGGTGACGCTAAGGGATTCGTGGGCAAAGATAGAGGCCGCTGCTATGCAAATTGTAGGTGCTACGCCCACTGCAGTTGTTGGACCAAAAAAGAAGCGCGACTGATTGGTGGGAGCGGCTTTAGCCGCGATTCCTCAATGCGGCAAACCCATCCGGTCGAGCAAGGGCTCCCAGCGCGGATCGTCATGCAGATTGGCGAGCAATGGGGTGACGAGCAGATTGGTCATTCCGGGGTCCCGATTATCATAGGCACGATCAAGCCATTCGAAGGCGTTGTCGATTTCGCCCCGGTAAGCATAGGCTTCGGCGATTTGAAGTGCCGAGCTCGAACCGAATTTGTCGATGAGCTCGGCAAGCGCCGCGTCAGACGCTTCGATATTTCCCAGTGCATACTCGATGACTGGTAATCCGATAAGCCGCCAACCCTCGTCCGGTTCCAGTTCGATCGTTTCCCGCGCCGCCGGCGCATCGCCCTGGGCCAGCTGCACGAGCGCCAGCCAGTGATTGACGACCGACGCACCGGGATTCAGCGACTTTGCTGTTTCCAGGACATCCATTGCTTGGTCGAGACGTCCTGCGCTATGCAGTACGACTGCCAGCCCGATATGGCCGGATAACGGATCGAGGGTCATGGCCTTCCTGTAGATGTCGATCGCCGCATCGAGACGACCGAGCACGTACTCTGCTCGAGCTGCAACCTGCATAATTTCGGCGTTACCCGGATCGAGAATTAACGCCTGCCGAATAGTCTCGTAGGCACCTTCGAAGTCCCACTCGAGCTCCCCTTTGACGGCAGCCAGCACACCGAGGGCGCGTCCGTTTCGTGGATCGATCTGCAATGCCCGTTGAACTGCGTCGCGGGCCAATTCACCACCCTCTTCAAAGGATGGGATGCCGAAAATCATTGCCTGGTGCAGATAGACGCGGGCGAGTTCCACCCAGGCCGATGCAAATCCCGGGTCCAGCGCCAGCGCCTGCTTGAGTATCGTCTCTGCCCGACTCAGGGAGCCGGCTGACAGGTTTACGAATTGCGCGAGGTGCCGGCCCTGCAGGAAAAGCGCGTAAGCCTCGGGATCGGTCTCCGCGGCGTGCGGCGGCTCGCGGAGCAGAGTGACCTGCAGCGCGTTCACCACGGCTGCCGAGATCTCGTCCTGGATGGCGAAAATGTTCTCCATCTTGCGATCGTAGGTCTCAGACCACAGGTGCGTATCGGTGCCGACGTCGATCAGCTGCGCCGTGATGCGCACCTGGTCACCGGATTTGCGTACGCTGCCTTCCAGTACGTGATCGACCTTGAGTCGTGCTGCCATCGTCGGCACGTCCAGGTTCTGGCCCTTGAAGGAAAACGCGGAAGAGCGTGAGGTCACTCGCAGCTGCGGAATTTTCGCCAGCAGGTTGAGGATTTCCTCTGCGATACCGTCGGAAAAATATTCGTTGCCAGGGTCGTCGCTCAGGTTGATGAATGGCAGGACAGCGATCGATTTGCGCTGGCTTACGAGGGTACCCGCGGGAACCGTAGTCACTTTGCTGAGATATATTTTGTCCACCAACAAAAATGCGACCGCGACAGCAAGCACGCCGATAATGATCAAATCGAGCTTGCGGCCAGTAATGTGTGAAATCGAATCGGATCGATCGATGTCTTTCTCTTTCCTGACGCCCTCGGGTGTGAGTTCGTAAACCCAGGCTATGACCATAGTTAGCGGAAATCCGATCGCAAGCAGCAGGAGGATGGCCTGAAAGGCCCAAGCGGGTGCCGCGACGTTATTGAGAATGACGTCAGCCACCTGCAGGATGAGCCAGCCGACCACGGCGTACGCGATCGCCACGCGGACGACGTTGCGGCGTTTCAATTCCTCCCAGACCGAAGCCACCTTGGATCCCCAAAGCAAAAATCAATACCTGCCCGATTCTACATGGATCGCGGCGCAAGCCGCTGGCACGACTATCGACTATCCGGGGCTGTTGGTAACGACGACCGGTGCACCGCGCTCGGTGCCCAGTCCTTCCGCTGCGCTGCCCTCGGCGCAGGCGATTTCGATGACGCCGAAGGAATTGACCAGCGCGAGGTACTTGCCGGGCTCGACGCGACCGTAAGTCGACTTGACGTCGAAATCATGGCCGGCAAGGTGAACGTTGGGATTTGCGAAGTCTGCGATCAGGCTGCCGTCGATGTTGGTGATCAGGTTGCCGAAGGCATCGATAGTGACGACGACGCCATTGATTCTGTCCTTGAGAATCTCCGGCTCGTCGAGCCAGCCGGGCGTCCAGTCGGCGGTCTCGACACCGACGTCGGCGGGCTGTAGCCTGCCAGCCGCCATTTCGGCAGCGAGCGGCGCGAAAATGTCGCGGCCGTGAAATGTCGCGCTTGGCTCGTCGAGTTCGAGTTTGTCCAATGCACCGCTGTCGAGCTTGAAGACGCGATCGGCCTTGTCGAGCAAGGGTGCAAGCAAGCCGTTGTCCGGCGCCAGGAAAACGTGCCCGTCATACTCGAGTAACAGGATGTCGCGTTCGGTGCCGACGCCTGGATCCACGATCGCAACGTGCACGCTGCCTGTCGGAAAATACCGGTAGGAACGGCTGATCCAGAAACCGGCTTCCGGTGGCCAGTGCGCAGGGATGTCGTGCGCGAGATCGAGGATCGTGGCAGCGCGGAAACGTTCGAGAATGACGCCTTTCATGACGCCGGTAAACGGCCCTTTGTGGCCGAAGTCCGTCGTTAGCGTGATGACACCGCAAGCTTGCCAATCACTCATCGTTTACGCCGCGCTGCCGGGACAGTCGAACGTATCGGTCGAGGTGATAGTCGGCGTTGCCGAACAATAGGTCGATGGCTGTCATGCGCTTGAAATAGTGCGAGATGTCGAGTTCCCAGGTTACACCCATGCCGCCGTGGATCTGTACGGCCTCCCTTGCCACGTAGATGCCGGCGGTGCCGACCTGGTACTTCATTGCACTGATGGCGCGCTGTGCCTCCGGGCTGTCGACTTCGTTCACCATGACCGCCCACATCATAAGCGACTGGCTTTGTTCGCAGGCCATGAGGCAGTCCACCATACGATGCTGTAAAGCCTGAAAGCTGCCGATCGGGACACCGAACTGCACGCGCTGTTTCGAATACTCGACCGTCTTGTCGTGCATGGTTCGCATGATGCCTAAAGCTTCCGCACAAACGGCCAGCGTTGCCTCGTCTATGACGGCCTGCAATGTCGAGAATCCCTTGCCGATCTCGCCGAGCACTGCAGTCGCATCAGCCTTGACGTCGTTCAGCCTGATCTCGGCCGCCTGGTGGGCGTCGACTGTCGGAAACCTTCGGCGTTCGATACCGGCCGAGTCTGCCGCAACGGCGAACAACGTGATGCCATCCTCGTCGGTTGGCTTGCCCGATGTTCTTGCGGGAATGATCAGCAGTTCGGCATCGCCGCCGTTAAGTACACAGGTCTTCGAACCACTAAGCAGGAATCCTTTGCCGTTCTGTTTCGCCGTGGTCTTGATGTCAGCGATGTTGAAGCGTGATTGTGGTTCCGCAAATGACAGGCCGGCTTGCAGGTTGCCCTCTATCAAGGGAGCGAGCCATTCTGCTTTCTGCTCCTTGCTCGCCGCGCGCCGCAGTGCGCCGCCGGCAAGCACGATATTCGCGAGATAGGGTTCGACCACCAGGCCGCGACCGAACTGCTCCATCATCAGCATCAGTTCGACCGGTCCACCGCCAAGCCCGCCATCTTCCTCGGCAAACGGGATCGCGGTCCATCCCAGTTCTGCGTAGACCCTCCAGAAATCCTTGCTGTAACCGTCCCCGCTTTCGGCGATTTTCTGGCGCCGCTCGAAGTCGTAGTCGTTGTCGATGAACTTCGAGACGCTGTCTGCGAGCATCGATTGTTCTTCGCTGATTGAAAAGTCCATGCGATAGTCCTAAAGGCCGAGCACGTGCTTGGCGATGATATTTCTCTGGATCTCGTTGGAGCCGGCGTAAATCGTCGCCTTGCGGTTGTTGAAATACTGCAGCGAGCTTTTTGTCTCGTCTCCGTGACCGACGTGTTCGTCGTCGGGAAAATCGATTGCGTATTGTTCCGGGACATAGGGCAGGGCGTAATAACCTGCCGCCTCGACAAACAGCGCGTCCAGCGCCTGTTGCACCTCGGTGCCCTTGATTTTCAGGATCGACGATTCCGGCCCCGGCGCCTTGCCGATAGCGACCGCGGCCAGCGTGCGCAGGTAGGTGTATTCGAGGGCCTGCAATTCGATCTCGGTTGCGGCAATCTTGCGGGCGAAATTGTTGTCGTCTATCAGTGGCTGAGCACCGTGAATCGACTGCGCTGCCTTTTCCTTTAGCCGATTCAGGCGATACCGGGATCGCGCGACGCCGACGCCATTCGTGCGCTCGTGTTGCAACAGGACCTTTCCGTAAGACCAACCCTTGCCTTCCTCGCCGACCAGGTTTTCGACCGGCACACGGACGTTTTCGAAATGAACTTCATTGACTTCGCGATCACCTTCGATAGTGATGATCGGCTTGACCGTCACTCCGGGCGTGCTCATGTCGATTAGTAGAAAACTGATGCCGTCCTGGCGTCGTGCGACGTCGCTTTGCGTTCGCACCAGGCAAAAAATCCAGTCCGCCTGGTGCGCAAACGTCGTCCAGGTCTTGGTACCGTTTACGATGTAGTAATCGCCGTCCCGTTCCGCTTTGGTCTTCAGGGACGCGAGGTCGGAACCCGAGCCGGGTTCGGAATAGCCCTGGCACCACCAGACGTTGCTTGCCAGGATGTCCGGCAGGAAACGTTTTTTCTGCTCCTCCGAGCCATAGGTATAAATGATGGGTCCGACCATGGCGACCCCGAATGGCACTATGGTCGGCGCATTGGCCGCCGACATTTCGACGGCGAACAGGTACTTCTGGATTGCGGACCAGCCGGTTCCGCCGTACTCCTCCGGCCAGTTCGGCGCGAACCAGCCTTGCTCGTAAAGGATCTTCTGCCAGCGAATGATATCTTCGCGTGCCAGCGGGATTCCCTTGTCCTGCTTTTCACGAATGTCGTCAGGGTACTTCTCCGCGAAAAATTTCCTGACTTCGTCGCGAAATGCCTGTTCTTCGGCGCTGAGATTTACGTTCATTGCTATACCCGGTCAAGCGGTGAGTTCGCCGTCATTGTTCGGAAATACCGACTGAGATTACCATTCCTGCCCGCCGAGCGGGGCCTCCACAGCGGCCAGCAGCGGCGCTTTCACCGGCGGGGTGCTGCTTCGGCCCGCGCGGAAGCCGGGGAATGCTTACACGGCAAGCCCGATTCGGGCAAAATGGCGGGATGCGTGACGAAACCGGAAAACGGACGGGTCCACAGGCGCCGATCGGCGACGCCTTCGGCCGGCCCCTGCAGGATCTGCGGATATCGCTGCTGGATCGCTGCAACTTCCGCTGTCCGTACTGCATGCCGGAAGCCGAATTTGGCGAGGATTACCGCTTTCTGACCCGCCGCCAGATGCTGAGTCACGACGAAATCTATCGCATTGCCTCGATCGCGGTCGGTCTCGGCGTGTCCAAACTCAGGCTCACCGGCGGCGAGCCCTTGCTGGACAAGAAAGTCGCCAGTCTCGTTGCTCGCCTGAGTAAACTCGACGGCGTCGACGACCTGGCACTGACCACCAACGGCGTCCTGCTGCCGCCGCTGGCACAGTCGCTGGCCGACGCCGGACTGCACCGGGTAACGATCAGCCTGGATAGCATGGACGAAGCGGTCTTCAGGCGAATGAGCGGCAACCGCGGTGATCTTGCCAAAGTGCTCGAAGGTATCGCCGCCGCAGAAAAGGCCGGGCTGACGCCGATCAAGATCAACGTGGTCGTCCAGCGCGGGGTCAACGATCACACGGTGCTCGACGTTCTGCAACATTTCCGCGGCAGCGGGCACATCGTGCGCCTCATCGAGTTCATGGACGTTGGCAATCGCAATGGCTGGAAACTGGAGCAGGTGGTGCCGTCGCGGGACCTGTTGAAGGCGATCCAGGCACGTTGGCCGTTGCGCGCCGTCGGCCGCAATTACCCTGGCGAGGTCGCCAGGCGCTACCAGTATCTCGACGGCGAAGGCGAAGTCGGCTTTATCTCCTCGGTCACGGAACCGTTTTGCGGCGCCTGCAGCAGGGCGCGGTTGTCGGCGGACGGCACCTTGTACACCTGTCTGTTTGCGACGCAAGGCACCAACCTGATGCATCCAATGAGAAGCGGTGCGAGCGATGCCGAGCTTGCGGATATTTTGCGAAACGTGTGGATCAAACGCACCGATCGTTACAGCGAAACGCGAACGGTCGAACCTGTCGAGAAACCGCTGATCAACAAGGTCGAAATGTACCGCATGGGCGGTTGAGCATGAGCAAGTTAAGTCACATCGATAGCGGTAATCGGCCAACCATGGTCGACGTCAGCCACAAGCAGCCGAGCGATCGCACCGCGCATGCGAGAACCGTGGTGAATTTTCCGCCCGAGATCGCCGGACACTTTGCAGGCGGTGACATCAGCACGGCGAAGGGGCCGGTATTCGCGACCGCGATCGTCGCCGGCGTTATGGCTGCCAAGCGCACCCACGAGCTGATTCCGTTTTGCCATCCGCTGGGACTCGACGACTGCAAGATCAGCATCGAACTGGATGAACAGAAACGCGCGGTAATCGATTGCCGCTGCAAGGTGCATCATCGGACGGGCGTGGAAATGGAAGCACTGACCGGCGCGTCGGTGGCGGCGCTGACCGTGTACGACATGTGCAAGGCACTGTCGCACGACATTACGATTGGCGAAACGCGGCTGATTTCCAAAACCGGCGGAAAACAGGACTATGAGCGTGCCTGAGAAAGTCTGGGGACTGGTGCTCGCCGGCGGTAAAAGCCGGCGCATGGGCAGCGACAAGGCGCTGCTTACGCAGAATGGCGAAACCCAGCTGGCTCGCGCCGTCAAATTGTTGCGCGGTCATGTCGACCGTGTTTTCGTGTCGACCCGTGCCGACCAGGTTGACGATCCCGAGCGCAGTAAATACGAGCAGATCGTCGACCGCTACGAGGAACTCGGTCCGGTTGCGGGCATCCTGTCAGCGCTCGATACGCACCGCGATGTGGGTTGGCTGGTCCTTGCCTGCGACCTGCCGAATATCGATGACCAGACAATTGCCTTCCTGATCGCGAATTGCTCCGCCGAGCACCCGGCGACCGCCTACCGGAGTGTCGTCGACGGGCTCCCGGAGCCGCTGTGTGCGATTTATCGTCCGGCGTCGAGAGCGCTGATCGGTGCATTTGTAAAGCAGGATATCGTCTGCCCGCGCAAGATGCTGATCAATTCCGACACGCATTTATTGACCCAGCCGAACCCCGGCGCGCTGCACAACATCAATGCGCCGGAGGATCTCGCCGGCACCCGCATCGAGGCCCCGTCATGAGCAAGCGCATCACGATTCGCTACTTTGCGGGATTCCGCGAGCATGCCGGGGTCGGCGAGGAAACGCTCAGCCTGGAGGCGAACACGGCAAGAGACGTGTTCGAGCTGCTGAAAGACCGCCACGGTTCGCAGGAGCCACTGGGGCACTGCAAGGTCGCCATCAATGACGAAATGGCAGACTGGACCACGGCGATCAATGACGGTGACACGGTGCTGCTGTTTCCACCGGTGGCCGGGGGCTGAGTCCATGCGCATCAGCAAGACGCCAATCGATCCGGACAGATTGCGGGAAACGATGCAGGATCACGCGGCAGGCGGCTACGTTGCGTTCGAAGGCTGGGTCCGCAACGAAAATGAAGGCCATGAAGTGTTGCAGCTCGAATACGAAGTCTACGAGCCGCTTGCAGTCAAGGAAGGCGAGAAAATCATTGCCGAGGCAAAAACCAAATTCCCTATCCTGCACGCCGACTGTGTGCACAGGGAAGGACTGCTCGAACTCGGGGATTGCGCGGTCTGGGTCGGTGTCAGTTCCGCGCATCGCGACGAGGCCTTTGCGGCGTGCCGCTACATCATTGACCAGGTGAAGCTGCGCCTGCCGATCTGGAAGAAGGAGCACTACGTCAACGGCGATTCCGGCTGGGTCAACTGCGAGCGTTGTGCCGAACACGCACATCCCGCGCCGCAGACCATCGCTCAGTAAATACCGGCCAGGTCCTCCGGACGGTCGATATCGAAGGCCGCCTCCTCGCAGGCGATCGACAAAACGCGATCCCTGTTGGCGTCAATGACCGGTTTGGCGCCGTGATCGCCCTTAAGGGCGAGCAGGGCAGCGAAGTCCGATTTCGGGAATATGACAGGCGGTCCGACGGTGTCGTCGAAGGCACTGGCGACGATGGAACCGGGAGACTCCCTGAAGCCTTGCGCCAGCGCCGACAGGTGTTCTGCCGTCACCAGGGGCAGATCCGCCATGGTCAGCAGGATCGCATCAGCGCCGTCGGCGACGGCGCGCACCCCGCAGGCAATCGAACTGGCGATTCCCTCGCCATATTTTTCGTTGATGACGAAAAATCCGGCCAGCGGCTCACAGGTATCCACGACCGCTTTCCATTCATTGCCGACCACCAGCAGGGTTCGAACACCGAATACGCTTTCGGCCTGGCGCAGGGCATGCGCCGCCAGCGGCGTTCCCTCATACAGCTCGAGTTGTTTGGTACGGCCGAACCGCGTGGACGAGCCGGCAGCCAGCACAATCGCAAAAATGGATTCCCCGGACACTGATTTATTACACTAATTATCGCGGCGCGTGTATAGCAGAATTGTATAAAAGGAATTCGAACCGCAGATGGGATTGAGAAAAAACGCCAGCGAACATTCCGAAAAAACCGCGATCCTCATGGCGGAGTGCGGCACGACCCTGACCTATGGCGAGCTTTCTGCGCGCGCAGATCAATACGCCCGGTTTTTCCGTCGTCGCGGCTTACGGACCGGCGACGGCATTGCCTTCACCCTGGAAAACTGCAGCGAGTTTTACGCAATCTGTTTCGGGGCACTGCGGGCAGGCCTGTATTACACGGCGTTGAGCACTTACCTGACACCCGCCGAAACACACTACATCGTGACCGATTGCGGCGCACGGCTATATATCAGCTCGGCGAAATTCGGCGCGCAGGCCGAAACGCTTGATGACCTGCTGCCAGGCGACATCGAGCGTTACGCCCTCGGCGGTGAAATAGCGGGTTACGCGCCACTCGAGCGCGAGATTGCAGCAATGCCCGCCAAGCCAATCGACGACGAAAGCAAGGGTCAGGACCTTTTGTATTCGTCGGGCACCACCGGGCAGCCGAAAGGTGTGAAGATCGCGTTGACCGGCGACTCCCCCGAGGTCCTGTCCGACAATGCGCGCGCAATCGTCGGGCTTTACGGGTTCAGCCCGGACACGGTGTATCTGTCGCCGGCACCGCTTTATCATGCAGCGCCGCTGCGCTTCAATCTCATTACGCTGACCATCGGTGGCACCTCCGTGATCATGCGGAGATTCGATCCCGTCGCCGCACTCCAGGCCATCGAGACGCATCGCTGCACGCATTCGCAGTGGGTCCCCACGATGTTCATCAGGATGCTCAAGCTGCCGGATGCCGAGCGCCTGAAGTACGACGTATCCAGCATGCAGGTCGCCATTCATGCGGCTGCACCGTGCCCGGTTCCGGTAAAGGAGCGCATGATCGAGTGGTGGGGCCCGGTCATCTACGAGTATTACGCCGGCACCGAAGGCAGCGGATTTTGTACGGTGGCGTCAAAAGAATGGCTCGAACACAGGGGAACCGTCGGGCGGCCACTGTTCGGTGCGATACACATTGTGGACGAGGATGGCCGCGAACTGGGTCCGGGCGAGATTGGCACGATCTACTTTTCCGGCGGCACGGATTTCGAATATCTCAACGATCCCGTCAAAACCCGCAATGCGCACAATGAGAAAGGCTGGAGCACGCTCGGCGACATCGGTTACACGGACGACGAGGGATTCCTTTATCTCACCGATCGCAAGGCGTACATGATCATATCCGGCGGCGTCAATATCTATCCGCAGGAATGCGAGGACGTCCTGGTGATGCATCCGCAGGTTGCCGATGCCGCCGTCTTCGGCATTCCCGACCCGGACCTCGGCGAGCGGGTCAAGGCAGTGGTGCAATTGCTTGACCCCGCCGACGCGGGGCCGGAATTGGCGCAATCGTTGCTGGACTATTGTCGGCAACAGCTGTCGCCGGTGAAATGTCCGAAATCGGTCGACTTCGTAGATTCGCTGCCGCGCCAGGCCACGGGCAAGCTGTATAAACGACTTTTGCAGCAAAGTTACGCATCCGGGGACGCGAAACTTACATAATCGAATTGCCGGGCGCCTGTTTCCGCAACAAGTGAACTAGGTCGGCAGGCGCGCGGCTACTGGCCTTGCTGCGGGCAAACAGCGCAAAGTGCAGCATATTTACCCGCAAGACTTGCCCAAGCCTCCGCATCTGTGTTTTTCTTGCAGTGCAACATTTCGGGCTGCAGCCCTTTGGGCGCGCCACTTTTGTCGCAAATCCGGGAGAACCGTTTGCACGTCATCAAATCACTCGAGGATGCCAAGGCGCTGGAAAACGTCGAGGTGGGTGTATCGGACTGGATTACGATTGACCAGCAGATGATCAATCGCTTTGCCGAGGCCACTGGCGATTACCAGTGGATTCACGTCGATGAGGAGCGGGCCGCGCGCGAATTGCCTGACGGCAAGACCATCGCACATGGTTACCTGACCATGTCACTGATTCCGACGCTCACCAATGATTTCGTGCACATCGAAAATCTCACCCATGCCATTAATTTCGGCGCCAACAAGGTCCGATTCTATACAGCGGTCCCGGTCGGATCCCGAGTCCGGGCGCGGGCGACCGTGTTGCAGGCACGCAAGCGCGGCGGCGCGCTGCACCTGCACTCCGAGATCAAGGTCGAAGTCGAAGGCGAGCGTAAGCCGGCGTGTGTCGCGGAGACGATCGGCATCTACTACTTCGACGAGGAAACCGACGAAGCGGATGCGGTAGCAGGGACAGCCTGAGGCCAGCCCGAATAATTCACGAGTAACGGCACCGATAGATAAGTCAGTTAAGGTTATCAAGGCAAGCAGAGCTAATCGTGTCTGTCGAGGGTTACAGTTTGCGCCTGCCGCGCTGCACGCGACACAGTAACCGGCATTCTCGGCTACTCGTGAAATATTCAGGCTATCGCTTGTGTAACCAGCCCGGCAGGAACGAGTACGGGTCGTCCTTTATGCCCTTGTTGTAATGCACGGTGTTTTCTTCCAGCAGTCTTTGCATCGACCCGTCTTTCGCGGCGTCAAAAAGCTCGGTCGCGCCGCCGATGAACTGACCGCCGATAAATATCTGTGGAATCGTCTTTGAGTTCGTCCGCTCGCGAAGCGCGGCGCGGATTTTGCCGCCCTTGTTGTCCTCCTGGTATTCGACCGAATCGAGGTCGACCGAACGGTAGGGAATTTCATATTTGGCGAACATCTTGCGTACCGACCAGCAGAACTCGCACCACTCCAGCGCGAACAGGACCACGGGCATGCCGGTGTCGCTGGTGACTTCCTCGACAAACCGCACCGCTTCCTCCGGTGCGGCTACCACCTCTTCCTGCTCCTCTTCCTTGGCAGGCGGTGGCGGTGGTGCGCCGAAGCGATAGCCCGGGGTCGAATCGGCAATCTCGATTTCCTCGTCGCTCATGTCCACCGGAATGTCGTCGAACAGCGGTGTGCTGAGGTAACGCTCGCCCGTGTCGGGCAGCATGCAGAGGACGTTTGCGCCTTTCTCTGCGCTCTTGCAAACCTCCATTGCACCGGCCAGGGTGGCGCCGGCCGAGATGCCCACGAAAATTCCTTCTTCGGTCGCCAGCGCTTTCGACAGGCGGATCGCATCATCACCTTTGATCGGCACGATTCGGTCGATGACGTCCATGTCCACCGTGTCTTCGGTCAGCTTCGGAATGAAGTCCGGGCTCCATCCCTGCATCAAGTGCGGCCGAAACAGCGGATGGCTGTCGGCGGGCGTACCGTCCGCCAGACGTTGCTGCGGTATGCCGCTGCCGAGGATCTGCGAATTATCCGGTTCGCAAACGATAATCCTGGTCTCCGGGCTTTCCTTGGCCAGGACCCTGGCAACGCCTTTCAGGGTGCCGCCGGTTCCGAAACCCGTGACCCAGTAGTCGAGCCGCTCTCCCTCGAAATCCGCGAGGATTTCCGGCGCCGTGGTTCTCGAGTGGGCATCGGCGTTGGCCTCGTTTTCGAATTGCCGGCACAGGAACCAGCCGTGCTTCTCTGCCAGTTCGACCGCCTTGGCAAGCATACCGCTGCCTTTCAATGCCGCCGGCGTCAGGACGACCTTGGCGCCGAGAAAGCGCAGCATCTTGCGACGCTCGATACTGAAGTTCTCGGCCATCGTTACCACGAGGGGATAACCCTTTGCCGCGCAGACCATCGCCAGCCCGATGCCGGTGTTGCCACTGGTTGCCTCGATCACCGTCTGGCCGGGTTTCAGGGCGCCGGATTGTTCCGCGTCCTCGATGACGCCGAGCGCCAGCCGATCCTTGACGGACCCCATCGGGTTGAACGATTCGATCTTGACGTAGAGATTGATACCGTCCGGGGCGATCTTGTTCAGCCGGACCACCGGGGTACGGCCGACCGTTTCCAGGATGTTTTGATATTTGCGTCCCATCAATCTAGATCCCGTTGATAAATTGAACAATCGTCAAAGTATAGCTGTGGCTGATGGCGCGGCAAGGTGCCGCCACGGTGCGGGCACAACGACGGCCGAGCGTTTACAATCGATGTCTGCGCAAGTCACAATAATCGAAAACAAAAGGGGTAATCGATGGAAGGTCTGGGAATTTTCGGGATTTTGATCCTGATAGCCGACGTTTACGCGATCCTGAAAATCGTCAAGAGTGCGGCAAGCGACGGCAAGAAAGCCATCTGGGTCGTAATCGTACTGATCCTGCCGATACTTGGCCTGATCCTGTGGTACCTGATGGGACCGGGCAAGCCCGAATGACCGACAGGCGGGCTCAGAGCCGGGTCAGAGCCATTGGCTCCGACCCGGCTGTGAGCGTTTAACTTCGAAGCTATTCGAAATTGATGCCGAACGTCGCGCCGTAACGCCGCGGCTCCATCAGGAACACGTTGGTGCTCAGGCCGAGCGCCGCAGAATTCAGGAACATGCCGGTGATATTGTCGTCATCGTTCAGGTTTTGCACGAAGACCTTGAAGTACCAGCGATAATCCTCGGGCGCCAGCGTGATCTGGGCATTGATGTTGTCCCAGGATTCGATCCTGTCGATCGGGCTGTTATAGATACGCGCCTGGCTGTCGTCCTGCCAGTAGTAGTCGACCCGCGGAGTCAGTTCCAGGCCGTCGCCAAAACGGAACGTGTATTGCGCGCCAAGGCTGAATGAGGTTTCCGGCGATCCCGCGAGCGGGTTGCCTTTGAGGTTTACGTTCACGGAGTCCGTGTAACTGTAGGCCGTCCCCAGTGCGAAATTGAAGGCGTCCATGTTGGCCTGCAATGCGCCGCAATCGGAGAACGGCAACAGCGCGAACGACGGGTCGACCAGCGGCAGTGTCGTTGCCGGGTCGGGACTGCCGTTCCACAGGATGACGCAATTCTCGCTGTCCAGCAGGTTCTTTACGACGGTCGAATCCGCGACGCCGCCCGAGGGATCGCGCGGATCGGGCACGGCCACGTTGCCGATTTCCGTATCCAGAAACGACACCATGCCGTTGATCAGGAAGTTGTCGGACGGCGCCCATACGAACTCGGCCTCCAGCCCGGTAACCTCGGCGTCGACGTTCTCGTTGAACGAGGTACGGCTGACGATGCGCGCGATCTGCAGACCGACGTAATCGTAGTAGAACGCGGATACGTTCAGTGTCAGTCCATATTCGGCAAAAGTGCTCTTCGCGCCGAATTCGAAAGCGTTGATATCCTCGGGTTCGAAGGTTCGCGTTGCCGTCGGAAACTGGACGGGATCAAACGGCGGATTGAAGCCGCCGCCTTTATAGCCGCGCGTATAGGAACCGTACAGCAAGGTCGAGTCACTGACCTGCCAGTCGACCACGAAACGGCCGGTCATCTCTGAGAAGGTTTCCTTGTCAACACGATAATCCGGAATGCCGTTAGCTGTCGAAGAGCCGATCGGTGTCGGCACAGGGGCGCCGGCCAGCAAGCTGTTGACCAGCAGGTTGCGATCGCGAACGCGTTTTTCGTCGCGTGTGTAACGCAGGCCGAGCGTCAGCTTGACCGTATCTGACGCATCGTAATACAGCTCGCCGAAGAGGCCGGTCGTTTTCAGACCGTACAAATCCGTTTCGTTGACAAAGAACGGTGTCGCGATGCCGGTTCCGTCGACCGGCGACGGCGGCGGCACGGTTTGCGCGAGTTCCGCGACCAGCGCAATCGTCGAGAAGTAATCGAAGGTGTTCGAGGCGACGTTGTAATCGGTGTCTCCTTCGTAGTCGTAATAGATACCGCCGAGCAAGTAGTTCCAATCGCCGCCAAAATCGGAATCGAGGATGACTTCGAAAGTGATTTGCTCGCCCTCTGTATTGGACTGGTCATACGTAAAGTAATTGGTATGTGAGCTCAGGATGTCGAGGGCCAGCACGCCGAGATTGTTGGTGCTGACGTTCGATATGGGCAAGCTATTGTTGGCGAACAACGCGCCGTTGGTCGTCGGTGCAAACAACGGTACCAATACGGGAATGCCGAAGCCCGGCGCCGGCACGCCGATAATGGGTGCACCGATCGTCGCGTCCCAGTCCGTTCTGGAAAAGAAATTCGTGTCATGACGGGCCACCGTCACCTCGAGGTTATGGCTGTCGCCGAGTGCCTGGTCGAGCGACAGGGTGATAAGGGTATCGTCGGCCTCATAAATGGGGTTGAAATCCTGGTTCACCGTGCGCAGGTCCGCCGGGTTCGGCACGGCGCCGTGGACGTCATAGCCGAACGGGAACAGGCTGAATCCCTGGTTGGTCACCGGATCCATGCTCGTGATGTCTCCCAGTGCGATATTGGTGACCGGGGTCGACGGAAAAATGCCCAGGCCGTTTGGAAATTCAAAGTCGAGCGTGTCATTGAGGCAGCCCAGGTTGCCGACCGGGTCACGGTTGCACAGCGTCTTTTGTGATCGGGTGCGGTCGGAGTCGTCCTCCATGTAGGAAACCATCAGGTCGATCGTGGTGCGATCGCTGGGTTGGAAGCGCAACGAGCCGCGAACGGCGTACATGTCGCGGCCGTCGATGTCACTGCCGGTGGCGAGGTTCGTCGTATAACCGTCCCTTTGTGTCGTTATTCCGGCAAAGCGCACCGCCCACTGGTCGCCCATCGGCAGGTTGAGGTGGCCGGTGAATCGCCGGCTGTTGAAATCGCCAATTTCCGCGACCAGGCTGGCACTGAATTCCGGTTGCGGCACATTCGTCCGCACGTTGATCAGGCCGCCGGTCGCATTGCGCCCGAACAGGGTGCCTTGTGGGCCGCGCATGATCGAAATCGTCTCGACGTCAAAAAACTCGGTGGCGTACAGGCGATGGCTTTCGATCGGGATTTCGTTGACGTGCACACTCACGCCGGAGTCGGCGGTCGAACCGACAGCCGACGAGCCGATTCCCCGGACCTGGAACGAGCTGGTGGTGAAATTTCCCTTGCTGTAGCTGACATTGGGAACCACCAGCTGCATATCCGAGGTATTTTCGATTTGCTGGCGCTCCATGACTTCGGAGCCGATTGCCGTAATCGATGCAGGCACCTCCTGCACACTGTCGGCGCGCAGGCGGGTGGCAATTACTACCACCTCCTCGAGGACTTCGTCGTCCTGCGCCTGGGCAATCGGGATAGCGGCGATAGTTGCGGACAGCAGGGTTAAAAGCTTAAAAACGGGATTAGTTATTATTGATTTTTGTAACAGGGTATTGGGTTTCCCCAGGCGATTGCTCATTCCGGCCCCCTCCATTGAAATTCTGCTTGTGATTACCGCGCGTGATGTACCTGAAACGGATTTTCCGCGGCACTCCCGGCGGCAATTTCGCCTTCCCTGATATCCGTGAAACGGTCCCTGGTCACGGCGATCCCCGGCGGCGATTCAGGTCGCAAGGATAGCACGGTCTGTCGTACCTGAACCCCTCGGATAACCGAATAAAGCCCGGAGCCCCGCGGCCTCCAGCGATTCCCTTGCACCCCCCGAACGCTCGATCGCGAAGTATCCGGGGTTTCTCGGCGGCGCTTGCAGTCGGGCGACTTTGCTCGTTTAATGACGCGTCATCGAAGTCTCTGCCGGCAGGGGGGAATTGCAAATGCGTGGCTTGATGATGGATGTGCCGCTGCTCATTTCATCGATTCTGCGGCACGCGGACCGCCACCATCCCGATCGTGAGATCGTGTCGATCACCGCCGAGGACCCTCTGCACCGCTACACGTACGCCGATTGTTTTCGTCGCACACGACAGCTCGCCAATGCGCTTGACAAGCTGGGTCTCGAGCGGGGCGACCGCATCGCCACCATTGCCTGGAACGACTACCGGCACCTCGAGTGCTACTACGCGATCGGCGGTGCCGGCTATGTCTGCCATACCATCAACCCGCGCCTGTTCGCCGAGCAACTGGTGTTCATTATCAATCACGCGGACGACAAGTGGCTGTTCGTCGATCCGATGTTCGTGCCGTTGCTCGAGAACATCGCGGATTCGATACCGGGTGTTCAGGGTTACGTGATCCTGGCACGCGCCGACACCATGCCGGAAACCTCGTTGAAGAATGCCGTCAGCTACGAAGCATTGATCGCCGACGAGAGTGACGAGTACGTATGGCCCGAGTTCGACGAAAACTCGGCCGTCGCCCTGTGTTACACCTCGGGCACCACGGGCGACCCCAAAGGCGTCCTCTACAGCCACCGTTCGACGATCATCCACGCTTACGCCGGCATTGCCCCGGACGTCATGGGGCTTTCGAATCGCGACTGCGTGCTGCCGGTGGTGCCGTTATTCCACGTCAATGCCTGGGGCACGCCGTATTCGGCGGTCATGGTCGGCGCCAAGCTGGTTTATCCCGGGCCGAAAATGGGCGACGGCGAGACGCTTTTCGAACTGCTCGAGTCGGAGTCGGTCACCCTGGCGCTCGGCGTGCCGACCGTGTGGCTGGCCCTGCTGCAATATGCCGATAAAACGGGTAAGCGGCTGGACAAGCTGGAGCGCACGATCATCGGCGGCGCTGCCGTGCCCGAATCGATGATCCGCGAGTTTCATGAAAAGCACGACGTGCGCGTCCTGCAGGGCTGGGGCATGACCGAGATGAGCCCCCTCGGTACGACCAATACACCGAAAGCCGGTATGGACTCGCTGTCGGCGGATGAGCGCTACGCGCTGCAAACGAAGGCGGGCCGGGGCATTTACGGTTGCGAGCTGCGCATCGTCGACGACGACGGCGAGGAACTGCCCTGGGACGGTATCGCCTACGGTGCCTTGCAGGTGCGGGGGCCGTGGATCTGCAGCGATTATTTCAAGCTCGAAGGCAGTGGCGGCGCCCACACGGAAGACGGCTGGCTCGATACCGGCGACGTTGCGACTATCGACCCGCACGGTTACGTGGCCATCACTGACCGGACCAAGGACGTCATCAAGTCCGGGGGCGAGTGGATCAGCTCGATCGAGATCGAAAACACCGCGGTGGGCCACCCGGCCGTGGCGGAGGCGGCGGTTATCGGGGTGCCGCACCCGAAGTGGACCGAGCGGCCACTGCTGATCGTCATCAAGGCCGACGGCCAGGAGGTCAGCAAAGACGACCTGCTCGCCTTTTTCGACGGCAAGATCGCCAAATGGTGGTACCCGGACGATGTGGTGTTCGTCGACGAGATCCCGCATACCGCAACCGGCAAGATAAAAAAGGTCGAATTGCGGAAGCAGTTCGCAAATTATCAGCTGCCGACCGGTTAATATGTAGCCCCCACGGAGATCAGGTTTAATGGCTGAAGATCAACGATTATTCGGGTTAAGGGCGGTCGTGGCCGGTGCAGCGAGCGGCATCGGCGAAGCCGTCGCCCGGACCCTGGTCAAGCACGGCGCCGACGTACTGGCCGTCGATTCGCCGAATTCCGGGGTCGACACGCAATTCGAAGCCCTGAAAGGCGTCAAGGGCGTCGTGGTCGACCTGCATGCGAGCGACGCAGCAGCGCAAGTCGCCGAGGTGGCGGGTTCCGAGTTCGGTGACCTCGACATCGTCGTTTGCAACGTCAACCCGCGCACCGACGGCCAGGTCAACGATGGCGACGCCGATGCACTCGAGCAGTTGCTGGAGCGAAAGAAACAACTGGTATCCGGATTTTGCAAGGCGTTATTGCCGCTGATGAAGAACAGCCCGGCCGGTCGCGTCGTCATCATGGGATTTGTCCGCAGCATCTTCGGCCGCGACGGTTCGGAAGCCTTCGCCCGTTCGACCGCTTCTATCGCCGCGCTGACGGCGGAGCTGGCAGCGGAATCCGGGCCGTTCGGCATCAACGTCAATTACATCCAGCCCGGCGCAGTGATGACCCCGGAAAGCCGACGGGTCTTCAATGCCGACAAGGATCTTCGCGACTTCTGCATTCAGCGCTCCGCCGCCAAGCGTCTTGGTGAGCCGATCGACATCGCCAAAGTCGCGCTGTTCCTGGCGACCGATGATTCGGTGTTCGTCAGCGGTACCGGCATCGTGGTCGACGGCGGCGAAGCCGTCGCCTGATCATTTTCAGTGACCCGTCGCCGACGTAGCCGGATTGTTGCGAAAATCATTTGTGTAGGAGCGACTTCAGTCGCGATTCCTTAGCCTATGCATGCCGTCCTCAGCGACCTGATCGAACTGCTGCAGCTCGAGCGAATCGAGGAAAATTACTTTCGTGGCCAAAGCCGGGACATCGGCAGCGCGCAGGTTTTCGGCGGCCAGGTACTCGGTCAGGCGCTGTCGGCAGCACACCATACGGTCGACAACCGGCGCGCGCATTCGCTGCATGCCTATTTTCTGCGTCGCGGCGATATGCATGCGCCCATCATCTACGAAGTCGACCGCGCACGTGACGGTGGAAGCTTTTCGGTTCGCCGGGTCGTTGCCATTCAGCATGGCCGGCCGATATTCAATCTCGCCGCGTCGTTTCAGAAGCCCGAGCAAGGTCTCGAGCATCAGGCGCAAATGCCCGAGGTTCCCGGCCCTGACGGTTTACCGGACATGACCGAGGTTTCCGCCGACATTCTCGAGGTGATTCCGGAAAAGATGCGTCGCTACCTCACCGACAAGCGACCATTCGAATTCCGACCGGTGCGGGCGATGAATTTCCTGAAGCCGGAAAAACTGCCCCCCGTGAAGCAGGTCTGGATCAGGGCGGTCGATCGCCTTCCGGACGAGGTCAGCCTGCACCAGAACCTGCTTGCTTACGTATCGGATTACGAATTGCTCGGCACCAGCACGCTGCCGCACGGTTTGCCGTTCGGCCAGGGTCGGGTGCAAATGGCGAGCCTCGATCACGCACTCTGGTTCCACCGCGAAGCGCGCGTCGACGAGTGGCTGTTGTACTCCTTCGACAGTCCGAACGCCTCCGGTGCGCGCGGCTTTGCCCGTGGCCAGTTCTTCACCGAGGACGGGCAATTGGTCGCTTCGGCAGCGCAGGAGGGACTCGTCAGGGTGATCAGCGAAGAACGACTCAAGCGCCGGTCATCGCATCCAAAACATCAAAACTGATTCTGAGGATACATTTGTGATAGCGGCTTGTGGGAGCGGTTTTAGCCGCGCTCTCCTCATGCGGCCGATCGGGGCTGAAGCCCCTCCCACGCAAATTTCGGTCAGTCAAATTTGCCTGAGATCGGCACTGAAGCGCCGGGCGTTTTCCACGTAATGCTCGGCCGACCAGGCGTTGTAACGGATTTCTTCGTCTGTCAGCTCGCGCAGGACTTTCGCAGGACTGCCGAGGATCAACACACCGTCCGGGAATTCCTTGTTCTCGGTGAGCAGCGAATTTGCACCGACGATGCAATTGCGGCCGACTTTGGCATGGTTCAGGACGATGCTGCCAATTCCGATCAGCGAATTGTCGCCAATTGTGCAGCCGTGCAGCATCGCTTTGTGGCCGACCGTGACGTCCTTGCCCAAGGTCAAGGGCACGCCTTCATCCGCGTGCAACACGCTGCCATCCTGGACATTGCTGCGATCGCCGATGACGATCCATTCGTTATCGCCGCGCACGACGGCGTTGAACCAGATGCTGGCACAGCTACCGAGCTTGACCCGGCCGATCACCGCTGCAGTATCGGCGACGAATTGCCCGTCGCCCAGCATGACCGGCGCCTCGCTGCCGAGCGCGTAAATCAACCGGCTTTCGCCTGGTTGGCGACCGCGGCAGCGGCGGCGGCCACAGCCTCCGGGTCGCCCAGGAATTCGCTGGACACCGGCGTCAGCGCATCGTCCAGCTCGTAGGCCAGGGGAATCCCGGTCGGAATGTTGAAGCCGGTTATCTCGTCCTCGGGCACGTCGTCGAGCATCTTGACGAGCGCGCGCAGGCTGTTGCCGTGTGCCGCAATGAGCACGTTGCGGCCGCTGCGGAGTTCCGGTGCAATCCGCTCGTCCCAGCACGGCCTGACGCGCTCCAGGGTGGTCGCCAGGCTTTCCGTTGCCGGCAACTCTGCAATACCGGCGTAGCGCGGGTCGTGCCGCGGGTGGCGCTCGTCGTCCGGCTCGAGCGCCGGCGGCGCCGTGGCGTAGCTGCGCCGCCAGATATGCACCTGTTCGTCACCGTACTTGGCCGCGGTCTCCGCCTTGTTCAAGCCCTGCAGCGCACCGTAGTGGCGCTCATTGAGGCGCCAGTCCCTGACCACCGGAATCCACATCCGGTCCATTTCATCCAGCATGATCCACAACGTGCGAATGGCGCGCTTGAGCACCGAGGTGAACGCAATATCGAACTGGTAGTCGAGTTTCGCGAGAAGTTTGCCGGCCGCGGCCGCTTCTTCGACGCCCTTTTCCGTCAGGTCGACATCGGTCCAGCCAGTGAACAGGTTTTTCAGGTTCCAGTCGCTTTGCCCGTGCCGGACAAGCATCAGTTTTCCGGACATTGATTCCTCGATTTAATGATTTGCGAGCGAAAGCTTTCGCAGTTCCTGTGCCGCGACCGACAGGGTTGCAAAATCGACGTCATCTCTCAAGCGCATCTCGGCAAGGATGGCGTCGAACTTCCTGACTTCCTCGGAATGCTCATCGAGCCATCGATTGAAAACGTCCAGCGGCTTGCCGCGGCTGCGGCCGTTCATCAGGTCGGTCACAAAGTCGCGGCGAATGCGATAAAAGTCGTCGCGCAGGTTGCCGCGTGCGATGGCTTGCCAGCGGCCGTCCACTTCGAGGCTCTCGACGCAACGATTCATCCAGATAATGCCCAGGCGATCGCTGAGTTCCGCGTACATCTCGGCGGTTTCGACACCGTCTTTGTTGAGCAGATTCGCGAGGTCGGAAATGTCCAGGGCGCCGCGCGTCAGCAGCAGGGCCGCCATCTGGCGAGCGAGTTTCTCCGGTACGCCATTGCGAAGGTATTCCTCGGTTGCCGTTCGTTGCCGCTCCTTGCCGGCACCGGAAACGATACTTGCTGCGCGTGCGTATATGGTTGCCATGGTGTCTTTCAGGTGATCGACAGCGGCGACGATATCCAGCTCGTTGCCATAGCGCTCGATCAACCAGTAGCAGGCGTGACGCAAGATTCTGCTGACGTCGAATAGCATTTCCTGCTGGATCGTTGCCGGAATCTTGTTGTCCAGGCCTTCGATTGCGTGCCAGATATCGCGTGCCCCGCAGACCTCACGGGCCACGACATAGGCTCTTGCAATGGTCACGATTTCCGCGCCGGTATCGACCTGCATCCGCTTGACGAATGCCGGACCCATGCGGTTCACGATGTTGTTGGCAATCAGGGTCGCCAGGATTTGCCGGCTCAGGCGATGTTCGGGAATCAGGTCGGGGTAACGGCGCCGCAGCTCGGGTGGGAAGTAGCGCTGCGGGTCGGTAGTCAGGAAATCATCCAGTGCCTGGTCCGATTTCTCGAGACCGTTGTACAAATCGATCTTCGCGTAGCTCAAGATGACCGCGAGTTCCGGGCGCGTCAGTCCCTGCTTCCTTTGCCGCCGCTCCTCGATTTCCACTTCATCGGGCAGGAATTCCAGGGCGCGATCGAGTAACCCGGTTTTTTCGAGATTGGTGATCAGGCGGGCGGTCTCATCGAGCCGTTCGCGGGCCCGTGCTTCCATCATGCTGATCGACTGGGTCTGCAGGTAGTTGGTGCGCAGGACGAACCTGGCAACCTCGTCGGTCATATCCGCGAGCAACTTGTTACGTTGTTCGCGATTCAGCAGACCGTTCTTCTCGGCAGCTCCCAGAAGTATCTTGATGTTGACTTCGCGGTCTGAACTGTCGACGCCCGCCGAATTGTCGATGAAGTCGGTATTGACCTGGCCGCCGTTAAGACTGTATTCGATGCGTGCCCGCTGGGTCAGGCCGAGATTTCCGCCTTCGCCAACCACCTTGCAGCGCATTTGATTGGCATTGATGCGCACATAGTCATTGCTGCGGTCGCCGACGTCGGTGTTACTTTCGGTACTCGCTTTCACATAGGTTCCGATGCCGCCGTTCCATAGCAAATCGAACTCCATCGACAAGATGCTGCGGATCAGGTCGTTGGGCTGCATCGAGCTTTCCGCGGTACCGAGCATGGCCCTGACTTCGGCACTCAGCTTGATTTTCTTGGCCTCGCGCGGAAACACGCCGCCGCCCTTGGAAATCAGTTCCTCCTTGTAATCCGCCCAGCTCGAGCGCTTCAAGCGAAACAGGCGACGCCGCTCCTTGTAGCTCGCGGCGATATCCGGGTCCGGATCGAGGAATATGTGCATGTGATTGAAGGCAGCGACCAGCCTGATCTTGCGAGACAGCAGCATGCCGTTGCCGAAAACGTCGCCGCTCATGTCGCCGATGCCCACCACCGAAAACGGCTTGGTCTGCACGTCGACGCCGCGTTCGCGGAAATGCCGTTTGACCGCCTCCCAGGCGCCGCGTGCGGTAATGCCCATTTTCTTGTGGTCGTAACCCGCGGAGCCGCCCGAGGCGAAGGCATCGTCCAGCCAGAACCCGTAATCGATCGACAGCGCATTGGCGATATCGGAAAAGCTCGCCGTTCCCTTGTCCGCAGCGACGACGAGGTACGGGTCGTCACCGTCGCGACAGATGACGTTCGCCGGCTTGACGATCTTGTCGCCGACGACGTTGTCGGTTATGTCGAGCAAGCCGGATATGAAAATGCGGTAACAGGCAATGCCTTCTTCCATGATCGCTTCGCGATTGCCGAGGGGGAGGTGCTTCGGCACAAACCCGCCTTTGGCACCCGTCGGCACGATGACCGTGTTCTTGACGATCTGCGCCTTCATGAGTCCGAGCACTTCGGTACGGAAGTCCTCTCGTCGGTCAGACCAGCGTATGCCACCACGCGCAATCTGCCCGGCACGCAGGTGCACGCCTTCCACGCGCGGCGAATAGACGAAGATTTCGAATTTGGGTTTCGGCCGCGGCGCCTCGGGCAATTTGCCCGGGTCCAGTTTTATCGAGATATAGGGTTTCGGCGTGCCGTCCGCCTGCACCTGGAAATAATTGCTGCGCAATGTGGCACTGATGGCGCCAAAAAATGCGGAAAGAATCCTGTCCTCATCGAGACTCCTCGCACGGCTTATGCCTCGCGAGATGGCCGTCGTTATCGATTCGAGTTCGGTTTTGCGTTCTTGTTTCGAGATTTTGGGATCGAACTGGCATGCGAATTGTCGGACCAGCTTGCAGGCCAGGTCCGCATGGCTCGAAAGAACCTCTTCCATCCTGGCCTGGCTGAACGGGATTCCCAGTTGCAGTATGTATTTGGCGTAAGTACGAATCAGTGCCGTCTCACGAACGTCCAGGCCGGCCTTCAGAATCAGTTCATTGAAATTGTCGGACTCGATGTGACCGAACAGGGCTTTGCTGAAACTCTCCTGAAAGCGGATCGCGGCCGAGTCGATATCCAGCTCCTCTGCGCCGTCGTATTCGAGTTCGAAATCCTGGATCCAGAACAGTTCGTCGTTTCTCAGCATCACCTTGTAAGGACGCTCGGTCAGCACATAGGTACCGAGGTTCTCCAGGATCGGCAATACGCGACTCAACGGCAGTGGTTCGTGCTTCCGGAAGGTCCGGAAATGCAACGCTCCGCTGGGGGCGCCATTCGGCAAATGCAGCAACAGCCAGTTGTCATGCTCGTTTTTCAGCAAGCCGTCGATGCGCTTGACATCGAGGCAGGCGATTCGCGGTGGCGTGTCGGTCTGGTATGCCGGGCGAAAGCTTTTGCCGTACTCACGGAACAACGCGAATCCCTCGTCGTACCCGAACCTGTCGATGAGCTGCTCGCGCAACCGGTCCGCCCAGGTAATGGCCGCCTCGGCGATGCGCTTTTCGATCCGGTTGATGTCGAATTTCGCCTGCGCACCGCTGCCCAGGCGGACAATCGTATGCATGCGCGCCAGGGGTGCGTCGACGATCTGCACACTGGTATCGACGGATATGCCGCCGAAGTCCTGCAACAGGATTTCCTCGACACGGCGCCGCACATCGGTGGTGTATTGCTCGCGGGGGATGTAAATAATGCAGGAAAAGAACCTGCGAAACGGATCGCGGCGTAAGAAGAGCTTGACGCGTTTGCGATCCTGGAGGTTTAGCACCCCTGAGGTAATACGCACCAGGTCCTTGACCGAACCCTGGAACAGCTCGTCGCGCGGATACGAGTCGAGTATGTGCATCAGCGCTTTGCCGCGATGCCCGGATCGATCGAGACCGACTTTTTCCAGGACTCGCTGAACTTTCAGGCGCAACAATGGAATGCTGCGCGGGCTTTCGCTGTAGGCCACTGAGGTAAACAGGCCGATGAAACGTTTCTCGCCGACCGGATTACCCCGGTCGTCGTATGCCTTGACGCCTATGTAATCCAGGTAGCTGTGTCGGTGCACCGTCGCCCGCGAATTCGCCTTGGTAATGATCAGCGGTTCTTTCGACCGGGTGTAACGAATCATTTCACTGGTGAGCTCGACGGCTCGGCTACCGCGTTCGTCCTTCGATAACACGCCGAGGCCGCTGCCTTTGACGGCCGTCAGAAAAAGCTTTTCGCCGCGATGCCGGAGTTTGTATTCGCGATAGCCGAGAAATGTAAAGTGATCGTCGGCCAGCCATCGCAGCAACGCGTCACTTTCCATGCGCAGCGCGGCGTCAGCGGGGCTGCGGCTCAGCTCCGATGCCGACTCGAGAATCTTGTCGCGCATCTTGCGCCAGTCACGGACCGCCACGCGCACGTCCGCAAGTACCTTGTTGATCTCGTGCTCGAGCAAATCGAGATTGTGCTGGTCCGCTTCTCGCTCGACGACGAAGCGGATATAGGATTCCGGCTTGCCTTTTTCGCCGTTGGCCTGTTCGAGGCTCAGCAGCCGACCCTGGGTATCGCGACGCACGCTGAATATCGGGTGCACCGTCATGGTGATGGCGAGGCCGGCGCGGGTGATTGCCGCAGACACGGAATCGACCAGGAAAGGCATGTCGTCGTTGACCATCTCGATGATGGTGTAGGCAGACTGGTAGCCGTGCTCCTTTTCCGACGGATTGAAAATGCGCAGTTTTGCCGTGCCCGGCTTGCGGACACTGGCAAACTCCAGGTGTGCCATGGCGGCGCGCCCCATGATCTCCGGCGAACGGCCGGCCATGTCTTCGTAGGGGACGTTGGCGAAATACTTGCGCAGGTAGTCGTCGATTTCCTGGCGACTTTTCAGCGACTTGGACGCCGGCTTCGTCGCGATGATCTCGTCGATCAGCGCTTCGGTGATGTCGCTGGCGCGACGGTGCGGCTGTTTGGACACGTGACGAACCCGGGATTTACGGTCAATCTATCCGAAATGGGCGATTTTGGGTGAATCTATACCTGTTTAGTCTGGCATTTCCAAGTCCTGGATCACAGCTCCCAGGAAGCGTGCCGCTTCGCCGCCGGTAATGCAGCGATGATCGAAACTGAGCGACAACGGGATCCGCCGGTGAACTTCGATACCGCCCATGACCGCGACCACATCGTGTTGCACACGTCCGCTACCGAGGATACCGACGGTTGGTGGCACCATTAACGGCGTCGCGTAGCGGCCCGCCAGGGTCCCGAAATTCGACAGGGTGAAGGTGTAGTCGAGCATATCCTTGGGCGCCACGGTGCGTTTGCGCGTCGCCTCCTTGAGCTCGTCGACCGCGGCGCGTATGTCCGCCAGGTTCATCTCCTGGACGTTACGGATGACCGGCACGATCAGCCCGTCTTCGGTGTCGACCGCCATGGCAATGTCAACCCGCGATTCCTTGCGGTGGGTCAACGTCTGTGCGTCGTAAAAGCCGTTCAGTCCGGGCTCGGCGACGCAACCGGCGACGATGGCGCGCAAGATTCGCGCCGTAATGTGGCGTTTATCGATCCATTCGTGAATGTCGGCATCGTCGAACAGCGTGCACAACGCGACCTCGTCGCGAAAACTGCTCATGCTTTGCGACATGACGCGGCGCGGCCCGCGCAGCTGGTCGCTGCGGCCGGCAATGGCCTTCGGCAGATCGCTACGCGACCGGGATCTGCCTCTGGCGGCATGCCGCTCGAGGTCGGCGGCGGTAATCTGTCCGTTTTTGCCGGTTGGCGTGACCTCTGCGAGGTCGACTCCCAGGCGCTTGGCCTGTGTGCGCACCGACGGCGTTGCCTTGATCCGGCCCGTCTTTTGCCGTTGCCGGCCGCCGGCAATGGCCGTCTCCTGGATCAATTCACTGCCAGTCGGCACGGAGCCGACGACCGTTGCAGAATCTTCCCGGTGTTCCGCTTGCGCAGGCTTTGCCGGCGCCGCTTCCGTTTCTGCGAACTCCACGAGCGGTGCGCCGGTTGCGACGATCTCGCCCTCGCGCGCGTACAGTTTTTCGATGACGCCGGTATGCGGCGAGGGGACTTCCACCACCGCCTTGGCAGTCTCGACGGACACCAGCAAGTCGTCGGTCCTGACAGAATCGCCCTCGGCAACGTGCCACGAGACGATTTCGGCTTCCGGTAAACCTTCGCCGAGATCAGGAAGGTTGAATGTCGTCATCGGCTCGATTCTCTTTCAGTCATTCATCGTTGCCCCGATTGCGTCGGCAATCTTTCTCACGCTCGGCATGTAATCCATTTCGCGTCGGAACAGCGGCATCACCACGTCGTATCCGGTAACCCGCCGGATAGGTCCTTTCAAATCGTACATGCCTTTCTCTGCGACAATTGCGGCAATTTCGGCGCCAACGCCGCAAGTCCTTGCAGCTTCGTGAACAATGACCAGCCGCCCGGTTTTCTCTACCGACTCCAGGATCGTCGGGTAGTCGATCGGACTGATCGTAGCAAGGTCGATAATTTCGCAGCTTACGCCATTGCGCGCGAGTTGATCGGCCGCTTTCATGGTCTCGAAAATCATGGCACCCCAGGTGACGATGGTGACGTCGTTGCCTTCGCGCAGTATGTAACAGACGTCCAGCGGCAATTCCCGGCCATTGTCTTCGACGGCCTGCTTGTTGAGCCGGTAAATGCGTTTCGGCTCGAGAAACACTACCGGATCGGGATCCCTGATGGCAGACAACAACAATCCGTAAGCCCTCGCGGGCGAGGAGGGAATGACAACCCGTATCCCCGGCATGTGGGCGAACAGGGCCTCGGTGCTTTCCGAGTGATGTTCCGGTGCATGGATGCCGCCGCCGTAAGGTGCCCGCAGCACCATGGGGCAGCTCAGGCGTCCGCGAGTTCGATTACGGATGCGGCCGGCGTGATTGATCATCTGATCCACGGTCGGATAGATAAATCCCATGAATTGAATCTCGGCGATCGGCCGCATGCCTTGCATGGCCATGCCGATGGAAATGCCGGCGATCATGCCTTCGGCGAGCGGCGTGTCCTGCACCCGGTCTTCGCCGAACCGTGCCTGCAGTCCTGCCGTCGCACGAAATACGCCGCCATTGACGCCGACGTCCTCGCCCAGCACGACGACGTCCGGGTTGTGCTCGAGTTCCCAGGCCATCGCCATGGTGATCGCGTCGATGAGCGTCACGTCAGGCATGATCTGTACCGTTGCTGTCAGCGTAGCGGATAGCGTGTGCCCGCTGTTCCTCGAGGTTCTCCGGCAGTTCCGCGTACATGTAATCGAACATCGACTCGACCGCTTGCTTTGGCGTGTTCAGGTACTTCTGGACCGCCATGTCGACCTTGTTTGCGGCGTTTTCATTGAGCTCCGCTTCTTTCTTGTCGTCCCACGCACCAAGACTCACCAGGTATTTGCGCAGGCGGATGAACGGTTCCAGCTCGCGCGCTGCTTCGACGTCCTCTTTCTTGCGGTAGCGGCTGGCATCGTCCGCGGTGGTGTGATCACTCAGCCGATAGGTAACGGCTTCGATCAGGCAGGCGCCTTCACCCTTGCGCGCACGCTGCAACGCGCGTTCCATCCAGTGGCGAACGGCAATCACGTCATTGCCGTCGACCTGGATTCCGGGTATGCCTGCCGCCACTGCCTTCTGTGCCAGTGTCTTGGTCGCGGTCTGCAACTCGATGGGCACCGAGATCGCCCACTTGTTATTGATGACGACGAATATGACCGGTAGTTGCCTCGCGCCGGCGACGTTCATGGCTTCGTAAAATGCGCCTTCCGACGTTCCGCCGTCGCCATTCATTGACACCGCACAGCGCTTTTCGCCGCGAATTTGAAACGCCATTGCGGCGCCGGCCGCGTGCAGGCACTGCGTCGCAATAGGAACGCAGTAGGGCAGGTCATGCCGGGGTTTGGCGAAATCGCTGCCACGTTCATCACCGCCCCAGTAAAGCAGGATTTCCTCCATGCTGACGCCGCGGTAAAGCATGGTGCCGGATTCGCGATAGCTCGGCGCCAGGAGATCGTCCTTGTGCATTGCCGCGGCGACGCCGACATGTGCCGCTTCGTGCCCGTAGGAGGAGGCATAAGTTCCCAGTTTGCCGGTGCGTTGCAAATTGACCGCTTTGGCATCGAACAGGCGGGTTTCGGTCATTGCGCGGTACATCTCGAGCAACGCATCGGTATCTTTGGCGAGATCCGGAATGTCGGAGCTGGGTTTTCCTTGCGGGTCCAGGAATTGACTGTACTGGACCTCGAAGTCCGCAATGGTTTCCAAGAAATGCTCCAGTTCAGGGGGCAGGCAGGACTCTTATTTATTGTCCACGACATGTTGCGCGGAATGGCTGCCGCTGTCCCGGTGCGCGACGGGCCGCGATTATAACCCAAGCCTGCCGTGGCCGCGCGACGCTTGCCGGACGGCCCGGCAGGGGTTGCGCAATGGCGCGAATTCACTAAATTTTAATGCTGCTTAAAACAGCGCTCGTCGATTTGCGGGGCAGCCCGGTCAGGGCGCGCCGATCAATCGGGCACGCACCAGCAGCCGCTCGATCACCTCGTTCAGCGTGCCAATTTGTTCCTCCGACAAGCCGTGCAAAAGCTCGTCCTCGATGCCCAGCGCCAGCGGAGCAATTTCATCGTGCACCTTGCGGCCCTCCGCCGACAGGTTGAGGATCGAGCGGCGCCTGTCGGCGTCGGCAAATTCGCGATCGACGCGGCCATTCTTGATCAGCTTGGTGACCGCACGACTGACCGCTACCTTGTCCAGCATCGTACGTTCTGCCACTTCGACCGCCGACAATCCCGGAAACCGGCCGAGGATCGCGATGACCCGCCATTCCGGGATCGTCAGCCCGAACCGCTGGTCATAGGCGCGCGCGATCGAGGTGCTGACCGTATGTGACAGTATTGCCAGGCGGTATGGCAGGAACTCCTCCAGGATTAGCTCTCTATTGCTTTTCTTGTTCACGCTGTGGTCCCGTCTTTTGCACGGCTGCGATAGCTAGCGCCGAGTTTAGCAGTTGCCGGCGGTAAGCAGATCCCTCACGCCAGGTGCGGCGCATGCAGGTACTCGTTTGCCTGCATTTCTGCGAGCCTGCTTGCGGTGCGCGCAAATTCGAATTGCAATCGTCTTCCCCGGTAAAGTTGCTCTACGCTGGCGGCGGCCGACACGATCAATTTCACCTTGCGGTCGTAAAACTCGTCGACCATCGCGATAAAGCGACGCGCGGGATCTTCACGATGGCGATCCAGCACCGGTATGCCCGAGACGATGACAGTCGGGTACCAGCGGGCGATTTCGATATAGTCTTCCTGGCTTCGGGGGCCATCGCAGATAGCCGCAAAGTCGAACCACACGATGCCTTTGCCACAGCGAATGCTTTGAATATTTCTGCCGAGTATGTCGAGTACATGTTGTTCGACGATGTCACCCGAGGCGATTTCCTCGAAATAGTGCTGCAGTTTCGCATCCGTTTGCGTTCCCAGTGGCGTCAGGTAAGTCCCGGCTTCCTGCAGGAGCTGTAAGCGGTAGTCTTCGTCGCCGTCCAGCTCGATGACTTGCGTATGCGTCTCGAGCAAGCTGATCGCTGGCAAAAACCGTGCGCGCTGCAGACCGTCTTTGTACAGATCGGACGGTCGGGCATTGGATGTCGTCACCAGGATGACGTGACGCCTGAACAACCCGTCGAGCAATGTGCCCAGTATCATGGCGTCGGCAATGTCGCTGACGAAAAACTCGTCGAAACACAGCACTCGTGTTTCCGCGGCAATGTCGGCGGCAACCCGGTCGAGTGGATTCGCCTGGTCGACTGACGTTTTCAGTCGCGCGTGTATATCGCGCATCATGCGATGAAAATGTATGCGTTTCTTATTCTTCAGGGCCAGGGTCTTAAAGAACAAATCCATGAGAAACGTCTTGCCTCGCCCGACGCCACCCCACAGGTAAATGCCGCGGATCCGCGACGGGCGAGCGCGGCTGAACACGTTGCGCAGCCGCCCGGACAAGGATGCATTCGCGTGAATCTCATCCTGCAATGCCTGCAGGGCGTCGAGCACCCGCAACTGCGCTGGGTCTTCACGATGTCCGTGCCGCGCGATTGACGTTTTGTAGGCTTGAGTAACGTTCAAAGCGTTCCCACTGGCGGTCGAAGAATTACAGCCGCAAAGTCGGCGCCTGTAAAGGCATAGCTGTTAGAATCGGCAAACCAACTCATAAAACCATGCACATGTCCGAGCAACCAGCACGCGAATCCATGGAGTTCGATGTCGTCATCGTCGGCGGCGGTCCGTCCGGCCTGGCCGCAGCCTGTCGTCTTTCGCAACTCGCCAGTGCAGACGGCCGCGAGTTATCGGTCGTTGTGGTCGAAAAGGGTTCCGAGATCGGTGCGCATATCCTCAGCGGCAACGTGTTCGAGCCGAAGGCGCTGACAGAATTGTTTGCAGACTGGCAGGAGCGGGGTGCGCCCGTGCGCTCCGCGGTCACGGGTGACAAGGTGCACTACCTGCTCGGCGCATCGGCAGCCGTCGGCATCCCTGGCCCGTTCGTGCCCCGGCCCATGCATAACAAAGGCAATTTTATTATCAGCCTTGGGCGCTTGTGCCAGTGGCTGGCAGAACAGGCGGAGGCGCTGGGCGTCAACGTGTTTCCCGGATTCGCTGCCGCCGAGGTTTTATACGATGGCGAGGGCCGCGTCCGGGGCGTGGCGACCAGCGACATGGGAATCGGCAAGGACGGCGAAAAAAAACCGGCATACGAGCCGGGATACGAACTCCTGGGCAAATACACGATCTTCGCCGAGGGCTGTCGCGGCAATCTCGGCGAGTTGCTGATGGAAAAATTCGACTTGCGCAAACACGCCGATCCCCAGCACTACGGCATCGGCCTCAAGGAGATCTGGGAAATCGACCCGGCGAAGCACGAGGAGGGCCTGGTCGTGCACACCATGGGCTGGCCGCTCGACAATCACACCGAGGGCGGCGGCTTCTTGTACCATGCGGAGAACCAGCAGGTATTCCTGGGTTTCATTGTCGCGCTGAATTACGCCAATCCGCACCTGTCTCCGTTTCACGAGTTCCAGCGCTGGAAACAGCATCCGAGAATTCGCCGCTACCTGGACGGCGGCAAGCGCGTTGCCTACGGCGCACGGGCGGTAAACAAGGGCGGGCTGCAATCGTTGCCCAAGCTCAGTTTCCCCGGCGGCGTCCTTGTCGGCTGCGATGCCGGATTTTTAAACGGCGTGAAGATCAAGGGTGCACACACGGCGATCAAGACCGGCATGCTCGCTGCCGAATGCGTTTACCAGGCGTTGTCCAACGACGACGAATACACCGAGCTGACCTCTTTCGACGACGCCGTCAAAGGTTCGTGGGTACACGACGAGCTGTATCGTGCCAGGAATTTCGGCCCGGCCCTGCACAAGCTCGGCACCTTTTTGGGTGCGGCTTTTACGTTCATCGACCAGAACATCTTTCGCGGCAAGCTGCCATTCACCTGGCACAACCCGCAACCGGATCACGAGTCTTTGCAAAAGGCGAGCAACGCCGAACCGATCGAGTATCCGAAACCCGATGGCGTCATAAGCTTCGATCGCCTGTCATCCGTCTACCTGTCGAGCACCAATCACGAGGAAGACCAGCCATCGCACCTGATCCTGAAGGACGAGACCGTGCCGATCGCATACAACCTGCCGGAATTTGACGAACCGGCGCAACGCTATTGTCCCGCCGGCGTTTACGAGGTGGTGGAGGAAAACGGCCAGCCGCGTTTCCAGATCAATGCGCCAAACTGCGTGCACTGCAAGACCTGCGACATCAAGGACCCGAAACAGAATATCGTCTGGGTCGTACCGGAAGGCGGCGGCGGGCCCAACTATTCCGGCATGTGACGGCGGCTCGCCGGAGTTCTGCAATGAAGGAGATATCCATACGGGTGCTCGATGCGGCCGACGTGGTGCTGCTGGAAGACATGCTGACGATGTTCGGCGAGGCATTCGATGAATTCGAAACCTACAACGCCGCACGGCCCGGCCAAGCGTATTTGCAAAAGCTACTCGGTAGCGATTATTTCATTGCGATAGCTGCAGTCGACGACGACACGGTCGTTGGCGGCATCGCCGCTTATGACCTGGTGAAGTTCGAGCAGGAACGCAGCGAAATATTCATCTACGATCTTGCCGTTGCGGAATCGCACCGGCGCAAAGGTGTTGCCTCCGCACTGATCAGAAAGACACTGGCGATTGCGGAAAGTCGCAAAGCACACGTCGTTTTCGTACAAGCCTATCGGGGCGATGAACCTGCAACGTCGCTTTACTCGAAATTCAGCGTGCGTGAAGAAATATTGCATTTCGAAATCGAAGTCGACCAGCTGCAGAAATGAAGCTTATCGTCTACGACGATCGCCGTCTGCGTTTGCGGCGGGCGGACATGTTGAGAACCTCGACGAATGCCGAAAACGCCATCGCAGCGTAGATGTATCCCCTTGGAACATGAACCCCAAAACCATCTGCGATCAGGACCGTGCCGATCAGCAGGAGAAACGCGAGGACAAGCATCACGATAGTCGGATTCGCTTTAATGAAATTGGCGAGAGGATCCGCGGCAAGCAGCATGATTGCGATGGTTATCAGGATGGCAATGACCATGATAGGCACGTGCTCCGTCATGCCAACGGCCGTAAGTATGCTGTCGATGGAAAATACCAGGTCCAGAATCAATATCTGTACGACGACAGACGTGATGCTGGTTGCGGCGATCTTCATCCTCGAATTTTCCGGTTCAGGGTCAGGATCGACAACCTGATGGATTTCCGCAGTTGCCTTCCAGATGAGAAACAATCCACCGGCAATGAGAATCAGGTCACGCCAGGAAAAACCCAGACCCAGAATCTCGAAAACCGGCCGTGTCAACTGGACGATCCATACGATCGTCCCCAACAGTACAAACCGCAGGACGAGGGCACCCGCAATGCCGATACGACGGGCTGCTGAACGGCTTTCTTGCGGCAGCTTGTTTGACAGAACCGAGATAAACAGGAGGTTATCGATGCCGAGAACGACCTCCATAACCGTGAGCGTCAATAGCGCCAGCCACGCGGCTGGATCATTGATTAGCGTTAATATTGCGTCCATTAGCAGTCAGACCAGAAATTGTAACGGCCAAGGCCGTAAGGCAAGGAATCGCTCGATTCGAGGATGACGTCGGCCGGCAACCCCCGCGCTCGATTCGTCTAAGGGATTACTGACCGGCAGCAAACAGGGATCCCGCAACGTGCCGCCAGAATGGAGGACTGTAGCCGTATTTCAATGCATTCCATTGTTCACGAGTCAATTTCTCAGCGCCTTCTGAGAACGTCTGCGAGAAGTATTCGTCCCAGGCTTGCCACTCACTGTCGGCTAACAGTTCCTTGTCATGGCGATTGAACGCCAGTGCCCAGATATCGAGCAGATTCAGCTGATACTTTTCCCAACGGACCGATTCGACCTCATCCAGTTGCGGGTTTTCACGGCGCATTTTTACCAGGATTTCGGCAAGAGACCGATCCAGCATGAACTGGGTTGTCAAATCTGCGTGACGTTCGAATATCAGGTTCTCGGTCGATCCCTGGATGATCGCCGTATTGCGTTCGATGCTGTAGGCGACAAAAAACAGCGAAACGATGATTGCGGCGGTGCCGATTAACTCACCTATTGCCGCCCACTCCAGAATCGTCAGTTTTCTCATTTTCATGTTCGCTGCAATTCAAAGCAGGGCCGGTAGTACCGGTTATTTGGGTTGCATACGAATTGCGCCGTCGATGCGGATGGTTTCGCCGTTCACCATAGCGTTCTCATAAATCGTCTGGACCATGGCAGCATATTCTTCCGGTTTGCCGAGCCGCTTGGGAAACGGAATCTGCGAGGCGAGTGACGCCTGCAGCTCCGGCGTCATTGCCGCGACCATCGGTGTCAGAAAAATGCCGGGCGCGATGACGTTAACGCGAACGCCAATGCGCGCAAACTCACGTGCCAGCGGCAGCGTCATGCCGACGACCCCGCCCTTCGATGCCGAGTAGGCGACCTGGCCGATCTGGCCCTCGAAGGCGGCAATCGACGCCGTCGACACGATGACGCCACGCTCACCGTCGTCGTTCGGCTGGTTGTGTTGCATCACGTTGGCGGCTTCCTTGGCAACGCTAAAAGAGCCGACCAGGTTGATGGCGAGCGTTTTTTCGAAGAACTCGCTCGGCATGGGCGCTTCGCGGCCGAGTGCCCGGGCGGCGCCGACGACGCCCGCGCAATTGACGGCCAGGGTAATGCCGCTCATGAATTCCTTCGCCTGGCCGATGGCGGCCTGGACGTCGGCTTCGTTGGAGACATCGGTATGCACGAACCTGGCGCGATCGCCGAGTTCCCTGGCGCTGTTTTCACCCTGCTCGTCGTTTACGTCCAGCAGGCAGACCTGCCCGCCGGCATCGATGACGCGTTTTGCCGTTGCCAGTCCCAAACCCGACGCGCCGCCGGATACGACGGCCTTTGCTGACGCAAATTGCATTTACTTCTCCGTATTAGTCGTGGATTTCCACGCCGATGGCCACGGCTTCACCGCCGCCGATGCAAAGCGAGGCGATGCCCCGTTTGCCGCCGCCTGTGCGCAATGCGTGTATCAGGGTGACAATGATTCTCGCCCCGGAGGCGCCGATCGGATGACCGAGTGCACAGGCGCCCCCATTCACGTTCACTTTCTCATGAGCGATACCGAGGTCGTGCATCGCCGCCATCGTCACACAGGCGAATGCTTCGTTGATTTCGTAGAGATCGACGGTGTCGACCAGCCAGCCGAGTTTTTCATGAAGCGCCTCGATCGCGAACACCGGCGCGGTGGTAAACCATTCAGGCTCGTGCGCGAAGCCACAATGCCCGGCGATCGTCGCCAGCGCCCGAATACCCCTTGCCTGGGCTTCGCTTTCGCGCATGAGGACCAGGCTCGCCGCACCGTCGGAAATCGACGAGGAGCTGGCTGCGGTCACCGTACCGTCTTTTTTGAAGGCCGGTTTCAGCGTCGGAATCTTGTCGACATCGGCTTTGCCAGGCCCTTCGTCCTGCGAGACGACGACGTCGCCCTTGCGGCCCGCGATGTTCACCGCTGCGATCTCGTCGTCGAATTTGCCCGTCTCCATGGCCTCACGCGCGCGTGTTACCGAGGCGATCGCGAAACTGTCCTGGTCGTCGCGCGAGAAGCCATACTTCTCCGCGGTGAGTTCGGCGAAATGCCCCATCATGTTACCGTCGGCGGGATTCTGCAGGCCGTCGTAGAACATGTGATCGATGATTTGCTGGTGGCCCATGCGCAGACCATGACGTGCTTTCGGCATGAGATACGGTGCGTTGCTCATGGACTCCATGCCGCCGCTGACCACGACCTTGGCACTGCCCGCAAGAATCAGGTCGTGGGCCAGCATGGTGGTTTTCATCCCCGAGCCGCACACCTTATTTACGGTCGTGCAAGGCACGCCCTTCGGCAGGCCCGCGGCGAGTGCTGCCTGTCGCGCCGGTGCCTGGCCGAGCCCCGCCGGCAAAACGCAGCCCAGCAGCACCTCGTCGATGTCCCCTGCATCCAGCCCGGAGGCGTCGATGGCCGCGCGCGTCGCGGCAGCGGAAAGCTCGATCGCCGACGCTTCGACGAGCGCACCCTGGAACGCCCCGAGGGGCGTGCGCTTTGCCGCGACAATGACGACGGAATCATGATTCATGGTTGCTGCTTTACCTGCGATTTCAAAGGACGGCACTTTCCCGTATTAAAGGCGCCCGCGCAACCTAGGCGAGCAAGTCGGGTTCGTCCAATACCGCCAGTATCCGTTGCCGGGACATCTCGGCGAGCCTGGCGGAGTCACCGTATTCCGGATCGCCCGGACTTATCGCCGGCAAAATATCGATGCGCAGCCGGCCGTGCCGCGGCAGAATGCGCCCGCCGCCCAGGATGGAACGCGAACCCGAGATCACGGTCGGCACGACCGGCACACCCGCATTGATCGCTGCCGCGAAGGCACCGGCGCGAAACCGGTTGAGTCCGGGACGTGCTTCGAACGTGCCTTCCGGAAATACCGCCAGTGACTCGCCGGACGATGCCGCGCGCAACAGGTGGCGCGCATCCCGGGCGCTGCCCGAGGCGTCGAAACGCTCCACGAATTTTGAGCCGATGCGGCGCAACAGAAAATTTACCACCGGAAATTTTCTCATTTCGCCCTTGATGACGAATGAAAATCTCGGTGGCAGGTAGCCGAACAGTACGACCCCGTCGACGTAACTTGCGTGATTTGCCACGACCACGCAGTGACCCGCGGGCAGGTGCCCCATGCCGTTGACCTCGACCGGAATGGCACACAGGCGAAAGCTGGCGCGGGCCGATGCCGTGACCCAGCGCCGCCGCCGTTCGAGACCGGGAACCAGTAGCGCGAACAGGATCCCCAGGATGACGCACAATACGAAGGCCAGCCAGGCGTAAACGCCGAACAGGGCGCCGCCGATGGCGGTTTTCGTGGAGGGCTCGAAATCGGTCATCTGGTTAGTTTTTCAGGCGACTCGGGTCTGAACGGCACTTTTTGCTGTGACGTACGTCACTTTATGTTAATGCTGGAATGATTTTTGTGACTCCGGTCACGCCTGTCTGGACTGTGCGTCATCATACTCAATTCCTTGAGAAATCCGTTGCTTGGCGATGTTTTGGTCGATGTGCAAAAAACGGTCTGTTGCGATTCCCGGCACGGGGGCGATTGTAGTGACCTGGAATTCGCAAAAGTAGACTGAAATCACCGGGCAAGCCATGGACGGCTTACAGAGTTGTTGAAAAAGATGACAAGCAGTCAGCCTGACAAAAAGGACAAGCCTCGATCAAGCTCCGAAGAGTTGGTTGACCAATTCCTGGATGCGATCTGGATGGAACGTGGCCTGTCGGCGAATACGCTCGGCGCCTATCGTGCCGACCTGATGACCTTGTGGCGCGGGCTTGCCGAACGCAACATCCCGATCGAGAAAGCCGAGAAAGCGGATTTACTGGATTTCATTGCACAAAGAGTCGAATCGGGTGCCAAGCCCCGTTCGACAGCCAGGCAACTCTCCAGCTTTCGCCGCTTTTTTCGCTACATCATGCGGGAAGGGCTGCGCGAAACGGATCCGACCGCGGACATCGAGATGCCACGCATCGGTCGTTCCCTGCCCAAGTCGCTGACCGAGGACCAGGTCGAGGCACTGCTGCAGGCGCCCAACACCGACGAGCCACTCGGCCATCGTGACCGGGCCATGCTGGAACTGCTCTATGCAACCGGCCTGCGGGTATCGGAGCTGATCAATCTCAAGCAGTCACAGGTGAATTTCAACCAGGGCGTGTTGCGCATTGTCGGCAAGGGCGATCGCGAACGCCTGATCCCGCTCGGCGAGGAGTCGCAGCGCTGGTTGAAGGATTTTATCGACGGACCGCGCATGGAGATCCTGCTCGAGCGGCAAACCGATTACCTGTTTCCGACCCGCCGCGGCAACCGCATGACCCGCCAGGCGTTCTGGCACATCATCAAGCGTTATGCACAGAAGGCAGGTATCGACAAGAAACTATCGCCGCACAGCCTGCGACATGCGTTCGCGACCCACCTGTTGAACCGCGGCGCCGATCTCAGGGTCGTGCAGCTGCTCCTCGGCCACAGTGACCTGTCGACCACGCAGATCTACACCCACGTGGCCCGCGAACGCCTGAAAGACCTTCACGGCCAACATCATCCGCGGGGCTAGCTTGCCCGCACGATACGCGAAACAAATGGCCTTGTTTACGGGTCTACTTTGTTACAATCGCGACGCTTTGGCCGCGCCCTCGAGGATTACTTGATGAAGCATGTGAATTCACTTTCCGGCATTCTGCTGGCAGCACTGCTGCTGCTCGTTGCCCCGGCCATAGCGGCGGACGAGGTGTCTGCAGAATTGCAGAAACTGCGGGAAAAGGTCTCGGAGCGCTTCGTCGAAATTGAACCCCGGCACGTGGTCGAAAGCCCGATTCCCGGCTGGTACATGATCCGCAAGGGTGCGATCGTGGTCTATATCAGTGCCGACGGCCGTTATTTGTTGCAGGGTGACCTGATCGACCTGGATCGCAACCAGAACCTGAGCGAACAGAGCCGCAATGCCGCGCGCGTCGAGATGATGTCTTCCGTCGGCGACGACCAGCTGATCGTGTTTTCTCCGGAACACGTCGAACATACGGTATCCGTATTCACGGACATCGATTGCACTTTTTGTCGCCGGCTGCATGCACAGATCGACGAGTACATGGAGCAGGGGATAGAAGTGCGGTATTTCTTTTATCCGCGAAGTGGACCGAAGACGGAATCCTGGACCAAGGCGGAAGAAGTCTGGTGTGCGGACGATCGCAATGAGGCTTTGACGCTCGCGAAACTGGACAAGAAGTTCCCGACGCATAGCTGTGATGCGTCGATCGTCAACAAGCACTACGCCATGGGTCAGGACGTCGGCCTCACCGGCACGCCGGCTATCGTGCTGAGTAACGGTGTGCTGTTCAGCGGCTACATGCCGGCGGCGCGCCTGAAAGAAGCCATCGTCGCCAACGGCGACTGATACTACTCCTTACCTCGCCGTACTTCGTGCAGGTGCACGCCGTTGTCGCGGCCGTCGTCCTCGAGGTATTTCTCCAGCGCAAATAAGCCGCTGCGAAAGGCAATGTCCTGCCACGGAATCTCGTCCCTGGCAAACAGCCGGGCATCGAGCGACTCATGGCCGGCCGCGTAATCGCCTACGAGCGTTGCGGTAAAAAACAAGTGCAGTTGCGCGGCGTCGATGACGTCGACCGACGCGAACAGCCGTCCTATCTCGACCTTCGCGCAGGCTTCTTCCAGGGTTTCGCGTGCCGCTCCTTCCGCGATCGTTTCGCCGATTTCCATGAAGCCCGCGGGAACGGTCCAGTATCCGTATCGTGGTTCGATCGCTCGCTTGCACAACAGGATTTTGCCGGCGGATTCGGTCACACAACCGACGACGATTTTCGGATTTTGATAATGAATCATGCCGCAATCGCTGCATACCCAGCGGCTCACGTTGTCCCCGTCGGGGATCTTCTGCTGCACCTCGCTCGCGCAATTTGAGCAAAACTTCATGAGTCGGGATCGGATCCTGAGGAGGACGTCAACGCGGTAGTGTTGGTGCCGGGAGCGAGAATCGAACTCGCACTCTGTTGCCAGAACCGGATTTTGAATCCGGCGCGTCTACCAGTTCCGCCACCCCGGCGCCGTTCCGGGAGTATATGCGGGCCTATTGCCGACTGCCACATCCCGGCGAGCGGCCGATTCCCCGCTTACAATTCGCGGACTGCGACCTTTTTGACGCTGTCTGCATCTAATGCAGGAGACATGAGCAAATTTGCCGATATCCAGATCGATCCGGGAATCGTCAGGCGCGCCGTGCGCGGCGATGCCAGAGCGCACGAGATCATCTATCGCGCCTTTTCGCCAGCCGTGTACTCGGTTTGCCTGCGATTCACGCGGGTCCCGGCCCACGCCGAAGACCTGTTGCAGGACACGTTCATGGAAATTATCCGCAGCATCGGCGGATTTCGTGGCGACGCTCCGCTGGGTGCCTGGATACGCCGGGTTGCGGTGTCGAAAGCGCTGATGTTCTTGCGCTCTGCCTGGGTAAAACGCGGCCAGAGCCTGGACGATGGCTGGGAAGAAACGGCGGCGGCCGAAGCGGATAACTCACGATGCCTCGCGCGGTCGGAGCAGGCGATAGACCTGGATGCGGCGCTCGCGGCACTGCCGGCGGTCAGCCGCGCCGTCGTCTGGTTGCACGATGTCGAAGGATTTACTCACAAGGAGATCGCGGAGTTGCTGGGCAGGACAGAGAGCTTTTCCAAATCGCAGTTGTCTCGTGCCTACCAGAGATTACGTCCCTTGCTGACGGCCGAAGCTGCAGCGAGTGGCAAGGTATCGGCAATGCGAGCGTCAGTTTTGAGTAGTTGTTGAATAGCGCCCTGACGGGCAAGGCCAGAACTATGACAGACCACAGCAGCAACAGCAGTGATCCGGCAATGAAATGCGCACTGAGCAGCGCGGAACACGATGCGCTACGGCGCGGGCTGCGAAATCTCGATGACACGCTGCCGCCACGTGCGGTGTGGCAACGCATCGAGCAGCAGGCGCGAGCCGAGGGCTTGTTCGAACCGCGCCATGCCGGGCTCAGGAAATGGTTCGCCGGTGCCGGCCTGGCGGCGGCCGTGGTACTGGCGGTGTTGAATATTCCATTTGCACCGCTGAATGACGATGCCCGGGTCGAATTTCCGACAGAACCGGAGTACGTGGCGGTAGACGGTGAGGAATTGCCGGCTTTGAATGCCCTGATGGTGAGGTCAAGGCAAATCGAAAAGAATTTGCGAGCGCTCCCCGAGCAGCCGAGCCTCGTACGGGCCAGCACGGCGGCGACCATTTCCGAGCTGGAAGACCAGGTGGCCGCGATCGACTTTGTGCTGGCGCACCCGGATTTGCGCTTGAGTCCGGAACAGCAGGAAATTTATTGGCGGGAGCGTGTGCGATTGATGAATTCCTTGTTGCACTTGCGTGCAGCGCAGGCACAAAGGATGTCGTTCTAGTTTTGATTGACTCGAAACCCGTGATCGAAGGAATCAGCGGTGAGAGTCAGGAGTGCATCGATGAGTAGTTGTATGAAAACCGGAGTTACGTTGTTGCTGCTGGCGTTGTGTGTCCCGGCAGCCGCGCAGCAGGGCGCAGAAAGCATGCGCGAGGCGCGCGAGAGCCTGATTCGCGATGAGACTATCGAAGTCGATATTCGCTTGCGGGAAGCGGAGGCGGCGCTGGCCGAGGCGGCACAGCAAGTCGCGGAGCTGTCACGACGAAATCTGCCTCGGGTCGCAATGATCGACCGTGTATTCATGCACGGCGACAGGCCGGTCCTGGGCATCTCGATCGGCGTTGGCGATAGCGAAGGGCCGGTCGAAGGCGTGACCATACGCGGCGTATCACCGGGCGGGGCCGCGGCCGAAGCCGGCCTGCGGTCGGGCGACGTCGTTATTGCGGTCAACAGCGAGTCGCTCAAGGCCGACAACGAACGTGCTGCCAACGACCGGCTGCTCGATTTCATGCAAGGCATCGAGAAAGGTGACAAGGTCGATGTGAAGTACCTGCGCAACGGCAAGACCGAAACCGTCGTGGTCGAGCCACGCGAAGTCAGCGGTATGGCCTTGCGGTTTGACGGCAGGGATTTCACCTTGCCTGCCGTGCCGCACGTTGCCGCTGTGCCGCCGGTCGCCCGGCCGTTCAATTCGTATATCTGGATGAGCGGTGGCAACGGTTTCGGCGACATGGAACTGGTCAAGCTGACCAAACGCCTCGGCGATTACTTCGGCACCGACGAAGGCATCCTGATTGTGCGGGCACCGGACAACGAGGATCTCAAGCTGCAGGACGGTGATGTCATCCTGGCCATCGACAGCCGCAAGCCGAACTCCGTGCACCACGCGACCCGGATTCTCGGTTCGTATCAAAGCGGAGAGACCGTCGAAATCGAGATCATGCGCGACAAGCGCAAGCGGACGGTCAGTATCGAAATACCGGACAATCGGCAGAGCTTTGCCGTGCCGCAGGCTGCACCCGCTGTGCAAGCGGTGCCGAATATCACCGTCGTGCCGGCGCCCGCCGGCGAATTGTAGAACCCGGACCCCCGCCGGCGGTACTGGCCGCGCATAGAATTGTTACTATGCGCGGCCATGCTTCTGTCCGACTTCGACTACGAACTTCCCGAGGAATTGATCGCGAAGTATCCCACTACGCGCAGGCGCAACAGCCGTCTGCTGCTGGTGGGCGACGAACTGGCCGACAGGGAATTCAAAGAGCTGCCGAAATTGCTCGAACCGGGCGATCTGCTGGTGTTCAACGATACTCGAGTGTTGCGTGCGCGATTGCAGGGACAAAAACAAACCGGCGGACGCATCGAAATCACGGTCGAACGGGTGCTGGGAGACACGGAGGTCCTGGCGATGGTCCGGGCGAGCCGCAATCCTGCCGAGGGTTCGATCGTCAAGCTCGCCGGTGGCTGCGAGGCGACCGTAACAGGTAGGGACGGCGACCTGTTTCGCCTGTCGTTGTCAAAACCCGCATTCGACATCATGGATCGGCACGGCGACGTACCGCTGCCGCCGTACATCAGGCGCAGCCCCGAAGCGGCGGACGTGGACAGGTATCAAACGGTGTACGCAGTCCGGCCTGGAGCAATAGCCGCACCGACGGCGGGCCTGCATTTCGACAAACGCATGCTGGAGGAAACCCGCAGGGCCGGCATCAACCATCAATTCCTGACGTTGCACGTCGGGGCCGGCACCTTTCAGCCACTGCGCGAGCAACGGGTCGAGGCCAACCGGCTGCACGCAGAGCGGGTGGAAGTGAGTCGCGACGTCTGCGACGCGGTCGGCGCAACCCGGGCCGGCGGCGGACGTGTCATTGCGGTCGGCACGACCTCGGTCCGGGCACTGGAAACCGCAGCGGCCGGCGGGGAATTACAACCGTTTTGCGGTGATACAGACTTGTTTATCGTGCCCGGATACAGGTTTCGCACGGTCGACGCGATTCTGACCAACTTTCATTTGCCGCGCTCATCGTTATTGATGCTGGTCGCAGCGTTCGCGGGTCAGAATCGGGTTCTCGATGCGTATCGGCATGCGGTCGACAAGCGCTATCGTTTTTTCAGTTACGGCGACGCCATGCTCTTGTTTCCGTCGCAAGCGCACTGAGGCGCCTGAGAGTGGATTTCGTTGCCGGAAAATCTGACGGAGCCGCGCGCTGCGGAACCTTGCGACTGCGCCGCGGGCAGGTGCGAACCCCGGCCTTCATGCCGGTCGGAACCTACGGCTCGGTGAAAAGCGTAACGCCCGAGGAAGTGGCGCAAAGCGGCAGCGAAATTATTCTCGGCAACACCTTCCATCTCATGCTGCGGCCGGGTATCGACATTATTCGCAGCCACGGCGGGCTGCACGAATTCATGCACTGGCAAGGCCCGATACTCACCGACTCCGGCGGTTTCCAGGTGTTCTCACTCGCGGAAATGCGCAGCATCAGCGAGGAAGGTGTCAGGTTCCGCTCACCCGTCGACGGCGACGAGGTGTTTCTTACCCCGGAAAAATCGATGCAAGTTCAGCATGACCTGAATGCCGACATCACCATGATCTTCGATGAATGTACGCCGTATCCCGTCACTGAGGACGAGGCGCGAAAATCCATGGAGCTGTCACTGCGCTGGGCGAATCGCAGCCGGCAACAGTTCGACGTACTGAAGGACAAGGAACCCGATCGCGGAGAGGCACTGTTCGGTATCGTGCAGGGCGGAATATTTGACGACCTGCGCGACGAATCGATGGACAAACTGGACAAGATCGGATTCGACGGCTACGCGATCGGCGGTCTCGCGGTGGGCGAAACCGTCACCGAGAGGGATCGCGTGCTGGACACCCTGTTGCCGCGAATGCCGCACGACAAACCCAGGTACCTGATGGGTGTCGGCACGCCGCTGGATATTGCCGAGGCCGTCAGCCGTGGCGTCGACCTGTTTGACTGCGTCATGCCGACACGTCATGCAAGAACCGGCCATCTGTTTACTTCAACCGGCATCGTCAAGATCCGCAATTCGAGGTACGCGAGCGACACGGCGCCGCTCGACCCGAATTGCAACTGCTATACCTGCCTGAACTACAGTCTCGCCTACCTGCGGCACCTGGAAAAATGCGGGGAAATGCTCGGACCGCGTTTATTGACGATCCACAATATCCATTACTATCAGCAACTTATGCAGCAGATTCGGGACGCGATAGAAAACCGCGAGCTGGCCCGCCTGCTCGGGGAGCTGCAAGCGGTCTATGCCGCGAGCGAGCCGGCGCTGACCGACGAGGGCTAGGCGCACGAGCACCGCAAGACTCAGAACCGTTCGTTATCAGGGCTTGAATCGAATCGGGTCGTCCCCAACTCCGCTGCTCCTGTGCCATAATGGCGCGCCATTTTGCGCCCGCGATGGCGCGAAACCGGCCGCCTGGAGTCAAATTACGTCATGGATTTTCTGATCAGTTCCGCCTATGCACAGGATGCGGCGCAGGGAGACGCATTCAGTTTCTTCCTGCCGATGATCGTCATCTTCGTCGCCTTCTACTTTCTGCTGATTCGCCCACAACAAAAAAGGCAAAAGGCACACAACGAACTGGTTAAGGCTTTGTCGACCGGCGACGAGGTTCTGACGGCCGGCGGTATCCTCGGCAAGATCACCGCAGTCTCGGAGCACTATGTCACCGTGCAGATCGCCGATGATGTCGAAATCAAGATACAAAAATCGACGGTATCGGCCGTCGTGCCGAAAGGTACTTTCGACGCAGCCTGATCGCTCGCGAGCCGATGAATCGATATCCCACCTGGCTGAACCTGCTCGTCCTCGGCATTTTGTTACTGGGCTCGCTGCTCGCGCTGCCCAATATTTACGGTAGCGCACCGGCGATACAGGTTTCGGAACTGGACGGCAGGCCGTTCGATGCCGGAATGATCGACCAGCTCGAAACGGTCCTCGAACGCGAAGGACTCGTCGCAAAGGAAGCGTTCCTGCAGGACGGACGCGTGGTGGTGACGTTCGACAGCGAGGACGAGCAGCATAAGTCGCACACGATCCTGCGGGAAAGGTTCTCCGACATTGCAAACGTGGCATTCTCATCGGCGCCGGAATTGCCGTCATGGATGCGCAGCATCGGCCTGAACCCGATGAGCCTCGGCCTCGACCTGCGTGGCGGGGTCTACGTGTTACTCGAAGTCGACATGGAGTCGGCCATCAACAGCCGCCTGCAGTCTTACAGCCAGGATTTTGCCGATCGATTGCGTGACGAGCGCATCCGCAGCCGCGCCGACGTGGTGGACCAGAGTGTGGTCATTCGCCTCACCAGTGAGTCCGACCTGGAGGCAGCAAGGGACATCATCAGAGCCGCCGACAACGAGGTGCTGATCAGCGACGGCGGCGATGGCAGATCGTTGCGGGTACGCATGAGTGAGGCGCAGGTTCGCGCGCGACAGGATTTTGCAATCGAGCAAAACATCACGACCATCCGCAATCGCGTGGACCAGCTCGGCGTTTCGGAACCGCTGGTGCAGCGACAGGGTGTCAATCGCATCATCGTACAGCTGCCCGGCCTGCAAGATCCCGAGGAACTCAACAAGATTCTGACGGCGACGGCGACCCTGGAGTTTCGCCTGGTCGATACCAGCGGTGACAGCCCCGGATCGCGCCTGTACCAGGGTCGTCCGGGCATTCCCGGGCAGATGCTGAAACGCGAAGTCATAGCCTCTGGTGACCAGATCGTCGATGCGGAATCCGGATTCTCACAGGGGCAACCCGCGGTATTCATCACGCTGGATTCCGCAGGCGGAGAACGAATGCTGGACACCACGCGTGCCAATCTCAACAAACCGATGTCGACGGTATTTATCGAGACCGAGCGCGTGCCCTACGAAAACCCGGATGGCTCCATCAGCTATCGCACCACCCGCACCGAGGAAATCATCAACACCGCGACGATCCGCGGGGTGTTCAAGAACAGCTTCCAGACGACCGGCCTGTCGTCGCAGGAAGCACGCGATCTCGCCTTGCTGCTGCGCGCGGGGGCGCTTGCCGCTCCGGTCTACAAGGTCGAGGATCGCACCATCGGGCCGAGCCTCGGGCAGGACAACATCGATCGCGGCTTCAACGCGGTCGCGATCGGTTTCATCGCGGTCATCATATTCATGGCGATCTACTACCGCGGATTCGGCCTGATCGCCAACCTGGCGCTGCTCTCGAATCTCGTTTTCATCGTTGCATTGCTGTCATTGCTGCAGGCGTCGCTGACCTTGCCGGGCATCGCCGGCATCGTGCTGACCGTCGGTATGGCCGTGGACGCAAACGTCCTGATCTTTGAACGGATCCGCGAGGAACTGGCGGGCGGCAACTCGCCGCAGGGGAGTATCCATTCCGGCTACGAGAAAGCGCTCTCGTCCATAGCCGACGCGAATATTACGACGCTGATCGCGGCGATCGTGCTGTTCGCATTCGGTACCGGGCCGATCAAGGGCTTCGCGATCACCCTCACGCTCGGCATCATGACCTCCATGTTCACGGCAATCGTCGGTACGCGCGCCGTCGTCAACCTGGTTTTCGGCGGCCGCAGGCTCGAAAGCCTGCCAATTTAAGGCATTGCGATGCGACTGATCAAAGACAAGCCGAACATCGACTTTCTGAGCAAGACGCGCCGCAACATCGCGCTTTCCCTCTCGGCCATCCTGCTCGTCGTGTCGATCGTCTCGTTAATGACTCGCGGTCTCGATTTCGGTATCGATTTCACGGGCGGCGTGTTGCTGGAGGTCGGCTATTCGCAAGCCGCCAACCTTGAGAGTATCCGCGACCGCCTCAATGAGGCCGGATTCGATGACCACCGGGTGACACGTTTCGGCGCCGAAACTGACGTGCAGGTGCGGTTACCGCCGCAGATCGGTGCCGAGCCGGACGCCATCCGCGAGTCGTTGCGAGGCATCCTGGCCGCCGATGACCCGAACGTCGAATTGCGGCGGGTCGAGTTCGTCAGCGCGCAGGTCGGCGATGAACTCGCGGAGCAGGGCGGGCTCGCCTTGATCTTCGCGCTGCTGATGATCTTCGCTTACGTGATGTTTCGCTTCCAGTGGAAGTTCGCCGCCGGCGCCGTCGCCGCACTGGCACACGACGTCATCCTGACGGTCGGATTCTTCTCCGTATTCGGTATTTCCTTCGATCTGTCGGTCGTTGCCGCGGTACTCGCGGTGATCGGTTATTCGTTGAACGATACGGTGGTCGCCTTCGATCGAATACGCGAAAACTTCGTGAAACTGCGTGGCGAAAGCGCAGAAGCATCGATGAACACGTCGATCAACGAAATGCTGGCGCGCACGATCATTACCGGCTTGACGACCATACTGGTGCTGACGGCACTGTTGCTCCTCGGTGGCGAAGCCGTCGCGCCATTCTCCATCGCCCTGATCGTCGGCATCGTGGTCGGTACCTACTCGTCGATCTACACGGCCAGCGCCGTCGCTTTGTTGCTCGATGTCAGCGCCCAGGACCTGATGCCACCGGAAGTCGATCCCGACCTGATCGACGACCTCCCGTAGTCAGCAGTGGGTCAGAGCCTTCGGCTCTGACCCTTAAAACATCGCCTTGATGTCCGGGCCGAACAGCTTCGCGAGGCCCGAGTAGATTTTCGGTGTGCCGCAGAGGACGTGGCCCTCGTTCAGGAAGTCTTCGCTGCCGTCGAGACCGCTGACGATGCCACCCGCTTCACGGATGATCAGCACGCCCGCGGCCAGGTCCCAGATGCTCAAGCCGGTTTCCCAGAACGCGTCCAGGCGGCCGGCGGCGACATAACACAAGTCGAGCGCCGCGGCTCCCGCGCGGCGAATGCCGCGAGTATTTTTTATCGCGCTCACCAGCATATTCATGTACGGCTCCAGCTCCTTGTTTGAATCGCGAAACGGAAAGCCGGTGCCGAGGAGCGCCTTGTCCAGTGAGGTTCGCCCACTGACGCGAATCTTGCGGCCGTCGAGCTGTGCGCCCTGGCCACGCGACGCGGTAAAAAGTTCCTGGCGCAGCGGATCGTAAACCGCGCCATGTTCGAGCCGGCCTTTGTGCATGACACCGACGGAAACACAGAACACCGGGAAGCCGTGCAGGAAATTGGTGGTGCCGTCGAGCGGATCGATGATCCACAGGTAGTCGGAGTCGCCTTGCGCGCCGGATTCCTCGGCAAGGATCGCGTGATCCGGGTAGTGCTTGCGGATCGCGGCAATGACCGCGCTTTCCGCGTTGTGGTCGGCTTCGCTGACGTAGTCGTTGCGGCCCTTGGTCTCAATTTTGAGCTTGTCGAGGTTCTTCAGGCTGCGAAACAGCGAATCGCCACCGCGCCGCGCTGCCATCACTGCCACATTGAGCATTGCTTCCATGAGCCTGATCCGTCTGCTTGGCAAAGAACGACCCGGCGGCTTGCCGGGGGGCGGTAGAATACCAGACCTTTGAAGCCTTGCATCGGCCTGTCCAGTGAACGTACGCATCATCCTCGTCGGCACCACGCACCCCGGAAACATCGGCGCCACCGCCAGGGCCATGAAGAACATGGGTCTGACCGACCTGGCGCTGGTCGAGCCGAAGACGTTTCCACACGAGGACGCGACTGCCCGGGCTTCGGGGGCAGAGGACCTGCTGGAGTCGGCAAAGGTGTTTGCCAGTCTCGACGAGGCATTACGGGATTGCGTCTATGTCGCGGGCGCCAGCGCTCGCGCACGCTCGATTGGCTGGCCCAGCATGACGCCGCGCGACTGTGCGCAAAGACTGGTTGCGGAAAGCCGGCAAGGGGTTGCAGCGGTGGTATTCGGGGCGGAGAAATCGGGCTTGACGAATGAGCACATCGATCGTTGCAATACGTTGCTCACCATTCCGACCGAACCCGGTTTCAGTTCGCTGAACCTGGCGATGGCTGTGCAGGTTGTCGCTTATGAATTGCGCGTGGCCGGCATGGCGCAGAGCGCGGCGGCCACCGAGACCGAAGTGCCGCCGGCGACATCCGAGGAACGTGAAAATTTTTATGCGCACCTGGAAGCAGTGCTGCTGCGTTGCGGGTTTCTCGACCCGGACAATCCGCGGCTTCTGATGCGCCGCCTGCGCCGGCTTTTCCTCAAGGCGGAGCTGGACCAGAACGAAGTCAATATCCTGCGCGGCATGCTCGCAGCGCTCGATCCCCAACCACCACAGGAACGATCGTAGTGAGCGAGGACGCTGTGTACCTGGATTTCGCCGCGACCACGCCGGTCGATGCGCGAGTCAGCGAGGCAATGCAGGATTGCCTGACGGCTGGCGGCGCGTTCGCCAATCCCGCATCCATTCACAAAGCCGGGCAACGGTCCCGGCGCGCCGTTGATACGGCACGCCGGCAACTCGCCGAGTTGCTGGCCGTGGATCCGCGCTGCCTGATCTGGACCTCCGGCGCCACGGAATCGAACAACCTGGCGATCCTCGGTGCAGCGCAGTTTCGCGCGCATCGCGGCAAGCACCTGGTGACCATGCCGACGGAACACAAGGCAGTGACCGAATGCTTCAGATACCTCGAAAAGACCGGCTTCGAGGTCAGCTGGCTGCGACCTGACGCAAACGGCGTACTCGATCCTGCGCGGCTGCAAGCCAGTTTGCGGGATGACACCCAGCTGGTTTCCGTCATGCACGTCAACAACGAGACCGGCGTCATCCAGGACATCGCGGAAATCGCTGCCATCTGCCGCAGCCGGGACATCCTGATGCACACCGACGCAGCGCAATCGGTCGGCAAGTTGCCGCTGAACCTTGCCGCATTGCCGGTGGACTTGTTGTCGCTGACGGCCCACAAGTTTTACGGGCCGCAGGGAATCGGCGCGCTGTACCTTGCCGATCGCCCGGGCGCCAGAATCCTGCCGATCATGCACGGTGGTGGCCAGGAACGCCGACTGCGTCCCGGCACCCTGGCGGTGCACCAAATTGTCGGCCTGGGCGTCGCTGCCGAGATCGCCGCTCGCGAGATGGGCGACGATGCCCGGCATGTCGCCGCGATGCGCGACCGGCTCTGGGAGGGCATCGGTGATTTGCCGGGCCTGCTGCGTAACGGTGAGGATGCGCCCACCTATCCCGGAATACTGAACGTGAGTGCCGCCGGCGTCGAAGGCGAGAGCCTGATGCTTGGCATGGAGCCGGTCTGCGTGGCCAGCGGCTCGGCCTGTAATTCCTTGAGCGGCGAATCGTCCTACGTGCTGCGTGCTCTCGGGCGCGACGATTTGCAGGCACAAAGTGCGATCCGCTTCAGCTTCGGCCGCACCACGACAGAGAACGACGTCGAGCGCGCGATTGACCGCTACCGCTGGGCGGTGAGCCACCTGCGTGCACTGGCGCCGGCGGCGCGCCTGGCATCGTGACCGCGCCGGTCTCCTATAACGCCCGAGTCCGGCAGCGCTTTGCCGAACCGCAGCACGCGGGGGATCTCGAGGGCAGGTTCGACGACACCTTGACGGCTTGTGCCTCGGCCTCCGACCAGGGCGCTCGCGTTCAGCTGACGGTGGGCCTGGAAGACGGCCTGATCGGCGCGGCCACCTTCCGGGCGTGGGGCTGCCCGCACCTGATCGCGGCTGCCGACCTGGTCTGCGAACGATTGCCAGGCAAATCCGTCCAATCACTTGAAAATGTTGATCTGGCTCACATTACCGAGCAACTGTGCATTCCGGTCGAGAAGGCCGGCCGTATACTACTGATCGAAGACGCGCTGGCGATGCTCGGCGCGCAAGACAGCAACCGTTAAGGGAGACCGATGGCAATTTCCTTGACCGAGCCCGCGGCAGAGCGGGTCAGGAATTTTCTCGACGCGCGGGGCAGCGGCGTCGGCTTGCGCCTGGGCATCAAGAAAACCGGCTGCAACGGTTTCGCCTATGTCATCAATTACGCGGACGAAATCGGCGACAGCGACGTCGTCTTTGAAGATCGCGGGGTAACGGTGGTGGTCGACCGGTCGAGCCTCGAGCTGATCGATGGTACGGAGGTCGATTTCGTCAAACAGGGGCTGAACGAAGCATTTCGCTTTCGCAACCCGAACGTCACCGGCGAATGCGGTTGTGGTGAGAGTTTCAGTGTTTGACCCGCCGCCGCCCGCCGCCGTGATTGGCATAGCCGCCCGCTGAACGCTTAAACTGGCGCGGTAAATTCTTGTAATATTTGTCGGTTACCTCGAGCCGGCCGACCTGAGGCCGGCTTTTTCAGTCCATCCACAGTAAGGATTAGCTATGCCCGTAGAGCAGACGCTCTCCATCATCAAGCCCGATGGCGTGCAGAAAAACCTGATTGGCGAGATATACCGTCGTTTTGAAAAGGCCGGCCTTCAGATCGTGGCCGCGAGAATGATGCACCTGACCACGGAACAGGCGCAGGGTTTTTACGCCGTGCACAAGGAGCGACCCTTCTATGATGACCTGGTCCGCTACATGACCTCGGGTCCCGTCGTCGTACAGGTGCTCGAGGGAGAGGCCGCGATCGAGCGCAATCGCGAGATCATGGGCGCAACCAATCCGGCAGATGCTGAGCCAGGAACGATTCGCGCCGATTTTGCGGAGAGCATCGAGCAAAATGTCGTTCACGGGTCGGATGGACCGGAAACGGCGGCACAGGAAATCGAATTCTTTTTCGGTGACGGCGGCATTTGTCCGCGCACCCGCTAGCACGACTCACGATGGCAACAGCGGCCGACAAAACCACGACACAAAACTCCCCGGATGGGCGTGCCAACTTGCTGGGTTACAGCGAGTCGGCACTGGTCGAATTTTTTGCCGGCCTGGGCCAGAAGCCGTTTCGTGCGCGGCAGCTGCTCAAGTGGTTGCACCAGCGCGACGTGCACGAGTTTGCGCAGATGACGGACCTGTCGAAGGCGTTGCGGACGCAACTTGCAGACACCGCGGTCATCGAATTCCCGGCGTTGCTCGCCGAGCAGGAGTCGACCGACGGCACGATCAAGTGGTTGTTCGAGTCCGGTGCCGGGCAGGCGGTCGAGTCGGTTTTCATTCCGGAGCCGGGTCGCGGCACCCTGTGCATTTCGTCACAGGTCGGTTGCGCCCTGGATTGTGCATTCTGTGCGACCGGCGCGCAGGGTTTCAATCGCAATCTCGCCTCACATGAAATCATTGCCCAGGTCAGCCATGCAAACCGCAGCTTGCCGAAGCGGCCGAACGGTGAGCCGGCTGTCACCAACGTCGTATTCATGGGCATGGGCGAACCGCTTGCCAATTATCGAAACCTGTTGCCGGCGCTGGACCTGTTGATCTCGGATCATGCATACGGCTTGTCGAGACGGCGCATTACCGTCAGCACCTCCGGGCTGGTGCCGCAAATCGAAAAACTGGGCGACGACTGCAACGTATCGCTGGCAGTCTCGCTGCACGCGCCCAACGACGAACTTCGCAACATGCTGGTTCCCGTCAATCGGATTCATCCGATCGCGGAACTGCTGGATGCCTGCTGGCGGTACGCGGCCAAGCGCGCGAATCGCTTCATCACCTTTGAATACGTGATGCTCGGCGGGGTCAATGACCAGCTGAAATACGCCGACGAACTGGTCGAACTGCTGCGGAATCGCCCGGCAAAGGTCAACCTGATACCCTTCAATCCGTTTGCCGGCAACGACTTCAGGCGTTCGTCGGCCGAGACGATCCGGCAATTCCAGAAACGCCTGCGGGACCGGAGCATCATCGCCACCACCCGCAAGACGCGGGGCGACGATATTGATGCCGCTTGCGGGCAGCTGGCTGGTAAAGTAAGCGACCGGACCCGTGTGCGTTTGGGCGACAAGGGGCGAAGGACGGCACTGGCATGATGACGAGAGCGAAAATCCTGGTTCTGGCTGCAGTTTTTTGCGTGCTGGCGGGTTGTGTATCGAGCACCACCCAGGTGCGGCGTTCACCGGCCGACACTGACGACGCGGCGTCGCAAAACTACCAGTTGGGCGCACGCTATTTTCGTAATGGCAACTATGACCTGGCAAGGGACCGCTTGATGCGGGCGATCGAGCTCGATCCGCGAATGGCATCCGCGCACTCGATGCTGGCGCTTACCTATGTGCAGCTCGGTAATACGCGATTGGCGACCGAATCATTCGATCGCGCAATTCGTTACGGACCCAACGATCAGGACGTGCGCAACGCTTATGCCGTGTTCCTTTGTCGGCAAAAGAATTTCGAGGATGCGCGCAAGCAATTCGATCGGGCGATCGACATACATGAAAATGACAATCCCGAGATAATGATGACCAACGCCGGAGTCTGCATGTCGCAGAAGCCGGACCTCGAACTTGCCGAAAAGTACTTTCGCCAGGCGCTGGAGCGACGCGCGACTTATGGTGAGGCGCTGATTCAAATGGCGGCCCTGAAACACCGGACCGGTGATAACTTCAATGCGAGTGCGTTTCTGCAACGCTACCTTGCATCGAACGAAGCGTCGGCTGCCGTACTATACCTCGGGATCCAGGTGGAAACGGCCAATGGCAACGATCGCGCCGCGACCGATTACCTAAACAGGCTCTTGCGAGAGTTTCCCGACTCCGCGGAAGCACGGCAGACATTGCAGACCAAGAACAGGTAACTCGAAGCTTCATGAGTGAAGGGTCACGACATTCGTCCGAGACGCAATCGAGCGGACCGCTCGGCGGCGAGCGGCTGGCCGCTGCGCGCCGGGCACATGAGATTTCGGCGACGGACATCGCCAAAGAGCTGCACCTCGACGAGCTGAAGATTCGTGCGCTCGAGAAGAACGACTTTGCCGTGCTGGGCGCGCCGGTATTTGCCAAAGGGCATCTCAGGAAGTACGCGGAGCTGGTCGGTGTGCCGGTCGACGACGTGCTCGCCGATTATTATGAATTGAACCGGAGCGCGGGTGCGCCGCCGGTCGTCGGTCCGGTGAGAAAGAAAGCACCACGCGATATCGCCTGGGGCACCTGGATCGGCGCCATCCTCGCACTGCTGATCGTGCTGGGGGGCTTGTACTGGTTCTTTGCCCAGGGCCCGTCCTTGTCACTGACACACACGACGCCTGAGGTTTCGACGAGCGAGCCGACGCCACAACGACCGGTCGAGCGCCAGCTGACTGTGGCAGCGGACGCCCCCGCGACGGTCCCCGACGCAGACGAGGAAATTCCGGCAAATGCGCTGGCCTCGCTGTCGCCGCCCGGCGAGAGCCTGCAGGATGCGGCCGAAACGACGCAGTTGCCGCAAGTCAACGTGGAGCTGGTGTACTCGGGCGATTGCTGGACCGAGGTGACGGATGCGTCCGGCAGGAGTCTCTGGTACGACCTCGGCACCGAGGGTCGGGTCGTGACCCTGAGTGGAGACGAACCGCTGCAGGTCGTCCTGGGTGCCAGCGACAACGTCAGCATCGCCGTCAATGGCCGGGATTTTCCGATTCCCGATGCTGCGCGCCGCGGCCGCATGGCGCGGCTCACGATCAGCAGCCAGTAACATGCTTTGCGCCGGTAACTCGGATCGCGGTCGCGAATCCGCCGCTTTGGACGAAGTGTAATGAAACCCAAGGCCATCCGCGGGATGAACGACGTATTGCCGGACGTCTGCGGCACCTGGCGTTATCTCGAGACCGTGGTCAGGGACGTCGTGGAGTCCTACGGCTATCGTGAGATTCGCCTGCCCATCGTCGAGTACACCGAGCTATTCGCCCGTTCCATCGGTGAAGCCACAGACATCGTCGAAAAGGAAATGTATACGTTTGCCGATCGCAACGGCGAAAGCCTGACGTTGCGCCCTGAAGCAACCGCGAGCATCGTCCGGGCCGGCATCAACAACGGACTGTTCCACAACCAGAAGCAAAAGCTGTGGACCTGTGGACCGATGTTTCGCTACGAAAAACCGCAAAAGGGCCGCTATCGCCAGTTTCATCAATTCGACGTCGAGGCGGTGGGCTTCGAGGGTCCCGATGTCGATGCGGAACTCATTATTCTATGCGCCCGTATGTGGGACCGGCTGGGCCTGGATCGCCTGAGCCTGCAAATAAACTGCCTCGGTAGCAGCGAAACCCGCGCGACCTATCGCAAGGAGCTGGTCCGGTATTTTTCGGCCGTGAAAAGTCAGCTGGATGAGGATAGTATTCGCCGCCTTGACAGCAACCCGCTGCGAATCCTGGATAGCAAAGCCCCGGAAATGCAGGGTTTGATCGCCGAGGCGCCGGTGATGCTCGAGTATCTCGACGAGCAATCGTCGCGGCATTTCGCGGGCCTGAAGGCGTTGCTCGATGCCGCCGGTATAGCGTACGTCGAGAATCCACGCATCGTCAGGGGACTCGACTACTACAATCTCACGGTATTCGAGTGGCTGACCGACGCGCTGGGCGCCCAGGGGGCCGTCTGTGCCGGTGGCCGTTACGACGGCCTGGTCGAAACCCTCGGGGGTCGCCCGACGCCGGCGGTAGGTTGGGCGATGGGCATGGAGCGCCTGGTCGCCCTGTACGAAACCTGCGGCGGTGAGCCGCACATTGAGCGGCCCGACGTGTATGTCGTCGCCGTGGGCGATGCGGCATTGAAGCGCGGATTCGAAGTCGCCGAGTCACTGCGCGATGCCTTGCCGGCGGTACGCGTCGAACTCGGCATGGGAGGCGGAAATTTCCGCTCGCAGCTCAAGCGCGCCGACAAGAGCGGCGCGACCTGCGCCGTGATTCTCGGGGAAGACGAGATTGCCAGCGGGGTGGCTGGCTTGAAACCTTTGCGCAGCGACGAGGCTCAAAAGGAAGTGCCATTCGACAAGCTGAACGAGACCATCGCTCAGTACTTTTGATTCAGGAATTTGGAAAACTCAAGTGAACGATCAGTCAGAAAAAGAACAGATTGAGGAAATCCGTGCATGGTGGACCGAGAATGGACGCTACGTGATTGCCGGTGTGCTGCTCGGCGTTGGCGCAATTGTCGGCTGGAACCAGTGGCAATCGAACATCGAATCGACGCAGATCAACGCATCCAACCTGTACGAGGAGGTGATGACCTCGGTCGGCAACGAAAACCTGGAGGCGGCCGAAGCGGCCGCTCACGATCTGTACATGAATTACGAGGACACGGTGTACCCGAACCAGGCGCGCCTGGCGATGGCCCACCTTTACATGAACCTCGGTCGCGACCAGGATGCCGCCGACACACTCCGCGATGTCCTGGCATCCGGTCAAAACGAAGAATTGCAAATGGTGGCGCGTATGCGGCTGGCGCAGGTTCTGCTATACCAGGACAAGCCCGCCGAGGTGATCGAGTTGCTCGCGGATCGCCTCGACGGCGGATTTGCCGCTCGTTACAACGAGGTGCTCGGCGATGCCTACGCAGCGGAGGGACGTTACGACGAAGCGGCAGCGGCCTACCAGGCGGCGCTCGCGGCAAGCCGCAACCTGCGTACCATCGATAACAACCTGATTCTCTTAAAGCTCAATGATTTGCCCGAGACGGGCGACGCGGCCGCCGAGACTCCTGACGACACTGCGGCAGAAGCGCAGCCGTCCGCAGCGGAAAATGCCGGTGATGCGGCGCCCGAGGGGCAAGCTGGCGATGACAGTCCGCCGGAGAACGGCGGCGAACGATGATGTTGTCCTGCATGCAAACCGCGGGCGGTGAGTGGCGCAACGCCCGGATACAGAATCCGGCACTCGTCCTGCTCGCCGCAATGTCGATCAGCGCCTGCGGCATTTTCGGTGGCGATGACGACGAGGAATTGCAACCGACGGAATTGCTGGACTTCGAGGAGACACTCGACGTGCGGCGTATCTGGTCCACAAAACTCGGTGATGGCACCGAATTCCTGCGCGTCGCCCTGAGTCCGGCAAGTGACGGCAATCGCGTGTATGCCGCGTCGTACGACGGCAAGGTCAGTGCATTGAACCCGGAAAACGGCCGGCGTATCTGGCGCACGGACGTCGAGGTCATTCTGTCTGCCGGACCGGGCGTCGGCGAAGGCGTGGTGGTGGTCGCCGGCTATGACGGCGACCTGGTCGCGCTGTCGGCGGAAGACGGTGCGGAGCTGTGGCGAATCAATGTAACCGCTGAATCGCTGGCAAGGCCGCTGATTGCCGACAACTCGGTGGTCGTAAAGACCATCGATGGAAGGCTGCGGGTTTATTCCATATTCGACGGAAGCGAGCGCTGGGCGATGGCGCAAAGTCTGCCATCGCTGACTTTGCGCGGATCCGCTGCGCCGATCCTGGTTGGTTCGACCGTGATCGCGGGCTTCGACAATGGCCGACTCATCGCGCTCAACCTGGACGACGGCTCCCAGGAATGGGAAGCCATACTCACGCCGCCGTCCGGTCGTTCCGACCTGGACAGGCTGTCCGATATCGACGGCAGCATGGCAGCGGTCGGCCAGGACGTTTACGCCACCGGTTATCACGGGCGCGTCGCCTCACTGGCTGTCGAATCCGGACAGGCCCTGTGGGCGCGCGAGATTTCCGGGCTATCGGGCGTGGCCGCAGACTGGAACAACGTCTACATGATCGGCGAACAGGGCGAACTCATCGCGCTGTTGCGGAGAAACGGCGACGATGTCTGGCGCCAGGAAGCGCTGATCCGGCGCGAGCCGACGGCGCCGGTGGTGTTCGGCACCTCGGTGGTCGTTGGCGACTTCGAAGGCTACGTGCATTTCTTCAACAATTTCGACGGCCGGCCGGTTGCCCGCGAGCGCGTTGGCAAAGGCATGATTTCCGCTGCGCCGGTGGTCATCGGCAGCCGGCTGTATGTACAAAGCGAATCCGGCACCCTGGCGGCTTTCGAATTGCGGGTGCCGGAGCGGCCGGCCCAGGCGAACGAAACCGAAACAGCGGCGGCTGGCAACTAGCCCGACTATTGCACCAGTATGACGCGCTCTCGCTTAGTCTTTGATCGCCTGACGGATTTTCCTCCCTTGGAAATAGACACGGCTATTCCGCTCCGTCGGAAAATCCGTCAGGCGCTCAAATCCTTGAGCGACCTTACGCGCCAACTGGTGCAACATTCGCGCTAGACAATGGTCGGCCGCAAATGCTTCCCGTCATCGCACTCGTCGGTCGGCCCAATGTCGGCAAGTCGACGTTATTCAATCGCCTGACCCGTTCGCGCGACGCGCTGGTCGCTGACTACCCCGGGCTCACCCGCGACCGGCAATACGGCTTCGGCAGGCTCGGGCCGCTTCCTTACATCGTCATCGACACCGGCGGCGTGGCCGGTGGTGAGGAAGGCATCAGCGAGCTCATGGTCGAGCAGACCCTCAGGGCCCTGAAAGAAGCGGATGTCGCGATCGTCATTGTCGACGGCCGCAGTGGCCTGACCTCGGCAGACGAGCACGTCGCCGAGCTTGCGAGGCAGCACGCAAAAAGTACCTGGCTTGCCGTTAATAAATCCGAAGGACTCGACGCCGACATTACCGTCGCGGAATTTCACGCGCTGGGTCTCGGCGAGCCGGTCGCAATTTCGGCGGCGCATGGCGATCGCATTGCGGCCATGATGGAGGATTTACTCGCGCCATTCGCCAAATCAGCAAACGACGAACTCACTGCGATCGACGCAGACGACAAGGCGCTGCGCATTGCCGTCATCGGTCGACCGAATGTCGGCAAGTCGACGCTGATCAATCGCCTGATCGGCGAAGAACGACTGGTGGTTTTCGATCAACCGGGAACGACGCGCGACAGTGTGAGGGTACCGTTTGAGCGCGATGGCAAGCGCTACGAACTCATCGATACCGCGGGCATGCGGCGTAAATCCAAGGTGCGCGAGGCGATCGAGAAATTCAGCATCGTCAAGGCATTGCAGGCCATGGAAACGGCGCAGGTCGTCATCGCCATGCTCGATTCGCGGGAAGGTGTCACCGAACAGGACGTCAGCCTGATCGGTCTTGCAGTCGAGCGCGGACGGGCGCTGGTCCTCGTCTTGAACAAGTGGGATGGTCTTGACCGCGAGCGAAAGCGCCACATCAAGAGCGAACTTGAGCGGCGTCTACCGTTTGTCGATTTTGCCGAACACTTCACGGTGTCGGCCCTGCACGGCACCGGCGTCGGCGACTTGTTGCCTGCCGCGGAGCGTGCCTACGCCGCAGCGACCCGGGATCTGCCGACGGCCGATCTCAACCGGGAACTCGAGGAGGCGGTGAGCGAGCATGCGCCGCCGATGATTCGTGGCCGCCGCATCAGGCTCCGCTACGCCCACCAGGGCGGTCGCAATCCGCCCGTCATCGTGATTCACGGCAACCAGACGGAAAAACTGCCGGATGCCTACCGCCGTTACCTGGCTAATCGTTTCCGCAAGGCATTCAAGCTTCAGGGCACGCCGGTACGAATCAGCTTCAAAACCGGCGATAATCCCTACAAGGGCAGGCGCAATAAGCTGACGCCGAGGCAGCGAAAAAAACGAAAGCGCCTGATGAAACACGTCAAGAGATAGCCACGGATGACAGTACCCTCGAAAATCTGCCAGGTCGAAGGCCGCTTCGCCATGCATCGCGGCGGCGTTCTGGAGTCGCCGCGGATTGCCTACGAAACCTGGGGCAAACTCGAGGGCAAGGGCGACAACGCGATCCTGCTGTTCACCGGATTGTCGCCTTCGGCGCACGCTGCGTCGTCTCCGGAGAATCCGGCCGCCGGTTGGTGGGAGGACATGATCGGCTCCGGGCTGCCACTCGATACCGATTGCTATTTCGTCATCTGCGTCAATTCCCTCGGCAGTTGTTTCGGCTCCACCGGTGCTGCTGATATCGATCCGGCCACCGGCAAGCGCTATCGGCTCACCTACCCGGTGCTGACGCTCGAAGACGTTGCCGAGGGTGGCTACGAAGTCTGCAAGCACCTCGGCCTGGAGAAGCTGCATACGGTGATGGGCTCTTCCATGGGCGGCATGAGCGCACTCGCTTTCAGTGTGCGCCATCCCGAGATGGCCGAGCGCATGCTGAACATTTCCTCGGCGACACGCGCAACGCCGTTTGCGATCGCCGTGCGATCGCTGCAGCGCGAAATGATCATCAAAGATCCTAAATGGGACAACGGCAACTACGATCCTGACGATCCACCGGTCACCGGGCAGCGCCTTGCACGGAAACTCGGCATGATGAACTACCGCTCACCGCAGGAATGGGAACAACGCTTCGGCCGCGAGCGCATCTCGTTCGAGAAGCACATCGACAATCCGTTCTACGGCGACTTCTCGGTCGAGAGTTACCTGGAGAATCATGCCAACAAGTTCACCGGACAGTTCGACGCCAATTGCTATCTGTACCTTTCCCGCGCCTCCGACCTGTTCGATCTCGCCGAGCACGGCGGCTCACTGAAAAGCGGGTTTTCCATCCTCAAGCTTCAAAAAGCAATGGTGATCGGCGTGATCACCGACATCCTGTTTCCCTTACATCAACAAAAAGCCCTCGCGGAAGGACTGCAAGGCGTCGTTCCCGAGGTCGAATTCGTGCAACTCGACTGCATCAAGGGCCACGATTCCTTTCTCGTCGACATGGATGCCTTCAGGCCGGTGATCGGCAGGTTTTTCGAGACTTTCAATCGCAGCCGCGCTAACTGAATTCCTGCCTTTCCCGCAGCACCGTCTTCGGCCGCGCCAGCAATCACTAATCGTCCAGGCATTCGCAAGCGGCTTGGTAGCCTTCGTCGATCAGTTCGCTGATCCTGTCGGTGTCGGTTCGGGAGTAGGCCGACAATTCCGGCGCGATCAGCACATCGGATTCCTCGGTTTGAATGCGTGTGGCGTTGTCGATGGCGATGTCCAGCGCGTTGCTCAGGACGTCGATAACGTCCTCCGGTTTGCGATAGGTCCGCTTGACGTTGAGGTCGACGCCGATAACGAAATTCGCGTCCATGTCCTTCAGTGGCGAAATCGGCACGTTTTCGACCAGGCCACCGTCGACCAGCATGCGCCCGTCGATTTCAACGGGAGTGAACAGGCCGGGAACACAGGCACTGGCCATCACGGCCTCGGCCACCTTGCCTTCGGTCAATACCACTTTCTGGCAATCGCTGATGTCCGTCGCAACCACCGCGAGTGAGGTCTTGGCGTCGTCGAATTGCACGTCGCCGACGGCGTCCTCGAAGCTCTTGCCGAGCTTGTCGTTGGATAGCAGGCCGAACCTGGACAGCGAAAGACTGGAAACGTCCAGCCAGTCCAGGTCCACGACGATCTCCTCGATTTCTTTCGGCTTGATACCGAATGCAAACAGCGCCGCAATGAATGCGCCAATGCTGGTGCCGGATATGCAGCACAAATCGATATCACGCTCTTCGATTGCCTTGAGTACGCCGATGTGTGCGGCGCCGAGTATTGCGCCGCCGCCAAGGGCCAGGCCAATCGCTTTTTTATCTGCAGCCATGGTCGAAACCAGCGATGAGAAAAAACGTTCGACGAGTGTTGGCGATTCGACGGTAAAGGTCAATCAGCCAGCAGCAACGCCGGATCGACAGCAGTGCCGTTGAGATAGGTCGCGAAATGCAGATGCGCGCCGGTAACGCGCCCCGTTGCGCCGACTTTGCCAATCACCGTGCCGGCGGCAACCCTTTCGCCTTCCTGCACGTCGATTTCACTCAGGTGGCAATAGAGGCTGATAAAGCCCTGTCCGTGGTCGATGATGATGGTATTGCCATTGAAATAGTAATCTCCCGTTGCCGTGACCATGCCATCCATCGGTGCCTTTATTTCGGTGCCTGTAACAGCCGCGATGTCCATGCCTTTGTGCGGTGACCGCGGTTCACCATTGAAGAAGCGGCGCAGCCCGAAGCTGGAGCTGCGACGACCGCCGACCGGCGCGTCGAGGCTGATCGCCGATAGAGTAGCGTCCCGCCAGTTCGTGAGAGCGGCGTTGATGATGTCGCGCTCCGCGAATATGCGCTCGAGTTGCTCCGGGTTCGGGTCGACGTACTTTCGATCTACATTGAGATGCTGCTCCTCGTAATCGTTTTGCCGAATGTCGAATTCGATTTCGCGCGCCGGCTCGTGCGGCGCAGAGACGATGGCCGTCATGGTGCCCGGCGCTGCCTGGTCGAGCGGGATGCCGATGACGGCAAGCCATTCGCCATCGACGTCGAGGACCAGTGCATTGTTGCCGTCTACCGTGACGGTCGGTCTTTCCATACCCGGAATGCGCAGCACCGCAATTCCGCCCGGCCAGGGTGAATGCTGCGGAATCGCCAGTGCCCTCGCTGCAAACGCTGCTGCCAGCAACAGCGCAACGCTACGCATCGGCGGGATCGTCCTGTTCGGTCTCATCGACGGTTGCCCGCAGCGCGCCGCGCGCGAGCCGTGCCCGTATGCCGGTGCCGGTGCTGACTTTCGCAGCATCGCTGATGATCGTGCCGCTTTGTGCATCGCTGACGATCGCGTAGCCGCGATCGAGGGTAGCCAGCGGGCTGACCGAGCCGAGCGCCCGGTTCGCGATCCTGAGCCGGATCCTCAGGCGCTCGACAGCAGCGCTGCCCGAGCCTCTGAGTCGCCGATCCAGTGTCGCCAGTTGATGCATGCATTGTTGGACGCGGATGGCCGGCGATTGTTGCAGCAGCCGGGTGCGCGTGCTTTGCAATGTATGGGCCCGCGTCGCCAGGTCGTGGCGGACGGTGCCCGCAAGAATCTGTTTTAGGTTTCTGAGCCAGTCCTTTTGGCGGGCGACCGTCGCGGCCGGGCTGCTTTGCGTCAATCGCCGTGCCAGCCAGTCGACGGCCTGGAACCGGTTCTCGAGGTAACGCCGTCCGAGCTGCGCGATACGTGCAGCCGTCGCGCCCAGGTGGCGCTGCCACTCCGCCTGGTCCGGCACGACCAGCTCTGCCGCACCGGACGGCGTTGGCGCCCGCACGTCGGCAACGAAGTCGGCGATCGTGAAATCGATCTCGTGACCGATCGCGCTGACTGTCGGAATCGGGCAGTCATAGATCGCCCGCGCGACGATCTCCTCGTTGAATGGCCACAGGTCCTCGAGCGACCCGCCGCCGCGCGCGAGGACCAGCACGTCGCACTCATCGCGATCGATGGCCGTGGCAATCGCTTCGCAAATCAATTCCGCGGCGGTCTGCCCCTGCACCAGTGTCGGATAAATCACCACCGGCACCGACGGGAATCGGCGCTTGAGCACCGTGAGCATGTCGCGCACGGCGGCACCGGTGGGCGAGGTGACAATGCCGATGCATGACGGCAGCACCGGCAGGTCTTGCTTGGCTTCCTCGTCGAACAGCCCTTCTTCGTGCAGTTTCTTCTTGAGCGCTTCGAATCGCCGGCGCAATTCGCCTTCGCCGGCGTCCTCGAGCTGGTCGACGATGAGCTGGTAGTCGCCACGCGCCTCGTAGATCGTGACTCGCCCGAAGGCAAGCACCTGGTCGCCGTCCTTGATATTGATCGACGGCCCGCGCTGCCGCTGGCGAAACCAGGCGCAGCGAAGCTGTGAGGATTCGTCCTTCAGGCTGAAATACACGTGCCCCGAGGGCGGGCGGGCGACGTTCGAAACCTCGCCGATAACCCAAAGCTTCGGGATCTCGTCCTCCAGCAGGTCTTTTACCTGCCGATTGAGTTGCGACACGGAAATCGCGGTTTGCGCGGGCGCTGACTCGAGCAGATCGTCCATAGCTGAAGTATACGGGTCAGAGCGGGCTCTGACCCTGGTTCGGGACGGCTCAGGCCATGCCGGCGTTTACCCGCAAATCCCGCGCGCGTAGAATTGACCGTTTAACCTCGGGAAGGCCATAATCGCCAATGCGCATCGCCAAGGAAGCACTGACATTCGATGACGTCCTCCTGCAGCCGGATTACTCGGATGTGCTGCCGCGCGAAGTCGATCTCACCACCCGCCTCACCAGTGGCATCGAGCTGAATATTCCGCTGATTTCTGCGGCCATGGACACGGTCACGGAGTCCAGGCTGGCGATTGCGCTGGCGCAGGAAGGCGGCATCGGCATCATTCACCGCAACCTGCCGATCGAACACCAGGCGCGCGAGGTGCTGCTGGTCAAGAAATACGAAAGCGGTATCGTGCGCGATCCGATCACCGTATCGCCGGACATGTCGATCCGCGAAGTCATCGACCTGACCAAGTCGATGAAGATCTCCGGTGTACCAGTCGTCGATGGCAAGGAAACCGTCGGCATCGTCACGCATCGCGATCTTCGTTTTGAAACCAAACTCGATGCCCCGGTGTCCACGGTCATGACGCCCAAGGATCGGCTGGTTACCGTACGCGAAGGCGCCGCGGACGACGAAGTGATGTCGCTGTTGCACAAGCACCGTATCGAGAAAGTCCTGGTCGTCTCCGACGATTTCGAACTCCGGGGGATGATCACCGCCAAGGATTTCCAGAAGGCCAGCGACTACCCCCGTGCCTGCAAGGACGATCGCGGCGCATTGCGTGTCGGCGCGGCGGTCGGCACCGGCTATGACACCGACGAGCGCGTCGAGGCGCTGGTGAAAGCAGGTGTCGATGTTATCGTCGTCGACACCTCGCACGGATTCTCCAAGGGCGTGATCGAACGCGTCAAGCGCACCAAGAAGCAGTATCCGGATATGCAGGTCATCGGCGGCAACGTCGTCACCGCGGAAGCGGCCGACGCCCTCCGCGAAGCCGGTGCAGACGGCATCAAGGTCGGTATCGGCCCGGGCTCGATTTGCACCACGCGGGTTATTGCCGGCGTCGGCGTGCCGCAGGTTTCTGCGGTCGCCGAAGTTGCAGACGCGCTCAAGAAAACGGCTGTGCCACTGATCTCGGATGGCGGCATTCGCTACTCCGGCGATATCGCCAAGGCGCTCGCCGCGGGTGCGCATGCGGTCATGATCGGCAGCCTGTTCGCCGGCACCGAGGAGTCACCGGGCGAGGTCGAGTTATACCAGGGACGTTCCTACAAGACCTATCGCGGCATGGGATCGATCGGTGCGATGGGCCAGAAGCACGGCTCCGCCGATCGTTATTACCAGGATGCCGCCGAGGAACTGGAGAAGCTGGTGCCCGAGGGCGTCGAAGGGCGTGTCGCCTACAAAGGCAGCATGGTGGCGATCGTGCATCAGCTCATCGGCGGCGTGCGTGCCGCGATGGGATATACCGGCAGCCATGACATCAATGAAATGCGTACCCTGACCAAGTTCGTGCAGATCACTGCCGCCGGTATGAAAGAGAGCCACGTTCACGACGTGACGATCACCAAGGAAACACCGAATTACCGCACCAGTAACTGACCAGGCACGCACATGTCACAGGCCCTCGATATCTCTTCCGCGCGGCAAGCGGACATCCACGCACAGCGAATCCTGATTCTCGATTTCGGCGGACAATACACCCAGCTGATCGCGCGGCGGGTCCGCGAAGCGGGTGTTTATTCGGAAATTCATCCCTGGGACATGGACGAACAAGCGCTTCGCGAATTCGCACCGTCGGGCATTGTACTGTCGGGCGGTCCCGAGTCGGTGAATGTCGACGATCCGCCGCGCGTGGCACAGACCGTGTTCGAGCTGGGCGTGCCGGTGCTCGGCATCTGCTACGGCATGCAGGCCATGGCGGCGCAGCTGGGCGGCAAGGTCGAGGCGTCCGCGCATCGCGAATTCGGTTACGCGGAAGTGACACCGCTCGAGTCGGATCTGCTCGCCGGCCTGAGCGACAGCGATAGCGAGGAACCGCGGCTCAAGGTATGGATGAGCCACGGTGACCGGGTCGAGGCGATCCCGCAGGGCTTCCGTGTTACGGCAAAAAGCGATAATTCGCCGCTTGCCGCGATGGAAGACCCGGACCGCAGGTACTACGGCGTGCAGTTTCATCCCGAGGTTACGCATACCCCCCAGGGGCAGGCCATCATCGAACGTTTCGTGCACGAATTTTGCGGCTGTGCCGGCGACTGGACCCCCGGCAATATCGTGGCGGACGCAATCGCCAATGTGCGTGCTACGGTCGGCGAGGGCAGGGTGCTGCTAGGGCTCTCGGGTGGTGTCGACTCATCGGTCGTTGCCGCCCTGTTGCACGAAGCAATCGGCGATCACCTCGTCTGCGTCTTCGTCGACACCGGTTTGTTGCGTCTGCACGAGGGCGACCAGGTGATGGAGACTTTCGCCAGACACCTCGGCGTCAATGTCATTCGCGTCAATGCCGCCGATCGTTTTTTCGCCGCGCTCGCGGGCATCGATGACCCTGAAGAGAAACGCAAGATCATCGGCCGAAACTTTATCGAGGTCTTCGACGAGGAGGCGCACAAACTCGAGGGCATCGAGTGGCTGGCACAGGGCACGATTTATCCCGATGTCATCGAGTCGGCGGGCGCAAATACCGGTAAGGCACACGTGATCAAGTCGCATCACAACGTCGGCGGTCTGCCCGAAAAGATGCGCATGAAGCTGGTCGAACCGCTGCGCGAACTGTTCAAGGACGAGGTGCGCAAGATTGGCCTGGAGCTGGGTTTGCCGTCGGAGATCGTCATGCGTCACCCGTTTCCCGGTCCGGGCCTAGGCGTACGTGTCATCGGCGAGGTCAAACCGGAGTTCGTATCCCTGCTGCAACTGGCGGACGATATTTTTATCGACGAACTGAGGAAAAACGATCTTTACGATCGCACCAGCCAGGCATTCGCCGTGTTTCTTCCGGTGCGCAGCGTCGGTGTCATGGGCGACGGCCGCAAGTACGATTACGTGATTGCGTTACGTGCTGTCGAAACCATCGATTTCATGACCGCGCGCTGGGCCCGGTTGCCCTATGAATTCCTCGAGCACGTGTCGCTGCGCATTATCAACGAGGTCGACGGTATCTCGCGTGTGACCTATGACATCTCGGGAAAACCGCCGGCGACCATTGAATGGGAATGAGCCACTGGAGCGAAGCCGACCAGGAGTTCATGGCCGCCGCTCGGGTCGAAGCGAACAGGGCCGCAGCGGCCGGTGAAGTCCCGGTCGGCGCTGTCGTCGTCAAGAACCGGGCAGTCACCGGTGTGGGCCACAACCGCTCGATCCAGGATCGGGATCCTTCCGCGCACGCTGAGATCATCGCCCTGCGTGCGGCCGCAAAAGCCGAACAAAATTACCGGCTCGCCGGTGCCACCGTATATGTAACCCTGGAACCCTGCGCGATGTGCGTCGGCGCGATGTTGCAGGCACGCATTTCGCGCCTGGTGTTTGGTGCCTACGACGATAAATCCGGGGCCGCCGGCAGCGTCATCGATTTGACCGACAACCGGCAACTCAACCATCGCCTCGAAGTCAATGGGGGCTTGCAGGAACCGGAGTGCGCAGCCCTGCTCAGGCAATTTTTCGAGGGGCGCCGCCCGGCGGGCTAGGCGCCGCGCATCGTCAGGGACGCGACGACTTCATTATCCGCGGCGGCTTCGATTTCTTCCTCGGGTTCCGGTTCGGCTTCGTTCTCGGTCAGCCACTGAATGATGTTGTAGTAGCTGCGGATATTGTTGACGTACAACACCGGTTCCCAGCCCCGGGCATAACCGTAAGGGACGCGCGAGTACCACTTCGGTTTAGCCAGTAGCGGCAGTGCCTCGGCGAGATCCAGCCACTTGTCCGGATCG
>JAWWCT010000001.1:0-146364 GCA_033720315.1 Woeseiaceae bacterium | reverse complement strand
TAAGTAATGTGACGGTCATCGATGCAATCAATGGCGTGCGTGAAAATCACACGGTCGTATTCGACGGCGATCAAATTACCTCCGTCGTTTCCGCGGACGCCGACGTCAGTGCTGCAGAAACGATTGATGGCACGGGCAAGTTCCTGATACCGGGCCTGTGGGACGCGCACGTGCATCTCACCTACGACGATCGTTTCACGGACATCATGCCGGCGATGTTTCTTTCCTACGGCGTGACCAGCGTGCGCGATACCGGCGGACTGATGCACAAGATGCTGCCGGTGGTGGAAAAGATGCGTGCAGAGGGCGCCGTCGCGCCCCGCGTGTTTTTCGCCGGACCGCTGCTCGACGGCAACTTCGTGGTTTACGACGGCGTCGATCGCCCCGAGATCGGCACGCGGAATGCCACGCCCGAAGAGGCGCGCAACACGATTCGCGATCTCAAGGAGCAGGGCGTCGACTTCATCAAGATCTACGAGATGGTCAGCCCGGAGACCTTCGAGGCGATGGTCGAGACGGCTCGCGAGCTCGGTCTGCCGATCGATTCACATGTGCCGCTGTCACTTCGAGCCGGCACCGCGGGTCCGCCGGTGGATTCCATGGAACACTTGCGCAACGTCGAACTCGACTGCGCCAGCAACGCGCCGGAACTGCACGAAACGCGGCTCGAGCGGCTGAAGAACCCCGATAATCTCTCCGGCTACGAACTGCGCTCCTCGCTGCACTCGCTGCAGCGCCTGCCGGCCATTGCCGCCTACGACGAGGAGCGCTGCAACCAGGTGCTCGACGCACTGGCCTCGACTCTCCAGGTGCCGACCTTACGACTCAATGCGACCAACCTGGCACCGCCTTCGCTGAAGGACGACTGGCAGGACGCGCTGTCGCGTTTGCCGCCCGACGTGCGGCAGGAGTGGAGCGCGGAAGCTGACGGCGTGGTCGAGAATCCGCTACAGGAGTTCACACAGTTCGGCGAGTGGAGCCTGTTCCTGACCGGACGCATGCATTCGCGGGACGTACCGATCGCTGCCGGCACCGACACGCCGATCTTCATCAACGTGCCGGGCTTCAGCCTGCATTCGGAGCTGGAAATGCTGGTGAGAGCCGGCATGTCGCCGCTCGAGGCGCTGCATTCGGCTACAGTGAGGCCGGCTGAATTCTTCTCGCTGCAGGACGAGATGGGCACCATCGACGTCGGCCGCAAGGCAGACCTGGTACTGCTCGATGCCGATCCGCTGGCCGATATCTCGAACACCCGCCGAATATCGGCGGTGGTCTCGAAAGGCGAATATTACACAGTCGACACATTGCGCAGGATGGTCACGGAATTGCAGTAAACCTTGTGACCGGTAATCACAGACCGGTAATACTGCTGTAACAATTGGCGCGAAACCGCTTGTCCAGGCGGTTTGTTTGCGTAACCAATTCTTCATATTCGTGTCACAGCGCCGTCATGGGCGCCCGCTAGATTTCCCGCAAATTCAAACAAGATGTTGAGTGAGGGAAATCCATGCAACACAAATTTTTGGTTACCGCCCTGTTCGCCGGCGCGGTCCTGACAGCCTGTGACAGCGGCGATATCAATATCCAGCCGTCGACAAACGTAACCGACAGCAATAACACGACAACCGTCGGCGGCGGAGGTGGCGCTAACGACGTCTGCGCCTCGTATGTCAATGGCGGCGGCCAGACGCTCGAGGGCAGCTATGACGGTGACAACTGCACGTATTCGGCAGCATTCGCCAGTTCCGGAAACAACGTTACAGTGGATCTCACGTTTCAGGCACTTCCCGGCGGCGGGGCGCACATCTTCGAGGGCAGCCTGTTCATGGGCGAGACCTATCGCAGCAACGCGGATCTTGCCGCAGCCGGCATCTCCCGTGGCGGCGACGGACCGACGCTGACCATCGAGGCCGGCGCAACCCTCGCCTGGCAAACGAGCCAGGACTTCCTGATCATCAACCGCGGCTCACAGATCATCGCGGTCGGCACCGAGACGGATCCCATAACGCTGACCTCCGTTTCCGACGTCGAAAATACGGTCGGCCCCGAGGACGTACAGGAGTGGGGTGGCGTCGTCATCAACGGTTTCGCGGTCACCAACAAGTGCGCCTACACCGGCACGCGTGGCGTCGACCTCGCGGTAGACGGCGAGTGTCACGTCGATGCGGAAGGCTCGGCCGGTCTCGACGAATCGCAATACGGTGGCGACAACGACGAGGACAGCTCCGGGCGGATGGAATACGTCGTGGTCAAACACACCGGGGCGACCGTGGGTAACGGCGATGAGATCAACGGCATCTCGTTCGGCGGCGTCGGCAGCAATACGATCGTGAAGAACATCGAGACCTATTCGACCTTCGACGACGGCATCGAACTCTTCGGCGGTTCGGTCAACATCGACAACTTCGTCGCCGTCTATGTCAGGGACGACTCGATCGATATCGACGAGGGCTGGAATGGCACGATCAACAACGCCCTGGTCATCCAGTCGGCAACCGATGGTAATCACTGTATCGAGGCCGACGGGCTCGGATCGTTCGACAGCCTGACGCCGGCAGAGGTGGAAGCCAAGATCGCACAGGGCCTCAACAGCCGCCCGACGATCAACAACCTCACCTGCATTGTCTCGCCGAATGGCGCAGCCACAGCGACACACGATCCGGGTGCGGGCTGGCGCCTGCGCGAGGGCCTGTTCCCGACTATCAACGATGCATTGCTGATCAGTTCATTCGCAGCGAACGACACTACGGCCGCCGACGACAATTACTGCCTGCGTATCGACAACCGCTCGCAGCAGGCGGCTCTCGACGGTGATCTGCAGTTGAACTCGGTGGTTTACGCCTGCCAGGAAAACTCGAAGGGCCAGGCATTCGGTGCATTCGCAAGCGAGCAGGAGTATGCCGAGAGTGTGGGCAATATCTTTGCAACGGTCGCCGACGGCACGGTGAAGAGTGCAACCGCGGTCAATGACGCGGACCTGCAGTTGCTCGAAGGCATGCTACCGGTCTACTCGATCGACTACGCGACTTCGCAGGTCGACGGGGCGGCGCCGGGTGCGGGCAGCACGCCGACCAGTGGCACCTTCCTCGGCGCATTGAGCCTCGGAGGGACGGATTGGACGGCCAACTGGACCTACGGCATCCACACGAATAATCGCGCACAGGCGCTCTGGTTTGAAAATCTATAAGCAAAACGCAGAAGTTTGCAGGCACCGCCTTCGATGCCGAAGGCGGTGCTCTTTGGATTCGGGAGGTCGAGGCCTCCTGTACTGACTTGTTTGGGATGGGGTGTAACGAATTATGAACGAAGGCAAATTCAGGGCAACTTTGCCGTTAGTTATGGGCCTTGTGTTCTGCTACACGGGGGCGATGGCCCAGCAAGCGGTGGAAGATTCGCTTGACGACGCTGCCGCGAATGCGGATGAAGAGGTCGCGATCGATGAAGTGGTCGTCACCGGCCGCTTCATCAGTTCCAGCCAGCGGTTGGTCAACGAACGGATGAACGACGCGTTCGCGGCGGACCTCCTCGGCGAGGACACGATTTCGAGACTCGGCGATTCGACGGTAGGCGAGGCGCTGCGGCGCATGCCGGGCCTGACGCTGGTCGCAGACAAATTCATTTACATCCGGGGGCTCGGCGAACGGTATTCGGCGACGTCACTGAACGGGGCGCAGATTCCGTCCCCCGACCTGACCCGCAATGTCATTCCGCTCGACGTATTCCCGACCAGCGTCGTCGAGTCGTTGCGGGTGCAGAAGTCCTGGGACCCGTCACTACCCGCGAACTTCGGCGGCGGTGCCGTCGACATTCGGGCGAAAGGTATTCCTGACGGCTTCGTTGCCAGCATTGAATTCGGTGGTGGCTTCAATTCCGAGGCGTCAGGCACGGGGCTGACATATCCCGGCGGTGGTGACGACAAGTTCGGCACTGACGACGGGACGCGGGCGCTGTCGGCCGACCTGTTGAATGCAATCGATACGTTTCAAGGCGACATCGGCGTGCAGTCGCTCCTGACGATGCTCAGGCGCCAGGACCCCAGCGCGACGCTTGCCGATGCGCAGGCTATCAATCGGTCGCTGGCACTGGAGCTCAACCGTAACATCGTGCCGCAGCAAAAAGACCTGGCGCCCGATGTCGGGGTTCGTGCGAGCATCGGCAACAGCTGGCAACTCGGCGACGACTGGGAATTCGGCACGCTCGTGGGCGGTTCTTACCAGACGGATTGGCGCAAGACGATTGCCCGAGCGAGAAATTTCAATTTCCCCGACGAACGGACCGACACCGAGGTAGAAACGACCGAGTCCGTCACGATGGCAGGAACCGCGAGTTTCGGGCTCAAGTTTACGGAAGATCACACCGTGGAAACCACGACGCTCTGGCTGCGCAACACCGACGATGAAACCGCGGTCACCGACTTCTTCAACGAGAACCGGGAAAAATCCGATGGTCTCGGCTGGAGAGGCTATCGCTTCCAGTTTGAAGAACGGGAAATGCTGACGAACCAGGTTTCCGGGACTCACTACCTGGGCGACGCGACACGGGATCGGTTGCCATTCCTGAAAATGCTGATCGGCTGGCTGCCGACGGAGACGGAGATTAGCTGGTTCGTTTCGGATTCCGACTCGCAAACAGACATTCCGAATCAGTTCGAAGTGGCGTCGCAAACGACCACCGACCCCGAAACCGGCGCGGTGTTGAACGAAGCCGTCACCCTGTCCTCACAGGCCGCAGATTTCCGCTTTACCGAGCTCGACGACGAGGTGCAGAACTATGGCTGGGCAGCAACCCTGCCCGTCAATTGGGGCAACAACTTTATCGAGTTTTCCGGCGGCTGGCAGCATGCGCGCAAGGCACGGACTTACTACCAGGCGCAGTTCAGCCTGGGGCCGTTGCTGGTGTCCGACACGGATACCCTCGGACTGCCGCTCAACGAGGTATTCTCGGAGGAAAACATTCTCGATCCGGCCAACAACTTCGTCTTCAACCGGCAGGGCGCCAATAACGAGAGCTACATCGCCGCGACCATGACCGACGCCGTTTTCGGCGCTGTCGACTGGACCTGGAACGACACCTGGCGGATCGCGGCCGGCGCACGGTGGGAGGACTACCGGCAGGCGGCCGTCAACTGGAACCCGTTCGGCTATTCCGAGGCGGATCCGCAGGTAACGACGGATCCTGACGAACTCGCCGAGGGCACGTTCTCGACGGACGAGATCTATCCTGCCGCGGCGATCACCTACATGTCGGAATTCTGGGCGGAAACGTTTCAACTGCGCTTCGGCTGGAGTGAGACGGCAGTGCGACCCGATCTGCGCGAAATCACCAGTTCCAGCTATATCGATCCGATTACCGGGGATCTGACGCGCGGCAATCCCGGGGTCGTTCCCTCGGACGTTACCAACTACGACATTCGCGCGGAGTGGTTTTTCGGTAATGGCGACAACCTGACCGTGACTCTGTTCAAAAAGGACATTGCGAAGCCGATCGAGTTTTTTGAATCGCCGGCAAGCGATACGACCATCGCGAGGGAGATTCTGAACGCAAACGAAGCGACCGTCGAAGGTGTCGAATTCGAATTTCTCAAAACGCTCGGTTTCATGGGTCGAGTGTTCGAGCCACTATTCCTGCAGGGCAATCTGACCGTACAGGACTCGGAGCTCGTGTGTGACGCCAACGATCCGGCATTTCCCTGCGAGGCGAACGCCCCGACCAATCCGATCCGTCCGCTGAGCGGCGCGTCCGAGTACGTGGCCAACCTGATGGTCGGATTCGATTCAGACAATTCGAAACATACGGCTTCATTAATCTACAACGTGTTCGGCGAGCGGCTGTATGTCGCCGGGCGCAATGGCGCGCCTGACGGGTATGAGCAACCGTTTCACTCGCTCGACTTCACCTATTTCTGGTACCCCACGGACACGATGACACTGAAGCTCAAAGCGCAAAACCTCCTGCGTGAGACCTTCACCATCGAACGTGAAGGTGTCACCGTATTCGAAGAAGATCCCGGTACCACCGTTTCACTGAGTTTTACCTGGGCGCTGTAAGCCTTACACCTCCCCATCTCGCGCCACCTTCGGGTGGCGTTTTTTTGTTACCCGACGTGCGCTAAAGTGTTTGCACAGGCGGACGACAGGGGGACCGATATGCATCGCGTAACGACTATTGCAACGATGTGCCTGCTGATCACGGGCTGCGGCAGCGAGACACAGGAACCTGCGCCCGCTGCGGCAGTAGCACCAGGCACCGTGGCCTTTACCGGGGCGACCATCTGGGACGGCAGCGGCTCCGCCGCCCAGCCGGGTGCCACGATGCTGGTACGCGACGGCCGAATCGTCGGTATCGTCGATAGCAGGGCCGCCCTGCCTTCAGGAACCGAGATTGTCGATCTTGCCGGCGCCTGGGTCGTCCCCGGCTTCATCAATGCGCACGGCCATGCATCCGGCCGCTGGGCAGACGAGGGGGTGGAAGATATCGCGGCCCGGGTCGAAGGCGACCTGGCGCTTTATGCGCACTATGGCGTCACCACGGTGCTGAGCCTGGGCGGGGCACCGACAGAATCATTTGCCATTCGTGGAGACCAGGACAGCGCTTCGCTTGACAGGGCCAGGCTGCTGCTGGCAGGCGAGGTCGTGTTCAGCCAGGATCCGGCCGAAGCAGCCGCGATGACGAAGGCGAACATCGATGCTGGCGTCGACTGGATCAAGCTCAGGGTCGACGACAACCTGGGCAGTATCGAAAAGATGTCACGCGATGCCCTCGCAGCTGCAGTGAATGCCGCCGAAGCAGCAGACATTCCGGTGGCGACGCATATCTTTTATATGGACGATGCGGCAATGATGCTCGAGTTGGGTACGAACCTCATCGCACATTCCGTGCGCGACCGGCAGGTCACCGATGACTTTATCCAGACTCTGCTCGATTCCGGCGTATGTTACGTGCCGACGCTGGTCAGGGAGGTGTCCACGTTCGTGTACGGCGAACGGCCGGCGTTTTTCGACGATCCGTTGTTTCTCGAGGCAGCGAAACAGAGCGAGATCGATCGGCTCAGCGATCCGGAGTTCATGCAACGAATGGCAGAGAGCCCAACGGCACCGGTCTATCGGCAGGCTTTAAAACAGGCGCAGGAAAATTTGCGAATCCTCGTCGAAGCCGGCGTGCCGATTGCCTTCGGTACCGACTCGGGCCCGCCGGGGCGCTTTCCCGGTTTCTTCGAGCACATGGAGTTCGACCTGATGAGCGAATCCGGTTTGACCCCGGAGCAGATCCTGTTTAGCGCGACCTCGGTCGCCGCGCAATGCCTCGAGCTGGACGACGTCGGCACACTGCAGCCGGGCAACTGGGCGGACTTCGTGGTGCTGAGTGACAATCCGCTGGCAAGCGTCGATGCCCTGCACGCAGTCAGGGATGTCTACGTGGCCGGAAATTCTCTGCGCAAATAGGCGCTATTGCGAGCCGGTAAAGCGGCGGCCCTCGCCCGGCCGCAAAAACAGGTCCTCACCGAACAGCGCCTCGGGCATGCTCGATGGATTGTCGGCATATTCCACCGGCACGTGGATACCGATCGAATGCCGGGCGTAGATGCGATCGCTCAGGATCTCGCGGCCGTCGTCCGACAGTAAGAACCAGTACGGCGGCAACGCCAGGTCGACCCGGCGTTCGTCCCAGAAAGCGCGATCCTTGTCGAAGTGCACAAGGCGTGCGTCGGCATCACCGAGATGCACGATCGTACTTGTGTCATCGAGCGTTACCCGGAAAACGATGTTTTGCACATCGGTGCGGGCGGTCGGCCAGCCGGCGTGTGGCACGCTCAGGATCTCGATCAGCAAGCCGCTTTTACGCACGAACGTCGGGGCGTCGCCGTATTCGAGATCGAATCCGGTCACCCGCTCGAGGATTGCTTCGTCGCCTGCCACGCGCCGAAGTTCCTGTACCGCCTGCGCCGGGGCGTAAAGTCTGATGTCACTTCGCTCCCTGAGCAGCCGCGCAAGGTCCGCCGCCGAGAAATGATCGCCGTGGAAATGACTGACGAACACGGCAGCCACGCCATCGTACGGCGGGTCACCGGCAAACAATGCATCACGCATCGCCTGCGGAACCCGCTGGTAGCGTCCGAAATCATTGTCGAACAGCGGGTCGAACAGGATCTTGAGGTCGCCCTGCGTCACCATGACGCCTTCGTTGCCGAGATACTGAATGGACGAGGTTTCCTGGCCGCTCGCCTCGCGACCCAGGACGGCAACAATCAGCGACAGCAGTATGCCGAGCGTTGCTGATCGAACGAGGTATTGCATCGCCGATGGCGTCCTTTGCCAGGTATCAGTTGGCGGCTCGCGCACGCTGGCGTGCGGTCTCGAGCGCTTCCTCGAGGCTGGGGTGATACTCCCGGTAATGGTGTTCGAGCCAGTCCTCTCCATAATCGTTGCGGGGATCGCGCATAACCGAATGGTCGTGGGTTTCATTCTGCCGGTTGTACTCGATCAACAGGCGCGGGCCGTGCACGCGAAAATAGAACCTGCCGTTAAGATCGACCGGGCCGCGCCAGGAAAACCACAGCTCGTCCCAGCCGGATTCGTCGATTAGCGCGAGTTGCGCCCGGGCCGCATCGTTGCCGACGTTTCTGACGTATTCGTCGACCAGAGCGCGCAACAGGCGCATCTGTGCTACCGACAACTCGTCGGCCTTGAGCCCTTCGAACTTCGCCAGGCTGGCGCGCCGGCCCGGACCCTCGAACACATCGTCCGCAACCGTCTCGGCTATCGTTGCCGTCTTCTGTTGTGCGTCCGTCAGTGCCAGCATGAAGTCGAAACCCCGCCGCGCTTCGTGCGGCATGGCCATCCAGCCGGCGTAAGGCCCCGATTCGACGACCGTCGGGTTGCTGCCGACGAACATCGGGGTAAATGCGACACGCCCGTCGCTGACCGTGAAGTTGGCGGCGTAATGGTGACCGGCGAGTTTCCATCCCCAGTCGCCGCCATTGGGGTCGCCAAAAATCGCAAAGGCATAGTTCCCGGAACTGCGGGTTTCAACGAAAGCCTTGCGAAACGGATCATCACGGCGTTCGGGGTCGGCGGCGAGCCGCCTGGTTTCGATGTCGTAAAGCAGGTCGTCGAGCCGCATGATGCCCGAAGCCTTGGCATAGCCCTGGCTCGACATCGACGCGCGCAGCAGGTCGTGTAAAGCCAGTCGCTGCTCATCGTTCATATCTCCGATGAGCGTGCCCTCCGGGTGCACCATGATGATCGGCAGGTTGGACCAGACCGTCCGCTTGTCGCCCAACAACGGTAACACCGTAGCCTTTCGCTCGGCTTCGTCCAGGGTTTCGATAAAGGCCAGCGCGGCCGTGGTCATCCGGGTTGCGCTTTGGGCATGCTCAGGCAGTGATTCGGCCGCCTGCGAGGCGGGCACATGGCACCACGCCAACGTGGAAATCATCAACAGGATCTTGCTTATCGGCTGCCGCATGGCTACCTCCTTTTTTGTGCATTGTAGGCGCATTGCCGGGCCTGTGCCGAGCCATGAAAAGGCGGTACGCGGCTAATTGCCGGGCATGCGGTATCATTTCGCCGAATCGTCATTGGCCGGCTTCAGGGACCAGGGTCATGAGTAAAGGCAACAAAAAGCAGGAAGCGGCAGCCGAGCGCAAGCGCCAGCTGCAACGGGTCGAAAAGCTCATGCAGCAGGGCGTGAGCTTCGCCGATCCCGCCCGTGTGGATATCCGCGGCAGGCTTACCTGCGGTGACGACGTGTTCATCGACGTGAATGCGATTTTCGAGGGCGACGTCAGCTTAGGCGACGGTGCCCGCATCGAATCCAACAACCTCATTCGCGACAGTGACATCGGCAAAGGCACCGTCATTCACTCGAACTGCCACATCGAGCAGTCGAAAACGGGCAGCGATTGCGAGATCGGCCCGTTTTCGCGGCTGAGGCCCGGTGCCGAGCTCGCGGACAAGGTGAAAATCGGCAATTTCGTCGAGGTCAAGAAAAGCACGATAGCAACGGGCAGCAAGGTCAATCACCTGACCTACATCGGCGATTCCGTCATTGGCATCGGTGTCAACATCGGTGCCGGCACCATTACCTGCAACTACGACGGCGCCAACAAGTACCAGACGATAATCGGCGACTATGCGTTTATCGGTTCCGGCGTGGAACTGGTTGCGCCGGTCGAGGTCGGGGCGCATGCCACCATCGGCGCCGGGTCGACCATTTCAAAACTCGCTCCCGCCGGCAAACTCACCCTGGAACGCACCCGCCAGAAGACCGTGGAAAACTGGCAAGCGCCCACGAAGAACAAAAAAACTTAATAAAAACCGCCGCTTAAGCTGTCTCATCCCGGGTTGTGACGCCCGGCTTGCTCAGTAACGAGAACTCATGCAATCTTGCCGGCCGCAAAAACTGCGACAATACGCCCGCATCATCCACGGAGAGCCTTGCACATGTGCGGAATCGTCGGCGCCGTTGCCGAAAGAAATGTCGTCCCGATACTGATGGAGGGCCTGCGAAGGCTCGAGTATCGCGGCTACGATTCCGCCGGCATCGCGGTCCGCAACGGTAAGGCGATCGATCGCGTGCGCAAGGCCGGCAAGGTGCAGGAACTGCAGAGTGCACTCGACGAAAATCCGCTCAGGGGCGAAAGTGGCATCTCGCATACGCGCTGGGCGACTCACGGCGTACCCAATGAAACCAACGCACATCCGCACATGTCGCAGGATGACATCGCCGTCGTACACAACGGCATCATCGAAAATTACGAAACGCTGCGCGACGATCTCTTGCAGAAAGGTTTCCGCTTCGAGTCGCAAACCGACACGGAAGTCGTCGCCCACCGCATCAAATATCACCTGGCAAAAACCACTGACCTGGCAGCGGCGGTCAAAGCGACGGTCGCCGAACTCGAGGGCGCCTACGCGCTGGTCGTGATGAGCGTAAGCGATCCCGACAAACTGATACTGGCAAGGGCCGGTTGCCCGGTAGTCGTCGGGCTCGGTATCGGCGAAAACTTCGTGGCCAGCGACGTTGCGGCACTGCTGCCGGTGACGCGAAAGTTCATGTTCCTCGACGAGGGTGACATCGCCGTGGTCGAAAAGGAAAACGTATCGGTGTTCGATGCCGACGGCAGGGAAGTCGCGCGCCCCGTAAAGGAAAGCGAATTGACCGCCGACGCTGCGGAACGCGGCAATTTCCGCCATTACATGCAAAAGGAAATTCACGAGCAGGGCCAGGCCGTCGCGCGCACGATTGCAGAGCGGGTGGCCAACGGCAAGGTGCTCGACGCGGCCTTTGGTCCGGAAGCGAACCAGGTGCTTGATAAGACAAAAGGCGTGCACATCGTCGCCTGCGGCACCAGCTACCATGCGGGGCTGATCGCCCGTTACTGGATCGAACAACTGTGCCGGATCCCCTGCTCGGTCGAGATTGCCAGTGAATACCGCTATCGCTCGCCGGTCGTGCCCGAAGGCACGCTGTTCGTCACGATCAGCCAGTCCGGTGAAACCGCCGACACGCTGGCTGCGTTACGTGCGGCAAAGGAAATGGACTACCTGTCGTCGCTGACGATCTGCAATTCACCGGAAAGCTCCATGGTGCGGGAATCCGCGCTGTCGTTGCTGACCCGTGCCGGCCCGGAGATCGGTGTCGCATCGACCAAGGCGTTTACGACACAACTGGCGGCGCTGGCGCTGCTGACCATTTCGCTGGCGCGTCGCAATGGCCTGGAGGAAAAACAGGAACGTATCCTGGTGTCCCAGCTCGCGGAATTGCCCGGGCTGATCGAGGAAGTCCTCGCACTCGACGCAGCCATCGAAACCCTTGCCGAACATTTCGTCGACAAACAACATGCGCTGTTTTTGGGGCGCGGCGTGCAGAATCCGGTCGCGATGGAAGGCGCGCTCAAGCTCAAGGAAATTTCCTACATCCACGCGGAAGCCTACGCCGCCGGCGAACTCAAGCACGGGCCGCTTGCGCTGGTCGATGAAAACATGCCGGTCATCGCCGTTGCGCCGGATGACGCATTGCTCGAGAAACTGAAAAGCAATCTGCAGGAGGTGCGGGCACGCGGCGGTGAGCTGTTCGTTTTTGCCGATCCTCGTGTGCAGTTCGGCGACCGCGTCGGCATTCACACCATGCGCCTGCCTGCGCTGATCCAGGACTTCCAGGCGCCGATCATCTACACGATCCCGCTGCAGCTCCTCGCCTATCACGTCGCCGTACTCAAAGGCACGGACGTTGACCAGCCGCGCAACCTCGCGAAGTCCGTGACAGTCGAATAATCCCGCGTCAGCGGTTGACCGTGCCCAGTCTTGCCAGCTCGGCTTCGATCTCCGATTTCGCACGAGACAATTGTTCTCCCCAATCTATCAGGGAGTCAGTCGAGTCCCACGTATAATTGAGACTCGCTGCCATCGCTGTGTAAAATCTGCGGTCAGCACAGAGTTCCTCGAAATCCGCGTCGAGCATATCCCAGGAAACGTCCGCGCCACCGCTTATGGGGGAGTCAACGACTATAGGTGCAACACTATCAATGTAGTTCACGTGCGGCGCGACTCGCAGTTGTACGTCGGACATGTAAAAGAGATGTTCTTCATAAGCCTGAAGCATCTCCACGAGCATTTGCCTCAGTGCCGCATTTCGAATGATCGTCAACCGGCCGGCGGACAGCAATTCCTGCAGCGAGGCCTGAACGAAACTCGCCGCGTTGTGCTTGGCCACCAGATAGATGCCACTCGCGAATTGATCCCGTTGATCGGGCTGCAATTCGCACTCGCGCAATGCCTGCAGTACCAATGCCCCATACCTCGCATGACGAGTCTGAAATTCCTGGCTATCGATTGTTTCGGCCATCGAGGTGTCCAGGTCCGCAGCGATCCTCTCGAGGTAGACGAGCTCGGCTCGACGATCCTCCCGGTCTCGACTCCACTCGCTCGCCTGCAGACCCAGATAGATACCGACGACCACGATCAGCAACTCCAAAATGACCGTGACCCAGTTTTGCTCGGCAATGGCTGTGGCTAGTCGACGCAAGATCACGAAATGCCCCCATGAAAACAAAGGAAACAGCTTAACGGGATCGGCTCTGCCTGCAAACCGAGATATTACGTTGGGCTGAATTCAGCCTTTTCAATTTTACGAATCTCACATCAGGTATGCGGGTGACTATGGCCTCTCATACGCGAATGCGGCCTGTCGAGCAGATTCATGGCAGATAGCCGTCGGCGGTGAATGCAGTCGTTCGGTTGATCATGGCGATGCTATGCTCAGCGCACGCCTGTTGGAGGCGGCAGTAGAAAACTGTCTGGAGCCGACATTGTTGACGCTCGATGCAAACAAGGTGGCAGCGGCCCTGCCGTACGATCAGCTCATCGATGCGCTGAGGGTTGCATTTCGCGGTGACTATCAAGTCCCCTTGCGATCGCACCAGGACGTTGCACTTCCCGACGGCAACCCCGGCACCCTGTTGCTGATGCCGGCCTGGAAAGTCGGCAACAGCATCGGCATCAAGATAGCGACCGTATTTCCCGACAATGCGCAGCAGAGCCTGCCCGCGGTATTTGCCAGTTATGTGCTGCTAAGCGCAACCACAGGCGAGCCGACTGCGTTCATGGATGGCACCGAGCTCACGCTTCGGCGGACCGCAGCGGCGTCGGCCCTGGCTTCGAGTTACCTGTCGCGAGCCGAGGCGTCGACCTTACTGATGGTCGGAACCGGCAATCTCGCGCCCCACCTGGTTCGCGCCCACGCGAGCGCCAGGCCGATCACCGACGTTCTGGTCTGGGGGCGGCGAAGGGAGGCGGCCGAGAAACTTTGCGACCAGCTCGGCAGTTCGTCGCTGTCCGTCACGGTGGCCGATGATCTCGAGCAGGCTGTTGCACGAGCGGACATCATCAGTTGCGCGACACTGGCCAGTGAACCGCTGATTCAGGGCAAGTGGCTGAAACCGGGACAGCATGTCGATCTCGTCGGTGCTTTCAAACCGGAGATGCGCGAGGCCGACAGCGAAGCCGTGGCGCGATCCGAGGTCTACGTGGATACGAAATCCGGCGCACTCGCGGAAGCCGGCGACATCGTGCAGGCAATCAACGACGGTTCGATAAAGGAAGCGGATATAAGGGGTGAGCTGCGCGACCTCGTATCGACCGACCGACCGGCACGCACCTCGGACAAATCGATCACATTGTTCAAATCGGTGGGTACCGCCATCGAGGACCTTGCTGCTGCCGAACTTGCGGTAAGGAATCGCGGCTGAAGCCGCTCCACAATATTATCTGGTAACGTGGGAGTGACTTCAGCCGCGATTCCTTATAACTCGACCAACTCGTCTTTCTCCAGTTCCGCGATGATCGCCTCGACCTGGTCGTCGATGACCGAGGCGACGGACACGGTGTCGAACAGTAACGATTCGATCGCCCAGACTTTCTTGCTGGCGCTTGCGTCGTAAGCTTCAACCACAAAAGAGACCGTCGATCCGGTTTTAATCGAGGTCGGCTGATTGAGTTCCGCATAATCGTAGCGATAAAGATCGAATGCGTGCCCGGTCGGTCGATTCGGCATCAATTCCGGACGATCCTGCCCCTTCTGGCGGGTCAGGATGACGGCGTCGAATTCCCGCACCCGGATGACGTTATTCAGGACTTCGCGATTCAAAAGGGCACGCCGTCCGACGATGGTGTAATAGGCCGTTGCCCGGGTGTCCGCATCCGCAAACCGGCTTGCAAACGCCTGCTCGAAACGAACCCGGTCGGGAAAATCGCCCGCCACGCTAATGACGAGGATGTTGCGAAACGCTGCGTCGCCGCCCGTTTCATCGAGCGCCTTGATGATCGTGCCGTTGCCGGCGGGGGTCGCGGCACAGCCCGCCAGCAGCAAGGTAAATGCCAGCAATATGCCTGAACAGTGGTTACGCATCCCGTTGTTCCCGCATGGCGACGCCCGTTGCGCAGGCGTATTCCATTAGCTTATATCACTTGCTCGAGTAACTGCCGTGACCTCGGTATCACACGCAATCCCTGTAATATACTGCGCTGAGTCCGGCGGCAGGCGATTCGTGCCGCAAATCTTACATGCTCCGACTACAAAAAAAACACCAGGGAATACAGGCACATAAAGGCCCGATACCCGACGCGACCGTGATCATCAAGCAGCAGTCGGTGTGGCGGGCGCTCGCCGCGGGCATCGCCGTCGTCCTGGTTTTCGGCTGGCTGTGGGCGCTCCTGTCCGTGCAAACCGGGCGCATCTTTCCCTGGTTTACGATCCTCATCGGTGCGTTCGTCGGCGTCGCCGTGCAGCGATACGGCCGTGGCCTCGACTGGCGTTTTCCGGTTATCGCCGCGCTGCTCGCCTGGTCCGGTGCGTATCTCGACAACCTGATGATCGGTATCGCCGAAACCGGCCGTTACATCGAGGCAGCGCCGGCACGGGTTGCCATCGGGCTATCGAAGGACACGATGGAAAACTTTTTCGCCAATACGGTGACGCCGGTCGATCACATTTACGCACTCTGCGCCGCCGGGGTCGCTGCCTTTTTTGCCAAACGACGGTTGAACAGGCGCGAAGTCCTTGCGCTGAGGACGATGAGCGAGGATTCGCAATGAGTCCAAAAGAACTCAAGGTCTATGGCGATTCGAGATCCGGTAACTGCTACAAGATCAGGTTGTTGTGTTCCGAGTTGAGCCTCGATTACGACTGGCAGGAAGTCGACATTCTTGCCGGCGAAACGCGCACTCCGCAATTCCTGGAAATGAACCCCAACGGCAGGATTCCACTGCTGGAATTGCCTGATGGGCGCTTCCTGCCGGAATCCAACGCCATTCTTTATTACCTGGCGGACGGCAGCGAGTTGTTCCACGGTGACAGCTACGCCCGTGCCGAGATCTTGCAGTGGATGTTCTTCGAGCAATACAGCCACGAACCCTATATCGCGACCTCACGATTCCTCGTCAAGTACCTGGGAGATTTGCCCGAGCACCAGGAAAAAATCGCGGAGAAAAGAGCAGCGGGCTACAACGCACTCGATATCATGGAGCAGCAGCTCGGGCGCCAGCCTTTCATGAGCGGAACATATTTCAACATCGCCGATATTGCGCTTTATGCCTACACCCACGTGGCTGATGAAGGCGGCTTCGAACTGCACAGGTACAAAAACATCGGAGCCTGGATGCAGCGTATCTGCGAGCGGCCCAACTACGTCCCGATGGCAAGTCAATGACCGTCGAGGTCGAGTTTTTTTACGACTACGTCAGCGTCTATTCGTATATTGCCAACAGCCAGCTCGCGACCTTGGGCGGAGCGGAAATAAGCTTCAGGCCGATGTTGCTGGGAGCGGTCATGCAGGCGACCGGCAACCGGCCTCCGGGTGCCGTCCCGGCCAAGGGGGCGTACCTGACAACAGACGTGGAACGCTGGGTGCAGCGTTATGCACTGCCGTTCGAGAGCAATCCGCTGTTTCCGCAAAACACGCTCAAAGCCTTGCGGCTGTCGCTGGTCGCGCGCCGGCACGGCAAGTTCGATGCGGTACACGAAGCGCTGTTCGCGGCCATGTGGCAAGAACAACGGAACCTCGAAAGTCTCGACGTGCTGCGCGGCATCGCCGCAACCGTTTCCGTGCCGATCGACGAGATCGAAGATCCCGCTATCAAGGGCGAACTCAAGAGCAACACCGACGAAGCCGTGGCAAGGGGCGCGTTCGGCGCACCGACGTTTTTCGTGGGAGAGCAGATGTTCTTCGGCAACGATCGCCTGGAGTTCGTTAAGGAGGCATTGGCAGATCGCGGCTGAAGCCGCTCCCACATAATCCTCCATGTGGCCCGAATATTTGGGGGAGCGGCTTCAGCCGCGATTGCGAATCAGGCGGGCACGTAGCCCGAGGCTTCGGCGTGCTGCGACGGAACCATTTCCAGCTGTTCGTGCACCAGGCTGTCGACCGTCTGCACCGCATCGTTCATACCGAGAAAATACGGCGGGCTGCGACGTAACAGCCGCCAATCGCCGCTCTTTAAGATGCGCACGAGGTGCGTCAGGTTCATCTTGATGGCTTCGACGTACGGGTTGGCGCCGTCGTACAGGACCTCGATGTAACGATAGGCGCGATTGAATTGCTTCTCCAGACGATCTTTCGAGACCTGGCGGTAAAACCCGGGCGTCTTTCGCAACAAGTCCTCCCCCGACTCGTAACGCACGACGAATTCGCCGGGCCCCGGGCATTCGACGGCGATGCCACCGAGCACGAATTCCTTGTACAGTCGGTCGCGGCACTTCTCCAGGTAACAGCGATCCGCCATCTGCGCGATCAGGTCGGCGGTGCCGAGCAGATGCCCGCAAATGGCGTCCCGCGGATCGTCGAGTTCGATCTTGTCCAGGTCGAGCTCATAGCCGGTGAAATGCACGATCATGCTGGCGACCCCGACGTCTTTCTGCAGGCCCAGCTCCGGCAGGTAACGGCGCAGGAAATCGGCACTCCGCGAGACATGGTAGAGGGTGAATTCCGCGCCGTTCTGAAACTTGCTGTCACGTTCCGCGTGGCGGATATAGCCGGAGTCGTGAAACAGTGAGGTGATGATCGCCATTTGCGCGCGATGCGCGCCGAGCCGCTCGGCCGGGTCCACGCTGCGCTCATAGCCGGCAACCAGGCGCGCCAGCGCCAGCGTCATGTCCAGTGTGTGCTGTACGTCGTGATAGGTGGTGTCACATCCCAGGTAGCCCGGAAACTTGCCGCTGAACAGACGCTCGAAGTCGTGAAAGGCAAGCCAGAGCTTGTCGAAAGAGGCACCGGGGTAGGTGTCGGCGAACAAATCGTGAACGGCATCGCGAACCGCGGCCGGGTTAGATACCTGCACGGAGTTGGTGACATCGAAGTCGTTGCGCCGATCCTGAGACACTATTCTTTTCTGTTTTCTACCAGGGACCAGAATACCCGTATGCGTCATGCCGGGTTTCTCGTAAGTGTTCATTCCTGGACCCACACCTAGCTTAACGGAAAGCGACCCCTGGGTCGGTCGACATCGGGCTCAATGGCGAGAAATGATACACCCTGCACGACAGTCGGGGAGACCCCGTTCCGGAAATATGTCAAATCGGCCCAGGCTACAGATCGAACTCGGCCAACACCGGGGTGTGATCGGACGGACGCTCCCAGGTGCGAGGCTCGCGGTCGATATAGCTCGCGCTGCAGGCCTTGCTCAGCGCCTCGTTGGCGAGGATCAGGTCGATTCTCAAACCCGCGTTGCGCTGGAAACCGGCACGCCGATAGTCCCACCAGCTGAACGCCTTCTCCGGCTGGTCGAACTGGCGAAACACGTCGCTCAAGCCCAGATCGAGCAAGCGACCCAGCGCCTTGCGTTCCAGCGGACTGCAGAGGATGTCGTCGCCCCATTTTTCCGGGTCGTAGACGTCGCGGTCGTCCGGCGCGATGTTGAAGTCGCCCAGCACCACGAGCTTGTCGTGCTGCGCGAGTTCCTGCCGCAGGTAGTCCCTGAGCGCTGCCAGCCAGGCCAGTTTGTACTCGTATTTTTCCGAACCGACGCTCTGGCCATTCGGCACATAGAGATTAATCACACGCACACCGTCGATCGTTGACGCCAGGACCCGCCGTTGCGGGTCCTCGAAGCCGGGAATCTCGCACACGTGGTCCGTGGCAGAACTGCGGCTCAGGACGGCAACGCCGTTATAGGTTTTCTGCCCGTTGACCGCCGACTGGTAGCCAGCCTCGGCGAACGCATCGCCGGGAAAGGCCTCCGTCACCTGCTTGATCTCCTGGACCACCAGAACGTCGGGCGAGGCGGATGCCAGCCACTCGAGCACCTGCGGCAGGCGCACTTTCATCGAATTCACGTTCCAGGTCGCGAGCTTCATGCGGCCTGATCGATGCCGCTCATGCGCAACAGGGCGTCGAGCGTCGGCTTGCGGCCACGAAACGCGATGTAGGCTTCCATTATGTCGCGGCTGCCACCGACCTCGAGTATCTCACGGCGAAAACGTTGTGCGGTACCGGGGTCGAAAATGCCCGCTTCCTCGAAGGCAGAAAAGGCGTCGGCCGCCAGCACTTCGGCCCACTTATAACTGTAATAACCGGCCGCGTATCCGCCAGCGAAAATGTGCGAAAAACTGTGCGGCAGGCGATTGTAGGCAGGGTGTTTCACCACTGCGACTTCCTCCCGTACCTGCTTGAGGACCTCGAGCACGCGACTGCCTTCTGAAGGATCGTAATACGCGTGCAGGCGAAAATCGAACAGCGCGAACTCGAGCTGGCGCAACATGGCGAGCCCTTCGCCGAAATGGCGGCTCCGATGCAATCGATCGAAAAGTTCCTGCGGCAGTGCTTCGCCAGTTTCGAAGTGCCTCGAACATTCTCTGAGCACTTCGTAATGCCAGGCGAAGTTTTCCATGAACTGGCTCGGCAGCTCGACGGCATCCCAGGGCACGCCGTTGATACCGGCGATGCTCGGATAATCCACCCGGGTCAGCAAGTGGTGCAGCATGTGACCGAACTCGTGGAAGAATGTCAGAACGTCATTGTGCGTCAGCAGTGACACACCGTTGGCGTCGGGCGGCGTGAAATTGCACACCAGGTAGCCGACCGGCGCCTCTGCATGGTCGTGCAGGCGCTTGCGAATGACACATTCGTCCATCCACGCGCCGCTTCGCTTGCCGTTTCTTGCATAGAGGTCGGTGTAAAAACTGCCGAGCAGCTCGCCACTGCCGTCACGCAACTCGTAATAGCCGACGGACTCGTGCCAGGTCCGAACGTCGGACTTCGCCGCGACGCGTATGCCGTAAAGCTTCTCGACGAGCCCGAACAGCCCGCTGCTTACCGCGGCTGCCGGAAAGTACTGACGCAGCGCTTCGTCGGAAACCGAGTACTTCTTTTGCTTGAGCTTCTCGACGTAGTAAGCCACGTCCCAGGCCTCGAGCGCCTGGTCTGCCATCTCCCGCACGGCATCGAGCTCGGCCTTGGCTGCCTTGCGGGTCCTTTCTGCCAGCTCGGTGAGAAAATCCAGGACCTCGTCGACGCTGGCCGCCATCTTGGTCGCGAGCGAGTACTCGGCATAATTGCCGAAACCGATGAGCTGCGCCGCCTCGTGCCGCAGCCCGAGAATTTTTTCGATCAACTCGCTGTTGTCCCACTGCGTGTGCTGTCCCTGGTCGGATGCCCGCGTCGACCACGCGGCGTAAAACGTTTCGCGCAGACCCCTGTCGTCGGCATGCGTCATGACGGCCTGATAGGTCGGCAAATCGAGCCCCAGCCACCAGCCTTGCTCGTCACGCGACCGAGCATCGTTTTTTGCCCGCGCGACAATCTGTGTCGGCAGGCCCGCCAGTTGGTGTTCGTCGCTCAGCTGCAAGTGCCAGGCGTCCGTCGCGTCGCGGATGTTTTGATCGAACGTCGCCTGGGTTGTGGCCAGCTCCTGCATGAGGGCCCTGAAGCGATCCTTTTGCTGCTGCACAAGCGCCACCCCCGCCAGCCGGAAGTCGCGCAACTCCTTGTCGACCAGGCTGCGCATCGCAGGCGAAGCGTCATCCGGAAGAGACTCGGCAACCCGTCGGTAGGCTTCGAACAGCGCGCTATTCTGTGATAATTCGGTCGCGTGCTCGGTCAATAGCGGCAGCGCGGCGTTATACGCCTCGCGCCATTGCGAATCGTCGAGCACGCCCTGCAAATGGCTGACCGGAGACCAGACGCGGCTGAGTTCGTGACTCATCTCCTCCAGTGGTGCAACCAGGGACTCGAATTCGCTGGCAGTGTCGTCCGCCAGCAGCTCCGCGAGCTTTCGGCGGTGGGCTGCGATAAGCTTTTCGAGCGCTGGCTGCACGTGTTCCGGCTTCAGGTCGTCGAAGCGCGGCAAAGCGCTGGTATCCAGTAACGGATTGGTCATGTGCAGGCGGTCCTGTAACAAGGCCGCAGGATGTTATCACACGCCAGGCAACAGGCCGCCGGGCGATCTTTAACGAAAGGGCAATTAATGACAACGAATTACGACCTCATCGTAATCGGCGGCGGCAGCGGTGGCCTGGCGCACGCGCAACGTGCTGCCGAGTACGGTGCAAAAGTTGCAGTCATCGAATCCGGTCCGCTCGGCGGTACTTGCGTCAACGTGGGATGCGTGCCGAAAAAATTGATGTGGTATGTCGCGCACCATGCGCAGATGCTCGATCACGCCCGCGACTTCGGTTTCGATGTAACGGTCAACGCACATTCCTGGTCGGACATCAAAGAAAAGCGCGACGCTTACATTTCCCGACTCAATGGCATTTACGAACGCAACCTCGAACATCGCAGCGTCGCCTATATAAAAGGCAAAGCTCATTTTATTGGCGGCAACGACGTCGAGGTTCAGGGCCAGCGGTACTCGGCGAAGCATATCGCCATTGCGACCGGTGGTTATCCGATCGTTCCGGAAATTCCCGGGGCCGATCTGGGCATTACCTCGGACGGCTTTTTCGAATTGCCCGAAAGACCGCAAAGAGTCGCCGTCGTTGGCAGCGGTTACGTTTCCGTCGAGCTCGCGGGAATCTTTCAGGAACTGGGGTCAGTCACCACGGTACTGGTGCGCAGGGACGGCGTCCTGCGCACTTTCGATGAGATGCTGAGCCGCGGGCTCGAGACGGCGATGCTGGCCAGCGGCATGTCACTCGAGAAAGGTGTGGTGCCGGTCAAATTGAGCAAGTCCTCGCAGGGCATCCGGGTGCACACCGCCGACGACCGGGAATTCGGCGACTACGATGCCGTTATCTGGGCGGTCGGCAGGTCACCGAACAGCGACTCGCTGAACCTCGATGCCGCCGGCATACATAGCGACGCCGCCGGCTTTATCCCGACCGACGAATGGCAAAAGACCAACGTCGAGCACATCTTCGCCCTCGGCGACGTCACGGGGCGGGTCGCCCTGACGCCGGTCGCGATCGCGGCCGGCCGCAGGCTGGCCGATCGCTTATACGGCGGCATGAGCGAGCGCCGGCTCGAGTATGAATGCATTCCCACCGTGATTTTTTCCCATCCGCCTATCGGTACCGTGGGTCTTACCGAAGCCGAGGCGCGCGACAGGTTTGCTGACGACGTCAAAGTCTACGTATCGCGTTTCAACCCGATGGTGTATGCCTTCAGCGAGGAAAAAATCCCGACGGCCATGAAACTGGTAACGACCGGCAGCGAGGAGCGCATCGTCGGCTGCCACATCATCGGCGACAGCGCCGACGAAATGCTGCAGGGTTTCGCGGTTGCAATTCGCATGGGCGCCACCAAAAAGCAATTCGACGATACGGTCGCGATTCACCCGACGAGCGCGGAAGAACTTGTCACCATGCGTTAAATTCCGGCGGCGTCACACGTTGACGGACAGCTGCTTTAACACAGCAGCCGTGTCGGGGCGCACGTCGCGCCAGAGATAAAACGATTCCGCGGCCTGTTCGACCAGCATGCCCCAGCCCATGTACGACCTGGCCGCTCCCTTTTCCTTGGCCCAGCTCGAGAACGGCGTCGACTTCATCGAATAGGACAGGTCGTAGCACACCGTTTTGTCGCTGATCGCGCTCTCGGGATAGGGCGGCGTCTCGCCTTTGACGCCGGCAGAGGTGGCATTGATGACCAGGTCGAATTCGGGAGGCGTGCGAATGTTCTTGAAGCTGATCGCTGACACCGGCCCCTGTGACGAATAAATTTCTGCCAGTGCCTTGGCCTTTTCCATGGTGCGATTGGCAATCACGATCGATTCGGGCTTCTCGTCCAGCAGCGGTGACAGGATGCCGCGGGTCGAACCGCCCGCACCGAGGATGAGAATGTTGGCGCCTTCCAGTTCGATTTCCAGGTTGTCCGTAAGGTCGCGGATGAGGCCGATACCATCGGTGTTGTCACCGTAAATTTCATCGTCCCTGAACATGAGCGTGTTGATGGCGCCGGCGGTGCTCGCCCTGTCGCTCATGTCGTCGACGAATCGCGTCACCTCGCTTTTGTGCGGCAGGGTGATGTTCAGGCCCTTGCCGCCGGTCCTGGCGAACTGCTTGATGGCCGATTCGAGTTTTTTCGGTTCGACTTCCAGCAGTTCGTAGTGCAGGTTCTGACCCGTCTGCACGGCGAACAGCCGGTGGATCACGGGTGAGCGGCTGTGCGAGACCGGGTAGCCCATTACGGCGTAGCGGTCGATGACGGAAGTCGCTTCGTTGGATTCGCTCATAGGGGTTACTCCGCCAGCCAGCGGGCTGCCTGCAGGGAGAAGTAGCTCAGGATGGCACAGGCACCGGCGCGTTTAATGGACAGGAGCGCCTCGAGCACCGCTGCCTTTTCATCGAGCCAGCCGGCCTGCCCGGCAGCCTTGATCATCGCGTATTCACCGCTGACCTGGTAGGCCAGTGTCGGCACCTGGAACTCGTCGCGCACCCGGCGTATCACGTCGAGGTAGGGCATGGCGGGCTTGACCATGACCATGTCCGCGCCCTCCTCGAGATCGAGCGAGACCTCATGCAGGGCTTCGTCGCTGTTGGCCGGGTCCATCTGGTAATTGCGCTTGTCGCCGCCCGCGAGATTCGCCGCCGAGCCGACGGCGTCACGGAACGGGCCGTAGTAGCAGGAAGCGTACTTGGCTGCATAGGCCAGGATCACGGTCAGCGGAAAGCCCTTGGATTCGAATGCTGTGCGTACAGCGCCGATACGGCCGTCCATCATGTCCGACGGCGCGACGATGTCTGCCCCTGCCCGTGCATGGCAAAGCGCCTGCTGCGCCAGCATGCCGACGGTCTCGTCGTTCTTGACATAGCCCGACTCGTCGATGATGCCGTCCTGGCCGTGCGTGGTATACGGGTCGAGCGCGACGTCGGTGATCACGGCAAGCTCCGGCAGCTCCGCCTTGAGCGCCCTGACCGCGCGCGGCACCAGGCCGTCCGGGTTGGCCGCTTCCTCGCCGTTTTCGCTTTTGCCCTCGGCATCGATGACCGGGAACAGGGCAATGGCCGGGATGCCGAGTTCGGCCGCGGTGGCGGCTTCCTTGAGCAGGCCGTCGATGCTGTGGCGTGATATGCCGGGCATCGATTCCACGGCTTCCGAGCGTCCCTCGCCCTCCAGCACGAAACAGGGATAGATCAGGTCGGAGGCCGACAGCGCCGTTTCTGCGACCAGCGCCCGCAAAGCCGCGCTGCGGCGGCCTCTGCGCATGCGGGACGCGGGGAACAAAGCACGGGGGAATGCACTCATATCAATGTCTTATGCTCTTATGCTTGGATTTTCCCTTGATTTCGGTAGGGTTTCCACGCCTGAATCACAAAAAACCAGAAGGGCATAGTAATAATTGCCCGAGGCCACGGGTCACCTCGAATGACTGACGACAGTGCGGACCAGGAGCGCAGGAACCGCTTTGACAGGGTTGTAGCGGTGCTCCACAAGGACTTGTACCGGTATGCCACCTGGCTGAGCCGGGATCCGGGGGTCGCCGAAGAAGTGGTCCAGGAGGCCCTGCTTCGCGCCTGGAAGTCGCTGGACGCACTGCGTGAGGACAATGCGGCGAAATCGTGGTTGCTGACTATCGTGCGCCGGGAAAACGCGAGGTATTTCGAGAGAAAGCGGCTGGAAACGGTAGACATCGACAGCCTGACGCCCGGCCAGGCGGCACTGCTGGCCGAGACCGAAGATCCGAACCTCGACGCGATGCGCGAGGCGATATTCAGGCTCGACGACGACTATCGCGAACCGCTGGTGCTGCAGGTCCTGATGGGGCACAGCACCGAAGAAATTGCAGAGCTGATGGGCCTGAAGCAGGGCGCGGTCCTTACCCGACTGCACCGGGCACGCATCAAGCTCAGGGACGAAGTGCACAAGGAGGCGGCAGCATAGGCGTTCGGAATTGAAGATGGATTGCAAGGATTACAAAGAGGCGATAGCAGCAGATCCTTCGGGATCGATTGCAGGCGGCGCCGAGCACATTGCCGGCTGCGAGTCCTGCAGGGCCTTTCGCGACGAGATGCAGGCGCTCGATGCCAGTATTCTCGGCGCGCTCAACATCGACGTGCCGGCATTGAACATTCCCGAGTTGCCGGCGATTTCACAGGACGACAACGTCGTCAGCATGCCCGTAAGGCAGCGCCCGAGATTCACCACTCCCGCGTGGATCGGCATCGCCGCCAGCTTCGCGCTGGCCGCGATCATCGGCCTGCAACTCGTGGGCAATCGCACCTCTACAGACGAACAGATGCTGGCCGCCCAGGTGCTGGCGCACCTGGATCACGAGCCCTGGGCACTTAAAGTCACCGACGTGGCCGTCTCCGACGAGCGCTATAACCGCGTCATCAATCCGTCGGTCGGCACCATGGACCGCGATGTGGGCCTCGTCTCGTATGCACAAAGCTGCATTATCAATGGCCACAGGATTCCGCACCTGGTCATCCAGGGGCAATACGGGCCGGTGACCTTGCTCCTGATGCCGGATGAAACAGTGCACGGCGCAGTACCGATTTCCGGCGAGAGCGTCAAAGGCGTCATCTTGCCGCACGGTGACGGCAGTATTGCGATCATTGGTGAACGCGAAGAAAGAATTGAAGAACTCGGAAAGCGAGTAACGGATGCAGTGGAGTGGACTATCTGACCATGAAACTGACAGAACATGCCCGGGGGAACGGGCAATAACCCAAAGTGCCCTTATCGGGGCATGTGACCAGAAGGTAGGAGAAAGAAATGGCTGAAAAGCAAGTAGCAAAACCCGTTGCGTTAGCAGTGGGTGCCGCTTTGGCAGGCTCGTTTGCCGTGACCGGAACAGCCAGCGCAGACACGGGCGTTAGCCCGTTCTCGATGACCACGCTCAGCGCGGGTTATCTGCTGGGTGCAGCAGCCGGCGGCGACAAGCAGGCTAAAGAAGCCGAAGGTAGCTGTGGCGAAGGCAAGTGTGGCGGCGACAAGGAAGCCGAAGGCTCCTGTGGCGGCGACAAGGAAGCTGAAGGCTCCTGCGGCGGCGATAAGGAAGCCGAAGGTTCTTGCGGCGAAGGCAAATGCGGCGGCGACAAGGAAGCAGAAGGCTCCTGCGGCGGCGATAAGGAAGCCGAAGGTTCTTGCGGCGAAGGCAAATGTGGCGGCGACAAGGAGGCTGAAGGCTCCTGTGGCGGCGACAAGGAAGCCGAAGGTTCCTGCGGCGGCGATAAAGAAGCCGAAGGTTCATGTGGCGGCGACAAGGAAGCCGAAGGCTCCTGTGGCGGCGACAAGGAATCAGCCGAAGGCAAATGTGGCGAAGGCAAGTGCGGCGGTGAAAAGACCAGCTAAGCTTTAGTCTTTGTCGAAAGTAAAAAAGAGGGCCCGCAATGCGGGCCCTTTTTTAGTATTGGTAGTTCTTCAGTCAATCGTCGCTTCGACCGCTGATACGAGATTTTCCGCCAGCGGAATTATCTCTGCGAAAATCCTGTCCGAAAACACCAGGTTGGCGTGCAGCCGTCGCAGTAAGCCCAAGATTTCGGGATCTTCTCGCACGTTCATGAGCAGTTTCTCGCGCTGGACTGGAGTCAGCGCTGCGCCATACTCGCCGAATTCGGCAGGGAAAAGACCCACTGCCTCGATGAATGATCTGTTCATCCGGGGAAGGTTGTGCAACATTTCGATTAGCCGGTCAACTTCCCTGTAATAACTGATCAGGCCTTCACGTATGTTGGAATCCTCGATCAGCCCCAATCGTCCGGATGCGATCATCTCCTGATAGGTCGTATTGTGGTACATCTCCCAGCGGTCAACGCCATGTTGACCGGCCTGTACATAGTGTTCGATCACAAAGTCGTCATCGTCGAGCCGCTCGCCGCTTTCAATTGTCTCACTCAGTATGAGTGCGGAATTTCGCACCCTGGAGAAGATTTCCCGCTCGCGATTGAGAATGTCGATACCCTCATTCAAATCGCGGGCCAGCCGTTGCAGGTATCTTTGCTCTTCCCGGGACTCGACCCAGTCTTCGCGCCAACTATCGGCCGCGAGAGCGATGGCTACGCCAAGAATGACGACCAACAGTTCGACGACAAGGCCAGGGAGGTTTTTCCAGTTGAGGATCATTTATCGAGAGAAAATTACGATTCTTTTATATTTGGTTTGCGATCTCGCCGGACCAAAAGAATACCGCACAGCATATTGTGAAAGGTGTGAGTTGGGCCAGCAATCGCCTCCATTTATTTTCGTTTCTGCATCCATAAGTCTAAATGATCAATAACTGGCGGGGGATTCGCGGATTGCTGTACAAGCGCGCTATGCTAGCGCCCGTGCCTGAGCGAGGAGAGTGATTGTGAAAACGGAGCAACTGGGTGACTGGCTGCAGATTATCGGCCTGTTCGGTGTCATCGGATCGCTGATCTTTGTCGGGCTGCAGTTGCGGCAGACCCAGGCAATCGCGCTGTCGGAGACGTACCAGGGCAGAACCGCCAATACGATCGAAGCCAATAATGCTGGGTTGAGCAGTCCGGAGTTGTTGTCCGGGATGTCGAAGATATATACCGACAAGGCCGATGAACTGACGATGCCGGAGGCAATCGCCCTCGAATTTCACATTGGCACGATACTGACCATGTACGAGAACAATGAGCTGCAGCGCCAGGCGGGTTTCCTGTCGCAGGAACACTGGCAGAGAAATCTGGATGAACTGGAATGCATGTTGACAGTGCCTATTTTTCGGGAAATAGCCTACGAATGGTCATTTCGCGAATCATTTCAGTCGCTGGTTTCAGAGGCATTAGACCGGGTTCCCGAAAACGCGGAAAACTGCTGGACGATGGGATGGGAATATCCCTTGCAGTAGCTCGAGCTAGTTAATTTGCCGTCATATCTTTGGTCGGCTGATGCTTATCCCGCGCCAGGCCGTCGGCCAGTCCCTGCAGGGCGGGTTTGGGTTTGAACTCGTCGTCGAACAGCAGGGGCCATTCGTTCGGGTCATTCATGCGATGCCAGCTGTCCGAATCGGCAATGCCCCACACCGAGATGCCGCCGCGCTGCGCCGGGGGAACCACTTCCATGTAGGCGGTGACGATCTGCTCGATGCGTTTTTGCTGCCTGACGGCCACTTGCACCGTAAGCTCTTTCATTGACTTGCGTCTGCCGCGCCGGTCGGTATTGACGGACATGTCGAGTTCGGAAATCTTGATCTTCAAACCGGTCGCGACCGCGCGGGCGAGCGACTCCCTGATCTGGCTGATCTCCGGCCAGTCGACCCTCACGTGCATCTGGAACGCGATGCCGTGAATCGGCACCGGGTCGGGGTCTGCCTGAAATTCTCCGATCATGTCCAGCACGGCATTCAGCTTTGCCGGAATGCCGGCGATATTGTAGTCGTTGTAATAAAGCTCCGCGTTTGGATCAGCCGCATGCGCAACGCGATACGCTGCCGCGAGGTAGCTCGTGCCGAGGTTGTCGAGCCAGACTGAGCGGCGCAGGTCGTTGGTGCCGTCCTCGTCCGCGTCGATGTCGGAAACGACTTCGTTCAGCACGTCCCAGCTGACGACGATGTCCTCCTCGGCATAGTGGCTGACGATGCCGGTGATGTGGTCGCGCATCAACTTGGACCAGTCGGCCGCATCACCCTCGTAGTTCACCATCCACGCCGGCAGGCCCTGATGCCAGACCAGGGTGTGGCCGTGCACGGTCATGCCCTGGTCTGCGGCATAGCTCACCAGCGCATCCGCATCCGTGAAGGAGAAGCGGTTTCTCCTGGGGCGCAGGAACATCGGCTTCATGATGTTTTCCGCGGTGAGCTGGTTGAAGTGCTGGTTGACGATCGCCTGGCGCTCGGGGCTCAGCAACAGGCTGTTGCGGGCCTTTCCCGCGGGCACCGCAACCCCGATCGGCATGCCGTGCGGCGCGAGCTGGTGCAGGCTCGGCACATTGATTTCCGGCGGCGTTGTCGGTCCTATAAGGTTGCAGGAAACGCCGATGACCGCGGCTGCAGCCAGCAGAAGCAACGCCGACGCGCGGCGCCAGGAGTTTCGTTTCATCATGGCGGTGGTGTACCCGATATCATTGAGAGGGCTGCAAGCAGTCGTGAAAGTCAAAGGGAATATTATATGGCTCAGCAAGAAACTGCAGTGTTGGGGAACTGCCCGGCATGTTGGCCGACAGAACGAAAGCGAACATTTGACGAAGATTTGCCCGCTGTGCCGGGTAGTCGCGCTTGCTAATATTGCGAAAAACCGCCGCAGGATTTCCTATGCCTAAAAAAATCGTTCGCTGCGCCTGGGCCGGCGAGTCCAGCCTGCCGTACATCGAGTATCACGACAAGGAATGGGGCGTCCCGGTGTGGGATGACCGCGTGCAGTTCGAGTTCTTGATTCTCGAAGGTGCGCAGGCAGGTCTCAGCTGGTCGACGATCCTCAACAAGCGGGAGGGTTACCGGAAGAACTTTGCGGAATTCGACGTGCAGAAAGTCGCGCGATTTACCAAAAAGCGTATCGACAGGATTCTTCAGGATCCCGGCATCGTCAGGAACCGGCAAAAGGTCAATGCCGCGGTGACCAACGCAAAGGCGTTCATCGAGGTGCAGGGTGAGTTCGGCAGTTTCAGCGACTACATCTGGGGCTTCGTCGGCGGCAAGCCGATACAGAACAAGTGGCGCAAGGATTCCGACCTCCCCGCCACCTCGCCGGAATCCGACGCGCTCAGCAAGGATCTCAAGAAACGCGGCTTCAAGTTCGTCGGCAGCACCATCATGTACGCCCACATGCAGGCGACCGGCCTGGTCAATGATCACGTCGTCAACTGCTTTCGCTACAAGGAGTGCCAGGCGCTGGCCAGGAAAAAAATGAGGCGCGGCAGCCGTGCAGCCGCGATGTCGCCTTGAATCGCGCCGCATGAAGGCACAAACTGCCCCCGATTACCCGCGATTCGAAGAAAAACGAAGGGGGTCAAATGTCGGAGGAATCAGGCAGTCTTGCGGAAACCGTAGCGACGGTAGGCTCGAAGAGCAGGCCGCGTCGTTCTTTTTACCTCATCAGCGGCCTGGCCCTGGCCTGGAATCTGCTGGGCGTCGTGCTCTATGTATCACAGGTCAGGATGAGCGACGCTGCCATGGCGGCATTGGAGCCCGCGGAGCGCGCCCTGATGGAAGCGATGCCGACCTGGCTGATCGGCGTTTATGCGCTGGCGGTCAACGCGGGCGCGCTGGGATCCCTGCTGCTGCTGTTGCGCAAGGCGTGGGCGGTGCCGGTGCTGGCGGTGTCGCTGGCCAGCATCGTCGTGCAGATGGGCTACTCGCTGACGATGACCGATGCCGTTGCGGTCCACGGCGGCAGCGTCGTGGCATCGAGCGCGGTCATAACCGCGATCGGTGTTTACCTGGTCTGGTATGCGCGCCGCTGCAAGGACAACGGCTGGATCGACTAGCCGGCCGCGAGCCCGGGCATATCGAATCCGTGCTCGAGTAGCGCCTCGATCAGTGCACTGCGCTGGCCGTCGTCGAGCGCGATCAATGGCGGGCGCACCCTGCACCAGTCATCGTCGTTGGCGTAGTGCGCAACGGTCGCTTTGAGCGCGGGAATCATCGGGTATTGCATCGCGACCGCGCGAATCGTATCGAGCTCCGCCTGTAAAGCGTCGGCACCCGCTGATTGCCATTCCCCGTGCAAACGGGCGATCGCCGCCGGGTTGATGTTGGCGGTCGCCGAGATACAGCCGGCGCCGCCGGCGCGCATGGTCTGCAACAGGAACGTTTCCGCGCCGGCGAAGACCCGAAAGTCCTCCCAGCCGCGTTCGAGCATGGCAAACGTGTTGTTCCAGTCGCCGGAGCTGTCCTTGATGCCGACCACCGTATCCGGATACGCCTTGATCAGCCGTTCGATCAGATCGAGCGACAGGCCGACCTGCGACACCGGCGGTATGTGATAAAGGTAGATCTTCAGCGCCGCATCGCCGACACGTTCGATAACTTCCGCAAAACCTGCGAACAAGCCGTCGTCGCTGACGCCCTTGTAGTAGAACGGCGGCAGCATCAAGGTGCCGGCACAGCCGAGTTCGACGGCATGCCGGGTCAGCGCAACGGTCTCCGGCAGGGCACAAACACCGGTGCCCGGCATCATGCGTTTCGTATCGAGACCGGCCTCGACGAGGCGATCCAGCAGCGACATTTTTTCCTCGATCGAAAGCGAATTCGCTTCGCTGTTGGTGCCGAATACGGCGAGACCGACGTTTTGCGAGAGCAGCCAGCGGCACTGGCTGACGAGGCGCTTCGCATCCGGCGACAAATCGCGCGCGAACGGCGTCACGACAGGACACAGCACACCGGACAAGCGGGCGGGCGTCGATTCAGACATGCCTGGGATCCTTCGGCAATATAAACAGCATTCGCGAGAACTGGTAGGTTGCGTGCATCAGGTACCAGGTGAGCCCGATCGCATAGACGCCCGGCGCGCGTTCATCGATGAATCCCGTCATGATCGCGGCTTGCAAGATGACCACGACAACATGTCCGCCGGTCAGGGTGTAGAAGATAGTCCAGTTGAAAATTTCCGGCACGACCCGGGCGATGCGCCGTCCCGCGACGACAATCCAGCTGCCGAATATCAGCGAAAACCCGAGCATTGCTGCAGATGCGTCGAACCAGATGCGTGCATTGGGGACATGGAGTGCCGACAGCAGGTAAGGCAGTAATGACAGGAACATCGCGCCGAAGGCGTTGCCGAACAGGACTTTAAGCCGAAACTTCTGCACCTCGGTCAACGGTCCCGGCGATTTTCTCAGGGCAACGATGAGGCCGCTGAAACCAGCCAGGCCGATACTGATCTCGGCGATGGTTTGCAAAAAATCCGGAATCACGTTTGCGCCATGCTTTCTTGTTATAACCGCGGACAGGCGGCAAGTATAAGCTTGTTGACGGCAATCCTGGAACTATCCGATTACTGGAAAAACAAAGTCAATACAATGAGATACATAACCTGGCCCGTACTCGCACTGCTGCTTGCGGGCGCAACTCCGGCGGCGGACCTTCAGTATCTGCAGAGTATCGCCGACGCGCGCTATCACCGCGTCGAATCCGAAATCATCGGCCGCGCATACCACGTGTACGTCAACTTGCCGGACGGTTACGATGCAGCGGACAGCCTGTATCCAACCGTTTACGTTCTGGACGGCGGCGAACTGTTCCCGATGTTCGCCAGTTACTACCGCTATTTGAATTTCGGCGAGGAAATTCCCGACGCGATCCTGGTGGGTATCGCCTACGGCGGCGATACCTTCGAGACGGGCAACTACCGAAGCACGGATTACACCGCGCCGTCCGATGAACGCGAATACTGGGGCGGCGCGTCCGATTTCCAGGCATTCCTGCAAACAGAACTATTGCCGTTGATAGAGCAAAGCTATCGCTCGGACCCGCAACGTCGCGTCATCTTCGGGCAATCGATCGGCGGGCAGTTCGTCCTCTACACGGCCTTGACGGAACCCGAATTGTTCTGGGGGCATATCGCCAGCAACCCGGCACTGCATCGCAATGTGGATTTCTTCCTGGAGCGTCACAGTTACTCGCAGGAGACAGGATCCTCAAAGTTGTTCGTCGCTTCCGGAACGCTGGACGACCGCAGGTTTCGGGTGCCCGCCAAAGAGTGGATCGACCACTGGAACGCGCGCGCAAAGAAACCGTGGCAACTCAAGACCGTCGATCTCGAAGGCCAGACGCACATGTCCGCTCCGCCGGTGTCTTTCCGCGCAGGAATGCGCTGGTTGTTTTACGGCGACTAGACCCTGGCTAGTTTTCAACACTGATGACGGTCAGTGCCACCAGTCCGTCGGGCGTGTTGTGGGATATGCCGCCGAGATAGATGGTTCCTGGCGGCAGCCCGTTCCAGTCGACGATCACGTTTTCCGTGGTGCCGCTGCTGACGGCGAGCGGCCCGCTCGCGGTCATGTTGCCGGCGTCGTCGACGATGCCGAAGTGCCAGGCGACAAGGGTGTAATTGGCGCCCGGCCCGCCGCTGACGTTATCGGTTTCGAAGCCGTGGATCAGCACCGCGTAAGTGCCGGCATCCGGCAAGGTCACGTCGACCTGTTCCTCGGATGTTGCACCGCCGCTTTCCCCGATCTTGAAGAAGCTGACGCCGTCGGCACTGTAGAACACGAACATGTCGAGGTCGTCGTCGCCGTCCGTCAGGGCGTCGAAGGTCGCGAAGCGCAGGAACAACTGGTCCGGAGGTACATCCATGAGATGCATGGTGACGCCGCCGGAACTGCGGAAAGTGAATGTCTTGTCCGGGTCCTGGGCAACAAACGCGTCGTCGACACGGAACGGTTCGTTGAGGCCGTGGACGTCCGCCTGGTAGCTGCCGGTGTAACCGAAATCTACCGGGAAACTGACGCTACCGCTGCCGCCGAACTCGATGATGTCACCGGGTGCCAGCAGTGACAACGGCCGCACCGACAGCACACTGCGCGCAGAATGCTCGCTGCCGGTCCAGGTCAGGCTGCCGAAACGGTAGAAATCGAGCGGGCCGTCGACGAACGTGAAGGTCACGTCGTACTCCGCAGACTGGCCGGCGCCGACAGTGAGGCTGGGCGGCGACACCTGGACGTCGATGCCGAACGGCTCCACGACGTCCGCGTTGAAGGTTTCGCTGGAGTCAGTGACATTGCTCACGCGCCGGCGCACGGTGCGCGTGGCGATCATTTGCGACACGGATATCGACGGCTGGTTGAGGTCCGCCGGCTCGAAGGAAAAGCCGTTCGACTGGAGATCGTCGCAGCGCGCCTGGGTGACGTCGGGGGAACCCACGCCGCAGGAAAACGCGTCGTACTCGTCGGCATCGATGTCGTAGACCAGACCCGGATCGGCGGCCCGGTTCGGATCGATGTGACCGCTGCCGAAATCGAAGGGGATGGCGTCGGTGGTACCGTCCGACAAGGTGACCTCCTGGTACGCGGTCGTCATCAGCGCCGACTTGATCGCTGCCGGGCTCCAGTCGGGGTGTGCTTCTTTCAGCAATGCGGCGACACCCGCGACGTGCGGCGTCGACATCGAGGTGCCGGTCAGGAAGGCGAACAGTTCGCCGGAGCGCGAATTCACGGCATCAGGGGTGGTGCCGGCGAGAATGTTGATGCCGGGCGCGGTTACGTCGGGTTTGAAAATATCGGCGACCGGCCCGGGGCCACGCGAGGAAAACGCCCCCATGTTGTTTCCGGTATCTTCCTCGGTGAGGAACAGGCCCTTGTCGAGGACGGCATTGATGACTTCGCCGTTGTTGATCTCATCGAGGAACAGGTTGCCGTCAGCGGCGCCGACCATGAGTGCCGGGATGTCGATGCCGACCGCATCGCCGATCATGACGATGGGCGCGCCGGATAAATTGAATACCAGTGCGGCAATCGCGCCGGCACTTTCCGCGTTCGCAACCTTGACGTCGAAATCGCAACCGCCGCGCTGAATAAAGGCGATGTTGCCCGACACTTCGCTGGCATTGATCAATGGCTGGCAGGCGTCGAATGTCGTACCGGTGGTTGCATCGACGGTCGCGGTGCTGTCGTCGTCGACCAGCACGAGCTGACTCTCGAGGGGGCCGCGGTCGATGAGCGCCGGGGTAAAGCTCGCTTCGCGGACGGCATAGTTGCCGGCGATTCCCGGCGGGGCGTCGACCCGCATGGCCTCGAGCGAATGCTGACCGTCACGACTGGAGGCGCCGGCGGTAATGACCGCGGGGTTGCCGGCCGGAGAGGTGATGGTGTCGAAGCTCGGCCCCTCGTTGCCGGCGGCGACGACCGCCACGACGCCGGCCTTTGCGGCCGACAACAAGGCGATGTCGTCGGGTGCGGTTACCGTGAACAACGAGCTGCCGACCGAATAGCTGATCACGTCGACACCGTCGGCGACGGCCATGTCGATCGCATTGGCAAGATCGGAAGTGTTGCAAGCGGCGCGGGTGCCGCCGGGCCGCAGCCAGCACGCCTTGTAAACGGCAAGGCGTGCGTTCGGCGCCATGCCCTCCACGGTTCCCAGGAAGGTACCGAAGATCGACGCATCGACCTTGTTTCCTGCAGCGGTGGTCGCCGTGTGGGTACCGTGCCCGTCGACGTCGCGGGCCGAAAAAATCTCACCGGCGTCGATCGGTCCGGTGGCCTGTGCCCCTTCGAGGAAAAAACGCGCGCCGATCAACTTGTTGTTGCAGTCGCTCTCGGTAAATTGCGGACCGGTCTGGCAGATGCCGTTCCAGTTTTCGGGCGGCTCGAACAGTTGAACGTCTTCCTGCCGGTCAAAGCGACCGCATAGCCAGCGGCCGAGCAGGGACGTTTCCGCCCAGTCGCTGCGGCAGAGCTGCGGGCGGTCCGCTTCGCGGGTGTCCTGAACGGCGGGATGTTGCGGCGCGATCCCGCTGTCGATGACGCCGATGACGATTCCTTCGCCGGACAGGCCCCTTGCGCCGCGTAATCCATCGGTGGCATCGAACAGGCCGAGAAAGTCGGCGCTGAAGTTAGTCGTCAGCGGACGCACTTCGTCTTCCCAGACGCGCAACACCTGCGGCATGTGCTCGACTTTGACGGCTTCAGCAGGCGTCATGCGCAGGGCGATGCCGTTCAGCGCATATTGGTACCTGTAAATCGGTTCGACGTTGGCGCCGATGCTTGCCAGCACGTCCGACTGTTCAATTGCGAGTTGCTGCAGGTGGGACTGGACGGCGGCGCTGCTTTTTTCGAATCGCGGCGGGAAAAATCGTCTTCCCGGCCTTGGCTTTCCGGCAACGCCGAGCGAAGTGCTCAGATGATGCTCGGCAGCCGGAGGTGAACGCAGCTGAACGATATAGACTTTCGACTCACCGAGCGTCGCATCGTTACCCGTCAGCTGCACGCCGGACTGCACGCCGGCGCTGCGCGCTTCGAAGTCCGCGACCGCGGCAAACGGCACAAGGAGTATGCTGAATATTGTGAGCCAGAAGCGCTTCACGAAGATGTCATCGCCCGTTATGTTTGCGCCCCAACCTTGCGCAATACCGAGTTAAGCTCTGTGTAAAAAACCGGGTGTAAATCCCGGTTTTAAAAGGAACTTACCACAGTCAGCAATCGCCGCGCCAGCGGTATCTGCGGCCGCCAAAACTACAGTGATGCCGCCCTCTCGCGCAGCGCGAATTTCTGAATCTTGCCGGTCGAGGTCTTCGGCAGCTCGGTGAATACCACGGCCGTCGGACATTTGAAATGCGCCAGGTTGTCGCGGCAAAAGCCGATCAACTCGGACTCGGTCACAGTTGTTTGCGGTTTCAGGGTCACGAACGCACACGGCGATTCTCCCCATTTCTCATCGGGTTTCGCGACGACGGCTGCTTCCAGTACCGCGGGATGACGGTAAAGTACACCCTCCACTTCGATCGAGGAAATATTTTCACCGCCGGAAATGATGATGTCCTTCGAGCGATCGCGAATTTCGACGTAGCCGTCGGGATGCATGACACCGAGATCGCCGGTGTGAAAAAAACCGCCTTCGAATGCTGCGTGCGTCGCATCCGGATTTTTGAGATAACCCTTCATCACGACGTTGCCGCGGTACATCAACTCGCCCATGGTCTCGCCATCCGCAGGCACAGGCTCGAGCGTCTCCGGGTTCGCAACGAAAAAGTCTTCCTGCACCTGGTACTTCACTCCCTGCCGGGCCTTGAGTGCCGCGCGCTCGGTATCGCCGCGCTCGTTCCATTCCGGGTGCCAGGAACACAATGAGGCCGGACCATAAACTTCCGTCAATCCATAGGCGTGTGCGATGTCGAATCCCAGTTTTTCCATCCCTTCCAGGATGGTCGCCGGCGGCGCGGCCCCGGCGGTCATCATCTGAATGCGGTGGGACAGTTTGATGGATTTGGCGCGCGGTGAATTCAGCATCATGTTCATGACGATCGGTGCGCCGCACAGATGCGTGATGCCGTAAGCTTCGATCGCATCGTAAATCAGCTCGGGTTCGACACGCCGCAGGCAAACGTGTGTGCCGGCCATGGCCGTTACGGTCCAGGGAAAGCACCAGCCGTTGCAGTGAAACATCGGCAGCGTCCACAGGTACACCGGTTGGTGGGGCATCGCCCAGGCGAGAATATTGCCAACGGCGTTCAGGTAGGCGCCTCGATGGTGGCAGACGACGCCCTTGGGATTTCCGGTGGTGCCGGACGTGTAATTGAGCGCGATCGCCTGCCACTCGTCCTCGGGCAGCGTCCAGGGATAATCCTTCTCGCCTTCGCCGAGGAATTGCTCATAGGTCAGGTCGCCCAGCAAGTCACCGGAATCGGCGAGCGGATCGTCGATGTCCACCACCAGCGGCTTTTTGTCGAGCGCTTTCAATGCCTCGCCGATGACGGGGGAAAACTCGCGATCCGTGAGCAGCACTTTTGCCTCTCCATGTTCGAGGATGAAGGCAATCGCGGACGCATCCAGACGGATATTCAGGGAATTGAGCACGGCGCCGCAAAGCGGCACGCCGAAATGCGCTTCCAGCATCGGCGGCACATTCGGTGCCATTATGGCGACAGTGTCGCCTCGGCCTATGCCGCGTTTGGCAAGCGCGCTGGCGAGTTGCCGGCATCTTGAATAGGTTTCGCTCCAGCTACGACGCTCGTTCCCGTGGATGACGGCGACGTGCTCGGGAAACACTTCCGCCGTTCTGCGGCACAGGCTGAGCGGTGACAGTGGAACATAGTTGGCCTGATTCCTGTCCAGGTCCTGTTCGTACATGTTGGCTTTATTCATGGTTTGATCGTGTTGTTGATTTTTTTATGCCGGTTCATACACGCCGGATACCGTTTCCGGCTCTCAATCGTCAGGCGCGCCGCTTTTCTTCCTCCAGCCACTCACGAGGACGAAGGTAATTGTCGTACAGATCCGCTTCCGGCGACCCCTCATCCGGTTGCCAGTTGTACGCCCAGCGCACGCGAGGTGGCAACGACATCAAAATGGATTCCGTTCGGCCCCCGGACTGCAGTCCGAACAGGGTGCCGCGGTCATACAGGAGATTGAATTCCACGTAACGGCCACGGCGGTACAGTTGAAACTCGCGCTGGCGGTCGCCGTACTTGTGATCTTTTCGTGCCTTGACGATCGGCAGGTAGGCTGGAAGAAACTGGTTGCCGATGGACTGAGTCAGCGCAAACGATTTGTCGAAACCCAGCTCATTCAAGTCGTCAAAAAACAAGCCACCGACGCCGCGCGTCTCGTTGCGGTGTTTCAGGAAGAAGTACTGGTCACACCAATGCTTGTAACGGGCATATATCTCGTCACCGAAGGGATCGCAAGCTTCTTTCGCCTTGCGATGCCAGTGCAAAACGTCGTCGTAAAAAGGATAGTACGGTGTCAGGTCAAAGCCACCGCCGAACCACCAGACCGGATCGCCTTTATCCGTTTGCGTGGCAAAAAACCTGAAATTGGCATGTGTCGTCGGCACATAGGGGTTCAACGGATGCAGCACCAGCGAAACCCCCATCGCCTGGAAATTCTGACCGGCCAGCTCGGGTCTGGATTTGGTCGCGGACGGCGGCATCTCCTTGCCGAATACCAGGGAAAAGCCGACACCGGCCTGTTCGAACACTGCGCCACCCTGTAACACGCGGCTGTTGCCGCCGCCACCGCCCGGCCGGTCCCACAGGTCCTGGCCGAACGTTGCCTGGCCGTCGAGGTCCTCGATCGATGCCACAATCTGCGCCTGCAGTGAGCGCAGGTATTCTTCCACGGCCGCGACGTCGATCTCACTCATGTGCTTCTCAATACCTCACCGCTGACCAGGTCACGAATTTCCGAAGGACCGCGCGCCGGGCCGCATGCCCCGGGAACGATGTAGTCTACAAGAGCGCGAAAGCGGCGGCGAAGCACGAAGCGATTTCGTGTCGCCGGCCTGCCGTGCAGGTTGGCGCTGGTCGATACCAGCGCGGAATCCGCAGCCTGGCAAAGCGCCGCGGCGACGGGATGTGAGGTCAAACGAACGGCCAGTCCGCGGTGTTTGCCGCGGATCCAGTAGGGTGCGTCGTCGCTTGCGGGAATGACCCAGGTTACGGGCGCATCGCTGCTCGATGTCAGGTCAGGCGTTTTCGCGGGCAGCTCGAGCCAGCCGTCGAGCTGCTCGAGGTCGGTTGCGATGAGAATCAGGCCCAAGTCCGGATCGCGGTTCTTGATCGTCAGCACTCGCACGACGGCTGCTGCGTCGTCGGGCAGGCAGCCGAGACCGAAGACGCCTTCCGTCGGATAGGCGATGACACCGCCGCCATGCAATATGCGCGAGGCTTTCAGGATGGGTTGTGTGAAGGCCATCGGTGGAACCGGCCTGGCGCGTCAGGGATCGCCGGCTTCGACCTGGCCTTCGCCGGCGGATGCTTTCTTTGCAGCCTTCTTTTTGCCGGTTTTCTTCTTGGCCTTTTTCTTTGCCGGCTTTTTCTTGGCCTCGGACTTCTTCGCAGCCTTTTTCTTGCGACGCTTGCCGCGTGCCGGAGCCTTGGCAATCAGCTCCTTGCACTCCTCGAGCGTCAGCGACTTCGGGTCCCGGTCCTTCGGCACCCGGGCATTCTTGGTCTTGTCGGTGACGTATGGCCCGTAGCGTCCGTTCAGTACCTGGATGCCCTCGTCCTCGAAATCCTGAATGATGCGATTGGCATCCGCTATTTTCTTTTCCTCGATCAGCTCGAGGGCGCGCGGCAGTTCAATGGTATAGGGATCATCGTCGCCCCGGATCGACACGTACTTGTCGCCGTAGCGGACGTAAGGACCGAAGCGCCCGACGCTCGCCGAGACCGGCAGTCCGTCGGGTGTCTTGCCGAGTTTGCGCGGCAACTTGAACAGCTCCAGCGCCTGGTTCAGCGTCATGTCGTTCATTTTCTGGCCCGGGCGCAGGCCGGCGAACTTGGGCTTTTCGTCGTCGTCTTTGGTGCCGATCTGCACGAACGGCCCATAGCGACCCATGCGAACGGCGACTGGCTTGCCGCTTTTCGGGTCGATACCGAGTTCACGTGCCTGGGCAACCTGCTCACGGGTGACGCTCTGTTCCTTGTCGATCACCAGGTCGGAGAATGGTTTCCAGAAGCGCTCGAGCAGCGGCACCAGGTCTTCTTCGCCGAGTGAAATCGCGTCGAGGTCGTTTTCCAGGCGCGCCGTGAAATCGTAGTCGACGTATTGCGTGAAATGCTCGGTCAGAAAGCCGTTGACGATTCTGCCGATGTCGGTCGGAATGAATCGCTTGCCGTCCATCTCGACGTACTCGCGGTTTTTCAGGGTCGAGATGATGCTGGCGTATGTCGATGGACGGCCGATACCGTATTCTTCCAGTGTCTTGACCAGGCTCGCTTCGGTGTAACGTGGCGGCGGCTCGGTAAAGTGTTGCTCCGGCCGTAGCAGGTCGAGATTGATGACATCGCCCTCGGCGATCTCCGGCAGCAGCCGGTCGGTATCGTCGTCGGTCGCGTCGTCCTTGCCTTCCTGGTAGACGGCGATAAAGCCGGGCTCGACCAGGACCGAGCCGTTGGCGCGAAACCGGTTTTCACCCTTCGACTCTTTAGTGCTTGTGGGAGCGGCAGCCGTGGGAGCGGCTTTAGCCGCGATCACCTCTGACGCTTGCTTCTCACCAGGTTCGAATTCCAAGGTCACGGTATCGAATACGGCGGGCACCATCTGGCAAGCCATGGTTCGCTGCCAGATGAGTGTATAGAGCCTCAATTGCTCGTCGTCCAGTTTGCCTTCGAGCGAATCGGGGGTACGCGCAACGGACGTCGGGCGAATCGCTTCGTGTGCTTCCTGCGCGTTCTTCGCCTTGGTTTTGAACACGCGCGGTTTGTCGGGAACGTTCTCTGCTCCGTAGCGCTCCGCGATGACTTCGCGAATCTCGGCGACCGCGATATCGGCCAGGGTGACCGAATCGGTTCGCATATAACTGATGAGGCCGACATTGCCTTCGCCGGGCAACTCGATGCCTTCGTAAAGCCGCTGCGCGACGCGCATCGTCCATTGGGTATTGAAGCCGAGTTTGCGCGACGCCTCCTGTTGCAGGGTCGAGGTGGTGAACGGCGCCGCGGGATTTCGCCTGCGCTTTTTCTTCTCGACGCTGACTGTCGTCAATTTGCCGCCGGCGGCGTCGAGAATGGTTTGCTCGACTTCGCGAGCCGCCTGTTCGTTTTCGAAACTGAACTGCTCGACTTTCTCGCCTTTGTAACGAACGAGCCGCGAGACGAACGGTTGCTCGTCCTTGCTGACGTCGGCTTCGATCGTCCAGTACTCGCGCGGTTCGAATGCCTCGATCTCGAGCTCACGCTCGACGATCATGCGCAACGCAGGGCTTTGCACGCGGCCCGCGGACAAACCGCGCTGGACCTTTTTCCACAATAACGGCGACAGGTTGAAACCCACCAGGTAATCGAGCGCCCGTCGCGCCTGCTGCGCACTGACGAGCTCGCTCGAAATCTCCCGGGGGTGTTCGATCGCATCCTGGATGGCGTTCTTGGTGATCTCGTGAAATATGACGCGATGAACGGACTTGTCCTTGAGCGCCTTCTTTTCCCTGAGCAGCTCCGTCAGGTGCCAGGATATCGCCTCGCCTTCGCGATCCGGGTCCGTCGCCAGGTAAAGGGCGTCAGCGTCCTTCAATGCCTTGATGATGGCATTTACGTGTTTCTGGTTTTTTTCGATGACCTGGTACTTCATCGAAAAATCCTGCTCGGGATCGACGGCGCCTTCCTTGGGCACGAGATCTCGCACATGACCGTACGAGGCCATGACATCGAAGTCCTTGCCCAGGTATTTGCCGATAGTCTTGGCCTTCGCAGGAGACTCGACGATTACCAGATTCTTTGACATCCCAGCTGAAGTTCCAGTCAACGGCCCACGGGAAAAGAAAAACCGCGGACAATGCCGCGGTTGAATTACATGCTTCAAAGCGTTGTGTCAAGGAAAACGCCCCAAACGGCAGTTTTCACCCAACGAATTTTGCTCAGTGCAGCGGAGAATCTCCCTCGTCGAATACGAGGTCTTCCATGCGTGCATAAGCCAGTTCCTGCCCTGGCTGGCTGAACAGAACCATCAGTACCACCCACTTGATCTGCTCGACATCGATATCGGGCGTTTCCAGCGCCAGCAGTCGATCGACGAGAATTTCGCGCTGCGGCGGTGAAAGGATTCCGATCTGCTCAAGGTAGGTGATAAAACCGCGGCAGTCGGCATTCAGGCGTTGCGATTCGACATCGTTGTAGATGCGCGTTCCGTGCGCAGTCTGGGGATTGTAGTTACGCGCCTGGTGGTTGTCGGCCAGACCATCCAGCCAATCTAACGCGCGTTCAATCTCGCTGTCGCCGAATCCTGCTCGGGACAATTCATCGCGCAGCTCATTTTGATCAGGTTCCGGTTCTTCGTCGGCGTCGATGTATGTTTCAAACAGGTACATCAACACCTCGAGTACGTTTTCTTTCATTTCTGGAGCGTCTCCCTGTTGACGTTATTCCAGTTTTATTAAATTTCCGATGCGCGCGATATCGAGTATCGCCCTCCGGCTTGCATCTGGACTTTCCCCTCAAGCTCCAGGATTAGAAGCATGGAGGAAACCTGGTCGATCGTCAATCCGCAGCTGCTGGCGATCTGATCGGCGCTTGCCGGGTCATAACTTAATGCAGAAAGCAGCGTTTCGTAGTCGGCGTCGTGCGGCGTATCGTCCGTGCTGCGGCCTTCAGCAATTTCGCCGCTTTGCGCCAGGTGACCGGCGAGCGGACCCAGCTCGCTGACGATGTCGCCGGCGCATTCGACCAGCTTGGCGCCCTGCCTGATGAGCTGGTGGCAACCGCGTGACAGTGGATTATGTATCGAACCGGGGAGTGCAAATATTTCCCGACCCTGCTCGGCCGCAAGCCGGGCACTGATGAGCGATCCGCTGCGCCGGGCGGCCTCGACGACCAGGGTGCCGAGGCACAGGCCGCTGATTAGCCGGTTTCGCTGGGGAAAATGTTCTCGGCGGGGTGGGCTGCCGATCGGGTACTCGGAACAAAGCGCGCCCGTTTCGCTGATTCTCTGCGCCAGCTCGCGGTTCTCTGCGGGATACACCCTGTCGATACCGTGCCCGAGAAAGGCCACGGTTTTGCCGCCGGCATCGAGCGCCCCCTTGTGCGCCGCGGTATCGATGCCCTGGGCAAGACCGCTGACGATGCAGAATCCGGCACTCGCCAGGTGATGAGCGAACTCGTAGGCGTTTTGTATGCCGCCCCGCGTCGGGTTGCGGCTGCCGACGATCGCCAGCGCGGGCAGATGCAGCACCTCTTTGTTGCCCGACACATATAAAAGAGTCGGCGGGTCAGCGATCTGTGCGAGCAGCTCCGGCATGTCGGCCGAATCCGCCTCGATCAGGAAGTGATCCGGCGCAGCCAGCCAATCTGTGATTTGTCGATCTTCGGGCATCGGGCGATATCGTATCGGGCCCGATCGATACTAAACCCTCGCCGATGATCTCGCGCCCTCAATTCTGGCTGCGGACAATAGAAAAAGGCCGGCACACAGGTGCCGGCCCTTCTAATTTACTGTCCGGATCAGACCGGGTTGCGCACAGCGTCGAGGACGTGGATGTCGCTCGTTGCTTCCATGACCAGGGCGTAGGCGATGCGGTCGTACACCTTGAAGATCATGACCGTACCAGCCTCTTCGTCCGGCAGGGTGACCGACTCGCCACCCAGAAAGCCGCTCGTGCTCAAGAATGAACCCCCGGCAAAGCGGTCACGGATCTTTTCGCCGGCCTGGAACACGGTCAGCACATCGCCGGGCGCCAGCCCGTTACGTGCACCCCGGTTCAGAACCACGACCTGGTACTGTCCGATAAGCGATACGCCGTCGACGACGGAAATGATCCTGCCGTCGATGGAGCTGTCCGGCGCTTTCGGAAAGAAGGTCAGCGGGATGTCCACGGTCTCCGGGATCAGGCGATCGCCCGCCAATGCCTCGCGATTGGTGTCGGTCAATGCCACCGTGGTCGGGTCGCCGCCCCGGGTCTGCGAGCCTTCGCCGACGTAAATGCCCTGGTAGCCGATGAGATCGTTGTTGTCCGGATCGCGGAGCTCGTCGGCAACGTGAACAACGCTGAAGCGCGTGCCATTTGCGGACGGTTCGCCGCCGCGAATATAAATCTCGTTACCCGCAGAGGCGATCATGTGATCACCGCGGGTTGCGAGTATGTACGGAAGCCGGTCGGCCTGGTTTTTTTCGAGCACCAGTCCCTTCGAGAGGAATGCGGCGATCTGCTCATAGGGGATGCTGGTGATCGCTTCGGTAAGCGGTGTCACCCTGGCAGTCGGCGATACCCGGTACGTCGAACCGCGGACCGTCGTGATGCGCGTCTGCCCGTCGATCGTGACCATCGCAAGCACATCGCCCGGATAAATAAGGTGCGGATTCTCGACTTGCGGATTCACGTACCAGACTTCCGGCCAGTACCAGGGATCCCGCAGGAAGGTCGAGGCGATGTCCCACAGGGTATCGCCCGGCTGCACCACGTATTCGTCCGGCGCACCTGCCGCCAGCGGTACCGGCTCGCCGACGAGTACCATGTTCGACTGCTGTTGTTGTGGCACGGAACTCGATGCAACGGGACTGGTCTGAGTGGGCCTGCTGCTGGGCGCAACCGGCATGTCGTCGTCGTCCGAGCCGAAAGGATTCAGATTGCTCATCGTTTCGCAGCCGGCCACCGATATCGCGCACAGGGCGACGGTGACGGTGAGTTTCAGGCGTTTCTTGTCAGGAGACATGATCGACGGTTGCTCCGGGGTGTGTTCGGGCCTGCCCAAGGGCAAGCGTTGCTATAATATGTCGTGTCGTGGCCGTTCCGGCTGCCAAACACGTCACAATTCCGCTCCAAACGGGGTTTGGCGAGGCGAATACAGCTCGCATTGTCCGTTATCTTATTCAATAAAGTCAACAATTTACACGTTTTTAATGGGAAATCACACGAGTATTGAGCCGAAGCCATGAGCAAACTCCGAATCCTCGAATTCCCCGACCCGCGGCTGCGCAAGAAGGCTGCCCCCGTCGCGCAGGTGGACGACGAGCTGCGTAAGCTCATCGACGACATGTTCGAAACGATGTACGCGGCCCCGGGGATCGGTCTCGCCGCCACCCAGGTCGACGTGCATCAGCGCTTGCTGGTTGCGGACGTGTCGCCGGAGAAAAACGAACCGTACGTCCTGATCAATCCCGAGATCATTGAAAAAGACGGCCTGACAGTGACCGAGGAAGGCTGCCTGTCGGTTCCCGGTTATTTCGATGAAGTCGAACGACCGGACCATATCAAGGTGCGCTACCTGGATCGTGACGGCAACGAGCAGGTCAGCGAATTCGAGGGATTGCTTGCTGTGTGCGTGCAGCATGAAATGGATCATCTCGACGGTAAACTGTTCGTCGACTACCTGTCCGAGGTTAAACGGCAACGCCTTCGCAAACGCATTGAAAAAGGCCGCCGTCAGCAACAGCACGAGTCGGCCGCGGTTCTGTAGCCCGAATATTGCACCAGTATGACGCGCTCTCGCTTAGTCTTTGATTGCCTGACGGGTTTTCCTCCCTCGGAAATAGACACGGCTATTCCGCTCCGTCGGAAAACCCGTCAGGCAATCAAATCCTTGAGCGATCTTACGCGCCAACTGGGGCAACATTCGGGCTAGGCGACCGACACGCGCCCCGCCGCCAGCCAATGACCGCCGCGAAACTGTTGTTTGCCGGTACACCGGGGTTTGCGCTCGCATCATTGCGCGCGCTTTGCGATGCGGACAGGGCGCCCGTGGCGGTCCTGACACAGCCGGACAGACCGGCGGGCCGCGGCCGCAGGCTGTCCGAAAGCCCGGTGAAAAAGTTTGCGGTCTCGCGCGGCATTCCCGTCTGGCAACCCGAGACCCTTCGCGAGCCAGGCATCGTGGAACAAATTGCCGACGTCGAACCCGACCTGATGATCGTCGCCGCCTACGGCTTGTTATTGCCACAGGCCGTACTCGACATTCCGCGACACGGTTGCGTCAACGTGCACGCTTCCCTGTTGCCGCGCGGGCGCGGCGCGGCTCCGGTGCAGGCGGCGATCCTGGAAGGCGATGCGCAGACCGGCATCAGCCTGATGCGTATGGACGCAGGCCTGGATACCGGGCCGGTGCTGGCGAGCGCCGCCCTGGAAATCGGCGAGGCGGAAACTGCCGGCGAGTTGCTCGATCGCCTGGCGCAACTCGGCGGCCGTTTGCTGGAAGAAAACATCGACGACATCCTTGCCGGCAGAGCGAAAGCCGTGCCGCAAAACGAGGAGCTCGCAACCTATGCGGGCAAGATTCGCAAGGAACATGCGATCATCGACTGGCAACAAACTGCTGTCGAGATATCCAGGGTGATACGCGCCTACAACCCGATTCCGGGGGCCAGCTTCAAGCTCGATAACGAGCGCGTCAAATGCTTGCGTGCGGAACCGGTCGATGCGGTCGAGGGGCCACCGGGGGCCGTGGTTTCCGCGGGCAAGGACGGCGTGATCGTAACCTGCGGCGAGGGCGCGCTACGGCTCACGGAGGTGCAGCGTCCCGGGAAGCGGCGCATCACTGCAGGCGAACTTGCGGCACAGTTGAATCTGAGCGGCAAGCGCCTTGAGTGACTGACGATGACGAAGACCAGGTCAGCCGCGCGCTTGCGAGCCACGGCGGCAACGATCTTGGACACAGTGCTGTCACAGGGCCGCTCGCTGGACCGGGCACTGGATGAGCACCTGAAATCGGCCGATGAACCGCTCGTCAAGATGCTGTGTTACGGTGCCTTGCGTCATCATTTCCGCCTGACCGAACACATAAACACGCTCCTCGAGCGTCCGCTCAAGGCGCGCGACAGCGTTATCCAATCACTGCTCGCGATCGGGCTTTTTCAGCTCAGCGATACCCGCATCCCGGATCATGCAGCGGTCTCGATGACGGTCGAGGCGGCGAGAATATTGCGGCGACCCAAGTATGCCGGCCTGATCAACGCCATATTGCGCAACTACATCCGCAGGAACCTGGCCGCCGCGCCGCCGCAGAGTGACGAATCCCGGTTCGATCATCCGCAATGGCTGATCGACAGGCTGCAGATGGATTGGCCGGAGTACTGGCAGAAAATCCTCGAAGCGAACAACGAGCGGGCGCCGATGTGGCTGCGCGTCAATCGCAAGCGCATGTCGGCGGGAGATTACCTGAAACGCTATGCAGAACCGGACGACGGGCACGAGTTGATGTCCGGTTTCGTACATGCCGTACGCCTGGCGGCGCCGTTGCCGGTTACCCGGTTGCCGGGTTTCGCCGAGGGCGATGTCTCGGTGCAGGACGCTGCCGCGCAAATCGCGGCACCGTGGCTGTTGATGCACGGTGGTGGCCGCATCCTCGACGCCTGCGCAGCGCCGGGCGGCAAGACCGGGCACCTGGCGGAACTGGCCGGCCCGGACAGCAAGGTAACGGCGGTCGAGATCGACGCCGTGCGCATCGAAGGCATTCACGAGAACCTGCGACGGCTCGGCCTCAATGCAACCGTCATACAAGGTGATGCATCAAAACCTAAAGAGTGGTGGGACGGTGAGCGATTCGACCGCATCCTGGTGGATGCGCCGTGCTCGGCCAGTGGCGTCATCCGCCGCCACCCGGATATCAAGGTATTGCGGCAAGCGGCAGATATCGAGGCGCTGGCGCGCCGCCAGGAGGAAATCCTGGACGCACTGTGGCCGCTCCTCGCGCCTTCCGGACGGCTGCTGTACGTGACCTGCTCGGTCTTCGAGGCCGAAAATGACGCGGTGATCGGCGCGTTTCTGGCACGCCATCGCGATGCCCGGGAGGAACGGCTGTTGCCAAATTACAACATCCGCGATCTAATGGTCGGCAAGACATGCGGCTTCCAGGTACTGCCGGGAAGTCAGGGGCTGGACGGCTTCTATTACGCGTGTCTCGAGAGGACGTCCAAATAACAGCCAAAGATTGAAGCGTGCGGCAAAAGCCGACTTATTTGACGATTTTCCTTTGCGCGGTGCTGTTCGTTGCGGCGCCGAACCCGCCCGTGCGCGCGCAAATCGAACCGCCGCACGAAGGCTTTTTCGACGTCCGCTCGGCGTCCACTACCATGGTCGCCGGTGTCCACGAGCTCGAAGCGCGCCTGCAGCTGATCCTGAGCGTCGAAGCGAACGACGCGCTGTCGAGCGGTGTGCCATTGACGATCGAGCTCAACATCGAGGTCATACGCGTGCGCCGTTTCTTGCCGGACGATCTCGAAGCAGAGCTGACGGTAACCTACGAGCTCGAATACCGACCGCTCAGCCAGCGTTACATCGTTCGTAATCTCAACAGCGGCGAGCAGGAGTCGTTCGCGACACTGTACTCCGCACTGAACAACCTCGGTCGCATCCAGGGACTGCCGGTCATCGATGACGCATTGCTGGTCCCCGATGCCGACTATCGCATGCGTTTGCGTGCGCTGCTCAGCACGCGTCAGTACCCGGCAGCCCTGCGCATCCTGTTTTTCTGGCGCAGCCAATGGCAACTGCAAAGTGATTGGTACCAGTGGAACTTAGAACGTTAAGGCGGGCCGCCATCGGCATAGTCAGCGCGACCGGTGTCGTGCTGGCCGTCGTTGCACTCGTCATGCTCGCGCAAACCGCTGAAAGCTCCGCTGAGTTCGACCGCTCGCACCTGGTCATACTACTGATCAACGTCGCTGTCGTGTTTGTTCTGTTTGCCCTGCTTGTCGGCAATCTTGCACGCCTGGTTCGTGACTACCGTAATCACGTCCCCGGATCGAGACTGAAAGCGCGGATGGTAACCATGTTCGTCAGCCTTGCCGTGCTGCCGCTGCTGGTGCTGTTCTACGTCTCGATGCAGTTCATCAATCGCGGCATCGACACCTGGTTCAACGTCGAAGTCGAGGCGGGACTGGACGATGCACTCGAACTCAGCCGGGCGGCTCTCGAAATGCAAAAGCGTGAGCGGCTCGAAACGACCGTGCGCATCGCCAACCGCTTGCAAAACGTCAATTCACGACAGCTGGTATTCGAACTGAGCCTGTTGCGCAGGGAGTCCGGAGCCGGCGAGGTATCGCTCTACGGCCGCAACAATCGCATCATCGCGACGAGCTCGGATCAGTCCGCCGGCAGCCTGCCGCGACCTCTGTCCGACGATGTGATTTTGCAAATCCGCCAGAACCGACCTTACGTCAGCCTCGACCCGACATTGCGCGGCGGCTATGAAATTCGCACCGCGGTTCCGTTCGGCAATGTCAACCGGCCGGACCTGCTCGGCGTCATCCAGGCGCACTACCCGGTACCGGACCGGCTGGCCAGCATGGCGAACAACGTCGACTCGTCCTACAGCGATTACAAGCGCATGGTGTATCTGCGCGAGCCATTGAAACGGGCGTTTTCGCTGACCTTGACGGTCGTGCTCATGTTGTCGCTGCTGGCGTCGATCTATGGCGCGTTCGTGCTGTCGCGGCGCCTGGTCGCGCCGATCCAGGACCTTGTCGCCGGCACGCGTGCCGTCGCCAAGGGCGACTTCGACACGCGCCTGCCGACGCCTGCACGTGACGAGATTGGATTTCTGATCAGTTCGTTCAACGACATGACTCAGCGCCTGTCAGCGGCCCGACGCGAGGCGAGCCTCAGCCAGGCACTGGTCGAAGCGGAGCGCGCCAACCTCGAGGTCATCCTGGCTCGACTGTCGACCGGCGTCGTGGCACTCGAATCCGACTTGCGGATCCGTACCGCCAACCAGGCGTCCGGCGCCATCCTGAACGTCGATCTGGAAAACCGCATCGGCGAATACCTGCCCGACGTCGCCAAGGGCGAGCCGTTACTCGAGCAATTCGTCGATGTCGCTCGCGTTCACCTGAATGCCAAAGAGACGGAATGGCGGGAACAAATCGTGCTGCGCGGCGAAGTCGGGCGTCGCGTGCTGACGTGTGCGTGCACGACCTTGCCCGGCGACGAGGATCACGCTGCCGGTTTTGTCGTGGTGTTCGACGACATTACTGCGTTGCTGCAGGCACAGCGCGACGCAGCATGGGGCGAAGTTGCACGCCGGCTTGCCCATGAAATCAAGAATCCGTTAACGCCGATCCAGCTGTCAGCCGAAAGAATGCGGCGCAAATACCTGCACACGCTGAATGACGAAGACGCGCAGGTCCTCGACCGTGCAACCCACACTATCGTGCAACAGGTCGAAGCGATGAAGGAAATGGTGAACGCATTCAGCGATTACGCGCGCGCACCGGACATCGATATCAGTGCTTTCAATTTTGGCGAACTGTTACACGAGGTCGTGGATTTGTATCGCGCGCAGGAGAGCGCAATCGACATCGTGCTCACGATGGATCCGGATTTGCCCGAAGTCGAAGCGGACATGGGGCGCGTCCGGCAGATTTTGCACAACCTGGTTCGCAACTCGATCGAGGCGCTGGAAAACCGCAGCGACGGTCGCATCGAGGTTTCGGTTCGCGCAGCGGAAGTGCACGAAGTCAATATCGTGGAAATTGTCGTCGCCGACAACGGTCCCGGCTTCCACACCGGTCCTGTGAGCCAGATTTTCGATCCCTACGTGACGACGAAACCGAAGGGTACTGGACTCGGTCTCGCGATCGTCAAAAAACTGGTCGAAGAGCATGCGGGGACGATTTACGCGGAGAACCGCAAGGAAGGTGGTGCGGAGATCCGCATCGAATTACCGGTCGATGAGGCAGCACGCGAAAAGATGATCACCGTGCTGCCCGGCCGGGGTGAAATACGGAGGGAGAGAGCATGAGCACCTCACATGTGCTGGTGGTCGATGACGAGAGTGACATCAGGGCCCTGATCGATGAGATCCTGTCGGAAGAGGGTTACGAGGTCACGGTCGCTGCCGATGCCGCCGAAGCTCGTTCGGCGCGTGACCAGGAGAAGTTCGACCTTGTATTGCTCGACATCTGGATGCCGGACACGGACGGCATCAGCCTGCTCCGTGAATGGTCGGAGCCCGGCGACCTCGATTGCCCGGTGGTTATCATGTCGGGACACGGGACCGTCGATACGGCTGTCGAGGCGACCCGTCTCGGCGCATTCGACTATGTCGAAAAACCGTTGTCGCTGGCGAAACTGCTGCGGACCGTCGAGCGTGCACTCGACCAGTCGCGCAAGCAGTCGCCCGCCCGCAACCTGTTCCCTTCATTGCTTACGCCGGTAGGGCGCAGCCCGCTGATCAAGAACCTGCGCGAGAGCGTTCAGCAAATTGCGAAGCACGACGCGCCGGTACTGCTCATCGGCGAACCGGGCAGCGGCCGGGGAGCCTTTGCTCGTTATATTCACACGCTGAGCTCGCGGTCCGACGGCCCGCTGGTCAGCCTGCTGGCCGCTTCGCTAACCGATGGCAATGCCGAGGAGCAACTCCTCGGCAGCGAAAACGGCGGCAATGTGCATAGCGGGTATATCGAGCGCGCTAAAAACGGCACCCTGATCATCGACGAGCTGACAGACCTCTGCGATCAGGCGCAGAAACTGTTGCTCAGCGTCGTGGAGCAGGGGCAGTTCCTGCGTTCCGGCGGTCGTGAACCGGTCAAGTTGCAGGCCAGGATTCTTGCAACGATCAATTCCGATTACGAAAAGGCAGTGTCGGACGGCAAGCTGCGCCGCGAACTGGTGTCCAATCTCAATACCCTGACCGCGCGGGTCCCATCGCTGAGGGAGTACGCCGAGGACGTACCCGAATTACTCGGCTACTACGTCGACAAACTGGTCGACAGCGAAGACGTGTCATTCCGGCGCTTCAGCGTTGCGGCGCAAAACCGCTTGCGTAACTACCCATGGCCGGACAATGTCAGGGAACTCAAGAACCTGGTCCGCCGGCTGCTGCTGACCGGATCCGGCGAGGAGATCACACTCGAGGAAGTGGAAAAGGATTTGAGCGGCGCGCAAGTGTCCGACGAACCGCTGGTGAAGCAGGACCTGTTGTCGCTGCCACTGCGCGAAGCCCGCGAACAATTCGAGCGCGCATACCTGCAGCAACAGCTGCAACTTTGTGACGGCAAGGTCGGCAAGCTGGCGCAACGCGTCGGCATGGAACGCACCCACCTGTATCGCAAGCTGAGATCGCTGGGCGTGGACTTCCGCTCCGTTTCATCCGGGGACGACTAGGTCTGACATCACCCTTTACCCGACAACAATTGGAAACCGCCAACAGAGAGGTAGCGTAATGAAAGCCGGCTCAATTCCCTTAAGGTTCCTGGCCCTCACGATATTGATCGCAATGTCCACCGTGTCCGGCACCGTGGCACAAGAGGCACAGTCGCCCGGACAATGGGACGCACCGTGGAGAGTTTTACTGCGAGCGGGCGTCATCGAGGGCTGGACCCAGGGCACCTCCGAAGACCGGCGAAACCTGATCATGCCGGAATACAACGAGGTTCACCGGCTGTGGAGCGAGATGGAGGGTGTGCGGATGATCGGTACGATCGACGATCACCTGACCCAGGCGGGCACCCCGGGCTCGAGGCATTACGGCTGGTACGAACTGTACGAGATCGACGATCTCGCGACGGTCGGCAAGATGCTGAACCTCATCCGCCGCAGCAACCTCGGCAAGGTGCGCCTCGACAAGTACATGCGCTACGACGCACTGATCGGCACGCCGCAGGTGCAGGCGGAACAGGTATTCGGGCTTCTGCCCGCGGATTATCGACAATAGTCGATAGCGATGATTATTGTTCCGAGGCAGACATCGCCTCGTCGAGCATCGCGATCAGTTGGGCGCGATCGTAACTGTATTCGTGTCGTTCGTTGAGTTGCACGAGTTCCTCGATCGCTTTTTTGATCGTCCGTTCGGCCTCACCCTGGTTCGGCACCACCATGTAACGGCGTTTGGGCGTATCGTCGGAAAAGAAATGCAAGGCGGCGGCTGACACTTCGTCAGGCTCCTTGTACCGTGAGCGATCGCCCGTGTAATCCAGTATGCGGCTCCATTCGTCCTGGTAAAACGAACCTTCCGCGGTGAAATCGCGCTGTTCCAGGCGTCGGCGCAGCGAGGTACCGATTGCAGAGTTGTAGTTGCCCGGTTCGATGACGCTGACCTCGACACCGAACTTTTCCATTTCGCTTGCCAGCGCATCCGTAAATGCCTCGACTGCGTGCTTGCTCATACTGTAAGCGCCCAGCATGCCGCTCGACAGGATTCCGGAGATCGAGCCGGTCGTCGTGATTCGACCCTGGCTTTCGATGATCAGAGGGGCGAACGCTTTGGTCACCCGGTAAGGTCCAAACAGGTTGACGTCCATCTGGAATTGCATGTCGTCTTCGGTCAACTCGATCAGCGGCCCGACGACTCCTACGCCGGCGTTGTTGACCAGTCCGTACAGCCCGTTCCCGCCGTCGCGCACTAATTGCACGGCGGCATTTATCTCTTCCTGGACTGTCACGTCGAGGCGGATGCCCCGGATGTTGTCGATGGCGTTCAGTGCTTCGAGATCCGCCTGCTTGCGGGCGCCGGCGTAGACGAAATAACCATTGGCTGCCAGCGTCTCGGCCATGTTGCGGCCGATGCCGGTGCTCGCACCGGTGATGAGTATCGCCTTCTGTTCACCATCGCTGGCGCCGACGCCTTGTGAAAAACAGATAACGAAACCGAGCATGAGGCCGCAACTGAACTTGCGCATCAGAAATCCTCCTGAATCTCTCAAACGATGAAACTACTGATTCTTGTCAGCCCAGAAGTCGGCATTCCTGATGCCGAGCGCTTCCGGATCGAAGCGGTAGGTTTCGACACCCGCTTTCTTCTGCTTTTCATAGTCATCCAATGCCTTGAGCGCCGGCTTGCCCATGAAAAACAGGATCAGGATGGCGATGATGTTCAACCAGGCCATCAGGCCGACGCCGATGTCGCCGAGGCCCCAGGCGAGGGTCGCCGTTCTCACCCCACCGTAAAAAACCGATGCCATGAGAAACACTTTCAGGAACAACATCTCGCCGGGAAAGCGGAAGAAGCGCCTCAAGTAAGCGACGTTGGTTTCAGCGATGTAGTAGTAGGCAAGTAAAGTGGTAAACGCGAAGAAGAACAGCGCGAAGGCGACGAACGGCTTGCCGAAGCCCGTCAAGGCGCTGTCGACTGCGAGTTGCGTGAATGCGGGGCTGCCTGCATCTGTCGCCGCCGGCAGATTTTGTACGACGAAACCACCGTCGGCGCCGTGCACGTTGTAGGCACCGGTGATCAGTATCATGAACGCGGTTGCCGAACACACAAACAGCGTATCGACATACACCGAAAATGCCTGCACGAGCCCTTGCTGGGCCGGGTGCTGGACCTCGGCCGCTGCAGCGGCGTGCGGCCCGGTTCCCTGGCCGGCTTCGTTGGAATAAACACCGCGCTTTACGCCCCAGCCGATCGCCGCGCCGACACCGGCCATAGGGGTGAACGCATCGCCGACGATGAGACCGATCACTCGCGGCAACTCCGAAACGTTGAATAGAACGATGCCGACCGCCATCAGGATGTAAGCGAGCGCCATGAACGGCACGACGACCTGCGTGACATGCGCGATTCGTTTCACACCGCCGAAAATGATAATGCCGAGTATCGTCACGACGATGAGCGCCGCAGAGAGCTTGGTGATACTGATCGAGCCGAGCGCGGTGTCGAACGATCCGTTCATGCCGAACGCGATCTCCGCCGAGGTACTGATCGCGTTGGCCTGCACGGTGGGCAGCAGCAACCCGGTTGCGACGATCGTCGTGAGCGCAAACAGGATGGCGTACCATTTTTGTCCCATTGCCTTTTCGATATAGAACGCAGGACCGCCCCGATACTGGCCTTCGTCCACCTCCTTGTAGATCTGTCCGAGCGCTGCCTCGACATAGGCCGTCGAGGCACCGAGGAATGCGACCACCCACATCCAGAAAACGGCCCCCGGCCCGCCGAAACCGATCGCTGCCGCAACGCCGGCAATATTGCCGGTGCCGACGCGCCCGGACAACGAAACCGCGAGCGCCTGGAATGACGAGATGCCCTTGTCCGACTCCTTGCTGGAAAACAACAGGCGAATCATCTCGCGAAAATGCCGTACTTGCAGGAAGCGAGTGAGTATCGAAAACATCAGGCCAGCGCCCAGACACAGCCCGACCAGCCAGACACTCCAGACCCAGGCGTTGATGTGATTGACGATTTCTTGCATGGCGAAGTCCTGTGGATTCGTTTTTCTTGTTCGGGAATCCCGCGGATACTACAGGATTCCAGAGTCTCAATCTTTAACGAGCCAGGGCCTAATCCGCCGGCACGGCAACTGCGGACGGCTCTCTATACGTCTCGCCGCTACGCAAGGGTCGCATTTCAGTAGATTTGGGTAGCGGTTGCCTCAAACTCCCGACGGCCAGTCTTATGATTGGAAATGAATTTTTCGAGTTTTCCTTTGAAGCCGGATATTCCTCTAGTATTGGATTACAGGGTGTTCAATTAATCCGCCAAACGAAGTCCCGACTAGCAACTGGGACAATTTGATCGCAAGTAGAATCGCCGCAATAAATTGATCAGGACGAAATTATGGACTGGTATTCGGTGGGAGTAGGCGCTGTTTGTGGCGGCATAGCTGGTGCCGTCGGAACGCTGGTCGCATACACGATCAAGCGAGACACAAGCCGTCAAATTGTCGGCGCTATCGTTTCGATCGTGTTGTTCTCAGTGCTATTCGCTTGGGCAAAAGCCACGATCATTGCAGACCGAAAACAGCAGGAGGTACTGGCGGAGTTCGAAAATCTGGCCGAAACAAACCCGGCTTTCCAATCGATCCAGGACTTTGCCCCGGAAAAAATGAGCGAAATTCGTGAGTATCTCGATATAGCCGTATCTGAAAACCATGATGAGTTGCTTGTAGAAACAAATGTGAGGCAAATCGTGGCGAGTCTTATCAGCGACAGGATGCCAAAAGCATCTGATGAAGCGCTACTGAATTCCATACAGCTGACTGTCGATCAACTGAAATGGCTCAGCAACAAGGAGAATGATGCTTGTTTCCGCTACCTGTTTCCACAAGTCGACGGGGGTCTCGCTGTGCAAGATATGTTCTCTCAGGAACTCATCGCAAGAGACTATGAGTCGACCCGCATGATCTTGTCTTCGTACGAAGCGGAGCGTGAAATTCCCAATGAAGATAGTGCGATGCAGATAATCAACCCGGTATACGCCACCTTGTTCGCAAAGTACGGTTCCGAAGCCGTAGCAGAATTGGCGGACGTATCAGTCGACGGCATCGATAAATCGAGAGTTTGCTCGATAACGATAGATCTGTACGACACGATATTGGCGCGCCCCGAAGAGGATGCAGTCACGGCATTACGGTGGATGCTCCGCTAGTGCACGACAAAACACGCGTGCTGTTCCTGTGTACGGGGAATTCCTGCCGCAGCCAGATGGCCGAGGGGTTTGCACGCCACTTCTGGGGTGAGCGGTTCGATGTCTGCTCGGCAGGCATCGAGAAACACGGATTGAACCCGTTGGCCGTGAAAGCGATGCAGGAGATCGGCATCGACATATCCGCGCATCAGAGCAAGATGCTCGACGAGCTGCCGAATCTCGAGCCCGACGTCGTGATCACGGTATGCGGCCATGCCGATGAGACCTGTCCCGCGTTTCCGGGAACCGTAAAACGGCTGCATGTCGGTTTTGACGATCCGCCGAAACTCGCGGCCAATGCCCGGAGCGAGCAAGAGGCGATGCAACACTATCGCCGCGTAAGGGATGAGATCGCGACATTCAGCAAAGATCTGCCCGCGAAAATACAAGCCAATGGCGACAAAGGTTAGCGGAGCACGTGCAGACGATGCTTTCCGCCGCTAGCTCAACCACTCGAATACCGACACACCGATAAAACTGCCGACGGCATAACCCAGCGAACCCAGCAGCAAGCCCGGTATCAGCAAGCCACGCCAGCCCTTGGCAGAGGCCAGTGCGGGTGCACTCGCCGGGCCGCCGATGAGGATGGCGGATGCCATGGCGAGTTCTGCAAGGTCGAGCTTCAAAAACTTTCCGACGACGAACAGGATCGCCAGGTGCACGGCGATGATGACGCAGGCGAACAGGAACAGGACGGGTGCAATTTCGATGAGCAGCCAGACGTCCGCGCCCGCAGCGATGCTGCCGAGGAAAATGAACATCATCATGTTGCCTGCTTCGCGGTGTCCCGAAAGTTTTTTCACCTGTCGCGGAAAGCCGGTCGCAACGATCAACGCAAGCAGGGTAATGACGAGAATCGAATAGTCGGGAATACCTGCCTGGTTGGCGATCAGCTTGCCGATTGCGGCGAGTGCGAAGGCGAGCGCCAGGCCCGTCAGCAGCCCGGCGATATCCAGGTTGGCAATTTTATGCACACTTTCCGAATCGGCGTCGAATGCGACGGCATTGTCCATGTGGTGGGTCGGGAAACGTCTTGCAAACCATGCAATGGACGGGATCACGATGATAAGCAGGAAATGCAGGTTGGTTATAACCTGGTCTGCCGCGACGGCCGCGGTCAATACGTTACTGTCCTGCATCGCGGTTGCCTCGGCAACGGCTGCAAAATTCAGCCCCCCGCCGATGTAGGTACCGGTAAATATGCCGGCGAGCTTTGCCTCCTCCGGCCCGAGGTCGAACAGCGAGACGCCGATCAGCACGCCGGCCACCACGGATGCGCCACCGACTATGAAGGCAATCAGGGTCGGGCCGGACTCGCTGAGAATTCGCTTGAGGTCGGCGTGAAACAGCAGCAGGGGAATCGCGATCGGCACCAGGTAATCCCAGACGACGTCGTAGGCGGGCGCGGCGGTCGGGATGATGCGCAGGTTGGCGAGCACGATGGCGAGTGTGATCAGCAGCATCACGCCGGAATACTTCCTGCCCCAGGGAAATCGCTCACACCAGAAGCCAAAGGCGGCCAGTGCGATCAGCACCGCCCAAATCGCAAAGTCCTGGTCCGCACTGATGATTGGCAATGACATCTTGGTGGTCTATTCGATGATTGCCGCGCGCACCAGGCGGTGCAGCAGTTCGCCATAGTAAGCGCCACGGAACGGCATGAACTGGGTCATCAGCACCACGACCAGCTCCTCGTTCGGGTCGATCCAGAACACTGTGCTGGCAAGCCCGGCCCAGGCGAACTCACCGTTGCTCGAGGGATAGTCCGTCAGCGTATTGTCCCTGACGACGCTGACATTGAAGCCGAATCCCAAGCCGTCCCTGAAAGCAATGTCGTCCCGCAGGCGATCCTGCGACATCAATTCAACCGTCAGCGGCGAGAGAAATCGATGTCCAGCGAAGATCCCGCCATCGAGCAGCATCTGGCACATGCGCCAGTAATCGTCCGCCGTGGAGATGAGCTGCGCGCCGCCGCTGAAACCGGCGGGCGGATTGAAGTGGTCGAAATACAGCTCGCCGGCATACGGCTCGATGTCGCCGGCCTCATTGCGCGTGTACATGCTGGCCAGCAGCGAAGCCGACTCGGGCGGCACCCAGGCCATCGTCTGGTCCATGCCGAGCGGATCGAAGAGGCGTTTCTCGAGGAACGTACCGAGCTCCTGGCCGCTCCACTTCTCGATCAGGTAACCCTGCACATCCATTGCGACGCTGTACACCCAGCGAGTCCCCGGCTGGTACAGCAATGGAATGGAGGCGAGCTTGTCGATGAACTCCTCGAGGTTCTGGTTTGGTGTTGCAAGATTCTGCTCCCGGTAAGCTTTGTCGATCGGCGTGTCACCGAACACGCCATAGGTAAAACCGGCCGTGTGTTGCAACAGGTCATGGATGGTCGGCTCGCGCTGCGGCGCCTCGAGTAGCATGTTGCCTTCTTCGTCAACGCCTGTGTACACCTCGAGATCGGCGAATTGCGGGATGTGTTTTGACAACGGGTCACTGAGGGAAAAGTGACCTTCCTCGTAAAGCATCATCATCGCAACCGCGATGACCGGCTTGGTCATCGAGTAAATGCGGAACAGCGTTTGCTCGGTCACTGGAATTTTTTGCTCGACGTTGGCGTAACCGAGGTTTTCGTACATCACGACTTTGCCGCGCCGCGCGACCAGCAGTTGAAAACCGCCGGTGTCCTGTTCATCGAGCAACGCCTGAAGCCGGCGTTCGACGTTGGCAAGGCGCGCCGATGACATGCCGACGGATTCTGCACGGGTCAGCTTGACCGGCGCTGCCGAGACCGTCAGCTGCAGGAAAAGAGTCGTCACCAAAGTGGTGAACAGCAGAAGTTTTTTCATTTTCAGTCCCCGCCGGGGCATGTGGCTTTTGTTGTGGGCCGGGTGGCCTGTCCGTGGCCGGCTGTCATTCTAAAGCGGCTCAGGGCAAACCGAAAATGCGCGGTGCCGGACGCATGCTGCCATCGGCGTTGAAGACGATTCCAGGGGTGGTGAAATCGAGGTAGCTCAGGCTGCGCATCAGGTTCAGGGCACGGTTTCGGCGGTCGATCGAGGGACCGTCCGGACGCAGCTGGATGGTCGAGTGAATTTTGCCCTCGATGAATTTGCCCTCGCCGTCGAGAGTGACGACCAGGATGGGCGCAATGCCCTTGATGCCGGCGACGCTGATTCCGTAGTAGGTGGCAAAGTTGCCGAGGCTGTAGGCGATCAGGCGATCCTTGTAGCGCTCGACGGCACGCACGACGTGCGGCCCGTGGCCGATGACGAGATCCGCGCCGGCATCGACCATCATCCGCGAAAACCTGACGACGTCGCCGCGAGGCTCGCCAAAATACTCTTCTTCGGCGAACGGCAAACGGGTCACGTCCTGACCCTCGGCGCCGCCGTGAAACGACACGATGACGATATCGTGCCGGCTGGCATGCTCGGCGACCGTCTCCCTCGCGAGCTCGTAATCCAGCATCATGTTGGAATTCTTGGTGACGGCATAGGCGAGCACCGCGACTTTCAGGCCGTTGACCTCGAGATACGCGAAATCGCCTTCGAGACCTGAATGACGAATGCCTGCCGCGGCCAGGGTCTGCATGCTGGCGAGGCGACCCTCTTCACCGAAGTCGCGCGCATGGTTGTTGGCGAGGCTCAAGACATCGAAGCCCGCGTTGACGAAATGCTGGACATAGCGTGACGGTGAGCGAAACAGGTAGCAGGCATTCGGGTTGCTGCATTTCTTCCCCGGTTCGCCGCCATCGAGCAACACACCTTCGAGGTTGCCGAACGTAATGTCCGCATCGCGAAGTATGGGTGTGACGTGCCGCAGAAAGCCCACGCCGTCGTCGTCGGGCAGGTGATTCTGCGGGTAGTCCGTACCGAGCATCATGTCGCCGACGGCGGCTATGCTGATGCGCATGCCACGCAGGTCGCTGCGCGGTGCCGCGACGGGTTCCGGCGACACCGCCTCCGCTGGTTGTGGCGGCGCTGCGGCTGGTTGCGGCGGCGCTGCGGCTGGTTGCGGCGGTCCGTCCGGGGCGCCTGCACAGCCGCAGACGCAAAGCACGAGTCCTATGAACGCTTTCCTAGTCACCGAGGCGAATACGCAGGACGTCGATTTCGGCCTCACGCAGCCTCGCGCGCAAGGTATTCAGTCGCTCGAGATCGCGTGTCGGGCCGATACGCACACGATGATAGGTCTTGTCGTCGATCGACACGCGCTGGATACGTGACTCGACGCCCAGGAGCGCAAGCTGTGCGCGTCGCCGGTCGGCGTCGCCGAACTCGATAAAGGAGCCCGCCTGTAACACGTACACGCCCGGCTGCTCGATCGGATTGGACATGGGGTCCTGGCGCACGTCGGGTTCCTGCTCCGGAATAATGACCTCGAAATTCGGCAACATGTCGTAGAAATCGAATCGCCGTTCCGGTTGCTCCTCGGGTTCGGCTTGCGGCGCCTGGACTTCGGCAGTGCTCGCCGTTGCAATCGGCGCCGGGGACGGCGCCCGGCCACTCGCCTCGCGATCTTTCATGTAAATGGCGAAGGCGACCGAGAGCCCGATGCTCAGGCCGAACAACATCCATACCCAGCCCGGGTAATCCTGTTGCGGTTTCTTTCTCGAGCGTTTTCGCTTGCGTTTGGCCATGCGAATTACATTGAATCCGGCGCCGAAACTCCGATGATTTTCAAGCCGCTGGCGATGACGACGCGGGTCGCGGAAATCAGCGCCAGCCTGGCATTGCGCAGCGCCTCGTCGTCGACGATGAACTGATGGGCGTTGTAATAAGTATGAAACTCGTTGGCGAGATCGCGCAGATAATGCACCAGGTGTTGCGGCGCCCGGTTGTTGGCGGCCAGTTCGATGACCTCGGGGTAACGGCTCAATGTCGTCATCAGCGACTTTTCATGAATTTCCTCGAGAAGCGCGAGATTCTCGAGGCCCGATGCCTGGTCGTAATCGAGCGATTTTTCTGCGAGTTGCCGGAATACGCTTGCGACGCGTGCATGAGCATACTGGATGTAATACACGGGATTGTCGGCGGAGCGTGTTTTGGCAAGTTCCAGGTCGAAATCGAGGTGCTGATCGTTGGAACGGGTGACATAGAAAAAGCGTGCGGCATCGTTACCCACTTCCTCGCGTAGCTGGCGCAGCGTGACGAACTCGCCGGATCGCGTGGACATGGATTGCTTCTCGCCGGCACGGTACAGGCTGACGAACTGCATCAGGCGCACTTCAAGACAGTCACCGCCGTAGCCCATCGCTTCCAGCCCCGCACGCACCCGCGCCTGGTAGCCGTGGTGGTCCGATCCGAGCACGTCCAGCAGATAATCGTAGCCGCGCACGCGCTTGTCGTTGTGATACGCGATGTCGGACGCGAAGTAGGTCGAATTGCCGTTCTCCCGAACCACCACGCGGTCCTTCTCGTCACCGAAGTCGCTGGCCCTGAACCAGGTTGCGCCGTCCTTTTTATAAAGCATGCCGCGTTTCTCGAGGATTCTGAGCGCGTCATCGATCAGATCGTCGTCGGTCAGGGTCTGTTCGAAGTACCAGCGATCGAAGGTAACGCCGAACTCGGCAAGGTCGGCTTCGATGTCCGAAAGGATGGCATCCAGTGCCTGTTTGCGAAGGCGTTGAAAGTGGTGGATGCCGAGTAACTCCCGGCCTTTTTCAATCAACGCTTCGATACGGGCTTCCTTGTCGCCGTCCGGCGCGTCAGGCGGCAGGTCCCGGGTCAGGCTGTCGGCGCTGATTTCCGGAATACCGCTGGTATCGAGTCCTGCGGCGATCTGCCGGATGTAATCGCCGCGGTAGCCTGCTTCGGGAAAGGCAATGGTCACTCCGTTAAGCTCCAGGTGGCGCAGCCAGACGCTGACACCGAGAATATCCATCTGCCGCCCGGCATCGTTGACGTAGTACTCCCGGTCGACGTTGTAACCCGCGGCCTCGAGCAGGTTGCCGAGGGTTGCGCCGTACGCCGCATGCCGGCCGTGACCGACGTGCAGCGGGCCGGTCGGATTCGCGGAAACGAATTCGAGCAGCACTCTCGGGGTCTCCCGCGTCTGTTGCCGGCCGTAGTGTTCGCCCTGTTCCAGGATGCTCGCGAGCTCGCGATGCAGGGCGACCTTGCTCAGGTAAAAGTTGATAAATCCGGGACCCGCCAGGTCGATCCTGTCGATCAGCTCACTGGCCGGGATCTTGTCGATGATCTCGCCGGCGACATCACGCGGCTTCTTGCCCTCGGATTTCGCGATGCGCATCGCGATATTGGTGGTGAAATCGCCGTGCCGGGAATCGCGCGTGCGCTCCACCGTCGTCGTCACCGACGAGACTTCCGGCAAGGTTGCCAGCTCCGGCAGGTTCTCGAGCGCCTGCTCGACAAGTTGTGAAATGTTGCGCTTCAACTGGGGATTCCGGGGAGGCGGCTAAAGGGATCGCGGCTGAAGCCGCTCCCACAAGCCGCTCCCACAGGCCGCTCCAACGATTGCCACTAGCAAGATCGTGGGGCGACTGTAGTCGCGATTCCTTATATAAATCAACATCAGAAAAGTTCGATGGGGTCGACGTCGATCGACCACCGGACCCGCCGCGCGGCTTTGTGGCCTTCGAGCGGTGCGCGCAGGTTTCGCAACACGCCATGCAGCGGGCGTCGCCCGCGGCTTTGCAACAGGAGCTGCGCACGATAGCGGCCGGCCTTGCGCTCCATGGGCGCGCTGACCGGGCCGAGCACACGCACCTCCGGCACCTCGGAACGTTCCGCAAGCTCCCTCGCAAGGCCCAGGAATTCGTGGGCGTCCCGTTGCCGGGTTGCGGATGCCCTGATGAGCGCAAGCCGCGAAAACGGAGGCCAGGCCGTCTGTTCCCGCTCGGCCAGCGCGGATTCCGCGACCTGCTCATAACCGCCGGTGATCAGGGCGGACCAGAAAGCATGCTGCGGAAACGCCGTTTGAATGAGGACCTCTCCCTGGCGCGCTTCCCGGCCGGCACGGCCGGCGACCTGGATCAGGCTTTGCGCCAGCCGCTCGCTGCCGCGGAAGTCGGTGCTGAACAGTCCCTGGTCGGCATTGATGACGATGACCAGGGTCAGGTTCGGAAAATGATGACCTTTGGCGAGCATCTGCGTGCCGACGAGGATCCGGCTTTGACCCGACGTGGCGTCCACCAGTGCCTTGTGCATCGTGCCGCGCATGCGGGTGCTGTCGCTGTCGATGCGCGCGACCATTTCATCGGGAAACCGATCGCGCAGGGCTTCCTCGAGGCGCTCCGTACCTTCGCCGAGCGGTTTCAGGGCGTTGCCGCAATCCGCACAGGTCACATCGATGTCACGGCTTGCACCGCAGTGATGGCACAGCAGGCGTTTCTTTGCCGCGTGCACCGTCATGCGCGCATCGCATCGGCTGCAGTCCGCGATCCTGCCGCAGCCGGTGCAGATCAGGGTCGGCGCAAAGCCGCGGCGATTCAGGAACAGTAGCGACTGCTCCCCTCGCCGTATGCAATTGCTGATCGCCGAAATCACCGGCACGCTCAAGCCGTCGCTCGACGGGTGCCGGTTGAGGTCGACGAGTCGCATCAGTGGCGGCACGGCTTTTCCCGCCCGGCTTGGCAGTCGCAAGTGCTGGTAGGCCTTTTCCCGGCAGCGCTGCAGTGATTCGAACGACGGTGTCGCCGAGCCCAGCACCACCGGAATGCCCTTTCGCTTGGCGCGCACGATTGCCAGGTCGCGAGCCGAGTATCGCAAGCCTTCCTGCTGCTTCAGGGAAATGTCGTGTTCCTCGTCGACAATGATGAGGCCCGCTGACTTGAGTGGCACGAAAACCGCCGACCGGGTGCCGACGATCAGTGGCGCAGCGCCCTCGCGTGCCGCCCGCCATGCCGCGAGCCGTTCCGAATCGCTGAGCGCCGAATGCATGAGCACCGGTTCGAGGCCCAGTCGCTGACGGAATCTGCGCACCAGTTGCGGCGTCAGGCCGATCTCCGGAACCAGGACCAGTACCTGCTGTCCCGCTTGAACGACGTCGTTGATCAGGTGCATGTAGATTTCGGTCTTGCCGCTGCCGGTCACACCGTCGAGCAGGTGCGCGGCGAAACCGGTCTTGGAACGCATTGCCTGCAAGGCAGCTGCCTGGTCCGCGTTCAGTTCCGGACCCCTCGTTTGCTCGACATTGGCGAGCGTTTCCGTCGAGTCGGTTTCGGCTGCAGTCTCGAATTCCTCGATCAGCTGCTTGTCGGCCAGGCTCTTCCTGAGCCGCCGCCAGCCGGGCAAGGCCTCGTCAAGGTCGCTGAAGCTGACGTCATCTGCGTCACGTATGACTTCCAGCAGCGCTGCCTGGCGCGGCGCACGGCGGGCGAGTGCCCCCAGATCGCAGTCACGGCCGGCAGCGGTTGCCGTGATTTTCCTGACGGTGGAGACCAGTGGCTGGCCGGACCGAAGCATCGCCGGCAGTGCGGCGGCCACGACCTCGCCGATCGGATGGTGATAGTAGTCGCTGGTGAAATTGACCAGGGCCAGGTCGTCGTCGTCGAGCAGCGGGCTGTCGTCCAGCACTGCGCTGATGGTTTTCAGTTTCGAGCGCGGGATGGCGGTTTTGCCGGCCTGCTCCATGACCATGCCGACGACTTTGCGGCGGCCGAACGGCACCCGGACCCGGCAGCCCGGCTGGACATCGCTGGCGGGAAGATAGTCGAAGAGGCGCGACAACGGTGCATTGATCGCGACTCGAACCACAGCCGTTTTAGCCATGGCCGCCGCCCGGTCGTCGCGGAACACAAAACTCTTTAATAAAAACAATCATTTACAAATATCTTGCCGTCGCCGCGACGGTGCCCGGATGTTACATAAACCGGAATTTGAAGCAGCCTTTGCGGTCAACCGGAACGCTCGCCGAGCGTTAAGTACCTATGATTCCCGAAGGGGAGTCAAGACAGGATCGAGAGGGAACTCATGGGATTTGTAACAGGGACGATTTTGGGATGAACGCCTGTGTTGCCAGTTTTGCGGTATCTTGCGAGTCGGGGCACCGGAAGGGGGCCAAAACGCTGCAGCGCGAACGGGAACTCAATCGATTCTTTGCCGAAGTCGAGAAACGCGCGTTGCGCATCGCCGAGATTTCCATTCGCGATCGCGATGAGGCGCTCGACCTGGTACAGGAGGCGATGATCCAGCTCGCGCGAAAGTACGCCGATCGCGAACCGGACGAATGGACGCCGTTGTTCTACCGCATTTTGCAAAACAGGGTTCGCGACTGGCACCGGCGGCGGGCGGTGCGCAGCCGCGTAATGGTCTGGTTCGGGCGCTCCGCCGGCGAGGACAGTGACTACGACCCCATCGCCGCGGCACCCGATCCGGCAGGGCGCACGCCCGATGAGCAATTGCAGTCGCAGGAAGCGATGCAAAACCTGGAAGTCGCGCTGGCTGAGCTGCCGGCACGACAGAGAGAGGCATTCATGCTGCGAACATTCGAAGGGCTGGACGTTGCGGGCACTGCCACCGCCATGGGATGCAGCCAGGGCAGCGTGAAAACACATTACTCTCGCGCGGTACATTCGCTGCGCGAGACACTTGGAGAGCATTGGTCATGAACGAGCGCAAGGACAAAGGCGCAGAACAGGCGTTTGCCGAAAAGGCGAAGCAGCTGTTCGACGAATCCGTCGAGGGTCTCGACGCGAATACGCGGTCGCGGCTCAATCGCGGGCGACAGGCGGCACTTGAACAGCTCGCTGCCGGCAAGCCCGTCTGGGTGCAATGGGCGCCGGCTGCGGGCGTCGCTGCCGCTGCCGTATTCGCGGTCGTCTTGTGGACCGGCAATCAGCCGGTCGACGAGGTGACTCCGCAGGCGACCGCATCGGATTTCGAGATCCTGCTCACGGAGGACAGTTTCGAGATGCTGGAAGATCTGGAGTTCTACAGCTGGATCGATCTCGATGAAGAAATTGAGGAAACCGAGGAGGCCGGGGACGTTGTCGGCTGATACCACACAAGCCGACAGGGCAATCCGGCTCGCCGTTCTTTGCGGGCTGATGGGTTGCGCCGGTCTCGTTACGGCAGACGACGAGAGCCTGCCGGATATCGAGTTTCTGGAGTATCTGGGTAGTTGGGAAGAGTCAGACGCGGACTGGGTAATGTTCAGCAAAATAGACGCGGAGCAGACCCCGTCGGAAGCAAAACGGTCCGATCCCGTATCGAAAGATGAAGAATCGGTGGAGATTGACGATGAACGCTAGGTATTTTCATCCGGCTATCGTTGCGTTGCTGCTGACGTGCGGCGTGACCTGGGCGCAGGATGAGCAACTGAACTGGAACAGCCTGACGGACGAACAGCGTCAGGTGTTGAGCCCGCTCGAGGAGAGCTGGGACACGCTGTCGCCCGAACGTCGCGAGCGGCTGACTGAAGGCGCAAAGCGCTGGTCCGAGATGGATGCAGAGGACCGGGCGTCGGCCAGGGAACGTTTCCAGACCTGGAGAAACCTGAGCGAAGATCAGCGCACTGCGATTCGCGAGCGCTACGAGCAATTCCAGCGCCTGAATCCCCGGGAGAAGGCAAGGATTCGCGATAACTTCCGGCGTTTTCGCGACCTGCCGGCCGACCGCCGCGAGGCGTTGCGCGAACGCTATCGCAACATGACCCCGGAACAGCGCCAGGCCGTGCGCGACCGGCTGCGCCAGCACCAGCGGCGACAGATCCGGCGACGCCAGACCGACCGACCGCCGCGGCATTAATCATGTAATTCCAGAAAAGGCCCCGCAAGGGGCCTTGCATTATTGCCGCCTGTCGGGACGAGCAGCCACAATCATAGCCCCCGAAAGCAGCTCCGGAAATTTTGCTGCCTGGCTATTGGCGCAAAGACTGTTTCAGGTCGCAAGCCTGGTCAAACAGTACCGCGTCGGGACCGAACTCCTGAACGGCCTGCTGTATTGCGGGGCAACCGAGGTCCGGATTATCTGCAATCTCCAGTTGTTCGATATCCGCCAATACAAAGATGCCGTTGAGGTCGCGAATCCCGGTATGCCTGAGGTCGAGGCGCTGCAGCCTGAACAACTTCGAAATTGGAGTGACCGAAACCAGTGGGTTGTAGCCGATATCGAGTTGTTCCAGGTTTTCCAGGGCCTGTATGCCGCCCAAGTGCTGAATTCGGTTCTTATCCAGAAAAAGTCGCCTGAGGTTTGCCAGGGATTCGATGCCGGAAATATCCGTCAGGTAATTTCCACCCGCATCCAGCATGTCGAGACCGGTGATTTGCCAGGCCGTTCGCAGATCCCGGATGCGGTTACTGCGCACGTTCAGCTCATGCAGCGCCTCGAGTGACGACAGCGGACTCACATCATCGATGCGGTTATGCGCAACGGACAAGCCCTGCAATACCGGAAAACTTTGGGACGAAAGCCAGCCGAGTGAAGTGAGCTGGTTATGATTCAGTTCCAGCCTCTCCAGGCTGCCCGTGGAGGCAAGGAGAGGCAAGGTCGCAATCAAGTTGTGGCTCAGTTCCAGCACCCGCAGGTGTTGCAGGCCGCTCAATGCGGATACCTCGGAAATCTCGTTAAATGCCAGGTTCAAGTCGCGCAACACGACGAAATGTTCGATGCCGCCGAGATTGCGAATTCGACTCCCGGTGGGATTGTTACAACGCAGGCTGGTGAACTGGCCGGCGTTGTCCCAACTGTGACTCGCTGCGGTGTTGGCGACACACTCCGCCAGAACGGAATCGGCGAACTCTATCTCGCTTACCGTCCGGTATACGTCGAGTTGATTGCCTTCGCGCTCCGTAATCAGCCACAAGACCGCAAGGGCAATCAGTATGATGGCCGCAGGCCGGAGGTACCGGCGCCGTGCGTGCACGTTTTGCGGCGCCTCGATTTTGCCGATCGTAGCAAGTTTCGGTTGCTCATCGCGCTTGTTTGGGTCGGACATGATCGTTCAGCTTGGGTTTTTCAGGTGCGAGCGGCAATCCTGGTATGTCATTCGACTACCAAAGCGTGGAGTGTGTTCCCTTGCGAGGTGATTGTAAATCTTCAATAGCGTCCTCTCAGTGACGCCAGAACAGGGGAGTCAGGAGAATCAGAAAAGTGAAAATCTCAAGCCGACCGAGCAACATGGCAACACACAGTATCGACTTCGATGGATCGCTGAGCGACGCGAAATTGGAGACAGGACCGATTACCGGGCCGATGCCTGGCCCCACATTAGCCGTCGCGGTTGCCGCGGCACTGAAGCTGGTAGCGAAATCGTTGCCGACCGCCGCCAGCAAAATGGCCACGATACCGACGGTCGAAGCAAAGGCCAACGCGAAAGCCGCAACCGAAGCCGCCGTATCGTCGGTCAGCGGCTTGCCGTCCACTGACCTGGCAAACACTGCATTGGGATGCAGAAGCCGCTGAATGGTCTCCTTGAACATGATGTAGGCGATCTTGAATCTGAAAATCTTGATGCCGCCACTGGTCGATCCTGAGCAGCCACCGACGAAAGTCAGGAAGAAAAAAACGATGACTGCCAAATATCCCCAGGCGGTATATTCAGCGCTCACGTAACCGGTCGTCGTTCCGATCGACACGACATTAAACAATGCCGCGCGCACGGCAGCGAGGATCCCGGATTGCCCGGTAACGGTAAGCCAGACAACCAGCAGCGCGGTCACAACGGTGAAAAACTGCAACATTGTCCACACCTGGCTGTCTGGAGCGAACTTGGCGGGTTGGCCGGATAACAACGGCAGATAGATAACGAACGGCGCGGCCGCCGCCAGCATAAAGAAGATAGCGACAGCTTCCACAGCGCGCGAGTTGAAGAAAGCGATGGAACTGTCATGCGTCGAAAACCCACCCGTGGATACGGTGGTCATCGCATGGTTGACGGCGTCAAAAATACTCATGCCGGCAAATGTGTAAGCGATGACGCATAGCGCGGAAATGGCGACGTACAGTAACAGAAGCTGCATCAGAAATTTGCGCGTTTGCGGAAGCAGCTTTTCTGAAAAGTCTGACGACTCGGCGCGAAACAGTTTCATGCCGCCGATGCCGAGGAACGGCAGCACGGCCGCACCGAGAGCGACAATACCGAGACCGCCAACCCATTGCATCATTGAGCGCCACAGCAGAATGTCCTTGGGCAGGGTATCCAGGTGGGTCAAAACGGTCGCACCTGTCGTCGTCACGCCCGAAACGCTTTCGAATATGGCGTCGGTAAAGTCACTCACTGTGTGCGACAGGACAAATGGCAGCGCACCAAATAAACAGGCGGAGAGCCACGAGAGGGCGGTTAGCAGGAATACCTCTCTGATGTTCAGCTTGTGCTCGGCTTTGCGGTTGAGAAAAACCAGGGCAAAACCGACACCGGCCGCGACCGCATCGCTGATCAGGAATGCCTGCAAGTCCTGGGAACCAAGCTGCCACGCAACGATGCAGGGAGCCAGCAGGAGTAGCGCGATGCCCAGGGTGATTACACCGAGCAAAAAACCCACGAAAGGAAATGCAATCAACGTCTTGCCACGCAGCACGGCAAGTGATGCGTCTCAACAGTGTCCGACGCTCACCGGCCAGTCAAGAATTGGGCGGATGGTGACGGATGACGTCAATCGAGTCAACGGAAAAAAAACGCCCGACACATTATTGTTGGCCTCCGCGACGACACTTTACAAGGCTTTGACTTCGTTAATTAGTTCAGAAGCCATCGCTTGCCCGTCCCCGTACAGCATCCTTGTGTGATCGAGGAAGAACAGTGCGTTCTCGATGCCGGAAAAGCCGGCGCCCTGGCCGCGCTTGATGACAATGACGTTCTTCGCGTAGTCGGCGTTCAGGATCGGCATGCCGTAAATCGGGCTGGACGGATCGGAACGCGCCACCGGGTTGACCACGTCGTTGGCGCCGATGATCAATGCAACGTCCGCGGTCTTGAATTCCGGATTGATTTCGTCCTCGTCATAGATGATGTCGTAGGGCACGCCGGCTTCGGCGAGCAACACGTTCATGTGGCCTGGCATGCGCCCGGCAACCGGGTGGATGGCGAACTTGACGTCGACGCCGCGATCGAGCAGCAACTGCGTCAGCTCCCAGACCTTGTGCTGCGCCTGTGCGACCGCCATGCCGTAACCCGGCACGATCAGCACCTTGTTCGCGAATGCCATCATGACGGCCACGTCGGTTGCGTCGATCGGTTTCATGCTGCCGCTCACTTCTCCGGCAACACCGTCCTCCTGCCCGAATCCGGAGAACAGCACGTTGGCCAGCGAACGGTTCATGGCCTTTGCCATCAACTGGGTCAGCAGGGAACCCGCAGCGCCGACCACGGTGCCGGCGATGATCATCGCCGCGTTTTGCAGCACGAAGCCCTCGAAGGCGACAGCGAGACCGGTCAGCGCGTTGTACAGCGAGATAACGACCGGCATGTCGGCGCCGCCGATCGGCACGGTCATGGTGACGCCGAGTATCAGCGCCAGCGCGAAGAACCAGACGACGATGTTGACGTCCGGATGCGCCACGACGATGTATCCGCCCAGCCCGACGGTGGCGGCAAGCAACGCCAGGTTGACGAACTGTTGGCCGGCAAAACGGAAGTTGCGCCGCATGATGCCTTGCAGTTTGGCGAAGGCGATCAGGCTGCCACTGAAGGACACGGCGCCGATCATGCCGCCGAGCACCGCGAGCACGCCGAACACCAGCCCGTGGTCTTCGCCGCCGAGCAGTTCGACGGCCGCGATGGCCGCGGCTGCGCCGCCGCCCATGCCGTTGTACAGGGCGATCATCTGCGGCATGTCGGTCATCGCCACCTTCTTGCCGCTGACCCAGGCAACCACGCCCGCGAGGAAAATGGCGATCATCATGAGCACGTAATTGCCCATGCCCGGATACAGGAAGGTGACCACGGTCGCGACTACCATGCCGGCACCGGCCCACAGGATGCCGCCGCGTGCGGTCACCGGCGAACTCATTCTTTTGAGGCCGAATATAAAGAGTATCGCGGCGACGAAATAACTCGCCTCGATGATCGTGCGCATGGAGACAAACTCGCTCATGAGTCTTTCTCCCGGCTGCTCTTGAACATCTCGAGCATGCGCTCGGTGACGACGTATCCGCCGACGGCATTACCCGCACCCAGGAATACGCCGACGAAGCCGACCACGAGCTCGAGCGTGGTATCGGCCCGGCCCAGGGCAACCATTGCACCGACCAGTACGATGCCGTGGATGAAGTTCGAGCCCGACATCAGTGGCGTGTGCAGGATTGCCGGCACGCGCCCGATCACCTCGTAGCCGACAAATGCCGCGAGCATGAATATATAAAGCGCAATGAATCCGTCGATCATTAAGAAGACCCTCCTTCAATGGACTCGCGTGTCGGCGCGTGCTTGATCTCGCCGTCGCGGGTCAGGGCCGATTGCTCAAACACCTCGTCCTCCCAGTCGATATTCAGTTCGCCGTCTTCGCTGATGGCCGGCTTGATGAAATTGAAAAGGTTTCTCGCATACATATCGCTGGCATGGCGGCCAAGCGCCGCCGGCAGGTTGACCGGGCCGACGATCTTGACCTTGTGCGCGACCACGGTCTCGCCGGCTTTGGTCAGTTCGCAGTTGCCGCCGGTTTCCGCCGCGATATCGACGATGACGGCTCCGGGCTTCATGGATTCGACCGTGGTGGCGGAAATGATACGCGGCGCCGCCCGCCCGGGGATTGCGGCGGTGGTTATTACCACGTCGGCGGCCGCAATTTCCTTGTCCAGTGCCGCCTGTTGCCGGGCTTTTTCCTCGTCGGTGAGTTCGCGTGCGTAACCGCCTTCGCCCTCCGCCGACACGCCGGTCGCGACAAACTTCGCACCCAGTGACTCGACCTGTTCCTTGGTCGCGCTGCGCACGTCGTAACCCTTGACCACTGCACCGAGGCGTTTTGCGGTTGCAATGGCCTGTAAACCAGCGACGCCGGCACCGATCACCAGCACCTGCGCCGGCCGGATCGTTCCCGCCGCTGTCGTCAGCATCGGGAAAAACTTGTCGAGCGTGGTTGCCGCGATCAAGGTTGCTTCGTAACCCGCCGCCGCAGCCTGTGACGACAACACGTCCATGCTCTGGGCACGCGAAATACGCGGCACCAGTTCCATTGCGAAGCCGACGTGTTTCTTGCTTTGCAGGGTTTTGACGAGGTCCTTGTTGATGTGGCCGTACATCAACCCGACCACGGTGGAACCGTCAGCCAGCTTTTTGACTGCGTCCTTGCGAGCAGGTTGTACGGTAAACAGGAGCTGGCATTTTTTGAGTACGCCATCGGCATCGGTAAATTGTACGTCTGCGTATTCCTCGTCGGGAATCTGCGAGGCGTCGCCTGCGTCTTTTTCCATGACGACCGATACGCCGAGTTTTTGCAGTTTCCCGGTAATCTCCGGGGTCAGCGCGACCCTGGTTTCGCCTTCGAGTTTTTCTTTCAGCACGCCAACCGTCAGCGGCATGATCTGTCTCCGTCGTTTGTGTCTGATGTCCCGCGACGCCTGTGGCGGGAATTACGGCAGACCCTGCCCGGAACCGGGATATTACGGGGTCCGCGGGCGGCACTATACGTCACATTCGTGTCATGTGAAACGTGCATCATGCATTTGGAGTCATTTGCCGAATTCCGACTGTTTCATTGATTTTTTCCGGCCTTTGGGCAATATACGACCTGTAGCGAGGAGATAAAGGCCAATGCTTTCCGGTGCCGCATCAGACCTCTCGCAACAGGTCTTAAGGACCGACGTGGCGGGGATGCCGCTCGAGTGGATCGACTACCGCGAAGCGGTGCGTCTTTACCACACCGAGCAGGTCGCCTACGCCTGCGGCACCCGGCTCTACAGCGTATTCGGCGGCTACAGCGCCATGACCGGCCGCCGCAGCCAGATCGACGTCAACTCGATTATCGCCACCGAGGGCACCAGCCAGGGACTGGCCTTCGTCAGGGACCAGTACGTCCCGCCACTGAACAACCGCACGCTGTTCAAGCGCGACGCCAACCTTTGCCTTTACTGTGCGATGCGTTTTCCGACCCGCGACCTGACGCGGGACCACATTACGCCGTTGTCACGCGGTGGCGGCGATACCTGGAACAACGTGGCGACCGCCTGCCGGCGCTGCAACAATCACAAGGGGGGGCGTACGCCTGAACAGGCGGGCATGCAACTCATTGCCGTGCCGTTCACGCCGACGTATGCCGAATACATTTATCTCAAGGGCCGTCGCGTTCTCGCCGACCAGATGCAGTATCTGCTCGCGCACATTCCGCGTACCAGTCCCTTGCACGCCAGGCTCTCGGATCATTTATCGGAAGGCGTAAATATTTTCGACGAGTCTGTACTTAAATAAGAAAAGCAGACGCGATGCAATATCTCATAGACGCCAGTGTCTATGTTTTCCGGGCTCACTACTCCCTGCCCGACGACATGGTGGATGAAGCGGGTAACCCGGTTAACGCGTTTTACGGCTACTGCCGGTTTCTCGGCGACTTCATGGAGCAGGTGAAACCGGAACGCGTCGCCGTCCTTTTCGATGAAAGCCTGACGACCTCGTTTCGCACGGAGATCTATCCCGAGTACAAGGCCAACCGCGAACCTGCGCCGCCGGAACTGAAACGCCAGTTCGTGCAGTGTCGCGAGTTCACCAGGGCACTCGGCCTGATGTCCTGCGCACATCCCAACTACGAGGCCGACGACCTGATCGGCACGCTGGTGCATTACGGCCGGGCCAAAGGCCGGCCGTCAACCATCGTGACCCGCGACAAGGATCTCGCGCAGCTGATGTCGAAAGACGACGTGTTCTGGGACTTCGCCGGCCGGGGAAAACTGAAGTACGAGCAGATCCCGGAAAACTTCGGCGTATGGCCGGAACAGATTGCCGACTTCCTCGCGCTCGCCGGCGACAGCGTCGACAACATCAAGGGCGTGCCGGGTGTCGGCAAGAAGACCGCGGAAGCGCTGCTTGCACACTTCGGATCGCTGGATGACATTTACGCGAACCTCGATGCCGTACACCAGGTCAACGTGCGTGGCGCAAAAACGCTTGCCGCAAAACTCGCCGCCCACAAGGAAGACGCGATGCTCGCAAGGCGGCTGACCGGCATCGCCTGCGACGCGCCGTACGAGCGGCCCGAGACCGGGCTCAAGCCCACCACGCCGGACCTCGATGCCATCTACGCACTGTATGACGAGGCGGCGATCGGTGAGTCCCTGCGCCGGCAGGCACAAAGGGTCAGCGAACTGCTCTGATTAACGGGGGATGACATGCCCGAATGGCAGGCGCTGTTTTCGGCACTGCGTGAATACGACATCAAGGTGTCGGACCGGGACATGCCGCGCCCCGTCCGCGGTGGCGATATCAGCGACGCCTGGTGTGTCAAGGCGGAAGATCGATCCGTATTCCTCAAAACCGGCTCAGCGAGTTCCTACGACATGTTTCTCGCCGAGGCGGAGGGGTTAAAGGAACTCGCGCTTGCCGATGCGGTTCGCGTGCCGCAGGTGCTGGGCTGCGTGCGATCGAAAAACGAATGCCTGCTTGCGCTGGAATGGATCGACTTCGAATTGCCGGGACAGGATACGGCAGCGAAACTCGGCGAACAGCTCGCAAGACAGCACCGCTACACGAAGGACCAGTTCGGCTGGCACCGCGACAACACCATCGGCAGCACACCACAGAAAAATTCCTGGAACGATGACTGGGTCGAGTTCTTCCGTGACCAGCGACTGGGTTTTCAACTGGAACTCGCGGCAAGAAACGGATTCAAGGGCGAACTGCAGCAGGAAGGTGACCGGCTACTCAGCAACATCAGCCAATTCTTCAACCACTACTGGCCGGAAGCCTCGCTGCTGCACGGCGACCTCTGGGGCGGCAACTGGGCCTCCGCAAACGGCGAACCGATCATTTTTGATCCTGCCGTGTACTACGGTGACCGCGAATCCGATCTCGCGATGAGCAAACTGTTCGGCGGTTTTCCGCATGACTTTTACAGCGCCTACGAGAACGCATGGCCGCTGGCAACCGGCAGCGCACAGAGGATCGAGCTATACCAGCTCTATCACGTGTTGAACCACCTGAACCTGTTCGGTGGGTCGTATCTCGGGCGTGCACTCGGCATCATGAAAACGCTGTCGTAAATGTTCGGTAATCGCCATGAGCAGACTGTTCCGGTTCTCGCAAACGGTCAGGTGCGACCCCGACATCGAGGCGTGGATGGACTGCCGTCGGGACGAACTCGGTGTGATTGCGCGGTACTGGTTTGGCGTGATGCGCGACTGCGGGGACGACGTGCGAGAAATCCTGCACGACGGGCATCCGACCGCCTGCGTCGGCGATACCGCCTTCGCCTACGTCAATGCGTTCACGGCACACGTCAATGTCGGCTTTTTTCACGGTGCCGAACTCGCCGACCCGGCGGGTCTGCTGGAAGGCACCGGGAAGGTCATGCGTCACGTAAAGCTCGGGCCTGATCGAAACGTCGATGAAACGGCCTTAACGAAGCTCATCAAGTCGGCGTACGATGACATGCGGCGGCGGCTCGGATCAGGGTAATACATCGTTTGTGAAGCATTTATAATCAGTCATTAACAGCGTGGCGGAATTCACTGCGGACAATGCAACAACCCGTTCCGCGCCAACGCTCGCTGTTTTGATACCAAGCGCTACAAAAGGGGGGAATGGAATGGCGTCGTACCAACCGTGTGTTTTGATACTGGCAGCAACTATCATTGTTAGCGGGTGCAGTAGCAAGCAAGATAGTTCCGTCGTTGATAATGAATTCATGCGCTCGGATGTGCAGGCCGTGCTGATCGAGGGCATGGGCGAATACAGCCGCGATATTTCTTCCGATTCGGAGAGCGCGCAGCAATTTTTCGACCAGGGTTTGAACCTGGTGTGGGGGTATTACTTCCCGGATGCGGCGGCCTCGTTTCTCGAGGCGCTGCGGCACGACCCGGACAACCCGATGATTTACTGGGGCCTGGCGATGGCCAGCGGCCCCAACCCGAACAGCCGTTACATGGGTGCGCCCGACGACCCGAAGGGCGCAGCGAAACGGGCGACCGCTATTGCATATGATCTGCGGGCGAGCGCATCCGAGCAGGTTCAGGCGCTGATAGAGACGCTGTCCGTTCGTTACGACGATGAGACCTATCCCGATGCGGCAGCGCGGGATGCCGCCTATCTCGATGCGGCGCGGGCACTTTACCAGCGGTATCCTCAGGATCCCGATGTGGCGGCTATTTATGCGGATGCGTTCATGGTGACGATGCCATGGACCTACTGGGACGATGACGGGAACCCGGCGCCTGGCGCCCGGGAGGTGGTGGACGCGCTGGAGGCATCGATGGCACTGCACCCGATGCATCCCGGGACCAATCACTTATATATACACATGCTGGAAGCGTCGGCGGAGCCCGAGCGGGCGCTGACCCAGGCCGATCGGCTGGCGTCGATCATCCCGGGCGGCGGGCACATCGTGCACATGCCGACGCATATCTATGTGCGCGTCGGCCAGTTCGACAAGGCGATCGATTTCAACGAACGATCCGTCGACGCTGACCGGAAGTACCAGGAACAGTGGGGATCGCTGCCGTACCCGGACTTCGTGACTTATCCGCTGTCGGCACGGCTGCATCCCACTCATGCGTTCGATTTCATCCGTTTCTCGGCAACCATCAAGGGCGATTACGAGAGCGCCATCAAGGCTGCGAAAAAGGCAGAACAAGTCGTGCTCAGCCGGGGTCCGCTGTCGAACGGGCGCGCGCAGCGAACCGTTGCCGCGGTATGGCTGGTGCACCAGCAGTTCGAAAAGTGGCATGAGATTCTGAACGGCGACGGACCTCCCGAGCCCGGGCATCAGTATCTCGACGGCCTATGGAACTACGTGACGGGCAGTGCGCTTGCGGGGAGCGGCAAGCTGGACGAGGCGCGCGCACAACTCGAACAACTGCGGGCGCTGGCCAATTCAGATACGCCGGACGAGATACTGGTGATGGTGACGCCGCCGTCTCGCATCCTCGAACTGGCGGCGCACGACCTCGCAGGCCGCATCGCGATGGCTGACAGTGATTACCCGTCCGCCATCGAATCGTTCAAAGCAGCGGTCGAGATCGAGGATTCACTCGGTTACATGGAGCCGCCGGACTGGCCGAACCCGGTGCGGTTGGTGCTGGGTGAGGCGCTGTTACAGTCAGGCGAAGCGGCACTGGCGGAAGCCGTTTACCGCCGGGACCTGTCCTGGAATCGCAATAATGGCTGGTCGACGGCGGGCTTGTGCGAGAGTCTCGAAGTCCAGGACAAGCAGTCACAAGCCGAGGATCTGTGTCATTGAGCTTCGCGATTGAACGCCGGATGACGGAATCGTGAGTCAGTTCGAGTTCATTGCAGTACTCGTATCAATAGTGACCGGTCTCGGAATCGTGAGGCTTCTTAGCGGGGTTTCGCAGTTTTTGAGTAAGGGGCGAAAGTTTTACTGGGTGCACCTGCTGTGGACGTGGAACGTATTCAATTTCATTGTCTTTTTCTGGTGGTTTTTGTGGCGCTGGAGTGGGCTCACCGAGTGGAATTTCTTCCTGTTCATGTTCGTGCTGGCCTATGCGGTACTCATGTACCTGTTGTGCGCGATTCTTTACCCGCTTGGCGAGGACGAGACGGATTACGAGAAGGCCTTTTTTGAAAAACGCAGGTGGTTTTTCGGCATGTGGGTGCTGGTTATGCTGGCCGATATTGTCGATACCAATTGGAAGGCTGCATACGGGATGAGCGGGTTCGGTGGCTTTCTTGCAACTATCTGGGCAATTATCATTACTGGTTCGGTGGTTGGCGTCGCGACGGACAACAGGCGCTTTCATGCTGCGTGGGCGATCATGTTCGTATTTGTTATGGCGACCGTCCAGTACGTCAATTTCAGCACGCTGCGAGCCGACTGATGATGCGCACTGAACTCGATTAATCGCGAAATGGCCAGTCTGAATATCGATCAGCAAACCGATCCTGCCCTGGGTCTGGCCAGATCACTCGGCATATTTTTCCTGGTGTCCGGTGGCGTCGTGCTCGTTGCGTTACTGGTTCTTGTTTCGCAGTACCTGACGGACCCGGAGTCCGCGGTTGCCGTGAGCATGTTCGCAGACTTCCTGCAGTCGGATGCGCCCCCGGTGACGATTACCGTCGACGGTCGGGAGGCGGTGATCGATATCGATTCGACGTTTCGCGTCGTACTGGTGGTGACGGCCGGGGCGCTTGCGATCATCGCTTGCGGCTCGATCATCCAGGTCTGCATCGGCAGCGGCCTTCGGCTCCTCGAGTTTGCTAAAGGAGAAAAGGACGGAAAAGATTGAACAATGACATCCAGGACAGGGTTCGTCGCGACGTCGAGCAATTGCACGTGTTTTTTGTCGGCTGGTTCAACGGCACCATTGCGAAAGACTCGTTTGAAGCGGAATTTTTCGATCGAATGGCCGACGACATCGAATACATCCTGCCCGGCGGCGTCCGGCTCGGCCGCAACGAGTTTGGGCCGGCGATTCGCAACGGTTTCGGCAGTAACCCGGATTTCAGGATCGCCATCCGTGAAGTAACGGTGCATTGGTCGTTTGACGATTACGTTCTGGCGAGCTACGTCGAATGGCAACGAAACGCCATCGCTTCGAAGCCTGCCGATAATGGCCGGATATCCACCGTGTTGCTCAAGGGGCCGGAGCCGTTTACCTGGCTGCACATCCACGAAACCTGGTTGCCCGCGGAGGAGATGGCCGCCGGCCCGTACGATTTCTAGGTAACTGCGATGACGTACGGATTCTGAGGGTCTTCGGATGGAGCCGGGCAAGGCGGTCGCTTATCTGGCACTCGGGTGGTTGATCGGAGCGACGATCGCAATGGCCCGCTCGATTCGCAGGGGACGCGCACTGGCCGCAGCGCTCGCCGAGCGGCACCCTGAACGCTACGAAGCACTGGGTCGGCCACAACCCGGCTGGTTCGAAAGCGCACGACGAACCCGCTTTGCACAATTCGTGATGCGGCGCGAATACGAGAATCTCGGCGACCCGGAACTGTCCGCCAGGTTCGACGACTACCGCGGCGCGGAACTGCGTCTGCTGGTGGCGGTGCTTGGTACCATGGTCGTGGTTGCCGCACTCGGAATCGCCGTGAGCTGAACCGGCATACGGTATGCTGATTCGCTGTTGTCATTATCGGTTTTGATGTGCCGCGCTGCCGGCGTAATTACTTGATGACCACTTCCTCTTCGATGACTTCGCGGTCTGCCTCCTCGCCTTCCGCAACCTGGATCAGTTCTCCCAGAAAGTCCTCGTGGAACAGGAATAGCTGCGTGCCTTCGGGAGCGGTCAGCATCATGAAGGCGCCCTCGTAGCCGGGGAATTCCTTGAATTTGAAACCGTGTTGCGCGATGGAGGTCCACACGCGGTCCTTGTCAACGCAGCGAAAACACAGGGCTGGCCCGTTCAGTGCAATGCTTTCGCTGAGGCCCAGCGACAGCCCGGCGGCATTGAAACGCATGTGCGTGGTTGGTTCTTCGCGCAGCCTCAGCAGCTCTGGTGCCAGCGGTGCCCAGAATTGCGCGGCACGCATGGCGTCGCGCACCGGCAGGCTAATCTCGAACCAGTTGCCGCAGATCGAATCGTCCTGGTATTCGTCTGCCGGCGAAAACGTTCGTGCCTCGATCATGGTCACCATATTCTTATCGCGATCCAGGAATCCGAGTTCATGAAATACCTCGGCACCGATTTTCAAAAAACGAAAATCGAATCCGTGATCGGACATGGAACGAGCCTGGCGCGCGAGATCGTGATGGACGAAGGTCAGGGCCGTGCGCTCGAACTTGTTTTCGTGCAGACCGATGTTCAATACGCCGTCGCTGACGACGGCGTACTTGTGCTTCCAGACTTCACCAACCGTCAGCTCCTGGAACCCGAGTAATTTGTAGAATCCCAGTGACTCAAGGATGTCATCCGTCTGGATGCTGAACTCCAGGAAGCGACCCAGCAGATGACTTTGTTCGTTCATTGTTTCATCAACGATCGGCACCCATGGCGCGAGCGCGTTGCAAACTCTTCTCCAACCGTCGCGCTTCTTCCGAATAACTCCAGTCGGTCGATGCCTCCGGCCAGCCCGCGACGTTCTTCTCGACGGTGCGACTGAGAAAGGCAACGTGATCTTCCCGGGCATTGAGTGCGGGTATGTATCGCAACTCGCCGCCGCCGGCTTCGGCAAATGACTCCGCGCCGCGCATTTCAATCTCTTCGAGAGTTTCCAGGCAATCCGCCGAAAAGCCGGGACAGATTACATCGATCCTGGAAAACTTCTCCTTTCCCCATTCGAGCAACACGTCTTCCGTGTACGGACCGAGCCACTCTTCGCGGCCGACGCGCGACTGGAAACTGATTTGCCATTGCTCATCGTCGAGTTCCAGCTCCGTTGCGACCAGTCGCGCCGTTTTCTGACACTGGCAGTGATAAGGATCGCCCTTCATCAGCATGCTTTTCGGTAACCCGTGAAACGACATCAGGAGTCGTTCGCCACGACCCTGCACGTCCCAGAAATCGCGAATGCTCGCAACGAGCGCCGATATGTAGCCATTCGCATCATGGTAGTGATTGATGAAACGGAATTCGGGGATCCAGCGTCGTTTCGACAGCGCGTTTGATACGGCTTCGAAAACCGATGCTGTCGTGCTGCCCGAATACTGCGGGTACAACGGCAATACGATAATGCGGCGAACATACGCGTCAAACATCTTCTGGATTGCCGTCTGGATAGACGGATTTCCGTAAGTCATTGCCAACGCAACATGCACCGACCCGGACAGCCTCGCGGAAAGTTTCTCCTGCATGGCGCTGGCAATGTCAGCCGAGTGCAACATCAGCGGCGATCCCTGTTCGGTCCATATCTTGCTGTACGCCTCGGCTGTCATGAGCGGGCGAATCGGCAGAATGGCGCCGTAAAGGATCGGCAGCCACAACCAACGCGGATACTCGACCACCCGCGGGTCGGACAGGAATTGCCTGAGAAAGCGCCGTACGGACGAGGCCGTCGGTTTCTCGGGTGTACCGAGGTTTACGAGCAGGACACCGAGGGCCTCGGGAAGCCCGTGCTCGTACTGCGGCGATGATGCAAATCGTGGCATAGTCGGTCGGCACGGACGGATCACGGCGTAAGTGCCTGACGTACATTACTAAATTGGCAGGACGGGCGCCACTAATGGAGTATCATGCCGGTCTCTCCGTGGAGGAACGATCGTGACGACGGATACCAATTCGGAAATCGACGCTGACGTCGCCGACCGCTGGACGCTGATACGCGATATCGTCGTTTTTCAGCTAAAGCTGGTGGTCGACGGCTTACGCGACCTGGTGCTGGTGCCCGTCTCACTGGTCATCGGCGTGGCGAGCCTGGTTAAGGGCGGCGATCTCGCCAGGAGCGGTTTTTATGAGCTGCTGCGCCAGGGTCGCAGGAGCGAGCGCTGGATAAACCTGTTCGGGGCCGTCGATCGGCTGCCCGGCTCGTCGGCTGAATCCGGGCTTGCTGCCGCGCAGGACATCGACGAAATCTTCATGCGCATGGAATCATTCGTGGTCGACGAGTATCGCAAGGGCGGCGTTACCAGACAGGCAAAGGACCAGCTCGATCGCGCACTGGATTCTTTACATAAGATTGCATCGAAAAGCAAAAACGCAGAGACCGATAGCGATTGATTGTCGCCGTTTTCCCACATTGTGCCCGGTAATGAACCCGTTTTAGAATTTTTGCGCAGAACATACGGCACTTGCGTCGATCAGCAAGGCAAACGGAATCAAGGAAACATGGTGGGAAAGACGACGGCTGCGCGCCTGGTAACGGGCATGTTTGCCGCAGCATTGCTAATGACGGGTTGCGGTGGCGGCGGCGGTGACAACCCCGCAGCAGTGCCGACTGCAACGGGATTCATCCATATCGCGATCACTGATGCGCCGATTGACGAGGTATCGGTCGTCAATATTCAGTTTGCAGCAGTCACGCTCAAGCCGGCCAGTGGTGATGAAATAACGATCGAATTCGATCCGCCAAAGGACATTGACCTGGTGACGCTGAGCGACGGGACGACTGCCGAGTTGCTCCCGGATACCGCCGTCATCGCGGGCAGATACAATTGGCTGGCGTTCGATGTCAACGCGGAGTTCGATAATGTGTTCGACTCCTACGCAATGATTCCCGGCGGCCAGGTCGAGCTGCGAGTCCCGAGCGCAAACGGCTTGCGACTCGTTAGCGGATTTACAGTTACCCAGGATCAAACGACTAACCTGGTCATCGACTGGGATTTGAGAAAGGCACTCGCCGATCCGCTTGGGCAACCAGGATTGCATCTGCGATCCGCCCTGCGCGTGACGGACATGGCGAGTTTCGGCACATTGCGCGGTTCCGTGGACGCTGCGCTGGTCATGGACGCGAGCTGCACCAACGACCTCGCGGCAGACACCGGTAACGCCGTGTACCTGTACCAGGGTATGGTGGCGGCCCCGGGCGACATCGGCGACGCGACGCTCGAACCATACGCGACGGCAAGCGTCAGTCAAAACGGTGCGGGTGACTACGTTTACGAAATCAATTTTCTGCCGGTCGGTGAATACACCGCAGTTTTCACCTGCCAGGCAAGCGACGACATGTCGGATACCGACGACGACATCGAGTTCTCTGCATCGCAAACCTTCACGATCGAAGATGGCGAAACGAGCGAAGTAAACTTTTGAATAACCGAGACCGTATGGCCTGGCAGGATTACCTGTGCACCCTCAACCGGCGGATTGTTTGCGAACATCCTGGCCTGACAACAGATCCTCGATACTTGGAGGCGGGTGATCGGGCCCCATGCGACCATCCCGCAGGCGGCCAATGTAATCCTTATACGCGCGCATTGCCTGGTATCCAAAAATCCAGACGATAGGAAGATTTGCATAAACGACGATACCGAGTCCGATACCGGTCATGTTGTCCAGGTCCGCACTGGTCTTGATGTGGCCGAGTGTGGCAACAAAAGTCGCCGTACAATAGACGATGCGAAACGGTATGATTGATTTGTTGCCGAACATGTAGACGGCACCCTGTTCACCGTAGTATCCCCAGGCGATGATGGTCGAAATCGCGAATAGCCAGGACGCGACGGTGATCAGCCACTTGCCGAGCCCCGGTATTACGGAATCGAAAGCTTTTGCGGTCAACGTCGCGCCGACGTGGTCCAGGTAAAATCCGTCACCGATCAGCCGTGGCCGTGTTTCGCCCGCGAACTCCTGCCAACTGGCGACATAGGTATTACCGCTTGCGGTCACGGTCCCGCTCAGGCGGTGATAATTCTGTCCGGTCGCCGGGTTGGGGCCGGCCTCGACGATCATCAACAGCGCTTGCTGGTCGACCCATTCGCCGGGTGGCAGTGGCATGTCGGGGTACGACCAGCCGCTGGCCGTCTGTTGCGGTACCGGAGCGACATCAAACATGACGTCGGGCGAGCGGTTCCAGACGCCGGTCGAAAGAATGATCAGTGCGGTGAACGTGCAAACGACGATGGTGTCGATGAACGGCTCGAGTCCGCCGACCAGGCCTTCGCGAACCGGTTCGTCGGTTTTCGCAGCGGCGTGGGCGATCGGCGATGATCCCTGGCCCGCCTCGTTGGAAAAAATGGCGCGTTTCATACCGAACAGGAACGCGGAGCCGACCGTGCCGCCGACGAATGCGCCGGCCGCCTCGGATTGCGTAAACGCCGAAGAAACGATCAGCGCGAGCATTTCGGGAATCTGCGTAAAGTTTGCGAACAGCACGACGAAGCCGGCGATGACGTAGACAAACACCATGAGCGGAACGAGCGTTGCCGTTACCCGGCCGATTCTCCTGATACCGCCGAGCAAAACCGAGGCGACGGCAAGCGTCAGTACGACACCGGCGATCCAGCCGGGCAGGCCGAAATAACTGCTGGTGACATCCGCGACGTTCCAGGCCTGGAACATGTTGCCGCCAGTCATCGACGACGCCATGATGCAAAACGAAAACAGCATCGCGAGTGTCGTGCCTAGCCAGGCAAATCGTGGATTAATTTTTTTTAATGCCGTGCCCGCCACCCACATCGGGCCGCCGTGCGGATTGTCGGGATCGTCGGTATTGCGGTACAGCATGGACAGGGTAACCTCTGTCAGCTTGATCGCCATGCCGAGAAAGCCGACGACCCACATCCAGAAGATTGCGCCTGGGCCCCCAAGCACGATGGCCAGGGCGACGCCGCCGATGTTGCCGAGTCCGACCGTGCCGGACAGGGCGGCCGACAACGCCTGGAAATGGTTGATGGCCCCTGGATCGTCCGGGTCGTCGTATTCGCCGCGCAGCACGCGGGAACCGTGAGTCAGCGCCCGATACTGGCAAAAGCCGCTCCATATCGTAAAAACGACGCCGGTAGCCGCAATGATGAGTATCCAGGTTTCGTTCCAGAGCACGGCGTTTATGGTCGCCAGCGTCTGACTCAGATCCATGTTGCTCCCCCAGAAAAAGTTACCGCACTAGTATTTTTGTTTTTTTATGATCGTGGGAGCGGCTTTAACCGCGATTCCTTAAGTCATGCCGCTTCCATGATAGCAGTAACGCCCATGCCGCCCGCGGTGCATACGGAAACCAGGCCTCGGCCCGAGCCTTTTTCGTGCAGCAGTTTGGCCATGGTGGCGATGACCCGGGCTCCGGTGGCCGCAAACGGATGACCGATGGCGATACTGCCACCTTTGACATTGAGTTTGGCCAGCTCGATCGGACCCATCGGTTCATTGCGCCCCAGCCGATCACGGCAGAATTTCTCTGATTGCCAGGCCATGAGTGTCGCCACAGTTTGCGCGGCAAACGCTTCGTGAATCTCGTAAAAATCGAAATCCTGCAACTTGAGATTCGCAATCTTCAACATATCCGAGACCGCATAGACCGGCGCCATCAACAAACCGTCGCGATTGACGAAGTCGACGGCGGCAACCCTGCAATGAGTCAGGTAAGCGATGATCGGGATATTCTTTTGCTTCGCCCAGGCTTCCGACGCGAGCAGGACGGCGGCCGCGCCATCGGTCAATGGCGTGCTGTTACCCGCCGTCAAGGTGCCGCCTTCGCTTTTGTCGAACACGGGTTTCAAGGATTGCAACTTGTCGAACGTGGTGTCGCGCCGGATGTTGTTGTCTTCCTCCACGTCGTGAAAAGGTATCACCAGGTCTTCATAGAAACCGGCGTCGTACGCCGCCGCGGCCTTGATATGACTGGCCAGGGCAAGCTGATCCTGGTGTTCCCGGGAGACCCGGAACTGTTTGGCGGTGACCTCCATGCTCTCGCCCATGGACAAGCCGGTGCGTGGCTCGGTCACACCCGGAAACTCGGGGACCAGGTGTTTTGGCCGAAAGCGAAACCAGGGCAGCACTCTTTGCAAGAAAGATTTGCCGCGGTAACTCGACAGCAGGATGGATCGAAGCGCGTCGGAAAACACCACCGGCACGTCACTCACTGAATCACAGCCGCCGCCGATGCCGGCCTCAATCTGCCCGAGGGCAATCTTGTTGGCGACGTGGATGCATGCCTCGATGCTGGTGCCACATGCGCGTTGCATATCGACACCCGGGGTACGCATCGACAACCCGGAGCCAATGACCGATTCCCGCGCCAGGTTCCAGTCCTTGGAATGTTTGATGACGGCGCCGAGCGCCACGTCGCCGAGCGTTTGGCCTTTGAGATCGTATTTCTGTACGAGACCGGCAAGAGTCGCCGTCATCATTTCCTGGTTGGAGACATCCGTGTAAATGGAATTCGAACGGCAGAACGGGATTCTCAGTCCCCCCACGATTGCGACTCGCCTCGACTTCCCGTCATGCAGCATAAATCCTCCGCATAATTCAAATGGAGCGCCGTGTGGCGCCACTTTACACTATTGCCGACTGCTATCGTAGTTCGCGTGTTACAGTCGCCGATCAGTTTCAGTGCTGCATGCCATGTCGACGGATTCGCAAACCGATAGCTGGATGACGGAGGTCGCAACGCTCGGGCGCCTGGCCGGTCCGCTGATCGTCAACAACCTGTCGATCGCAGGGATGCAGTTCGCGGACGCTGTAATGTCCGGCCGACTCGGCGCCGAGGCATTGGCGGCAGTTGCTGTCGGCGCCAGTGTCTGGTTTCTCGGATTTACCGTTTGTCTCGGGCTGATGATGGCGATTTCGCCGATCACCGCGAGGCGCTACGGCGCCGGCGAACTGGCGTTGATCGGTCGATACACCCGGCAGGGGCTGTGGCTGGCAGCTGTCCTTGGCATCACCCTGATCACGCTTGCGCACCTGTTTGTCGAACCGGTGATGGTATTCATCGGCATCGACCCGGAGTTTCGTCAACTGACGATCGGCTACGTCAAGGCGATCATTTTCGGTGCGCCTGCGATATGCGGTTTCCTGGCCTTTCGCTTTACGACGGAAGGTATCGGTGTCATGAAACCGATCATGTACACCTCTTTGTTCGGCCTGGTGTGCAACGTCTTTCTAAATTATGTGTTGATGTACGGACACTTTGGCGTCCCCGCTTACGGCGCCGTCGGTTGTGGCATGGCCAGTGCAATTACCATGTGGCTGCTGATGTTCATACTCGGTTCGATCATTTACCTTAATCCGGTATACAAGCCGCTGAAAATTTTCCAGCGCGTGTCCCCGTTGCGGCTGCCGATACTCCGGGAGATTGTCAGACTGGGCATGCCGATCGGAATCACCATTACCGCGGAAGCAGGGCTGTTTTCCGTCGTCTCGATCCTGGTCGGTACGCGCGGCGCAGACATTACGGCGGCTCACCAGATCGCACTCAATTTCGCAGCGACCATGTTCATGATTCCGCTCGCATTCAGTTCCGCTATCACGGTAAGAGTCGGGCATACGCTCGGCGCGGGTTTTCCGGCAGCGGCGCGTTTCGCCGCCCTGACCGGCGTTTCGATGTGTGCGCTGTTCATGACCTGTTCCGCGGCGTTCCTGTTGTTGTTCAGGGACGCGGTGGTCAACCTGTATACCAGTGATACCTCGGTGCAGGCGATTGCGATCAGCCTGCTGCTGATGGCAGCCATTTTCCAGATCGCCGACGGTGTGCAAATTGGCGCCGCAGGCGCGCTGCGAGGCTACAAGGACACGAAAATGCCGATGATCATCAATATGTTTGCCTACTGGGCACTCGGCTTTCCGCTTGCCTACCTGGCGGCGATTACCTTTCGGGCGCCTCCGTCGTATATCTGGGCCGGCTTCGTGCTGGGCCTGACCGTCGCCGCAGTCATGTTGTCGCTACGTTTGCTCAGGATCTCCAGGGAGGAGATTATTGGCGCGCAGCCCGCCGCGACCGGCGGTTGATGTGCAACGCGATTCAGTTATCCGACTGGCCGAATGCCGGCGCATCCCCGGCGAGATATTCTTCCTCTTCGGGCGTGTTCTTGCGGCCAAGAATCTTGTTGCGATGTGGAAAACGCCCGAAGCGCTCGACGATGTCGGCATGCAGTTCGGCGAATTGCGCTGAGGTTTCGAAGGTCTCTTTGTAGGTGGGCGAAGCGGTCTTGGCGAGATGTCGGAAGATCTCGCAGGATTTCCGTTGCACCTTCAAGGATTCGGAATGCTGCAGCGGCATGTAAAAGAACACTTTTTCGATCGGTGACAGCTTCTGGTCCATTTTGGCCGTGGCGCCCTCGACGCACAGCTTCAGTGCGGCCTTGTCTTTCTTGAAGGCGTCCGGTGTCCCCCGGAAAATGTTGCGCCGAAACTGATCGAGGAGCAGGATCAGGGCGAGCCGGCCCCGCGACTCGTGTGCCCAGTGATCCAGGTCACCGGCCGAGGCTTGCTCGACATCGTCGGCAAACTCCTTTTTTATTTCCGCGTCGAAGTTCGGATCGTCGCCGAACCAGATGTCCATGCGGGCGTCGATCTGCGGGGCGCTCAGGGATTGCTCACGAAACCAGAACGTCAGAATCTCGTCGATTCGCACCTGGTCGTCGTCGGTAATTGTCGCCGTATGTGAGTCGCTCAGTAGTTTTACCGTCATTTCGGAATTCCGTGTTGCCGGGGCTTCACACGCGTCCGGCCGTTATGCGAACTGGGTCACAGAAAGGTCGGCATGCGACCGCACATAGTGTGTTTTACCACCAGACTCTAGCAAATGCTGTGCGGTGGGACTCGAAATCCAGGATGCACGCTCGCTCGAGAGCATTGCTTCAATCAGGTCGTGACCATGCGAAGACTGACCACTGGCTTGATATGTGTATTACTGGCAGCCTGCGGCGAACCCGAAGGTTCGCCGGAACAGGCGGTTCGGGCGTGGCTGGATGCTGCCGAGGCGTATGCCGAGGACAAGGACCGCTCGGGGTTGATGAGCATGATTGCCGACAATTATGCAGATGCCCGGGGCTACGACCGTACGCAACTCGGTAACCTGATCCGGTTCTATTTCCTGCGCCAGGATGCGGTCGAATTCGTCAGCAATATCAACGATATAAAAATTATGGGAGAGTCCGCCGCCCAGGTCGATCTGGCGGTCGTCATGGCCGGGACCAATGCTGACGCGATCGGTTTTCGGGCGGATGCGTACAACTTCGAACTCGAGCTCGAGAACCTGGACGGCGAATGGAAGCTGATCGGCGCGCGCTGGGCACCGGTCGGCCGGGAAATGCGTTAACAAGCGCACGGAGAGGCCCGATGACAGTACACAATCCGTCTCGCAACGCCGGCTTGTTGCTGGTAGTGCTGATCGCAGCCGGCTGTGCAAGCAGCACCAGCCTGATCAGGACACCGGCGATCGGTCTTAGCGGCATCGAATTGACTTCGGTGAGTATTCGTCGCCAGACGTTCCTCTTGAGCTTCGACATCGCAAACCCGAATCCGATTCCGTTGCCGGTCAAGGCATTCGATTACGAAGTCATATTCGACGACGAAAAATTTGCCGAGGGACGGACCCAGGGCAGTTTTACGGTGCCTGCGAACGGCACGGACTCGTTCGCGATCAGTGTCGACCTCGACATCCTGGGATCCGCATCACACTGGAAGACCCTGGTGAGCGGCGGCTTTCGCGAGGACATCGCCTACCAGTTGCGCGGCAAGCTGGCTGTCGACATCCCGCTGGTAAAACCGCTCGCATTTTCCAGCACGGGCGTCGTCAACATGCGGCAGACGGCATCCGATCAATTCAAATAAATCGTTCGCCGTTTCAAACGAAACATTTTTTCGCAATATTCCGCGGCCTGCGGCCGGATTTGGCCGGTTTCCCGCGAGCGATAGCCAGCAACGACGCCGCTTCCACCGTTCTACTGGATGATTTTGCTCGACGTGACCTATACTCATCGGTTCGGGTAGCTTATTCGAATAGTCAATAAATCGTTCAAAACCGCCATGCACCGTCTTGGTGCAAGGTGCAATCACCAGAAACGAATTCAGATGATTAGAGGGCGACCCGACAGGTTGCCTTTTCGCACCTGCACGTCTGGGCGACGTAACTCGTAAATCAGCAACGGGTGACGCTTTCGAGCGAACCCCCGGGGATGCATGGCTATCGACGCAACAAACGGTCTGTACGACGCATCGTTCGAAAGCGACAGCTGCGGTTTCGGCCTGATCGCCAATATCGACGATACCGCCAGTCGCTGGGTGCTCGAAACCGCCATCGCTGCTCTGGAACGATTGACGCACCGCGGCGCGGTTGCCGCTGACGGCAAGACCGGCGACGGCTGCGGGCTTCTCATCAGGTTTCCGGAGACGTTCTTGCGTGAAGTCGGCAGTGAGCTTGGAATGACGCTCGCCGAACGTTTCGCTGCGGGTACCGTGTTTTTGAGCCAGGACGAGGCAAAGGCGCAGGACGTCAGACAATGTATCGAAGAAGCGATCGGCTTTGCCGGCCTCGAGCTGGCCGGGTGGCGCGAGGTACCGGTAGATGCCGATGCCTGTGGCGATCTCGCGCGAAAAACCCTGCCGCGTATCGAGCAGGTTTTTGTGAACGCGCCGGATGGCACGGCGCGCGGCACTTTCAATCGTTCCCTGTTTCTGGCACGCCGGCGAGCCGAGAAGAATTTTTCAGCAATAGATCCTGCTGCGTACGTCGCGAGTCTTTCTGCCGCGACCATCAGTTACAAGGGTATGGTGATGCCCGAGATCCTGCCACGCTTCTATGCGGACCTGAACGACCCCAGGCTCGAGACCTCGGTTTGCCTGTTTCATCAGCGGTTTTCGACCAACACCCTCCCGGAGTGGCGCCTCGCGCAACCATTCCGTTTCCTCGCGCACAACGGCGAGATCAACACCATCCAGGGCAACCGCAACTGGGCCCTGGCGCGAGCTGAAAATTTTCGCTCGGAGAAGCTGCCGAACATCGAAGACCTGGCACCGATTATCTCTCTGACGGGTTCGGATTCACTGAGTCTCGACAACATGCTCGAGGTCATGCGCGCGGCGGGCATGGACGTGCTGCAAGCAATGCGCATCCTGATTCCACCGGCATGGCAGGCGATGGAAACGATGGACCCGGACGTGCGCGCGTTTTTCGAATTCTACGATTGCCAGATGGAGCCGTGGGACGGACCGGCCGGAATCGTGCTGACCGATGGTCGCTATGCGGCGTGCTGCCTGGACCGCAATGGGCTGCGCCCTGCGCGCTTCATCGTTACCAGGGACCGGCATATCACCGTCGCCTCCGAGGTCGGCGTCTACGACTACGATGACGCCGACGTGATCAGGAAAGGCAGGCTCGGTCCGGGAGAAATGATTGCCGTCGATCTCGACAACAACGTTGTACTCGAGACGGACGAAATACATGAACGCCTGAAGGCGCGTCACCCGTACAAAAAGTGGTTGAAGCAAGGCGTCCGTTACCTGGATTCCGAACTGGTCGACCGGCACATGGCGGCGGAACCGTTTACGGAAGACACGCTGGTCACCTATATGAAGATGTTCGATCTTTCCCGGGAAGAGCTAACCGAAGTGGTGACGGTGTTGGCCAAAGCAGAACAGGAAGCCGTCGGCTCGATGGGCGACGACACGCCGATGCCGGTGCTCTCGCGGCAGATCCGCTCGCTGTTCGACTATTTCCGGCAACAGTTTGCGCAGGTGACCAATCCGCCGATCGATTCGCTGCGCGAGCGCAATGTCATGTCACTGCAGACGAATATCGGGCGTGAAACGAGTCTTTTCGACATCGGGCCGCAGCATGCCAATCACGTCATCATGAACTCGCCCGTTTTGTCGCAGCGAAAATTGCGGCAGTTGCTCGGCCACGACATGTTCGCTGACAGCCATGCCTTTATCGACCTGAATCTGCCGAGAAGCCTGTCGTTGCCCGAGGCGCTCGACCGCATATGCGCCGACGTGGATCAGGCGGTCGATGCGGGCAAGCTGATTCTGCTGCTCAGCGATCGCTATCTGAAGCCCGGATTGTTGCCGGTGCATGCGCTGCTGGCGACCGGAGCGGTGCACCAGCACCTGGTGGCAAGATCCCGGCGTTGCGCCGTGAACATCATCGTCGAGACCGGGGTCGCGCGTGATCCGCACCATTTCGCCTGCCTCATCGGCAATGGCGCCACCGCTGTCTATCCCTACCTGGCATACCAATGCCTGCAAAACCTTGCGAGGAAGGGCAGCGTCGATGCACGCCAGCAACTGGGCCGCAGTTATCGCCGCGGCATTCGCAAGGGGCTTTTCAAGATCATGTCGAAGATGGGTATCTCATCGGTTTCGAGTTATCGCGGCGCGCAGTTGTTCGAAATCGTCGGTTTGCACGAAGAGGTCGTGAGTCGTTGCTTTCGCGGCACGACCAGCCGTATTCAGGGTGCGCGCTTTGCCGATCTGCACCAAGACCAGGCAAGGCTCGGACGCTCGGCGTGGGAGCCACGACGCAAGGTGAGGCAGGGTGGATTGCTCAGGTACAAGCACGGCGGCGAGTACCACTGCTTCAATCCTGACGTTATAGCCACGCTGCAGGCGGCGGTGCGCTCGGGTGATTTCGAGACCTATTGTGAATACGCGCGGCTGGTCAACGAACGCCCCGTCGCGACGATACGCGATCTATTCGAGCTCAAGCCCGCGGGCCCTGCGCTGGAGATCGATGACGTCGAGCCGGTCGAGGACATATTGCCGCGGTTCGAATCTGCCGGCATGTCGCTCGGCGCCTTGTCGCCTGAGGCGCACGAAGCGCTCGCGATTGCCATGAACCGCATCGGCGGGCGGTCGAATTCCGGCGAAGGTGGCGAGGATCCGTCACGTTACGATTCCGAGCGCCGCTCCAAGATAAAGCAGGTTGCTTCGGGGAGATTCGGCGTGACGGCGGAGTACCTCGTCAATGCCGAGGTGTTGCAAATCAAAATCGCTCAGGGTGCGAAGCCCGGCGAAGGCGGCCAGTTGCCCGGCCACAAGGTCAACGAGATGATCGCCCGGCTTCGCTATGCAACCCCCGGTGTCGGGCTGATCTCGCCACCCCCGCACCACGACATCTATTCCATCGAAGACCTGGCGCAGCTCATTTTCGATCTCAAGCAGGTCAATCCGCAGGCGCTCGTCTCCGTCAAGCTGGTTGCAGAACCCGGCGTCGGCACGATCGCAGCCGGCGTGGTCAAGGCTTACGCGGACCTGATTACCATCTCCGGTTACGACGGCGGAACCGGCGCCAGCCCGCTGACCTCGGTCAAGTATGCCGGCAGCCCCTGGGAGCTGGGCCTCTCGGAAGCCCAGCAGGTGTTGCGGGCAAACGGCTTGCGGCACCGGGTTCGTCTGCAAACGGACGGCGGTCTGAAGACCGGGCTGGACGTCGTCAAGGCGACGGCGTTGGGTGCGGAAAGTTTCGGTTTCGGAACGGCACCGATGGTGGCGCTCGGCTGCAAGTACCTGAGAATCTGCCACCTGAACAGCTGTGCGACAGGCGTTGCCACACAGAACAATATCCTTCGCAGCGAACATTTCGTCGGCTTGCCGGAGATGGTCATCAACTTCTTCCATTTCGTTGCACAGGAAGTTCGACAGCGACTCGCGGAACTCGGCTTGCAGCGGCTCGAGGATTTGATAGGACGAGTCGACCTTGTAAACCTGAAACCAGGTGAATCGCCGCGCCAACGACAACTCGACCTGTCGCCGTTGATTTCCGATGCCGGTGTCGCCAACGATATTGCACGGTTTTGTACAGAGGATCGCAATCCGCCTTTCGACCAGGCCGACCTGGCAACGCGCATGCTCGAGGAAACGCTGCCGGCCATCGAAGGCAAGACCGGCGGCTCATTCGAATTCGACATTCGGAACCACAACCGCACTATCGGCGCAATGCTGTCCGGCGAGATCGCGCGACGCTACGGCAACGACGGCATGCAGGACGCGCCGCTGGAGATTCGACTGAAGGGAACCGCAGGCCAGAGTTTCGGCGCCTGGAACGTCGCGGGACTCAATCTCGACCTGGTTGGCGATGCCAACGACTACGTGGGCAAGGGAATGGCAGGCGGCCGCATCGTCGTACGCCCCGGCGCCGATGCAGGCTTCGTGAGCAGGAACTCGACAATCGTCGGCAATACCTGCCTGTACGGGGCCACTGGCGGGCAGTTGTACGCAGCGGGCCTGGCAGGCGAACGATTCGCCGTGCGTAACTCCGGCGCGATCGCGGTAGTCGAAGGCGTCGGTGATCATTGCTGCGAATACATGACCGGAGGCGTGGTGGTGGTGATCGGACGCAGCGGAGTGAATTTCGGCGCCGGAATGACCGGTGGGTTTGCCTACGTGCTCGACCTGGAGCGGAATTTCGTCGACCTTTACAACCATGAACTGATCGACATACACCGCATTACACCGGAGACGATGGAAGCGCATTTGCATCACCTGCGTTCGCTCATCGGAGAGCATGTCGCGCGCACACGAAGCGACTGGGGGTCGGAAATTCTCGACGATTACCGGACCTTCCTACCAAGGTTCTGGGTCGTCAAACCAAAAGCCGCAGAGCTTGGCTCGCTCATCGAGTCACTCCGGCAGGCGGCGTAACATCATGCCCAAACATCCATTGCAGTTTCTGGAAGTGCCGCGCCGCGACCCGCAAAAGGATCCCGTCGAGGTGCGAATTCGGCACTACGACGAAATTTACGGATCCTTCGATGGCGCGGACGCCGCAAGCCAGGCCGGGCGATGCATTAATTGCGGCAATCCTTATTGCGAGTGGAAGTGCCCGGTACACAATTACATTCCCGAGTGGTTGAAGCTGATCGAAGACGGCAAGCTTTTCGAGGCCGCTGAGCTCTCGCACCAGACGAATTCGCTGCCGGAGATTTGCGGTCGTATCTGCCCGCAGGACAAGCTGTGCGAGGGTGCTTGCACGCTGAACGACGGCCTCGGTGCCGTGAGTATCGGTGCGATCGAACGCTACATCAGCGACGAGGCGTTCAAGCTCGGCTGGCGCCCCGATATTTCGGATGTTGTCGACAGCGGCAAACGCGTTGCGGTCGTAGGCGCCGGCCCCGCCGGTCTTGCTGCAGCCGATGTGCTTGCGCGAAACGGTGTTCGCGCCGTCGTATTCGACGCCTATCCCGAGATCGGCGGGTTGCTGACGTTCGGCATCCCGGCCTTCAAGCTGGAAAAAGACGTGGTGAGGAAAAGGCGGGAAATTCTCGAAGGTATGGGCATCGAGTTCGTGCTGAACACGCACATCGGCAGGGACCGGACATTCGACTCGCTGCTCGACCAGTTCGATGCCGTGTTTCTCGGTACCGGCGCGTACACCCCGGTACGCGGCGAGTTTCCCGGGGAAGATCTTGCCGGCGTGTACCAGGCGTTACCGTACCTGGTTGCCAACAACTATCGGCAACTTGCTTGCGAGCACGACGACTGGCCGTTTATCGATCTCGCGGGACAACGTGTCGTGGTGCTCGGTGGCGGCGATACCGGGATGGACTGCAACCGCACGGCCGTGCGCCAGGGTGCCGCCAGCGTCACCTGCGCTTACCGGCGCAACGAGCAGAACATGCCGGGATCGAAACACGACGTCGCCAACAGCAAAGAGGAAGGCGTGCAGTTTCTATGGAACCGGCAACCTCTCGAAATTGTCGGTGACGGCAAGGTGTCGGGCGTCAAGTTAATCGCGACGGAGCTGGGCGAAGCCGATGCCGGCGGTCGCCGACGTCCGCAACCGGTTGCCGGAACCGAGCATGTAATCCCGGCGGATGCGGTACTCATCGCCTTCGGATTTCGGGCAAGCCCACCGGAGTGGCTGCAAAGCGCCGGTATCTCGACCTTGCCGAATGGCCTTATACGCGTCGACCGGTCGGGTAAGCACCCCTTTCAGACGAGCAACCCGAAAATTTTTGCGGGCGGCGACATGGTGCGCGGTTCCGACCTGGTGGTGACCGCCGTTTTCGAGGGTCGCGAAGCGGCGACGGCCATCTGCCGCTTCCTGCGCGTCTAGATCGCGCCGAGAAAATCGCGCTTGCCGAGGTCGAGTCCGTTGTGCCGCATCAGGTTGTAGGCGGTCGTCAGGTGAAAGTAAAAGTTCGGCAAGACGAAGCCGAGCAGGTAGCTCTTGCCGGTGAACGGAACCGTATGGCTGCCCAGCTTTAGCTCGAACTCGCGGCTCTCGCAACCCTCGAACTGCTCGGGTTTGAATGAAGCGATGTAGTCCTGTGCCTTTTTGATGCGTGCGTGAATGTCGGCGAAGGTTTCCTCATCGTCACTCCACTTCGGCGGCTCGGCGCCGCTCAGGCGCGCAGCGCAACTCTTGGCCATGTCGGTCACGACCTGCACCTGGAATATGAAGTCGCGCATGTTCGGAAACAGCCGGGCGCGGAGCAAAGCGGAGGGTTCGATGTCGTTTTCCTCTGCATAGCGTTCCGCTTTGGACACGATGTTGTCAAGATTGTTAAGCATGTGGCTCATTCGAGCGATGCTTTGATCGTAAATACTGATACTCATCAATAAAATCCCCGTGTAATACCTGGTTTCGCGCCGATCACAGATCCAGCAGACGCACTACCGACGACAGGTCATTTATGGGCGATCGATTTGTCGGTAAACAGGTAATCCTTGAGCTCCTCGTCGAATTTGGGATCCTTGCGGCGAATCCATTCGAGCACCATGGCCGCATGTTCCTTTTCCTCGTCGCGATTGTGCTCGAGAATGGCAGCAAGCTCCGGGTCGTTGGTCGCGTCGACGCGCTGGTTGTACCAGTCTACGGCTTCCAGTTCTTCCATTAGCGAGGTGATCGCACGATGCATGTCGCGGGTTTCCGCCGATAATTCCTCGACAGGCTCGTGGTAGCCTTCGTTCGCCATCTTGTTCTCCTTGTTGTGTTGTCGGCATGTGTGATTTGTCTGCTACATGCTACCTTTTCCCGGACGCCATATCCGTACCTTTTGCGGGCAGGGTAACGCTGAACACTACGCCACCTTGCGCGTTGTCGGCGGCAATGGAGCCGCCATGCCCTTCCGCGATCAAACGCGCCACGTACAGCCCGAGCCCGAGGTGGCGACGTTTGCCGCCTTGCCGAACCGAGACCATGGAACGGAATAATTGCGTGCGCATATTGTCCGGCAACGGGGGGCCGGGATTGAATATCGAAATGACCAGGTCATTGTCTTGCGACGTCAGTGCAATCCGGATCTCGTCACCGTCGCCGCTGAACTCCACGGCGTTGTCCGCGAGTTTGTCCAGCATCTGGATGATGAGCTCCGGCGAACCGAACACGCTGGCATCGGCCGCGCTGTTTTCGAACCTGAATATTCTGTCCGGCCAGGCATCGCCATAGGCAGCGACCGTCGATTGCAACACCTTGGCAAGATCGAATCGTTCCGGTTCAGCATTCTCGATCAGTTCCTCGGTCCGGCTCGCCTCGCTCATCGCGGCCAGGATGCTACGCAGGCGTTCGACACCCTCTTTTGCTCTCGCGGTATAGACGGATGCATCACCCGGCAACGACTCGTGCTCCAGGTTTTCCAGCGAAGACTGCACGATGGTGAGCGGCGTCCTGAGTTCGTGCGACAACTTGGATGCCAGTGTCTGCAGGTAGTCGTTGTAGTCTCCCAGCCGGCGTAACACGCTGGAGAAACTGCGCGACAGATCGCCGATCTCGTCGCCTGCCAGCGCGCTGGGCAGCGCCGTGCGCACCTGCTTTTCGTCCAGTGCGCGTTCGGCTGCGCCGCTCAAGCTGGTGATGCGCGCCGATAACCAGCTTGCATAGCCCAGCAGCACCAGGGCCACGCCGATTGTCGCAATCAGTGTCAGGCTGATCAGCCGGCCCATGGCCCGGTTGGTCAGGCTGAGAATGGCGTCGGTGCCCTGCTGCAGGATGATGACACCGGTCTGCACGTTGCCCGAGAAAATCGGTTGTGCGACGGACACGACCGCGCGTCCGGTGTCGGGGCTGCGAAACCAGCGGGTCGCGGGCTGGCCGGCGAGCGCCTCGCGAACGTAACCCTGCTGCTCGCGGCCGCTGGCATCGGGCTCGGCGAGTGCTGCCTCGGCTCCCGGCTCGAGCAACAGGTCGTAGAAAAGGCGCAACCAGCCGGAGTACTGCGGAACGATGCCCGCAGGCGCGCCCGATATGTCACCCGCCTGGCCGAGTCGCCAGCCGCGTGAGTCCGTGACGACCAGGCGCAGTCCCGGCTGCACGTACCCCGATGCCGCGCTTTGCAGGACGGGGGAAACGGTCACGAAGCGGCCGGGCATGTCGCCTTCGAAGGTCTGGCTGCGGATTCCGGGACTTGCCGGGTCGCTGGTATTGAAGACGATCAGCCCGAGGCGATCGCCGAGCAGGGAGTGAGGTACCCGCGCCTCGATTCGATAGCCACCGGGGGTGTCCTGCCAGTAGGCCGACACCCGGGTTTCGTCGAACACTTCGCCGGCAGTCTCACGCAACGCGACGATTGCTCCGGGTGCCTCGGCCCGGAATCGAAAGACGGTCCGCGCCCCGTTGCGGTCCAGGCTCAAAAGTGCCACCTGGTCCGAGTAGCCGCGCGAGGACCCGGCGTCCCGACTATGCGCGTAAACGACAGACGCATCGCGAACGTCGACATGCAGGTAAAGATGCGGCCCCAGGTTTGCAATGACGTAACGAATGACGCCATCGGCGCCGCGCAGGGACACCGCAGCGCCGTCCGGAGTCGTCCACTCATCGAAATAACCGTCGATCAGCGGGGCGCTCGACAGCGGATGGCCGTACAGCTGATGTTGCGCCGCGACCCTGTCGTCGCGGCTGGCGAGAAACTCATCCGGAAACTGGGACAGCGAATCCGCAATCGCCTGTGCCGTTCCCGCAAGCATCTGTTGCTGTCCTTCGCGCAGTGCGGACTCGGTTTCGCGGATGAATTGACAGCCGGCCCACGGGAGTATGAGCGTCAGCAAACTGACCAGCAGCAATTGCTTGCGCAGGTTCATTACCGGTCACTAATCGGTGAGCCAGCGATAGCCCATGCCATACACCGTTTCGATCGCATCAAAGTCGTCGTCGATTGCGACGAACTTGCGGCGGATTCGTTTGATATGCGAGGTAATGGTGTTGTCATCGAGAACGGCCTGCGCCGCATCCATCAGTTGCTGCCGGGACTTGACGTGCCCGGGATAGCGAGCGAGTGCGTGCACCATCCAGAACTCCGTCAGCGTCAATCCTACCGCCTGATCTTTCCAGCGCACCGTCATGCGATCCACATCGATCTCGAGGTCTCCGCGCGAAATTCGGTTTTGCTCCGCATTCGGCTGCTGCATGGCATCCAATCGCCGGAATAGAGCCGCGATCCGGGCCATCAGGTGCGGAAGACTGATGTCCTTGGTCAGGTAGTCGTCGGCACCGAGCCGCAACCCGGAGATCGCGTCGAGTTCGGAATCTCTTGCGGTCAGGAAAATGATCGGCAAATCGGCGGCCCGGCTACGAAGGTCCCGGCACAGTTCGAAGCCACCTTCGACGTCGTCCTGCAGGTTGACGTCGATGACGACCAGGTCCGGAAGCCGTGCCTCGAACGCTTCCAGGGCCGGCTTGCGCGCTTCGTAAAGTTCTACCGCATATCCCTCGCGGCGAAAGGCTGCCGCGTAGTTTTCCCGAATGGCCGCTTCGTCCTCGACGATGGCGATGCGCTTGGCCATGAATTTCCCGCCCGTAGCAAAAGCACAATTTGCCACATTCGGTCGGTGCTTTGCCACGCTCTAGCCCCGGGCACATCGCAAAGGCGTGCTGACATATGCCGGAACCGAATCAGGAGGCCGGCATGGAGCAGAAAAACTCGCGGCGAGCAAAGGCACAGCGTGCAATACACGAAAAGTCCTCGGACAAGAACAACTGGCATCCGAAGAAATCCTCAAGCTCTGGCAAGCGAATGCGCGACTGCCTGCGCAAGGCTGCGCGCAGGAACGGGTGGCCGTTCATCCTGCTAGCGGTGCTCGCCATTCCGGCGCAGGCGCAAAACGGTGAAGCGGCTGACGAGGATGTTGCGCCGGATCACATGCAAACCGGGAGCCTGTTGTTACGCATGAAGTCCGGTTATGTCGTCGCTACCCGTATCAACACTGATATCGAGGCAAAGGTCAGTGGTCTGGTCGCTCGCGTCAGCGTGCGCCAGTCTTTTCGCAACACCGGCACCGAGTGGCTCGAGGGCGTGTATGTTTTTCCGCTCGCCGACAACGCCGCCGTAGACCGGATGCGCATGCATATCGGTGAACGATTCATCGAGGCTGAGATACGCGAAAAGGAGGCGGCGCGGAAAACCTACGAGGCGGCAAGATCGGCAGGCAAGAAAAGCAGCCTGGTCGAACAGAACAGGGCAAATATGTTTACCACGTCGGTGGCTAACATCGGCCCCGGCGAAACGGTGGTAGTCGAAATCGAATACCTCGAGACGCTGGCCTACGACGAAGGCTCATTCAGTCTGCGGTTTCCGTTAACACTGACGCCGCGATACATACCCGGCACACCGCTGCCGGACCGCAAGGGAAACGGCTGGGCGCCCGATACCGACAGGGTTGCCGATGCCTCGCTGATCACGCCCCCGGTGGTCTCGCGCTCGAGCGAGCACAAGGTCAGCTTCGAAGCAACGATCAATGCGGGGCTGCCGCTGGAACTGATCGCCAGCCGTTATCACCCGGTCGACATCAGCGAGTCGTCCGGCCTCTACCGGGTACGCCTTTTGAATCCGGATACGCCGATGGATCACGACCTCGAGCTGACATGGCGGCCGTTCGTCGACGAGCTGCCCCGGGCGACCTTGTTCACCGAAACCCGCGAAGGCCAACCGCATCTTTTGCTCATGCTGTTGCCGCCGGACAGCGTCGTGGACTCGGCGCCGGCCAGGGCACGCGAACTGGTTTTTGTCATCGACACGTCGGGGTCCATGCACGGCACGTCACTAGCACAAGCCACGCGCGCGTTGACCCTGGCGCTCGATGGGCTCGGACCCGCAGACCGCTTCAATGTCATCCAGTTCAATTCGGTGACCCGCGCGCTGTTTCGCGGCAGCGTCGACGCAACGTCGAACAACATCGGCATCGCCAAACGATATGTCGCGGGCCTGAAGGCAAACGGTGGCACGGAAATGCGCCCGGCCATTTCACTGGCTCTCGATTACCCACAAACGGAAACCCATCTGCGACAGGTCATATTCATCACCGATGGCAGTGTCGGCAATGAACAGGAGCTGTTCAAGCTGATCGAGAACAAACTCGGTGCGACTCGCCTGTTTACCGTCGGCATCGGGTCGGCACCGAACAGCTGGTTCATGCGCAAGGCGGCCGAAGCAGGTCACGGAACGTTTACGATGATCAGCGCGTTGCACGAGGTCAGCGAAAAAATGCAGCGGCTGTTTCGCAAACTCGAGCGACCCCAGGTGACCGATATCACGGTGCAATGGCCGCACGGCGTGACGGTCGATGCCTACCCGCAGACGATTCCGGACCTGTACTCGGGCGAGCCCGTGGTCATCAAGGCGCGTCTGTCGAATGCGGCCAAATCCGCGGACCAGCTCAAGCTGTCCGGCAACTCGGTGCTGGGTTCCTGGGGTGCCGAGTTGTCGATCGATACAGGCGACGCGGCGTCGGGGATCGCGGCGTTGTGGGCGCGGGCCCGCATCGAGGATCTCATGGACCGGGAACGGCGCGGTGCGCCGCAGGCCCAAATGCGCAAGGCCATCATCGACACGGCCTTAACGCACCACCTGGTGAGCAAGTACACGAGCCTGGTCGCCGTCGACAAGACACCGGCCAGGCCGCCAGGCAGCGCGCTCGATCGGGAGCAGGTGCCGAACCTGCTGCCCTACGGGCAGAGCATGAATGCCATCTTCGGTTTCCCGGCGACGGCAACCGATGCCGGCATGCATCTCCGCAACGGGCTGCTCGTGATGGCGCTGGCACTCATTGCGATGCTGATCCTGAAAGCGAGCGGGCGCCGTTGCGCACCGCAGATTCATGTTTGAGCGGCGCGCAGGGCTGGCGGCGGTGTCCTGTCTTTTCTGCCTCGGTTTCTGGCAACTGGGCCAGGGCGCCTATATCCCGGCGAAGGCCTGGCTGGCGCAGGGATTGATGCAAAAAGCCTGGGAAAAGACCCGCGATGGCCAGGGCGAAACTGCCCCCTGGCCGTGGGCGGACACCTGGCCGGTGGCGCGGATACTGGCAAAATCCGGCGACATCGAACTGATCGTGCTCGAGGGCGGATCGGGCCGTACCCTGGCATTCGGGCCGGGACACCTGAGCGCAAGCGCCATGCCGGGAGACAAAGGCAACAGCATCATCGCCGGGCATCGCGATACGCATTTCCGCTTCCTTAAGTTCCTCAAAACCGGCGAATCGATCATGCTCGAGACGGCCGATGGCGACATTCACCTCTATCGGGTCACCGATATCGACGTCGTCGATTCGCGCCGCGGCAGCATCGTCATCGATACGGAAATACCCACTTTGAGTCTCGTCACCTGTTACCCCTTCGATACCGAGCAGCCAGGCGGACCGCTGCGATACGTGGTAACCGCAGAGATGGTTTTTTAGGGTCGACTGATCCTGAGCAATGCTGCGACGGAGATCGCGTCGGTGATTTCTCCGCGATCCACCATCGCCAGCGCCTCGTCCAACGGAATCTTGCGAATCTCCAGGTCTTCTAGCTCATCAAAATCGGGCTCGCCTTCTGTAAGGCCGCGGGCGACGAATACAATGCCTTGTTCATCGGTGATCGAGTTACTCGTGTGCAGTCGCATGAGTTGCGACCAGTGCTCTGCGGTCAGCCCGGTTTCTTCCTTCAGCTCGCGCTTTGCAGCGGCGAGTGGCGCCTCGCCGGCGGGTGCGCCACCCATTGGCAATTCCCAGCTGTATTCCCCCAGCGTGTAGCGCTGCTGGCCGACGAGCCAGGTATTTCCCTGCTCATCGAGCGGCACGATCGCGACCGCGACATTCTTGAAGTGCACAAACCCGTAGAGCACTTCGCCGCCGGGATGGATCACGCGATCCTCGTGCACGGTCATCCAGGGATTGTCGTAAATCTTCTTCGAGCTTATTTTCTTCCAGCTCACGATGACGCGCTCGCCCTGTCGGTTTCCACCAACAGCTTGAATCTTTCCATGTCGGCTTTCGTACGTTTGCGAATGGTGCCGGCGACAAACAGCGACATGATTTTCATGACGCCGCGAAACGAAAAATTAGACCAGGCCGTCCAGCTGGTCGAATGTTCATCGACGGCTTTGAAATGATTGACCACCAGCGTCCTGCCAACCGGCGATTCGTACAGGCCTGCGAGGAAAACCGGCTCGCGCCTTTCGGTGATGGTTTCGGTGAGGACAAGTTTTTTGCCGTTTTCGTCGTAGACGTATTCCGCTACGGCGCCGGGCCTGCCCGGATCCCCGGAAACCTGTTTGAACGACTTCAGGTTTTGCTGCCAGCGCACCTTGTTATTGGCGTCGTCGAACGCCGCCCATACCGTGTCCAGGTCTGCTTCGATAATCGTTTCGAATCTCAGCTTCATTGCCGTCCCAGGTGCGAGGCGCTATGGATCATAACTCAGCATCCAGGATTGCAGAATGATTGCAGCCGGCAGGCGGCTGAGTCATAGTTCGACGGCCGCCCGGGCCCACGACGACGACTTCCGGAAATTAACATGAAATCAGCGCAGCCACGCCTGACTCAGGGATCTGTCGGTCGACATCTTGTCGACATGACCCTGCCGGTGCTGCTCGGCATCTTCATGATGATGGCGCAGGCGTTCATCGACATGTGGTTCATCGGGCGCGTGGGCGACCGTGAGCTCGCCGCACTGAGTTTCGCGTTTCCGATCCTGATGATCATCACCAGCGTGGCGATCGGTCTCGGTGCCGGCACCTCATCCGTGGTGGCGAGGGCGATCGGCGCGGACAATCACCGGCGCGCAAGGCGACTTGCGACGGACAGCCTCCTGCTGTCCTTCTGTGTCACCGCAACCTTGAGCCTGATCGGCTATCTTACGATCAACCCGCTGTTCACCTTGCTCGGTGCACCGGCGGACATGATTCCGCTGATCGCCGGCTACATGACCATCCTGTACCTCGGCGTTCCATTCGTGGTCGTCATCATGGTGGGCGTCAGCAGCATGCGGGCGACCGGCGATACGCGATTGCCGAGCATGTTGATGGTGATCGCGTCACTGGCAAATATCGTGCTCGACCCGATCCTCATATTCGGCATCGGTCCGATTCCGGCAATGGGTCTTAACGGTGCCGCGATGGCCGCGCTCCTGTCGCGAGTCGGCGTGTTCGCGGGAACGCTGTACTTCATGCGGGTTCGCTACAGGATGCTGTCATTCAGGAAACCGAGAGGCCCTGAACTCCGGAAATCCTGGGCCGACATACTGCATGTCGGTGTTCCGGCGGCCGGCACCAATGCCATTATTCCGATTGCAACAGCCGTCATTACCGCGATGCTGGCGCGATACGGCCCGGAAGTGGTCGCCGGTTTCGGCGTTGCCAGTCGCATCGAATCGCTGACCCTGGTTCTGTTCTATGCGTTGTCCGCAATCATCGGGCCGTTCGTCGGCCAGAACATCGCCGCGGGAAAAGCTGAACGAATTAACCAGGCGTTGCGACTGTGCACGCTGTTTTGCCTCGGTGTCGGTTTCGCAATCGCGGCGCTGCTGGCAATCGGCGGTGGCTGGCTCTCGACATTGTTCAGCGACAACCCGAACGTGACCGACATATCGACGCTGTTTTTGATGATCGCACCGATCAGTTACGGAACCTACGGCATGGTCATGGTCATGAACGCATCGTTCAACGGTATGGGCAAGCCGATGCCGGCCGTGCACATCAGCGTGTCGCGCATGATCGTCATCTATATTCCGCTGGCGTATGTCAGCAGCCACTATTTCGGCGTGTACGGCATATTCGGCTCGTATTCGATCGCGAATATCGTCATGGGGATCATCGCCTATGCCTGGGCGCGCGCCTCGATCCAGGAACAGTGCGAGGCGCACGCCGAACCGGTCATCCTGTCGGAAACCGTCTGATCAGGAGCCGGCCTGGATTCCGGGCAGTACCCGGCGGCGATAGTAGTAGTGCATGCCGATGCCGCGGCTTGCCATGAAGATACTGAAGGCAAGCCACAGCCCGTGATTTCCCAGCGGGCGAAAGACAAACCAGGCCGGAACGAAAATGGCAAAGGTCGAAATGACCATTATGTTGCGCATTTCGCGGGCACGCGTCGCACCGACGAACACCCCGTCGTAGAGGTATGCCCAGACCGCGATCACCGGCGCGGCGACCATCCACGGCAAATAGCGCAAGCTGGCATCGATGATCTCCGGCAGGTCGGTGAGCAGGCGAATGATCGCCGGCCCCGCCACCCAGAACAGTGCGCTGAAGCCGATGGCGAACCACAGTGACCAGTAGAGTGTCAGTTGCACAGAGCGTTGCAGCGCCGCTCGGTTACGCGCGCCCGCGGACTTTCCTACCAGTGCCTCCGCTGCGTGCGCCAGGCCGTCGAGTGCAAACGACACCAGGTACAACAGGTTCAAAAGCACCGCGTTGACGGCGAGCACCAGCTCACCCATCCTCGCGCCAACCGCGGTAATGAACGCGAAGGCGCACATCAGGGCTATCGTTCGAATAAACAGGTTCGCATTGATGGAAAAGAATTCGCTGTATTCGTCGAATGTCGTCAGGCGCCGCACATCGAAGCTGCCGCCGCGATGCCTGAGCTCGGCGACTGCAAATGCGAGTCCGGTTGCAAGCCCGCTGAATTCAGCGATGACCGAGGCCATCGCAACGCCATCCACTTTCATGCCGAGGCCGACCACGAACAGGAGGTCCAGAAGGATATTGGTGAGGTTGGTGACCAGCACGATAGTGAGTGGCACGCGGGCATTTTGCAGGCCGACGAACCAGCCGATGAGCGCAAAATTTGCAAGCGTTGCGGGCGCACTCCAGATACGTATCGAGAAATACTCGGCCGCGAATCGACGCACTTCGATTTCCGGGCCGAGCAGCCTCATGGCCAACTCGCCGAGCGGCGCCTGCAGCAAAATCAGCAGAAGCGCGATGGCCAGTGACACCACGAGCGCCTGGCCGAGTGCCACCCGCAGGCCGTCATCGTCCTGTGCGCCGTAGCATTGTGCCGCGATGCCGGTCGTTCCCATGCGCAGGAAATTCATGCCGCCGTACAGGAAACCGAAGATGGTCGATCCGATCGCCACGGCCGCCAGGTACACGGCGCTCTCCAGGTGTCCGGTGACGCCGGTATCGACCATACCCAGGAGCGGCACGCTGACGTTCGACAGCATCATCGGTGCGGCGATGCGCCACACGTCTCGATTTCGAGGTAGCTGGTTGAGCATTTGCTGAAGCGTCTCAGGCGCGTGCGAGACAAGGCAAGCGTCGGCGAAATAGCGGAGTGTACACACGGGTACACGAGCATTTTGAACCGACGCTCAACGCCATGTCGCGCCGCATGAGGCTCGTCACCCGCTCAGATCGGGATACCGAGGCGCTTGTACAGATTGGCAAGCAACCAGGCCGGTCCGATCATCATCAGGTGAATGTCCTCGAGTAACGCGCGGATTCCGCCCTCGCCGAAACGGCCGACACAGAGTCCGGCGAGAGCCACGGCCAGCATGCCGCTGGAGACCCATGGCAGGGACCAGGTCGAACTCTCGAGCCAGAGCTGTATGGCGACCATCCCGGCCACGAATGGCAGCATGCCGATGGCGAGCGAGACGGAGATGATGAAGTAATACACCGTGGTGGCTACCAGGAAGACGCTGCCCCAGTTGATCACCGGCGAAATCCTGGCAAATGCCTCGGGGATAGGCAGCGACCACAGGATGCCCACGGTGCCCAGGGCGAGCAGCGGGACGGACAGCCAGTAGATGCCGGGATTTCGGATGTCGACATGGCTGTCACCGTAGTCGGACAACCACCGTTCTGTCTCGGACACTGCGTGACGTCTCCTTTAGCCGGCAGCGCGCATATTCTACACAGGCGGCTTGATTTATGATGGGTGTACCACTATTCGTTCAGTCACCGTTCAGCCGTGTCATTCGAGACTTCCGATGCGGAATCCTGAGCATTGATACGGATCTGTTGCGTAGCTTCGCAAAAAGGTATTGCCATGAATATCAAAACACTTGAGGTTTTTTTCGTTTCGATGGTCTTGACCATCGTTCTGACCGGGTGTCAGACACTGGACCCGTATACCCAGCAACCCAAGACCAGCAGCGCGACCAAAGGTGCCTTGATAGGCGCAGCGGCGGGCGCTGTCGTCGGCCTGGCGTCGGGCGATGACGCGGTCGAACGCAGGCAGCGGGCGTTGATCGGTGCCGGAATCGGCGCGCTTGCCGGCGGCGCGATCGGTCATTACATGGACAGGCAGGAAGCCAGGTTGCGAGAAGAGCTTGCCGGCACCGGCGTCAGCGTGACCCGTATCGGTGACAACATTACGCTGAACATGCCGGGTAACGTGACATTTGCGACGGACAGCTCGGACCTGAGGCCGGACTTTTTCGCGGTTCTCACCTCGGTGTCAAAAGTGCTCAAGGAGTACAACCAGACTGTCGTCGAGGTCGCCGGGCATACCGACAGCACCGGCACCGATGCCTACAACCAGGGCCTGTCCGAACGACGCGCCGACTCGGTAGCCCGGTATCTGGTGTCGCAGGGAATAATGCGGCAGCGGCTGATCACGATTGGTCTCGGTGAATCCATGCCGGTGGCCGACAACTCCCAGGCTTCCGGCAGACAGGCGAACCGCAGGGTCGAAATCACCATGGTGCCGCTGACGGCGTAGCGTCGCAGCGCAGGGACATGGCAGCGCGGCGGATCGGCTTCCGCCGCGTTTTTTTTGCGGCAGCGCCGCCACGGCCATGTGGAACTGTGAGATAGGTTCAATTTTTTGCAAGTCTTTGCTGCCACACTCTTATTCCAGAAATCTGTTCGCATTCGGGGCCTCGGCGCCCCGCAATCGCCAAGGTCACGGACTTCAATTTGCGGTCCGGAAAAGAGGTATGGCTATGAATAGCAAGGCTCTGAAAATCGTGCTGGTTACGGCCGGTCTGACTGTCTTTCTCGCGGGCTGCGAGACGCTGCAGACCTACAATCCGTTTACCGGCGAGAAGGAAACCAGCAACGCGGCCAAAGGTGCCGCGATCGGCGCAGCCGCCGGAGCAGTCGTCGGGCTGGCGTCAGGCGACGACGCAGTCGAGCGCAGGCAGCGCGCGCTGATCGGCGCCGGAATCGGCGCACTCGCCGGCGGCGCGATCGGCTACTACATGGATCGCCAGGAAGCGAAACTGCGCGAGGAGCTGGCCGGCACCGGCGTCAGCGTGACCCGCATGGGTGACAACATCACGCTGAACCTGTCGGGCGACATCACCTTTGCCACCAACAGTTCCGACCTGGGCCCGCAGTTCTTCGATGTGCTCAACTCGGTATCCAAGGTGCTGGCCGAGTACGAGCAGACGGTCGTCGAGGTTGCCGGCCATACGGACGCCGACGGTTCGGAGAGTTACAACCAGGCGCTTTCGGAACGGCGCGCGAACTCGGTCGCGCAGTATCTCGAGACGCGCGGTGTAATCGACGAGCGCCTGATCACCATAGGGCTTGGCGAAAGCATGCCGGTTGCGGATAACACGAGTGCCAACGGCAAGCAGTTAAATCGCCGCGTCGAAATCACCATGGTGCCGTTGACCGGATAAGCAGGCAGGGGTATCAGCCGCGAATCACCCGCGGCAGGACAAGCTGGTGCCGCGGACAGATCGATCTCGGATTCTGGTACGCGGCACCGGCAAACGCCTCGAGATAAGACCGCAGGTCGCGAAGCTTGACGATCTCGTCAACGAAACCGTGGCGCGCACAATACAGCGGGTCCGAGGTGTTGCGGTACTGTTCCGCCAGTTCGTTCATTTTCTCGACCACTGGCTCTAACGGCCTGCCGGCATCCTTTTCCTTGACGGCCCGCCGGGCATAGGTCGCGACTGCCGCCGTTTCCCCGTGCATCACCGCGATTTCGGTGGCGGCGGTGCCCAGGGTAAATGCGTTGTGGCGATTTGCGTTGGGTCCGCCCAGCACGTAGTGCGCGGCCGCGCTGCCCTTGCGAAGCACGACCAGCATCAGCGGCACGTCGGTTTGCTGGATGCTGTAGATGAGTGACTGGCCGAGCCCGAGCAGCTCGGCGCGCTCGGCGACGTCGCCGACATCGATGCCGGTCGTATCCTGGAACCAGATCATCGGAATGCGATCGCGGCCGCACAGGGTGACGAATTCGTTCATCTTGATCAGGCCCTGGCGATACAGTTTGCCGCCGATGCCGGGGTAGTCGGCATACTCCGGGTAGTTCTTTCCCAGAAAGCCCTGCCGGTTGCCGATGCAACCCAAGAGCATGCCGTCGACCTTGACGAGGCCCGTATACATCTCCGGACCGTAGTCCGGGCGAAACTCCATGTGCTGGCTGCCGTCGACCAGTCTCGCGAGCACCTGGTCGAAGTCATAGGTCTCTTTCTGGTTGAACGGCAGCAGGCTGTAGAGGTCGTCTGCCGGGAACCCGGGCTCCGCCGCTTCCGACACCCGGAAAAACCGTGGCGCATAGGCGGGGATGTCCTTCATATATTGCTTGATGCCGTCGAGGACGCCGGTCTCCTCGTCGTAGACGTGAGAAAAAAATCCGGTGTGTTCAAAGTGCGTCTCGACATTTCCGGGAGGCTTGCCGGAAAACTCACGGGTCTTGGCGATGATCTCCTCGAGCATCCCGGTATCGAAACCGCCACGCGGCGCCATGCCGGAGACAATGCCGACACCGCCGACCGCCATGTTGGCATCCTTGTGCGCGAGCAGGATGGTCGGGCTGATGCTCTGGTAGCCGCCGCCCGCGGGATTGGTTCCGTAAATTCCCGCCAGTACCGGGATGCCTGCCTGGGCCAGCTCGGCGTGACGATAAAACGGCGTGCCGGCGCCGCGCCGGTCGGCGTAGAATTTTTCCTGCTCGGTGAGTTTCGCGCCGCTGCAATTGACCAGCCACACCAGCGGTACGTTCAAGCGGTAAGCGAGGTCGGTTACCCGCAGGATATTTTCGGACTGGCCCGGCAACCAGGCACCGGCCATGACCTTGTTGTCGAAGCCGATGACGACCGCCCAGCGACCTTCGATCTTCGCCAGTCCGTCGACGACGTTGGTCGTGCCTTCGGAATTCTCGAGGGGGTTATATAAGGAGTGCAGCGGATTCCACGAACCCTCATCCACCAGGTAGTCGATGCGTTGCCAGACGGTCATCCAGCCGCGGGCGTTGATCTTCTCGGTGGGGAAGCCGGCCTCCTCGACCTTGCTCTTTTCCGCGGCAATGGCGGCCTCTGTTTTCTCGAGCTGGCCCTTGCTTTCGGCCGCGCGCTTGATGCGGCCAGGCTTCAGTGCCTTGCCGAGAGTCTCCATGTGCTCGAAATACGCTTTCATCGGGCTTGATTCGCTCAGCGGTTGGACGTGTGGCCGCAGGCGACCCCGGAAATGATCATCTTTTGCACGTTCGACGTGCCCTCGACGACCTGCAGGGATTTTGCATCGCGGTAAAAGCGTTCTGCGGGATATTCCGACGAGTACCCGTAGGAACCGAATATTTTCATGCATTCGTTCGCGGCGTGCACTGCCGCTTCGGATGCGGCCAGTTTTGCGAGCGAGGTTTCATACTGGTTTGGCAGACCCTGGTCCTTGAGCCACGCTGCCCGGTAGACCAGCAGGCGTGCCGCCTCGTGTTCGACGGTCATATCGGCAATCTGCGACTGGATCATCTGGTGTTTCGATATCGGCTTGCCGAACTGGGTGCGTTCGTTCGCATAATTGATCGCCGCTTCCAGCGCGCCTCCGGCAACGCCAAGGGCGCCGGCTGCACAGCTGATGCGCGTGTTATTCAGTTGCCACATACAGATCTTGAAACCTTCGCCCTCCTTGCCGAGCAACGCGTCCTTGGGGATTTTGGCACCGTCAAAAACAAACTCGCCGGTCGGCGAACAATGCAGGCCCAGCTTGGTATCGATGCCTTTGGCGGTGCAACCGTCCAGCCCCTTGGGTTCGATGATGAACGCGGAGATTCCCTTGTGATGAGCTTCGCGGTCCGTGTACGCATATAGCAGCCCGGCATCGCCAACGTGTGCGTTGGAAATCCACATCTTGCTGCCGTGAAGTTCCCAGTGATCACCTTTGTCGACGGCATAGGTTTTCATGCTGGCGACGTCGGATCCGGAATTGGGCTCGGTCATCGCAAAGAAACCGAGTTTTTTCCCCGATATCCAACCGGGAATGTACTTTTCTTTCTGCTCATCGGTGCCGTAACGCGCAACCGCCAATGGCGGCCCGAGGTTTTGCATGTTGAATTGCACCCGCCAGGACGCCGAAACACGTGCGATCTGCTCGGTCATGAGCGACGATTCGAGGAATCCCATGCCGTTACCGCCGAGCTCGTCCGGAAGCGCGCAGGCAAAAAAGCCGAGGTCGCCCATACGTTCGACCCGATCGGCACGAAATTCGTGATTTCGTTCCTCTTCCTCGATCGTCGGAGCAATATCTTCTTCGGCAAATCGCCTTGCCGTTTCCTGGACCAGGCGCTGTTCTTCTGATAGTTCAAACATTTTTCATTTCACCTGCGTGACTGTCAGTCGATGACCGCAAGGACGTCGTCTTCTTCGACCTTATCGCCCTTCTTGACGCGGATCTCCTTGATAGTACCGTCACAGGGCGAATAGACGGGGATTTCCATCTTCAACGCTTCCAGGACGAACAGTTCGTCGTCCTCCTCGACGGTGTCTCCGACGCCGACGGATACCTGCCACACGTTGCCGGCAAGCGCGGCCAGAACTTCTTGTGCCATGTTGGCTCCCTATTCCTGTTGATTAACCCAGCATTGTCAAAAATATACCCGCCGCAATCACCGTTCCGATGACTCCCGCGATGTTCGGCCCCATGGCAAACATCAGCAGGTGATTTTTCTTGTCTGCTTCCATACCCATTTTTTGCGATACGCGTGCCGCCATCGGCACGGCCGACACGCCGGCGCCGCCCACCAGCGGATTGATCTTGTTCGAGGTGAACAGGTTCATGATCTTGGCAAGGATAACCCCGGTTGCGGTACCGATGATGAATGCAAACAATCCCAGCACGAAAATAAATATAACTTCCCGCCGCAGGAAGTTATTGGCATTCATGGTTGCACCGACGCTCAAGCCGAGAAAAATCGTAACGATGTTCATCAGCGAATTTTGCGCCGCGTCACTCAGGCGTTCGACCACTTTGGATTCGCGAAACAGGTTACCCAGCATGAACATCGCAATCAGTGGCGCCGAAGCCGGCACCAGCAAAATGATGACCGCACCGGCCACGATCGGGAACAGCAGTTTTTCACGATCGCTGATCTTGCGTGCCTTTGCCATCTTGATCCTGCGCTCGTTTTCCGTGGTCAGCAAACGCATGACCGGCGGCTGGATCACCGGTACCAGGGCCATGTACGAATATGCGGCGACCGCGCAGGCGCCCAACAGGTGGGGCGCGAGTTTCGCGGTGAGAAAGATGGTCGTCGGACCGTCGGCGCCGCCGATGATGCCGATGGCGGCCGCCTCTTCGAGCGTGAAGCCGGAAGACGTGGCAACGAAAAACGTGACATAGACGCCGGCCTGGGCGGCGGCACCGAGAAAGATCAGGCGCGGTTGCGACAGCAGCGGGCCGAAGTCGGTCAGCGCCCCGAGACCGAGAAAAATCAACGGCGGGATGAGTTCCCACTCGACGCCGTAATGATAAAAACGCCAGATCAGGCCCTCGCCAGGATCCATCAGGTTGGTCAGGGGAAGATTTGCCACCAGGATTCCGAAACCGATGGGCAGCAGCAACAGCGGCTCGTATTTTTTCTTGATCGCCAGGTACAGCAGCGTGGCACTGACCAGCCACATGAGGCACATCCCCGGCGTCACGGCAAAAATGCCCATGTGCTCGAAAACGGCCATGCTATTCGGTCTTGTCGTTCGTGGTTCCGATGGCGCCAAGCAATGCAATCAGTTTCATGGTCAGGTAGGTGAGCGCCATGCCGATGAAGACACCGGTGATTCCGTTCAAGAATATGCTCAGCGCTGTTTCCACGGGATTTGCCCCGATCTTGTTTTTGGCGGCCGGAGTTCGGCGAGGGCCGTATCATCCCGTAATGGCCTGACCTATTCAATCGTGGCCGGCTACGGGCATAAAAAACCCCGGTCAGGTGTCGATCGGGGCTTTTCCAGGATTCCTCGTGTGGGAGCGGCTTTAGCCGCGATTCCCTATACCTGCATGACGACGCCGAGCTTCTTGATCGCCGCGGCCTCGATCTGCCGGATGCGTTCTGCGGACACACCGTATTCGTCGGCAAGATCGTGAAGCGTTGGCTTGTCCTCGGACAGCCAGCGCGACTCGAGAATGTGACGGCTGCGATCATCCAGGGTCGTGATGGCCTGGCGCATACGCGACGTCACATCGCTGTTCCACTGGATGCTCTCGACCAGCTCGGCAGGGTCGGCTTCCGGACTCGGCAGGTACGCCGCGGGCGAAAACGCCCGATCGTCGTCCCGGCTATCGGGAATGGGATCGAAGCCCGGGTCGTAGGCGGACAGCCTGCTTTCCATTTCCGTGACTTCTTGCGGGCTGACGCCCAGGTCTTCGGCAACGGCCCGGGTCTCGTCATGCGTCAGCCAGGCGAGGTTTTTCTTCGCCTTGCGAAGGTTGAAGAACAGCTTGCGCTGCGCCTTGGTCGTCGCAACCTTGACGATACGCCAGTTGCGAAGCACGAATTCGTGGATTTCGGCGCGAATCCAGTGCACCGCGAAGGACACCAGTCGTACGTCGAAATCGGGGTCGAAGCGCTTCACGGCTTTCATGAGGCCCACATTGCCTTCCTGGATGAGGTCGCCGATCGGCAGCCCGTATCCGGTGTAGCCCTTTGCGATATGCACCACGAAGCGCAGATGCGCCATGACCAGCTCACGCGCAGCCTCCAGATCCCCGTGATCGCGGAAACGGCGCGCGAGCGCCTGCTCGTCTTCCTTGCTCAGGACCGGAATGCTGCCGACAGCCTGGATGTAGGCGCCGAGGTTGCCGACCGGGCTGGCCAGGTTGAGATCACGCACTGTAGTCGCGACTGCTGTAGTCATACGCTGTTGTTACCTCCCTAATGAACGCGAATATTAGCACTCGTGGCTTTAGAGTGCTAATAGGCGACCTAAGTTCCGTGATCGGGATCACGAATAAGTCCTTTCAAAGCATGGTGTTAGGAGGAGGATCGGGAGGTCATGTCCAGTGGCCGATCCGCGGCGGTCAACGCGGCTCGCTGCGACGCATGTGGCGGGCCGCGGCAAGCCACGAGCCGGCGAGCCCCAGGGTCATGCCGGCGCCGACGATGGCCAGGCTCTCACGAAAATCGAGCGCAAGGATCGCGAAGGGCTTGCTGTACAGCCCGGCCAGCCTGGCGACCGGCCCCTCCAGCGCGATGAGGCCGTAACGCACCAGGATCAGTGCCAGCAGACCGCCACCGAGGCCGTACCAGAGCCCGGAGTAGAGAAACGGCCGGCGCACGAATGCGTTGCTCGCGCCGATCAGTTTGACCACCTCGATCTCGTCACGACGATTCTGGATATCGAGACGAATCGTATTGCCGATAATGACCACGATCGCTGCAGCCAGCAGTGCGCTGCCCAGGGCAATCGATCGCTCGAGGATTTCGAGAATGGCGTGAAAACGCCGCACCCAATCGGTATCGACCTGCACGAAGTCTGTCTCCGGAAGATTGCCGAGCTCCTCGTTGAGCAGTTTCATCGACGCCTCGTTGTGATTGCTGCCCGGCCGCACGACCAGCGTGTGCGGCAACGGATTCACGGTCAGGTGATCGAGCGACTCGCCGAAGCCCGAGTGCGCGCGAAACTCTTCGAGTGCTTCGTCCGGCGTGATCAGGATCACCCGTTCGACGTCGGCGCGCTGCCTGATGATGTCCGCCAGCCGGCGGGCATCATCGGTCGAGGTGTCGTTTCGCAGGTAAACCGAGAAATCGAGTGCGTTATCCCAGGAGGCACTGACGGACTGGGCATTCTTGACGACCAGGTGCATGGCCGACGGCAACGCCAGGGTGACGGCAATGACGAGAACGGTCATGAGGCTTGCAAACGGTTGCCGGGTCAGGCGCTTCAATGCCGCAGATCCCGTTTTGGCGTGTCGCACGAACCAGTTCGCAATACGCCCGCTGGAAGGCGGCGCATGTTCCTTCGGGCTTACTGCCGCCATTCGCTCGGCTCCTCGCGGACCGTGACCTGCTCGAGGTACTCGGCGACCACGTCTTCTTCCTGTTCGTAATGCAGCATGCCGTTAGCGAGTGGAATGCGGCGGCAACCGAGCTGGTCGATCAACACCGTGTCGTGGCTCGCAATCAGGATGGTCACGCCGACCTCGTTGAAACGCCGGAAAATCCGCATGACCTCGAGCGACAGGTCCGGGTCGAGGTTGCCCGTCGGCTCGTCAGCAATCAGCAACTTGGGCCGCGAAACGATGGCTCGCGCGATGCCGACTCGTTGCTGCTCGCCGGAGGACAGCGTTTCGGGAAACTGTTTTTCCTTGTGCAGCAGGCTGACCTGGTCGAGTGCGGCACGCACCTTGCGGGCTGCGTCGCGATCGCTGAAACCCGCGATCACCAGCGGCAATGCAACGTTGTCGAATACCGGCCGGTCGTTCAGCAGCTTGTGATCCTGGAACACCATGCCGATCTGCCGCCGGTACGCCGGAATCTTGCGGCGCGGAATGCGGCGCGTGTTCTGGCCGTCAACGATGACATGCCCGCTCGTTGGCCGCTCGATCAGTGCGATCAGGCGCAACAGGGTACTCTTGCCGGCGCCGGAATGCCCGGTAATGAACACCATCTCGCCTTTGTCGACAGTCAGGCTGAGCCCCCTGAGCGCATCCTGCCCGCCGGGAAATCGCTTGGTGACGTTCTCGATCTGAATCAAGGCCGGGAATCCTGGTTTGCTTTGCCGTTTGAAAGCAATGCATCGACGTACTCGCAGGCAACAAATGGCTGCATGTCCTCGATCCCTTCGCCGATGCCGATAAAACGCACCGGCACCCCGAGTTTGCTGGCAATAGAGAGGAGAATACCGCCTTTGGCGGAGCCGTCCAGTTTGCTGACCGCGATGCCGGTCAGGCCCAGAGCCGCGTTGAATTTTTCCGCCTGCGCCAGCGCATTCTGGCCCTGGCTGGCGTCGAGCACGAGCATGATTTCCTGGGGCGCAGCCGGGTCCTGCTTGCCGATGACGCGTTTGATCTTCGAGAGTTCGTCCATCAGGCCCTGCTGTGATTGCAGCCGGCCCGCGGTATCGGCCAGCAGCACATCGATCTTCCTCGCGCGGGCCGCCTCGAAGGCATCGAAAATCACCGCGGCCGGGTCGGCGCCGGTCTGCTGTGCAATCACCGGCACCCCGTTTCGCTCGCCCCAGACCTGGAGTTGCTCGATGGCCGCGGCGCGGAAGGTGTCGCCGGCCGCGAGCATGACCGACAGACCCTGGTCCATGAATTTTTTTGCCAGCTTACCGATCGTCGTGGTTTTGCCGGCGCCGTTGACACCGACCATGAGAATCACGAACGGTGCAGCCGATCGAGGAATTTCGAGCGGCTGCTCGACAGGCTGCAGGATGTCGTTCATTGCACTGCGCAAGCCGTCGCGCAGCGCGGCAGGATCTTTCAGTTGCTTGCGTGCGAGTTGTTTCTCGAGCCCGCTGATCATCTTCTCGGTGGCCTCGACGCCGACGTCAGCCATGATCAGGGCCGCCTCGAGTTTCTCGACAATCTGCTCGTCGAGCTTGCCGCCGGAGGCGAGGTCCGCGAGATCGACGGTGAGCCAGCTGTCGCCGCGATTGAGGCGAGCGCGCAAGCGTTTCAGGAATCCGTCACGCGGCGGCGCTTCAGCTTTTTCGATTTCTGCAGACAAGAATTTCCACCGGGCGAAAACCTAAAGTAATCTCCTGCCATCAATCGGGCTTGCCAGGAGTCGCACGAGGCGCCGAATGAGTCGAGACAAAGACAGGGGATCGCCATCCGGACGGCTGCGTATTGTAGCGGGAAAATGGCGACGTCGTGTGTTGCCGATTGCCGACGAACCGGGCATCCGGCCGACCGGCGACAGGATTCGCGAAACGCTTTTCAACTGGCTTGGAGCGTCCGTCGAAGGGTCGCGCTGCCTCGATTTGTTCGCAGGCACCGGGGCGCTCGGTCTGGAGGCCCTCTCGCGGGGTGCCCGCGAGGTGGTATTCGTCGAGCGCTCCGCGCGCGTCGTCGCCGTGCTCGAAGACAGCCTGGCGAAACTCCAGGCGACCGGCGCGGAAGTGTTGAAAATCGACGCCATGATTTTCCTGCAGTGCGAGCCGTCACCCTTCGACATCGTCTTTCTCGATCCGCCATTTGCCGCTGACCTCGGCGGAGATTTGTGTAGACTGCTGGACGAGTACGGCTGGCTCGCCAGCGGCGCCCAGGTTTACCTGGAGCAGCGCCGTGACGAGCCGGTTCCGAAATTGCCCGAGGGCTGGGAGATTCTCAGGGAAAAGACCGCGGGCCACGTGCGCTATGCCTTGTTGCGGGCACCGAAGTGACAACAGGAGTTCCAGATGACAGTTTCTGCGATGTATCCGGGAACGTTCGACCCGATTACGCTCGGCCATGAAGACCTCGTTCGCAGGGCTTCACGCTTGTTCGACAAGGTCGTCGTCGCCGTGGCTGCGAATCCGGCCAAGGAACCGATGTTCAGCCAGGACGAACGCGTCGAACTGGCAAAGGGCGCACTGTCGGAAATCAGCAATGTCGAAGTGTGCGGCTACGAAGGTCTGACGGTCGACTTCGCGCTCAAAAACGACCTGCAGGTCATCGTCCGCGGCCTGCGGGCAATCTCCGACTTCGAGTATGAATTCCAGCTTGCCAACATGAACCGGCATTTAACGGACGACGTCGAGACGGCGTTCCTGACGCCGACGGAAACCTACACTTATATATCGTCGAGCCTGGTGAGAGAAATCTGCAGCATGGGCGGCGACATTTCGGAATTCGTGTCGCCGCAGGTCAAGGTCGCGCTGATGCAGCGCTGCGGCCGTAAATAGATTTGCTTTATTTCTGGCAACGCTTGCAATAGTAAGTCGACCGCTGGCCGATCACCGTAACCGTCAGCGGCTGCCCGCAGCGCCGGCAGGGTTGTCCGTCACGCCCGTAAACCTCGAGCTTTTGCCGGAAGTATCCCGGCTCGCCGTCGCCGCCATGAAAATCGCGAAGTGTCGTACCACCGGCCGCGATCGCCTCTCGCAATACCGTCTGGATTGCCAGGGCAAGGTCACGCATGCGCCCGGTTGAGATCCTGTCTGCCCTGCGTTTCGGATGTATGCCCGCAACGAACAGCGCTTCGCTCGCGTAAATATTGCCCACGCCCACGACGACCGAGCTATTCATGACGAATGGCTTGATACGGATTCGCCGGCCGCGGGCTTTTTGCTTCAGGTAATCGCCGTCGAAGTCAGCGGAAAGCGGTTCGGGTCCGAGATAGCGAAGCAGATCGTGCTCCTGTGGGTTGTCGGTCCACAACAGGGAGCCGAAACGACGCGGATCGCGAAAGCGCAATGCCTTGCCGCTGTCGAACAGAATATCCACGTGATCGTGTTTGCCGGCAGGCTCGTGTGCATCGATGATGCGCAGGCTGCCGGACATGCCGAGGTGCAGCATCGCGGTGCCTGCGCTGGTCTCGAATAGCAGGTACTTTGCCCGTCGTTTCAGGCTTTGTATGACCTGGCCCGGAAGCAGGCGGTCGATGTCCCCGGGCACCGGCCAGCGAAGGCGGCGGTCGCGAACGACGACCTCGCGGACCTCGCGGTCCAGCACCCAGGGCGCAATACCGCGCCGGCTGGTCTCTACTTCGGGAAGCTCGGGCATGGGCGTGTCAAGTGTGACCTGGTTCACACTATAGATTCATTCGCCCGGGGTGGAAACTGAACAATCCGAGACTATTTTGCCGGCGCGCAGCAAGCTGCCGCTCGAATTCTCAAATTGCCGGGCCTTTCCTTGGAGGCACGGCGATGAACCGCTATAGTGACGCTCCTTTTGCGACGGAACGTATTTATGGAATTCTTCTACGGCGTCCTGGATCTGACTCTCGGTGGCTACCTGATCGCCGCATTCGTCATGTTGCAGATCACGATGATGGCAGTAACCCTGTACCTGCATCGTGACCAGGCACATCGCGCCATCGACTTGCACCCCGTATTGAGGCATTTCTTCCGATTCTGGATCTGGTGCACTTCGGGAATGTTGACCCGGGAATGGGTCGCCGTGCACAGGAAACATCACGCGTTCTGCGAGACCGAGGACGATCCCCACAGCCCGCAAATCTACGGTCTGAAAAAAGTCCTTCTCGAAGGCGCCGAACTCTATCGCGAGGAAAAAAACAATCCGCAAACGATTGAAAAGTACGGACGCGGCGCGCCGAACGACTGGCTCGAGCGGAACGTGTACCTGCGAATTCCGTATGGGGGAATCATTCTGATGCTGGTGGCCGACGTCATCCTGTTCGGTGTTCCGGGAATCTCGATATTTGCCTTTCAGATGGCCTCGATGCCGGTTTTTGCCGCCGGCATCATCAACGGCCTGGGACATCATTCGGGATACCGGAATTTCGAATGTGACGATGCCGCCACCAATCTTACGCCGTGGGCGATTTTTATTGGCGGCGAAGAGCTGCACAATAACCATCACGCGTTTCCGACATCCGCAAAATTCTCGGTGCGCCGCTGGGAATTCGACATAGGCTGGATGTACATAACGATCCTTCGTTACCTGGGCCTGGTAAAGGTCAACAAAGTCGCACCCCGGCCCCTGTTGCAACCGCAGCCGGACCCGCACATCGACCTCGACAACCTGCGCGCAATCATTGTCAATCGCATGCACGTCCTGCGCGACTACACCCGCCACGTGACGATGCCCGTGTTGCGCATCGAAAAAGCCCGGGCCGCCGGCGATTCGGCGCTGCGCCGCGCGAGGACGCTGTTGGTGCGCCGTCCGCGATTGCTCGACGACAGGGCGAAACGGAGGCTGCGTCAGCTTCTGGATGACAACACGGCCTTGCAGACCGTGCATGAATTCCGTGAACGCTTGAGCGAGCTCTGGAGCGGCGCCCATGTCAGCAACGAAAAATTGCTGGCGCAGTTGCGGCAATGGATCGCCGAGGCCGAGGCCAGCGGCATCCAGGTGCTCGAAGACTTTGCGCAGCGATTGCGCTCCTACCAGCTGGCGTCCGCCTGACCCCGAATAAAAAAAACCCGCCGGGTGGCGGGCTATTTGATCTTTGCTTCCTTGTAGGTGACGTGCTTGCGTGCCTTGGGGTCGTACTTCATGGTTTCCATCTTTTCCGGATGCAAGCGCTTGTTCTTGGTCGTCGTATAGAAGTGTCCGGTGCCGGCGCTCGACACCAGCCGGATCTTTTCCCTGTTGGATGCCATCTTGAAATCCTCCCGGCGCTAGACGCGCTGACCCTGTTCACGCAGGTCGGCAAGCACCTTGTCGATGCCGTGCTTGTCGATGATCCGCAAGCCCTTGTGCGACACGCGCAGCCTGACGTAGCGCTTTTCCGACTCGACCCAGAAGCGCTTCGACTTCAGGTTCGGCAGGAAGCGGCGCCGCGTTTTGTTGTTGGCATGGGAAACGTTGTTACCGCTTTGCGGGCGCTTTCCCGTGACCTGGCAGACCTTCGACATGATCGGTAAATCCCTGAAAATTCGCGAATTTGCCCGCGGGTTGCAGGCAAAGAGCGTGACTTTATACCAGCCCCAAAAGCGCTAATCAAGACAAGAGCCCGCGGCTGGCCAGCGAAGTGCTGATGCCGTCGCCGATGATCAGGTGATCGAGCAAGCGGATATCCACCAGCTCGAGTGCTGCCTTGATGCGCCGGGTTATGCGCTCGTCCGCCTGGCTGGGCTCGGCGACGCCCGACGGGTGATTGTGCGCCAGGATGATCGCCGCCGCGTTCACTCGCAGCGCCTGCTTGACCAGTTCGCGCGGGTGGACACTGGTGCCGTCGATGGTGCCGCGAAACATCTCTTCGAACATCAGCACCCGGTGTCGGTTGTCGAGGTACAGGCAACAGAACACCTCGTGCGGGCGGTCCCGCAACCGCGCCTTCAAGAAGGTCTCGGTGTCCGCCGGGCTTCGGATGGCTTCGCCGCGCGGCAGGGTTTCCTCGAAATAGCGGCGCGCGATTTCCGGAATCACCAACAGCACGGCCTGCCGCGCGGCGCCGACACCGGGCTCGGCAGCCAGCAGTGCGCTGTCGGCGTGCAACAGCCTGCGCAGGCTGCCGAAGCGGACAAGCAGGCGCTCGGCCAGCTCCAGTGCAGCCGCGGCGGGGCGCCCGGCCTGCAGGACCACCGCGATGAGCTCGGCATCGGACAACGCCCGGGCGCTGTGCTCGAGCAGTTGGCGGCGCGGCACGCGGATTTTCGGCGACGGATTTTGCGACACCCTGTCCCCTGCGAATGCGATGAACCGGCAGCCTGGCGCGGGCGCGGCGTGGCGGCAAGCCGCGAATCCGCGCAGGACCGACGTATTTGCTGGAAATCGGCCCGGACATGGGGCTAAGCTGACAGACCGGAAGCGAGAGTTTGGGCTATGGCCGTCAGCAAGATCATCCTCGGCGTGACCGGCGGAATCGCCGCCTACAAGACACCGGACCTGGTGCGGCGCCTGCGTGAGCGCGGCGCCGAGGTGCAGGTGGTCATGACCCGCTCTGCCGCGGAATTCGTCACCGCGACCTCGCTACAGGCAGTCTCGGGACGCCCGGTCCGTGAAAACCTGTGGGACAGCGAGGCGGAATCCGCGATGGGCCACATCGAACTGGCCCGCTGGGCGGACCTGGTGCTGATCGCGCCGGCCACCGCCGAATTCATGTCACGGCTGGCCTCCGGCGGCGCGCCGGATCTGCTGGCCACGCTCTGCCTGGCAACCGAGGCGCCGCTGGTCATTGCCCCGGCGATGAACCGCGTCATGTGGAAAAACCCGGCGGTGCAGGCCAACCGGCAGGTGCTCGAAGCGCGTGGTGTGCGCCTGCTGGGTCCGGACAGCGGTAACCAAGCCTGCGGCGAGGTTGGCGAGGGCCGCATGTTCGAACCGGCTGCCATCGCGGCCGCGGTGCTGGGGCCGGCGACCGCCGGCGAATTGCTTGCCGGGCGCAAGGTCATGATAACCGCCGGGCCGACCCGCGAGGCGATCGATCCGGTTCGCTTCATCAGCAACCGAAGCTCGGGAAAAATGGCTTTCGCGCTCGCCGAGGCGGCGGTTGCGGCTGGCGCCGAGGTCGTTCTGATCAGCGGCCCGGTTGATTTGGCGACGCCGGCAGGCGTCAGGCGAGTCGATGTCGAGAGTGCCGAGGAAATGCTCGAGGCCACACACGCGGAAATCGCCGGCACCGATATTTTCATCGGTGCTGCGGCGGTCGCCGATTACGGCGCTGCAGCCGTTGAGCAACACAAGATCAAGAAATCCGCAGCGAAGATGTCGATCGACCTGGTGCGAACGCCGGACATCCTTACCTCCGTCGCGCAACTCGATGACGGCCCGTTCACCGTGGGGTTTGCGGCCGAAACGCGTAATCTCGAAAAATACGCGCGCTCGAAGCTGGAAAAGAAAAACCTCGATATGATCGTTGCCAACGAGGTCGGCCGCGATCGCGGCTTCGATCGCGACGATAACGCTGCCGAGGTGTTCTGGGCGGGTGGCCAGCAGTCGTTCCCGACCATGTCCAAGAAAGACCTGGCCGTGGCCCTGTTGAAACTCGTGGCAGATCGCTTTCGCGACAGCTCCGAATCCGGTAAACGCGGCAAGTTGCATGCCGTTGGCAGCGGCGACTGACGAGCGAACTCTTTGCGATCCATTCAACTGAAGATCCTGGATCCGCGTGTCGGCGACACGATCGAGCTTCCGCACTATGCGACCAACGGCTCGGCCGGCCTCGACGTGCGTGCCTGCATCGATGAGGCGCTCACCGTCGAGCCCGGCGAAACCGTGCTGGTACCGAGCGGCCTGGCGATTCACATCGGCGACGGCGGGCTCGCGGCTGTCCTGCTGCCGCGATCGGGGCTGGGGCACAAGCACGGGCTGGTGCTCGGCAACCTCACCGGGCTCATCGATTCCGACTACCAGGGGCAGGTGTACATATCCTGCTGGAACCGCAGCAACAAGTCCTACGCGATCCAACCGGGCGAACGTATTGCGCAAATGGTGTTCGTGCCCGTGGAGCAGGTGCAGTTCGAGGTGGTCGAGGAATTCGCGGACTCCGCCCGCGGCGAAGGTGGCTTCGGGCATTCGGGGCAGGCATAAAAAAATCGCGCCTGAAGGCGCGATGTTCATGTATTCGTTAACACCTAATTGAGGCCCTTGAGCTTCTTGAAGCGGTCGATGTCGCCATCGAAGCGGGCGACGATGTTCTGCTCGTCCTCCTGGAATTTCCTGAGATTCGCCTCGTGTTTGGCGATCGTGTCCTTGGTCGTGGCAATATCCGCAGCCAGGTCGGGATCGATCATTTCGGCGTCCGGATTCTGGCTGTACGGCCGGTACCTGGATGCCTCGACCTGCAGCTTTTCCAGCCGGCGTTTCAGGTTGCTCAGGTAAAGTTCGGTCACGCGGGCCTGGGCCTGGAACAGTTCGACGCGCCGGTCGCGATGCAGCACGATTTCCTCGACCGACAGGTAGGTGGCAAGCAGTGCCTGGTCGGCACGACGCTGCAATTCCCGCGCCTGCCGCAGTTCCTCCTGCCTGCGTTCCTCGGCCAGCTGTTCCTCGGTCTTTTTGGCCTCCATCACGTCGACGGTGATGCCGTGATCGTTGACGACCTGGCGCTCGATCTCGGCAAATTCCGCCGGGATACTGTCGCCGTAGTGCACCACCCCGTCGTTATCGACCCAACGGTACAGCTTCGGCGTCTGTTTTTGTCCTGCCAGGGCCGCGAGCGGCAGCAGTGACAGCACAAGAATCGTTGCGAGCAAACGTCTCATGGAGCAAATATCACACAAAACACAAGTGTCGTAGAGGGACCAGTTCGCGAATTCACAGCTTAGACCCAGGTCCCATTTCTGTAAACCCGGGCTTATGTAAAAAAATCAATGGCTTAGCGGAAATTCATTGGTGGATGCCGAATTTGCTGCGGTATTCCAGCACCGGCTCCAGGTACGCTTCGTACTCGCTCGACTCCTCGAGCATATCGATCAGGTTCTCGAGTTTGAGGATGCTCACGACGCGTAGTCCCAGGGTCTGCTCGAGTTCCTGGACGGCCGAGCGTGAGTCCTTGCCGACTTCCTGGCGGTCGAGCGAGATGACCAGCCCGACGACCTCCGCACCGGCCGCGGTCACGAGCCGATGCGCTTCGCGAACGGCAGTCCCGGCCGTGATTACGTCATCGACGATCAGCACCCTGCCGGCGAGCGGTGAGCCGACGATGCTGCCGCCTTCGCCGTGCGCCTTGGCCTCCTTGCGGTTGAAGGCATAAGGCACATCGAAGTCGTGATGTTCGGCAAGGGCGGCGGCGGTCAGCGCCACGAGTGGAATGCCCTTGTAGGCAGGGCCGAACAGCATGTCGAACTCCACCTGCGATTCGGCGATTGCCGAGGCGTAGTAGCGACCCAGTTTGGCTGCGGCATAGCCGGTAGAAAACAAACCGGCGTTGAAGAAATAAGGACTCTCGCGACCGGACTTGAGAGTGAATTCGCCGAATCGAAGCGCGCCGAGCTCGAGGGCGAGATCCAGAAACTCCCTTTGAAAGGCGCGCATTTTTCTGCCTTTGACTCCGCTTCTGTATGATGACCGGCGCTGGAATTATTGTTGTCGCGGCCGATACAGTATGACACACGGATACGCCGAATGCCGTATCGGCAACGCTCCCGGGTTTGCGATAAGGGATTAAGGAGAAGCATCTTTGTTCAGGGTGATCAGTCTGAATGCCAACGGCATCCGTGCGGCGGCGCGCAAGGGTTTTTTCGACTGGTTGCCGAAGCAGGACGCCGATGTCGTCTGTATCCAGGAAACCAAGGCTCAGCTTCACCAGCTGACTGACGATTGTTTCTCACCGTCCGGCTATCACTGTTATTACGAGGATGCACTCAAGAAGGGCTATAGCGGAGTCGCCATCTATTCGAAACAGGAACCGAAGGATATCGTTCGCGGATTCGGCGTCACGGAATTCGACGAAGAGGGGCGTTACCTGGAAGCACGCTTCGGTGACCTCAGTGTGGTATCCGTTTACCTGCCCTCCGGTTCTTCGAGCGACGAACGCCAGCAGGCGAAATTCCGCTTTCTGGATGCTTTTACGCCGCATCTTCTGCAGCTGAAGCAGCGCCCGTCGGAGTACATATTGTGCGGTGACTGGAACATCGCACACAAAAAAATCGACATCAAGAACTGGAAGGCGAATCAAAAGAATTCCGGGTTTCTGCCGGAGGAACGCGCGTGGATGGATGAGCTGTTCGGACCTCATGAATTTATCGACGCATTCCGCCAGGTAAACAACGAAGAACACCAGTACACCTGGTGGTCGAATCGCGGCCGCGCCTGGGACAACAACGTCGGCTGGCGTATCGATTACCAGGTCGTAACCCCGGGCCTGAAAGACAAAGTCGAACGCACTGACATCTACAAGGATGAGAGATTTTCCGATCATGCGCCGTTGACCATGGACTACGACTGGTGAGTAGCGAACTGCCTGCTGCCGGATCGCAAGCATCGCCGGGTTGGCGTTATTACCTGCAGGAAAAAGTCCTGGTTCTTTTCTTTCTCGGTTTCTCCGCGGGTCTGCCGTTCCCGCTGGTGTATTCGACACTGACTGCCTGGCTGGAGGAGGCGGGTCTGCAGCGAAGCACCATCAGCACCTTTGCATGGCTCGGTTTTGCTTACAGTTTCAAATTCGCCTGGTCGCCGCTGGTCGACTCGCTGAAACTTCCCTTGTTGCATCTCTGGCTGGGCCAGCGACGATCCTGGCTGTTGCTGGCACAGCTCTCGGTTGCAATCGGCCTTTTGGCGATGTCGAACACGGACCCGGCACTGGCAACGCCGATGTTCGTCGCGTTCGCGATTGTCGTCGCCTTTTCCTCGGCGACCCAGGACATCGCGCTGGACGCATACCGCATCGAGATCGCGGGAAGCGAGATGCAGCCGATCCTTGCCGCGTCGTATCAGTACGGTTATCGAATTGCGATCCTGGTCGGCATCGCCGGCGCGCTGTACATCGCGGAATTCGGATCCTGGACGCTGGCTTACCAGGTAATGGCGCTGGCGATGGGCGTCGGTGTGGCCGCGACCTTGTTGGCGCACGAGCCCGACGTCGAGCGCAAGCCGCGCTATGCCGCCGCTGACTCGGTGGTGCGCAAGATTTCACTGTGGTTTTTGACCTCGGTCTCCGGGCCGTTTCGTGACTTCTTCAGCCGTTTCGGGCCGACTGCGTGGTTGTTGCTTGCCTTCATCTCCCTGTACGCCATCAGCGACCGGGTCCTTGGCATCCTTGCCAACCCGTTTTACCTGGACATCGGTTTTTCCAAGGCGGAGATTGCAACCGTTGCCAAGGTCTACGGAACCATTCTGTCTTTCGTCGGCATCGTCGCGGGCGCCTGGGCGGCCGTCCGGATCGGTCTGGCGCGTTGCCTGTTCATCGCGACGTTCCTGATTGCGAGCACCAACCTGTTCTTCGCCGTGTTGTCACTGGTCGGTCCCGAGATCTGGATGCTGGCGGTCACCATCACGGCCGATAATGTCGCCCAGGGCTTTTCCAGCACCATACTGATTGCCTATCTTGCAAGCCTGACCAGTGCTTCCTACACCGCAACGCAATATGCGCTATTGAGTTCACTGATGAGTTTTTTCGGCAAACTGATCGCAGGCTATTCCGGCAACGTACAGGAAGCCATCGGCTGGACCGGATTCTTCCTGTACGCCGCAGCTACCGGAATTCCGGCGATCATCCTGGCCCTGTACATATCGCGTAATGCCGATCAGCTCGTACCGCTCAAGGAAGACTGACGAATTGGAATCCGTGGTTGTCGGCAGGTTCGATGAGCTTCCCGATCCGGGATGCCGGGAATTCACCATTGGCAGCGGTGACTGGCCGTTCAAAGGCTTCGTCGTTCGTCAGGGCGATGCGCTATACGCCTACCAGAATTTTTGCGCACATGCCGGTCATCCGCTGAACTGGCAAAAGGACCAATTCCTGACCAGCGACGGCAAGCAGATCATTTGCGCGTCCCACGGCGCAATTTACGAAATCGACAGCGGCGAATGTGTTGCCGGACCGTGCCCGGGCAAAAAATTGAGGGCGGTGGATGTGGTTGTGAAGAATGGCGACGTGGTGGTATGCGGCCCTTCCAGCCTGGAAGCGCATCGCGGCTAAAGCTGCTCTTACAATCGCTTCGACAGCGATTCCTTCAGTCGGCTTTGTCGAGAAAGCTCAAAGGGTCGTGATAGCCCAGCGGTATTTCGCCACCGTCGTCGCCGGAGAAATCTTCCGGGTCCATGTCGACGGATCCGGACCAGTCCTCCGGCGCGCCGACACGTTCGAGCAACATACTGTTCCAGGTATCGAAATCGAATTCGTCGATCGTTCCGTCGAAAAACTGAATCTCGATCGTTGCATCGTCCTCGTCCACCGCAACGATCTTCAGGAGAGTTCCATTGCTCCGCCGGTACCAGTCCCCGATGACCGGATATGCGATTGCCATGCGCCTGTCCCTTCGTTGATGTCATCCCCGTCGTTAATGCTTCCTTAGCGTAATTTATAGAGCATTTGCCGCGATGCGCAAGTCAGGATTTTGCGAGACGCCAGTCCCAGATCCCGCGGCCTTCGGCCAGGCCCCGTTGCTCGAACTTGGTCGTTTCCCGGTCGGACAATTCATTGCATCCGTCGTGTACGTAGCGCTCGACGAGCGTGAATTCTCTCGAGTCTTCGATGAGTTCGTCGATGTGCTCTGCGTAATTTTCCCAGTCGGTCGCTATATGCAACCGGCCGCCCGGCTCGAGCCTGGCGGCCGCCAGCGCCAGGAACGAAGCCTGGACCAGCCGGCGCTTGTGGTGGCGCTTCTTCGGCCACGGATCGGGAAAAAAGAGATTGATGCGCGAAAGCGCTTCGTCGGCGATCTGTTCGCGCAACACTTCGACGGCATCATGAGCAATCACACGCAAGTTGTTGATACCGAGATCGCGGGCTCGCATCAGGCAATGCCCGATCCCGGGCTCGTGGACCTCGACGCCGATGAAGTCCTTGTCGGGAGCGGCGGCGGCGTCGCGCACCAGGGTTTCGCCATTGCCGAAGCCTATCTCGAACACACGGCTTGCCGTGCGCCCGAATACCCGGTCCAGGTCGATGGGCGTGGCAGAGTATCCGATACCGTAGGTTGGCCACAGATCGCGAAGCGCACGTTCCTGGCCCGGCGTCATACGACCGGCGCGGCGTACGAAACTTCGTACGCTGCGCCTGCCCGAGCCGTGCTGAGACATGGCGTCCGGGTTGCTACCTCGTGGACGAAGCTCCGGCGAAGGCGTTTTCGAAGTTGGCATCGGAGAATAATGCCGCAAATCGGGCATCGGACACCATCGTCCGGAATTCGCGGTACGACAGCAAGGATGCAAACCTCGGGTCTCCCACGAGTGCGCTCAGCCGCGCATCGGCAAAGATGCTGCGGAAATTCGAGTTACCGAACAACAGCCGGAACCTGGCATCGTTGAGCAGGCTGGCAAAGGTTTCATCGGCGAGCAAGCCGGCGAAACGCGCATCGGCAAACAATGCGACAAACCGCGGGTCGCTACCCATGGCAACGAACCTGCCGTCCTTCAACAGATCGCGGAACCGGGCGTCGGCAAACAAGGCCGTGAACCGCTGGTCGCCGAACGCCTGACCGGTCTCGCGCTCACGCAATAGCAGCCCGAACCTGGGGTCCGACATCACGACGGCAAATGCCGGATCGCGGTATAAACCGAGCAGTCGCACATCCCCGAGTAACGACCTGAAACGCTCATCGTCGAGGATCGGCGCAAACCGCGTGTCGTTGATCAGATTCGAGACCGCCGCATTGGCGGACAGGGAATCCAGTTCTCCCGCGGCCAGTCGTGAGCGGAACGTGGAATCGGAGAGCAGTGCGAGAAACTCGCCGTTTGCGATCAGCGCGCGGAATCGACCGTCGCCGATCATGGCCCGGAACCTGTCATCGGAGAAGAAGCTGGAGAACTGCGGGTTACCAAAAAGCGCCGGCATCCGGTCGTCAACCAGCAAGGCCCTGAATTGCGCGCTGCGGAACAATGCCCGGATTCCAGCGTCATTGAAGCCGTCCTGGTAAGCGGCATCCGAGAACAGCGACCGGAACCGTTCATCGCCATACAGTGCCTGGAACTGCGAATTGGCGAACATTGCACCGAAACGTGCGTCCGCCAACAGGCTGTGCAGTCGCGGGTCGGCGATGATTTTTCGCGATTGCGGGTCGGCGGCCAGCGCGCTGAATTCGGCGTTCGCGATCAGCTTGAGAATTCGCTCATCGGCAAAAATTCCCTTGAAGCGTTCGTCGGCAAGCAGTGCCGCGAATTCGGGATTGCTCATCACGGTCCGGTATTCGACCGTATTCGTGAGCAACGCAAGTGCCTCGTCATCGAGCTGCCCACCATTGGTCCCGGTGGCTGCGTCGCTACCGGACCCGAGGGCCCTCAACCCCTCGCTGACGACCGGTACCGTCGAGATGATGAGGCCGGCAACGATACCTGCCCCGAAAGCAACGATGATGGGAAGTGTTTTTCCGCCTGCCTCTGCCATTTGCCTGCCTCCAAGCGACGAATCCGCTACGGGGCCGGAGTATATCCCGGGGGCAGGGGATAATTCAGGAACTGGGTCTTCCTATGAAAATCCCGAAAAATCCGGCAGATACCAGGACCCAGCCGACGATCGGCACGAATCCCAGGGCCAGTAGCACGGTGCCGGCAATGATCGCGGTGGCGCCGACGGTCAGCCAGTATCGCTGTTTTTGCTGCTTCTCGAGCTGTTCGCGGATTTCGCCGAGTTCGGCCGAGTCCAGCCGCAAATGCAGCCTGCCCTCAGAAATCTGCTCAGAGAGATAATGGACGACAGCGGGCAACTCGCGTAGCGCCTCCCTGGCTTGCGGCAAGTCTTCGCGCAGTTGCTTGAGCATTGCGCGCGGACCCATTTGCTCGTCCATCCAGCGTCTCAGAATCGGGTGTGCCGTCTTCCACAGATCGAGTTGCGGATACAGGTCGCGACCGAGCCCCTCGATGTTGAACAGCGTCTTTTGCAGCAGGATCAATTGCGGCTGTACTTCCATGTTGAAACGCCGTGCCGTCTCAAAAAGCCGCAACATGACCTGCGCGAAAGAGATCTCCGACAGGGGTTTGTTGAAGATCGGTTCGCAAACGGATCGCACCGCGGCCTCCAGCTCGTCGATTCGCGTGCCTGCCGGCACCCAGCCGGAGTCGAGGTGCAGTTTCGCGATCTTGTGGTAATCACGGTCGAAGAACGCCAGGAAATTGCCGGCGAGGTATCTTTGATCTTCCGGGCTCAGGTGTCCGACGATGCCGAAGTCGACGGCTGCGTACTTTGGTCTTTCAGGATCGTCGACCTGGACGAAGATATTCCCCGGGTGCATATCCGCGTGAAAGAAGTTGTGCCGGAAGACCTGCGTGAAGAAGATTTCGACGCCGTTTTCCGCAAGCACCTGGATATTCGCGCCGGCAGCGCGGAGCGCTTGCATGTCGCTGATCGGAATACCGTAGATCCGTTCCTGGACCAGCACTTGCGGCCGGCAGTAATCCCAGTAGACCTCGGGTACGTACAGCAGGTCCGAGCCCTCGAAGTTTCTCTTCAGTTGCGCCGTATTGGCGCCTTCGCGCATGAGATCGAGTTCGTTGATGATGGTTTTCTCGTACTCGGCAACGATCTCGAGCGGCCGCAGTCGCTTGCCGTGCTCCCAGTACCTGTCGGCGAGACCGGCAATCGCATAGAGCACCTCGAGGTCGCGCTCGATCAGCCGCTGCACACCGGGACGCAGGAGTTTGACGATGACCTCGGTCCCGTCCTGCAGGGCCGCGGTGTGCACCTGCGCGATTGACGCAGCGGCGAACGGCTCCTTATCGAAGCGCGAAAAAACCTCGCTCAGCCGCTGTCCGTATGCCTTCTCGAGGATGCCGACGGCCTCATCGGCCGGAAACGGCGGCACGCGGTCCTGCAGCATCGCGAGTTCGTCGGCGATCTCAGTGGGCAGGAGATCGCGCCGCGTGGACACCGCCTGTCCGAATTTTACGAAGATCGGCCCGAGCTCCTGCAGGGCCAGCCGGATGCGCCTGCCTAACGGCGCCTGGCGATCGCCGGATCTCGGGAACAGGTAAAAGAAAAAACGCAGCGGCCGCAGGAAGTGAGTTTGCTTGATCAGTTCGTCCAGCCCGTACCGCACCAGTACACGCTGCATCGCCACCATTCTTATTATTATGCGGCTGCGCATCGTCAGTGCTGCAGGTGTCTGTCGAACTGCTTCAGGCGTGCCTCGAACCTGGCTACGTCATCGCGCAATGCTTCGATCTCCTGCAACAGACCTTCGGTCTCATAGCGACTCGGCACGGCGCGGCTTTCTTCCTGCAGGTACTCGCTGAAATTTTGCATCATGGTGGCGCCCGCCTCGACGCCCCACTGTTGCGTCCTGCGAACCACCTCGCCGATCGAATGGGCTGCTACGTCACCGATCACGGCGGACAATTCCTCTTCGAGATCCGGGCGGCCATACTTGAGCAGCTTCTGGAATTTCTGTGCAACGTCGGGGTTGCCGCTCAGGTCGATCGAGCCACGCCTGATCACCCCCTGGTCGTTACCGCCGGCAAGTGCAGCCAGCGACAGGAGCGAGCCGGTGACGACCGTATCCGGCTCGCCGTCATACTCAGGTGCCAGGGTAATTTCGCCCGAGCCGACCAGGAAATACATGACCAGCGAGGTGTCCCTGACCCGCACGGCAAAGACCCGGCCATCGAGCTCCGCGCACAGTTCCCTCGCCGGTGACTTCGCCTGGAGTTGCCGATTCAACATCGCCGCCAGCGGCCGCAACAGTGTCTCGAGCGCATTCATCAGAGTTTATAGCCGACGTGCAGGGCGACGATGCCGCCGGTCAGGTTGTGATATCGGGCACGCTCGAAGCCGGCCTTTTGCATCATCTCCTTGAACGTTTCCTGGTCCGGATGCATGCGTATCGACTCGGCAAGATATTTGTAGCTGTCTGCATCGCCGGCGACCAGGCTGCCCATCAACGGCAGGATGCGGAACGAATACAGGTCGTAAGCCGGTTTCAATAACTCGACTGGCCGGGAAAATTCGAGCACCAGCAATTTACCGCCAGGCTTCAGCACCCGCAGCATCGATCGAAGTGCGGCGTCCTTGTCGGTGACATTGCGCAGGCCGAATGCAATCGTGATGCAGTCGAAGGTCGAATCGGCAAACGGCAATCGTTCCGCGTCGACCTGCGCCAGTGACAGGTTTCCGGCAATGCCCGCGTCGACCACCTTGCGGCGTCCTTCTTCGAGCATAGTGGCATTGATGTCGGCCAGGACCACGTGCCCGCTGCTACCGACCTTCGCTGCAAACTTTCTCGCCAGGTCACCGGTGCCGCCGGCAAGGTCGAGCACCGAGTGACCACGGCGGACGGCTGCCTGGGCGATCGTGAAACGCTTCCACAAGCGGTGCAGCCCGCATGACATCAGGTCGTTCATGAGGTCGTAGCGAACGGCGACCGAGTCGAACACGCCCCTGACCCGCCGTGCCTTTTCGCTTACCGGCACGGATTCATATCCGAAATGTGTCGACTCCTCAGTCATCGCTGGCGCTGTCGGAAACGGGTTGCCGAGCATACCCCGCCGCCTTGAGCTGGTCGAGATAGTGTCGCCACTTTTGCTGCTGGCCGGCACCGAGTTCGTAAAGGTATTTCCAGGTGTAGAGCCCGGTGTCGTGCCCGTCGTCAAAGACCAGGCGCACCGCGTAATGTCCGACGGGTTCGATGGCAGTGACCTGCACGTTTTCCTTGCCGACCTGGAGCACGCCCTGGCCGGGTCCGTGGCCCTGCACTTCCGCGGACGGCGACATAACCCGCAGGAATTCGAATGGCAATTCGAAGCGGCTGCCGTCGTCAAAGGTAATGACGAGCTGGCGTGACCGGGTTTGCAGCCTGATTTCAGTCGGAGTGTAGTCCACGGTGCTGGTCATTCCTTGCAGACGAGACGCCTGTCAGGCGCGTCGTGGTCTGCTACAGGATATATCGGCTCAAATCGTCGTCCTTCGACAACTCGGCCAGGTGGTCGTCGACATAGCCGGCGTTGATCTGCACCCGGGTCCCGCTTTTGTCGGCGGCCTCGAATGAAATCGTTTCGAGCAATCGCTCCATGACGGTATGCAGGCGTCTTGCACCGATATTTTCCGTCCGCTCGTTCACGTTGTAGGCGACCTCGGCCAGCCGGCGCACGCCGCTTTCGCTGAATTCGAGTTCGACTTCCTCGGTCTTCAGAAGCGCTTCGTATTGTGACGTCAGCGAGGCATCCGGCTCGGTGAGTATGCGCACGAAGTCCTCGGTGGTCAGCGATTTCAGTTCGACCCTGATCGGGAAACGACCCTGCAACTCCGGAATCAGGTCGGAGGGCTTGGAAACATGAAAGGCTCCGGACGCGATGAACAGGATATGATCGGTCCTGACCATGCCGTACTTGGTATTGACGGTCGATCCTTCGACCAGCGGTAACAGGTCGCGCTGCACACCTTCGCGGGATACGTCGGCACCCACCGTTTCCGAACGACGCGCGACCTTGTCCAGCTCGTCGATAAACACGATACCGTGTTGCTCAACGGCCTCGAGCGCTCGCGACTTCAACTCCTCCTCGTCGAGCATTTTGGCCGCTTCTTCGTCCGCAAGCAGCTTCATCGCGTCTTTTACCTTGAGCTTCTTGGTCTTTTGCCGGCTCCCGGACAGACTCTGAAACATCCCCTGTAGCTGGCTGGTCATGTCCTCCATGCCCGGTGGCGCCATGATCTCGACTCCCATCGGTATCGCCCGTACCTCGACTTCAACCTCCTTGTCATCGAGCTTTCCCTCGCGCAACAGTTTGCGGAATTTCTGACGGGTATCGGAATCCTCGGCGTCCGACTCACCCTCCGCGGCAAACCCGACGCCTCGCGGCGATCGCGGCAACAACGCATCGAGAATGCGTTCCTCGGCGGCATCATCGGCGCGGTGGCTGACTTTCGCCATCTCCTCTTCGCGGGTCATTTTTACGGCGACGTCCATCAGGTCACGAATGATGCTGTCGACTTCGCGGCCGACATAACCGACCTCGGTGAACTTGGTCGCTTCCACTTTGATGAAAGGCGCCTTGGCCAGCCTCGCCAGGCGTCGCGAAATTTCGGTTTTGCCGACGCCGGTCGGTCCGATCATGAGGATGTTCTTGGGAGTTATTTCGCTGCGCAGCGGCTCGTCGACCTGCACGCGACGCCAGCGATTTCGCAACGCAATGGCAACGGCGCGCTTGGCCTCGTCCTGACCGACGATGTGCTTGTCCAGTTCCTGGACGATTTCTCTCGGTGTCATCTGTGACATAACGGTGTTCGCTGCACTCAATCGCGAGGCAATTGCTCCACTTCGATGTTCTGGTTTGTGAATACGCAAATCTGCCCGGCGATGGCGAGTGCCTTTTCGACGATTTCGCGCGCGCCGAGATCGGTGTTTTCGAGCAATGCCAGTGCCGCCGCCTGCGCATACGGGCCGCCCGAGCCAATGGCCATCAGGTCGTTCTCGGGTTCGATTACGTCGCCGTTGCCGGAGATGATGAATGATGATTCTTCGTCGGCGACGCACAACAGCGCCTCCAGCCTGCGCAGTCGCCGGTCGGTGCGCCAGTCCTTGGCCAGTTCGATGGCGGCGCGGGTCAGGTTGCCGTATTGCTCGAGCTTACTTTCGAAAAGTTCGAACAGGGTAAATGCATCCGCGGTGCCGCCGGCGAAACCGGCGATAACCCGGCCGTCGGCAAGCGTTCGCACCTTGCGGGCGTTGCTTTTCATGACCGTGTTACCGATGCTGACCTGGCCGTCGCCGGCAATCGCGACCTTGCCGTCACGTCGCACCGAGACGATTGTCGTCCCACGAAATTGTTCCATCTGGCTGATCCTCGGGAATCTAGCGGCATTTACCCACGGGCTGCGATGGTTGGCAGTGGTGGCAGCGGCCTGCGCCGCGTCTCTTTACCTTAGCCTGCTACGGTTTCGGTTTCATCCTGGCCCGCGGGTGGGTCTGGTCGTATATCTGGGCCAAATGCTGGAAGTCAAGGTGTGTATACACCTGGGTGGTGCTGATGCTGGCATGACCGAGAAGTTCCTGCACGCCGCGCAGGTCATGGCTCGATTCGAGCATATGCGTCGCAAAGGAATGCCGCAGCAGATGAGGATAGACCTTGGTCGTGATGCCCTGCCTGCGTGCCCAGTAGTCGACGCGCGCCTGCACCGATCGCGGGCTGAGTCGGGTGCCTTTTACGCTGACGAACAACGCCTGTTCGTCGGCGCGCGCCAGCGAGACCCGTTCTTTCTGCCAGGCGAGCAGAGCTTCCAGCGCATACCGGCCAACCGGCAGGATGCGCTCCTTCGATCCTTTGCCGGTTACGCGAGCCGTCGCGTCTCCAGTATCGATATCGCCGACATCGAGACCGGTCAGTTCAGAGAGACGCAGGCCCGACGAGTACATGAGTTCGAGCATTGCCCGGTCGCGTACCACGAGCGGCCCTTTGCCTTTGATATTGAGCAGGTGTGCCATGCGATCGGTGTCGAGGTTTTCTGGCAGTCGCTTGCCGGATTTCGGCGCGCTGACCGAAACCACGGGATTCTTTTTTACGTGTTTTTCGCGTGCCAGGTATCTAAAGAAGGATCGCGCAGCCGAAAGTTGCCGCTGTATGCTCTTTGGCGACAGGCCGCGGCGAAACGAGGCCGCAGCAAACGATCTTACGGCCTCGTCGTCGAGCTGCGACCAGCGCTCGATATCGAGCTTGTCGCAATGACGTTCGAGGGAGTGCAGGTCGCGACGATAATGTTTGCAGGTAAGCGCGGAGAGCCGGCGTTCGTACTCGAGGTGCCGGGTGAATTTGTCGATCCAGGATGCTTCGCTCTCGAGCACAAGGATAAATCAATAGCGTTTCAGGGATTCCGCGACCAGTTCACCGAGCCGCGTCAGGAAATCGATGCTCATTCCTGGATGAAAACGGTTTGCATCCGAACTGCCAATCGCAAGAAAGCCGACGCGTGATTTCTTGCCCAGGGGAATGAGCGCCGCAGAGCCAATCTCGTCCGTCTCCTTGCCGAAAAGGAAATCTCTCTGTGCGTCACGAATCTGGCCGCACCGCGGACCGCTGCCCTGCAAGAACATGTCGAAGGGCTTCAGCGATGCGTCGTCGCGTTCAAGCGCCTGGAAGAAGCGGCCGACCTTGACGTTCTTGTACGCGTCCGGGTCGCCGAACATGACGAGAATCGACTGATCCGCATCGAATCCGGTACGCAGCGAATCCTCTATATGAGTGAGCGTCTGCTGCAAACTGGTGGCACTCAGCATCTTGAGCGCAAGTTTGTGAATTTTCCCCGCCAGCGCGTCATTCAGTTTGGCAACGCCAATCAGGTCTTTCAGTTTGCGTTCGAGCTTCAGATCCTTTTGCCGCAACACCGATACCTGTCGCTCGACCAGGGATACCGTGCCGCCGGTAACGTGCGGCAGTCGCAGCGAACTGAGCAACGCTGCATGGCGTTCGAAAAAGTCCGGATTGTCCTGCAGAAAGTCATGTACAGCGCGTTCAGAAATTTCGTCTTCGATAAATTCCGGTTTTCGCTGTGTGCTCATTTTTCCTGAGGTCCCCTGATCTGGATTATTTCCTGGCTGCGGAGAATTTCGGGTCTCCGCGCGACACGTCCGACACAAATCGTCACTACCGGCCGGCCAATGGACTTTTACGGCCGGCGACGGTAGTTTACCTAAACTTATAGCGACACCAAAAAAACCCGCCGAAAGGAAACCCGATGCGCCACATAATGGTCATGAACGCCAAGGGCGGCTGTGGCAAAAGCACCCTCGCAACCAATATTGCCTCCTATTTCGCGGATGCGGGCTATGATGTGGGACTGGCGGACTACGACCCGCAGCGGTCCAGCATGGACTGGCTCGAGCGTCGGCCGTCGAACCGCCCGGAAATCGCCGCTGTGGAGGCCTACAAGGACGGGTTCAGACATGCGCCTCGCAGCCTCGATATGATGATTATCGATGCGCCGGCGCGCTCGCACGGCAAGGAATTGACCGCCCTGGTCCGGCATGCGGAAACCATCGTGGTGCCGGTTTTGCCCTCGACGATCGACATGCAGGCAACGGATCGTTTCATCAAGGAACTCAAAAGCGTCGGCAAAGTCGAGCGCAAGCAAGCGAAGATCGGTGTGGTCGCAAACCGGGTCCGTGAGAATACGCTGATTTTCGAAGAACTCGACGATCACCTGGCGTCCGCAAAGGTTCCCTACCTCGCTGCGCTGCGCGAGGCCCAGAACTACATTCGTGCCTATACGCGTGGCCTCGGGATATTCGAGCTGCCGGAATACCTGGCGTGGCCGGATTGGGAGCAGTGGGAACCGCTCAACCAGTGGCTGCGCACCAAGCGCAGCCAACCCTGACGCGCGGTTACAGCGCCCGGGCTAACCAGGCTCGGAGCCCGGCTCTGACCCCAGCTGCGGGATGGCCGGTGCCGGCGGCCGTGCAACCAGGCTGAGCCCTGCCCGATAGGCTTCCGCTGCTGCATCGCCTTCGCCGAGCTGATTCAGCAGCCGCCCGTATTCCTCGTAGGCCTCCGGCCCGGGGCGGATGGAAATAACCGTCTCGAGGTAGCTCCTGGCCTTGCCCCACAGCTCGTTTCGCAGGCAAAGCCGGGCCGCCGCCAAGAGCAGGTCCGCATCCTCTCCGTGATGCTTGAGCCAGTTTTCCGCTTTCTTGAGTTGCCGCGCGGCGTCGGACCCTTCGACGATGCCGTACAGTCGCACCAGTTGCGGCCGCCAGTTGCGTTTTAGACTGGCCGCGAGGTCCTTCTCCGCCTTGTCGTGCAAGCCGGTGCGGATCAGGCTCTCGAAATAAGTCTGCAGCAGCTCGGGATTCTGTTTGAAATCCTTCGGCACGCTTTTCCAGATTGCCAACACACTGTCGCCATCGATCGCCGCCGCGAGTTTTTCCCGATACACCCGGAAGGACCAGCGAGCGAGGGTCTCCGCATCGAGCCGGCCATGCTTCCTGAGTTTCGGCAAGATGTCCGCCAGGTGCGTCCAGTCTTCCAGGCGATAGTAAAGCCTGCCGAGCAGGGTCAGCGCATGGCTGTGATTCGGCGAATTTTCCTCGATCTGGCGCAGGGTGGCCAACGCCGGTTCGTATTGCGCCTGGTCGAGCTGTAACTCGGCCTGGGTCAGCAGCACCGCGTTGCTCGCCTCCGGCAGGTTTTCGTAAGCCTCGCGCAGCCAGCGATCGCGCCGCTCGTCCTTACCGAGAAGGTGGGCGGCACGGGCTGCCTGCAAATAATTAAGGAGTGGCGCTTCGCTGACGTCGGCGGCGCGCGCCAGCAGGCGTTCGCCCTTGGCGAAGTTACCCTCGGCAATTTCGATGACGCCACGGGTCAGGCGCTGTCCGGCACGACTCGTTCGAAATCGTCCCGCCACTTCACCGAGTTTTCGCGGCGCCCGAAACAGCTTGACGATCAACCACGCCGAGACCAACAGCATGACGATCAGTGCCAACAGGATCGGTACCGACATTTCGACCAGGTAACCGCGGATGCTGATGACGACGTAACCGGGATCGGCCAGTAACAGGTTGGCGGCGATGGCGCTGACCACCAGTGCAACGATGACCAACAGGCCGAATTTCATTGGCCGGGCTCAGCCGGTGCATTATCCTGCGACTCGATGACCGGCGCGGTTCGTTGTTCAACGAGTGCATTGTATTGCCGCAGCAATCGCAGGGACTCCGATATGTCCGGCAGGTTGCGGGAAAACGCGCTGTCGCGCATGCCGGCGATCGCATCCAGAGCAGCTTGCACGCCAGCCGAGCCGGTGTCGTAGTACTCAGTGAGCCACGCCGACGCGTCGTCCAGGCTTTGACGAAATGCAGTTTCCTCGCCTCGGAGCACAGCGAGTCTTGCTGCCTGGAGCTGCAATGACAGGTTGGCGCGCAGGAAATACTGTGCCTCGGGTGCGATCAACGGGGTCAGGGATTCGTCGGTGCGTCGCACCGAGACCACGTTCGAAAAAGCGTTCCTGAGCGACGCGAGGGCACGGTCGGTGCCGGTCAAACCGGGATCGACTGCCTCGTCGCCGGTCTCGGGCAAGCTGATTTCCATGTTCAGCGGCAACGAATCGGCCTGCTCGGCGAGACTGGCAAGTTGCAAGGTGATGCCCGCAATATCCGGTTTCTCGACGAGTTCCAGGGATCGCAATTCGTCGGAAAGGGCGCGACGAACATCGGTCAATGCCGGATTCGCAAGTTGCAGAATCCGCTCGTCGGCCAGTCGTAATGCATGATGCGCGAGTTGCGGGTTGCCCGCGAGTTGCAACTGGGCATTGGCGATCTGCAGGTAATACTCGGCTTCGGCGAGCAACCAAGAATCGCGCGCGCCGGTCGATATGCCCTGCAACGAGGTTACGCTGCCTTCGACCAGCGACAGGCGACCGCGCAGCGCTTCGATTTGCGCCAGCCGTTCGCTGAGGTCGTCCGCAATGCGGTCGATCGCCGCATCCTGACGTGCGCGCTGTTCCGAAAGTGCCTGGATGTTTTGTTGCAGGCTGTCGACCGAATCCTGGATTGCCCGCATCGAGGAATCGAGCGAAGCTATGGCTGTGTCGTATTCGAGCGAGTCGCCTGCAGCGTCGCGGTCGCGCAAAAAGTCGAAAACGACGCCGGCAATTGCGATAAATGCGAACAGCAAAGCCAGCCAGCCGAGCACTCCGCCGCCCGCCTTGCGAGATTTACGTGGTGTCGCGTCCGACGGCGGAGCATCGGCCTCTGGGCTGTCGTCTTCGACACTTTCGAAGGTCGCGTCGTTGTCACCCGCAACTTCGTCAGTATCCGGTTTTTTCGCGGTCGTTTTCTTGCTGCTCATGAGACCATATCCGATTGCGCAAGCGAAACGAGCGTTGCAACGATATCCTGTGCTTGCGGCCCACCAGCGAGTTCGGTCTGGATACCGGGAATCAGCTCGCAAGCCGTTTGTAACACACGAGCGCCGGGTGCGACCAGCGTGACCTGCCGCAAGGCATCGAGGCACTCCGGTGGCACCGATTCGAGCAGGCACTTGAGCGAATCGACGCTCATGACGACGACGAATCGGATTTTTCCGGCCTGCAGGCGTTCGACCAGCAACTCGCCTTCTTCGAGGCTGGGCTGGTGCCGCCGGCGCTCGTACACGCACAGGTAATTCACGGTAGCACCGCGTTCGCGGAGTGTGTCGGCGAGCAATTCGCGGCCGCTTTGGCCGCGGACGATGAGGACATGCAGGTTACGGACGTTTTTGAGAGCGGCGTGGCGCAGCAGGTGTTCGCTGTCGAATCCGTGCTCGGGGACGATGTGCACCGACCCGCCCAGCGCTTCGATGGCGTTTCGGGTCGCCGGGCCGACGGCCGCGATCCTGGCATTGCTGTCGCGCAATGCAGGAAAACCGTTTGCGACGGCATTCCGGCTCACGAATACCGCGATGTCCACCGGCGGCAGTTGCCGCAACTCGGCTTCGATCTCGGTCGTTTCGCGACCGATGATATCGATAGCCGGGAACAGCACGGCCTCGCCGCCGGCAGCTTCGACGGCTGCGGCGAGTTCGGCCGACTGCGACTGCGGCCGTGTGACGAGCACGCCACCAAGGGCCGCGTCGGTCATGCCTCGGCCTCGGCAAGCAGCAGCGCCGCCCCCCGTTGCAGCAGGCCCTCGGCAACGCGAGTACCGACGGACTCGGCGGCTTGTATGTCGCCCTCCGACCTTTCGCGAATGATTCTGCTGCCATCGGGCGAAGCGACCAGCGCCTCGATGCTCACAGTGTTGCCGTTGATGGTGGCGAAACTGGCTACGGGTGAGGTGCAATTCGCGCCGAGCGTCGCCGCGACCGCGCGTTCGGCGGCAATGGACGCCTGGGACACGGAGTCATCCAGTGCCTGCAACACATGGCGCAGGTCCACTCGCGACGCCAGGCATTCGATGCCGATGATTCCCTGGCCTGCGGCCGGCAACATTTGATCCGGCTCAAATTGCTGGCTGATGCGCTCTTCGAGCCCGAGACGTGCGAGACCCGCGCAAGCCAGAATGATTGCCTGGAATTCGCCCCGGTCGAGTTTGTCGAGGCGCGTCGCAACGTTGCCACGCAACGGTTGCACCTTGAGGTCGGGACGAATCGCCAGCAGCTGCGCCTGGCGCCTGAGACTCGAGCTGCCGACGCTGGCGCCTTGCGGCAGGTCTTCGAGACGGCAATGATCCTGCGACACCAGCGCGTCGGCGGGGTTGGCCCGCTCGAGGACCGCCGCGATGCAAAAACCCTCGGGCATCAGTGCGGGAACGTCCTTCATCGAATGCACCGCAATATCTGCCTCACCCGCCTGCATCGCAATCTCGAGTTCCTTGATAAACAGGCCCTTGCCGCCGATCTTCTGCAGGCTCTTGTCGAGCACCTCGTCGCCGCGAGTGGACAACGGCAGCAGCTCGACCGATGTCACCTGCGGCAGTTGCCGCAATTTCTCACCGACGTGGTTTGCCTGCCAGAGAGCCAGCTCGCTCTTGCGCGTCGCGATGCGGATGTCCAAATGGCTCAACCCTGTTTCAGCCGGCGTTTGACGTTGGTCAGATGCCGGCGGCTGACGACCAGCACGTCGACGTCGTCGGGAACCACGTCCCGAAGCACGACCTGCGTGCGCCCATCCTCGGTCTTGCGCAGCGACTCGATGCAAGCCACTGCGACCAGTGCGCCGCGATGGATACGTACGAAGGAGTCCTCGAATTCCTCTTCGAGCGACTTCAGGGAATCGTCGATCAGGTCCTGGCCATTCTCGTGAAACACGCTGACGTACTTCTGGTCGGCAACGAAGTACTTCACGTCGCTGATCGGTATCAGCCTTATTTCGCCGTGCGACCTCGTGCAGACATGATTGCGGCGACCGGAAATTCCGGACGATTCCGCTACCGTCCCGAGTACGCTGCTCGACAGTCGCTGTGCGAGCTGCAATGCCTGGTTGAGACGCCTGCGCCGGACCGGTTTCAGCACGTAGCCGATGGCGCTCGCTTCGAACGCCTCGATTGCGTATTCATCGTAAGCGGTTGCAAAAATGACGGCCGGCGGTTTTTCGAACGTATTCAGATGATGTGCCGTCTCGATGCCGTTGAGACCCGGCATGCGAATGTCCAGCACCACGACGTCGGGTTGCAGTTCGGCCGCCAGTTCGATGGCGCGCTTGCCGTTTTCCGCCTCGCCGATCACGACATGCGTACCGTCTTCCTGGAGAAGTTGCCGTAGCCGGTCCCGCGCTGGCGCCTCGTCATCGACGATCAGGACGTTCATTGGGCACTCTCGTCAAACGGGAACTGCAGCTTTACGTTGTAGACGTTGTCTTTTTCCTCTGCTTCGACCGTCGCCCGGTTGCCGTATGCGAGATCGAATCGCTGCCGGATATTTGCCATCGCCATTTGGTTGCCACTCTTTTTGCGAACTGCATCCGTCGCAACCGGATTTCTCACCACGATCTGCAGGTCGCCGTCGACCCGCCTGCCGCTGACCTTTACCTCACCGCCGTCGGGAAGCAATTCGATGCCATGGTATATCGCATTTTCGAGGAGCGGTTGGATCGTCAAGCTCGGGATCAGGGCACGCATCGGCAATTCGCCGACATCCCATTGGACATTGAGCCGATCACCGAGCCGCAATTTTTCGATTCGCTGATAGATTGCCGCGACTTCCAGTTCTTCTTTCAATGTGGTGCGGTCTTTCGATGCATTCAAGTTGGCGCGCAGCAAATCGGCAAGATCCTCGACGGCTTCCTCGGCGCGCTTTGGATCGCTGCGGGTCAGCGAGGCAATCGTATTCATGCTGTTGAACAGGAAGTGCGGACGAATCAATGCCTGCAGCGCGCTGATTCTCGCCTGGGCTTCGAGCACGACACTGCGCCGCCATTCGCTGGATACGTAAAGGTAACGCATGGTCAGCGCGATGACGATCGAGCTGACCGCGGCGGTATGCAGCAGGAACTCACCGTGCGAGGCGTCGATGATCACCGCCTCGCCGAACTTGACGGTCAGCCAGTAGGTAACTTCGGCAAGCACCAGGCACATGACTTCGAGCAGCAGAAAACTGATGACGAAGGCCTGTGTATTGCCGAGTTTTTCCGCCCATGGCCGGATTCGGCACATCATTGCGGTTCCCGCGAGCGCAAGCCAGAGCAGGAACAGCGAGGTCATTGCCAGTTCGGTCAGGAACTTGCCGGGCTCGTAGGCGGCGAGCGTCAAAATGATCGCGACCAGTTCGGCCACCAGCAATATGACGAGGACCGTGCCGGGGGCGCAAAAGTCGGGCAGGTAGGCTTGGGAATATTTACCGTCGGCTTCGGGTGCTGAGGCCAATGCGGTCCTCCTCACAGGTGAAGTCGGCATTGTAACGCGAAGAAAATAGGGTCAGACCCCATTTTGTGCGGGCTGACTAGGAGTCGCAGTACTCCTGGACTTTGTTTTCGGCATTCTCGCGCGTTTCCTGCATTTCCTCTTCGCTGAGGTAAACACGCTCGCCGTTTTCGTCCTCACGATAGATACGCCGTGACTGAACGAAGCGCTGTAGCCGCTCGCGATATTTTTGACACTGCTTGGCACGTTCTTCGCGGCGCGCCTGAAGTTCCTCTTCGGTCGGACCCTGCGGCGTCGCCTGAGCCGCTTCCTCCGCCGCCTTGGCGGCCGCTTCGGCGCGGGCATCGACCGCTGCCTGTACGCGTTCGGGATTGGTTCGCCGCGACGAGATGGCAACGCGCTCCGCCTGCTCGCCGACCGGTTTGTCGGTGAAGTGGACGTTGCCGTCTTCATCGGTAACTTTGTAGATCTGGCCGCTTGCGTGACCGGCCAGTGCCAGCAGCAAAAGCGTCGCGAGTACTTGCCTGGACATGATGACATTCCTTCCGACTGTGAATCGTCCCTCGGCCCACAGTCACCCCGTAACCGGGGCCAGCAATCTTGAAAACCATTAAAGCACGTAGGGTAGCCGATTGTTGTGTCAGCAGTCACAGGATTGATTAGGGTAAATTCGACATAAAAGGCGGACCCGGAGGTCCGCCGGCGCAGCGAATAAGATCGCAGGGCCCGCGCGGTTCATAGCGGCAGTGCGGCGTCGCCTTGCAGGCGCGGCGATGCGTCAGCACGGTTGTTGCTATATATGGTTGAAAATGCCTTTAAAAAGCCCAAACGCTAATCGGACACGGCAAACTCGGGGTATGCCTCGAGCCCGCATTCCGCAAGGTCGACACCCGCGTATTCATGTTGCTCGTCGACCCGGATTCCGACGGACACTTTGAGTAGGGCCCACACGAGGAGGCTCATCAGAAACACCCAGAGGAATATGGACAGGATTCCGACCAGTTGTATCCACAGCTTCGCCGATTCGTTGTAAATGGGCACCGCCAACAGACCCCAAATGCCAACCGTGCCGTGTACCGAGATTGCTCCCACCGGATCATCCAGCCTGAACCTGTCGAGCAAGACGATCGAGAGCACGACGATAAGGCCACCGACGGCGCCGATTAGCGTCGCGCCGAACGGCGTCGGCGCCAGGGGCTCCGCCGTAATTGCAACGAGGCCCGCGAGCGCACCGTTCAATACCATCGTCAGGTCGGCTTTGCCGAACCAGGCTCGTGACAGCAACAGTGCAAACACAAGGCCGCCTGCCGCCGCCATGTTCGTATTGACGAATACGCGAGCAACGGCATTCGCCGCGCCGACATCGCTGACTTTCAATTCCGACCCGCCATTGAAACCGAACCATCCCAACCAGAGGATCAGAGTGCCGAGCGTTGCAAGCGGCAGGTTGCACCCGGGGATTGCATTGATCTGTCCCCCTGGTCCGTATTTGCCTTTTCTTGCACCCAGAAGCACAACGCCGGCGAGCGCCGCAGAGGCACCGCACAGGTGCACGATGCCGGAGCCGGCAAAGTCCTGGAAACCAAGCTGCTCAAGCCAGCCGCCGCCCCATTTCCAGAACCCCTGCACAGGGTAGATAAACCCGGTCAGAATCGCGGCAAAAACGAAAAACGACCACAGCTTCATGCGCTCCGCTACCGCGCCCGAAACGATAGACATTGCCGTTGCAACGAAAACGACCTGGAAGAAAAAGTCGGAGAGATTCGAATAATAAATCTCTCCGCTACTTGCCAATACGTCTGCTGCAAGATTGTCTCCGGCACTTAGCAATCCGCTACCAAGAGTGCGAAGGCTTTGAAATATCGCTCCCTCGAATTTGCCCGGATACATGATCGAGTAGCCACTCAACATGTACATGATGCAGGCGATCGAGTAGAGACCGACGTTCTTGGTGAGAATCTCTGCCGTGTTCTTGGCGCGCACGAGTCCTGCCTCGAGCATCGTAAAGCCGGCTGCCATCCACATGACCAGCGCGCCCATCATCAGCAAGTACAAGGTGTCGAGCGCGTAGCTCAGTTCGCTTACCTGTCCCGCAAGTGTGTGTATGTCGTTCATGACAAAGCTTCTCCGCTACACTGCAGCCGCGCCGGTCTCGCCGGTTCGAATGCGAATCACCTGTTGCAGATCGGCGACGAATATCTTGCCGTCACCGACCTTTCCCGTCCTTGCAGTGGTGACGATGGCCTCGATGACCCGTTCGGCAATCTCGTCAGCGACAACCAGTTCGAGTTTCGCTTTCGGCAGGAAGTCGACGACATACTCGGCACCACGGTAGAGCTCCGTGTGTCCTCGCTGACGGCCGAAGCCTTTTACTTCGGACACGGTAATGCCCTTGATGCCAATCTCGGCGACCGCCTCACGCACATCATCAAGCTTGAATGGCTTGATAATCGCGGTAATCAATTTCATCGCTTTAGCCCTCATCGGTTTTCGGGTGTGCCTTGCATTGTTTTTGCAGGATTTGTGCCGGACGCCGAATACTTCCGAAAATCAGTCGCTTGGAGATTTGCCAGGGGAGCGGGCGCCCCACGATGGTGCAGCGCAGGCAGGCTATGCCCCAAAATAGTGAAGAACGTGCAAAACCGGTCGCTTGAAGGGCATTTATCGCTGGTCTTTTGCCGGCCACTGGGGTATCAACCGGCTATGAGCAACGAGTCGATCGACAAACTGGCAAGAATGCTCGCCGAGGAACTGCCGCAGGGGCTCAAGTCCATGCGCGACGAACTCGAACAGAATTTCCGTGCGGTGCTCAAATCGGGCCTCGACAAGCTGGACCTCGTTACCCGCGAGGAGTTCGAGGTTCAGGAGGCCATCTTGCGGCGTGCACGAGAACAACTCGAGAGACTCGACGCACGCCTGAAGGAAATGGAATCTGCGACGGCCAAATCCGCTGCACGGAAATCCAAACCGGCCAGAAAAGCCGCCGGGAAATCCAAACCGGCCAAAAAAGCTGCCGGCAAGAAGCGCAAG